>NZ_BCBX01000033.1:0-225128 GCF_001417795.1 Sphaerimonospora mesophila | reverse complement strand
ATGGCCTCTGCCGTGGCTGGCTGGCGCTCGTAGTCGCGGGCCAGGCGGCGGTGGCTGGTCAGCCAGGCCAGCGACCGTTCGACGACCCAGCGTCGTTCGATCACCGCGAATCCGATCTGTCCCGGTGCCTTGCGGACGATGTGCAGCACGGTTCGCAGCACGCGCTGGGTCCAGTCCACCAGCATCCCGGCGAAGCCGGCGTCGGCGAAGACGTACTGGACCGGCGTGACCAGGTACATGCTGAGCAGAGTGGTCTTGGCTCCGTCGCGGTCTTGGACGGAGGCGGCCATCACGCAGACGACCAGCAGCAGTCCGAGGGTGTCGGTGACGTGAACCGCTTGCGTCCGTTGACCTTGTTCCCCGCGTCGTAACCGCGGCTGTCGCGGCCGATGGTGTCGGTGACGTGAACCGCTTGCGTCCGTTGACCTTCTTCCCCGCGTCGTAACCGCGGCTGTCGCGGCCGATGGTGTCGGCGCCCTTGACGCTCTGGGAGTCGATGATGCCCGCGGTTGGTTCCTCGGCTCGCCCCTATGCCGCCCGGACCCGGCGCCGCAGTACGGCGAGGATCCGCTCGGTGACCTTGGCTTCTTCCCAGCGGACGAAGTACCAGTACACGGTCTGCCAGGGCGGGAAGTCGAACGGCAACTGCCGCCAGGCGCAACCGGTACGCACCACGTACAGGATCGCGTCGACGATGTCCCGGCGCGGATGCTTCTCCGGCCTCCCTCCCGTGTTCGGCGCAGGTAGCAGTGGCTCGACCAGCGCCCATTGCGCGTCGGTCAGGTCGGAGGGGTAGCGGCGCTCGCGTGGCACTCGGTCATGATCGTGACCTGACGGCAGTCACGGTGGCAAGATGCGCACACCGTTATCAAGCCTTCTCAAACACGCTCTAAGGACCATGAATATCTGATCGCGACCTCGCTGCATGGTGTTCCCGCACCACCCCACAAAACTTGTCCCCCAGGTCGGCGGCCCGGCCGCGCCGCCCGTAGCGCTCCAAGGTGACCCGGCGGCGCACATCCGGCGGGCGCGCTTTTTCCCATCACCGGCCGACCCGGTGGTCACAGAACGCAACCATAGGCCGCTACTAAATGTACATATCTGACCACAGAATCTGCTTCAGTGCGTAGAGGTAGAGCCTAATATTGGTCGCCACTTGGACCATTTGAGGCACATCCGGAAAATACCGAGCACTCCAAGCCGACACCCGCTGAACTTTGTTGCCAATCTGTTACCAAAGGTCGTCAATTATTCTTTACTTACATACACACTTCGTGCAAAGATGCATATCACCCCCTCAAGCGCTTCAGAGAGCGCATTCGTCTCATTCCAGGGGTGGCCATACCATCGGCGACGAAAGGGTTACCATGTGTTTACCTGGTCAGGAAATGTACACAACGGCCTGCATCACAGCCTCGCCTGGTAGCTGCGAAGCTACCAACCGCAAGTACCTGCAGGGTCGCACGTACGCCTGCTACGACGGCCAGTGGTTCGAGGTAACGGCTCTGCGTAGGTTCATACGCTGCGGCTGCTAGTCACAAGACGACCGTCCGGCAGCCGACGGAGATGCGCTGTGACGAAGGCTCATAAACCTCCGGCGTAGCGCCTGGTGCCGACGCTCCGTGCCGTTCAAGAGCCAGCCGAGGAGGCATGGAGCGTCGGCCTTTAAGTGTACTGAGCCTTGAGGAGGCGAAGTGTCAACTACGGCATATTTCGCCACGATTGTTGAATTTATCCTTGGGTTGCTGTTCGCTGTCACCGCTGGCGGCAAGTTGGTGTCCCGTGCACATCGGCAGGCATTCACGAACCTTGTAGCCCAGCATCTGCCAGCCCCTCTAATCGGCGTCATCGGGGGCGCATGGGCGCGCCACACGGCCGCATGCGTAGCAGCAGTGGTCGTTGCTGCAGAGGCCGCAACAGCCATCCTTCTCCTTATCGGTCCTTCGGCTACACGCAGCTGGGGATTGCTGGCCGCAGGGGGCCTCCTGGTGGCCTTCGCCGTCGTCGTCGCCCACGCACTCGTCGGACGCCAGAACCTGACATGCCGCTGCTTCGGCGCCAAGGGGCGGACCTACTCTTGGAGGCATCTACTCCGCAACGTCGTGCTGGTCCTGGCGACGCTGGCCGCCTGGCATGTTCGGCTTGTGGTCCCAGCTGGCGAAGTCCAGGTGAGCGAGGCGGCAATGTGCCTGGCTGTTGCGGCCGTCATCGTTGCGATCATCATTCTGAATGAGACCATCCAGATTCCCTCCGACGAGAGAGCAAACACGCGCTCATGGTGATTTTGTATGTCCTTTGCTGCGTCCTCGCAACCGGGCTAATCATCAATATGGCGGTGACGTCCAAGCTGAGCGGTGCAGTGTCCGCACTACGCAAGGACCTTGACCATTCCTATGCGGAGCAGCTCGCCACCCCCCACCTACTCGGATCAACTGTTGCACACTTTATGACCCACAGCACGCAAGGAGCGCCGATTGACTCGACCGCCTTGAGCGAGGAGTTCGTGGTAGGCTTTTTCATGATCGGCTGCCCGCCCTGCAAAACGTCCTTACCACTGTTCGTCGATGTCTGCAAGCGGATACGCACCGACGGGACACAAATCGTCTCTGTTATTCGCTATGAATCCGGTGAACTGGACGACGAGGCTCGTGCTGAAGAGTTACGCAAACTCACCAGCCGGCTGGAAGAGTGCTCGCACGTGGTCACCGAGGATGGCGACCAGGAGGTCATCTCCGCCTTCGGTGCCACCGCATTTCCGGCGTTCTACCGAGTTCAAAACCGTCAGGACGGGCTATATATCGCCACCGAGGCGCCTACTGCGATGCACCTGTCCGCGCTGGAGCGCGTGTAGTAGTAACGGCATGCACATGATCCTCCCGAACGCCAAAAACGTGCTCACGGCGACGCTGGCAGCGCTCGGGCTGGTGCGCCAGGCGGCACCAGCCCATATGATCACCTATGGTGTACTTACACTGGCCTTCGCGGGCACACCGCTGGCGACCGCCTGGGCAACCAAGTTTCTTATTGACGGCCTGACACGCATTGCCCCCATCACCGAGTTGATGGGTTCCCTGGCTGTCGTCGCCGGTACTGGCCTGTCTACCGCGTTTATCCCCGGTGCGCAGCGCTACCTACTCAAAGAGATGCATCGCCGCGTTACCCTGACCGCCACCGAGTTGCTGTATGGCCTGGTGAACCGTTTCGGTGGCCTGCGCAACTTCGAGTCTCCGTTGATGGCGGACCGTATCAAGCTGGCCCAGTCGGCGGCAACCTCTTCCCCTCTCGAGGCGCTGGAAGCCTTCGCTGGTGCAGTGACGTCGGTCATCACGCTGGTAGGGTTCGGCGCCACGCTGGTGATACTCAGCCCAATATCCGCAGTGGTCGCCACTGTGGGTGCCGCACCCGCCCTCGTGCTAGAGGTACGCGTTAACCGGCAGCGCGTACGCAACATGTGGGAGCTCAGCCCGCTGCAGCGCAAGCAATTCTTCTATTCCGAGCTACTGACCAGCCATCGGGCAGCCAAGGAGATCCGGCTGCTGCGGACCGCCCCCTACCTGGTAAAGCAAGCCCTCAGGTACATCACACAGGCCAACGGTATCGCCCGCAAGCTGGATCGGCGCGTTCTCACCTATGAGGTTGCCGGCGAAGCGTTGACTTGGGCCACAACGGCCGCATGCTTGCTGTGGGCCGCCTATGAGATCAGCAACGGCCACGGCACCGTCGGCGACCTGACGATTCTTCTGGCTGCCCTCTCATCGGTGCAGGGCGCCGCCGGCACAATCGCCAACGATGTGGCGCTCTGTTACGGGGCCCAGCTAATGTTTCGCAACTATCTGGACTTGGCTAACGTGCCACAAGACCTACACACGACCGACAAGCCGACGCCGGTCCCCCCCTTGCGGCAGGCAATTCGCTTTGAGGATGTCTGGTTCCGATTCTCCGAAGATCAGCCATGGATCCTGCGTGGCGTCAGCTTGACGATCCCGGCCGGCGCGACAACCGCTCTGGTCGGAGAGAATGGCGCAGGCAAATCCACCATAATCAAGCTATTATGCCGCTTCTACGATCCCGAGAAAGGGCGCATCCTGTGGGATGGATTCGACATCCGCATCTTCGCCCTAAAAGAATACAGGGCGCATATCGGTACAGTATTCCAAGACTTCATGGAATACGACTTGACTGCCAGGGAAAACATCGGTTTAGGCGACGTATCAAAAATCACCGATATGGCGGCTATCACCCAGGCGGGCAGCCACGCGGACGTTCATGACGATCTGGAGGAGCTGCCGTACGGCTATGAGACGACCCTCAGTCTGGTGTTCCTGCCCAACCAGGACAAGGACGACCCACGTAACGGTCGCACCCTTTCGGGGGGGCAATGGCAGCGGGTCGCACTCGCGCGCAGCCTGATGCGCCGCGAGGTGGATCTACTCATGCTGGACGAACCGAGTTCCCGGCTGGACGCCGAGGCCGAACATCGCTTACACACCAAGCTCAAGGCGATGCGCGAAGGTCGCACAAGTGTCATGGTCACACACCGTATGGCTGCCGCAAGGAACGCCGAGCAGATCGTCGTACTCGCCGACGGCGTAATCGCCGAAGTGGGCAACCACAATGAACTAATGGCGCTCGACAGCCTCTATGCGCGGATGTACGCCGTGCAGGCCGAGGCCTATATGGACCCCTGAGCCTCGGGGATACAGGATTGCCTGACGACAGCCTTGAAACCACGACAGCAAACGGAGACCCCATGGGGGCTCAGCGGCGTATCCGGAGATTGACGACGGTGGCCATATACGGGCCTCATGTCCGGTTTGACCTGGCCGCGAGTTTGTGCCAGCCTGCCGATCCACGGCTCTGCCAAGGTCGCCGCCCCGAAAGCCTCGTGCGAGTGTGCATTTCGTCTCCAGTTGGGTTGTGCACGCATCTGTCGGGAGTTAGTGACCGCCGATGAGATCCATCCGGTTCAAGAATGACTAGAAAAGGAGCAATGGATATGACTATCGCTATTCTCGGAAGGAGTGGCGCGACACTACACTAGTCGGCCACATAATGCCGCGTCAGCACCCCCCGAAAGAATATAAGGAATCATTCCACAGGACACTGGATCCGCTAGGCAGCCAGCCCTAGAAGTCTGGCCTCCAAGATTGCCAGGAAAGTCCACGCCATACACTTAAAATGCCACAGGAAACACCAGTATCCCTACCGCCAAAAAGCATAGTTGAGCCAGGCATCTTGCCTTTCGTTCTATATGGCCTAACCCAACCCCTTGCTTCGATTCCTACTCTCAAAGCATTGATTTCAGGAGATCGTATGTTGAAGAAGATTTTTGCGTTTTTCGCCGTCGCGTTCTTGGGCCTCACGGCTTGCGCTTCCCCGTCCATCCCGAGCATCGCCCCCTCACCTCACGTCGACAAGCAGGGAAAGCGGCGTCAGATCGAAGCTATCCGCGCCGATTGCATGAAGCAGAAGGGGTTCAAGTACATTTCGAACGTTCCTCCCCCACGGGCGATCAGTGAGAAGCAACGGAAGATAACATCAGGCGACTACGCGGCAATGAAGGAGTACCGTTCAAAATACGGATTCGGCGTATTCGCCAAATATGTATACCGAACGGACCCCGAAGTCTCCGGAGTTGACGTCCCAGGAGGAGATCCGAACAATTCGACCCTGATGTCACTCCCGCCTGCTCAACTAAAGGCGTATAACGCTGCAGATGATCTCTGCTATGGGCAGGCCATCAAATCCGTCCTACGCAAGACGGTATCCTCCCAAAAAGACTTCTTCGATCAGCTCAACAAAGTATCCGAGCAGCGGTCGACCCGTGAACTTGACGGCGATCCCGAACTCGTCGAACTCGCTGGAAAGTTCGGGACCTGCCTCAAGGGAAAGGGTTACCAGGTCACACAGCTGCGGCCGACCTCGATCGCAGGACGCGGCGGACAGACCTTCATGCAGGAGGAGTCAGAGCTGGGCCGGAAGGAGTTCAAGGATCCGGAGCCCGGAATGCACTACATGCCGAATCTGACCAGCGACCAAGCCAGGCCGTATCTGAACCGCGAGATCAAGGCCGCGCTCGATGATCTTGAATGCGGCAAGGACTTCTACGCCGTCTATCAACCGAAGGCCTCCACCATCGGTCAGGAGACATTCCGTGAGTTCGGCATGGACGACTGGCTGTGATGTCCCGGCGACGGATCCTGATCGGTGTCTTAACAGTCATCGTGGTGATCGCGGGAGCCGCCTGGGCAGTGGGGACACGTTTGCGGTCGCCTGCCGACGAGGCGGCGTTACGACGGGCGCCGGAAGCGTCGCTGGTCACCGTTCCTGTGATGCGGCGGAAACTCACCAGCACGGTCGCCGTCAGCGGAACACTGGCGTACGGCTCTCCGCTGCCAATCTTCCTGGCCGGCGTGGTCGGGGGTACTACCGATTCCCAGCGGGTCACCAGAGCACCTCGCCCCGGCCGCCTAAAAGAGGGCCAAGTGCTGATGGAGGTCAACGGACGGCCGGTGTTCGTGCTACGAGGCAAGGTGCCGATGCACCGGACCATGACCCCCGGGGTGAACGGCGCCGATGTACGGCAGTTGCAAGCCGCGCTGAGAAGGCTTGGCATCAAGGCGCCGACTACCGGAGTGTTCGATCAGGCCACCATTACGGCCGTCGAACGCTGGTATGCCAAGAACGGTTACCAGGCCCAGAAGCCGGATCTAACGGCCAGGCAGACGCTGGAACAGCTACGCGAAGCCGTACGGACCGCGCAGGAGACTCTCGCCGCCGATCGGAAGGCACTCGACAACAGCGGCGAAGTCACCTTGCTGAAACTCAAGCTGGCGAACGTCCGCGCGGATCTGCGAACAGCCGACAGCGCGTTGAAACAGGCCGAGGAGCGGGAGGTGACACCGGAGGACGCCCAACAGTACGAGGCATTGAAGCGAGCCGTCCGGTCGGCAGAGGAGGATCTGCTCGCAGCGGAACAGGCGCTGGAGGCAGCCAAGTCGAAAGACGATATGAGCAACCCGAAAGACAACACACCCAAGCCGGAACCCAACACGGCCAACCCGGAAGGCGACACAAGGCTGCTGCAGCTGAAAGTGGACAATGCCCGGGCGAACCTCCGCTCGGCGCAGCACGCGTTGTATATCTTCAGTGAGCAGGCGGAGCAGGCTAGGCAGAAGCGGTTGACGGAGTTGCGCGCGACGGTGCGCACGGCCAAGGAGAACGTGGCCGCCGCGAAGCAGGCGTTGCGTGAGGCCCGCAACGTTTCACCGCTGAGGCTGAAAGTGTCCAATGACCGCAGGTCGCTCGCGGCCGCACAGTCGATCCTGGCTGAGTATCTCACCACCTACGGCGTGAGCATCCCTCCTGGAGAGGTGGTCTTCCTGGCTTCGCTGCCGGCGCGTCTGGACAAGGCCGCGGTGAAGCCGGGGGTGGTGATCGACGGCAAGATCGGCACGGTTACCAGTTCGACGTTCGCGGTGTCAGGCTCGGTGGACAGCGATGAGGCCAAGTTGCTGCGTACGGGCATGAAGGCCGTCATCGAGACCGCCGATGGCCAGACGTATCCGGCCCGGCTGACCGCGATCGGCAAGGCCGCCGAGGCCAAGGACGCGACCGCCTCCGCGGGGAGTGAGAGCGGCGGCGACGCTGCCGACGGCTCTGCCACGGGCGTTGGCTCCGTACCCGTCCTGCTCACCCCTATAAAGACGACGAAAGGCCTGCGTGATCTGGTCGGCGTCCCGGTCACGGTCAAAATCGCCGTCGGCGCCACTGAAGGAGACGTGCTGACCGTCCCCGTCGCCGCCGTCATCACCTCCGCTGACGGCCGCCCCCGCGTTCAGGTCGAGCGGCCTGGCGGCAAAGCCGTCGACGTCGAAGTCACCACTGGCCTCACCGCGGACGGCAAAGTGGAGGTCACCCCGGTCGAGCCGGGGACCCTCACGGATGGCGACCGTGTCGTGGTGAGCGATGCGTGACTTCAGGACGGCTGACGAGGCGGTCGAAAGTAAGGCGCGGCTCCGGGAGGGTATGCCACCGGACGGCTCGGCGACGGCCGCCGAGGAACCGGTGATCAAGCTGACCGCCGTAAGCCGTTCGTTCCCCACTGATCCGCCGGTCCACGCCCTCCGCGACGTCTGCCTCCGCGTCGATCCGGGCGATTATCTGGCGATCGTGGGCCCGTCAGGATCAGGGAAATCGACGTTGCTCAACACCCTCGGCCTACTCGATCGCCCCACCTCCGGCTCCTACCTACTCGAAGGTGTTGAGACGACGACGCTGAAGGACGGTGCGAGGACCAGGCTGCGCGGCCGAGCGATCGGGTTCGTCTATCAGTCCTTCCATCTGCTGGCCCACCGCACCGTCGTAGAGAACGTCATGCTCGGTGAGGTGTACGGCGGGCACAGCTGGAAAGGCCGACGCCAACGCGCCGAGGTGATGCTGGAGAAGGTGGGCATGGGGCATCGGCTCGGTTTCCTGCCCGACCGCCTGTCCGGTGGCGAGCGCCAGCGTGTGGCCATCGCCCGGGCTCTCATGGGCGGCCCCTCGCTCCTGCTTTGCGACGAACCCACCGGCAACCTCGACAGCAAGAACACCGGCGCCGTGCTCGACCTGTTCGACGATCTGTGTGCCCAGGGACTCACGCTCCTCGTCATCACGCACGAGATCGAAGTGAGCGGTCGCGCTCACCGCCGTGTCCGCATCAGCGACGGCGTCCTGACGGAGGAGTGACCGATCATGGACCCCCGCGATCTGTGGAACGAGGCGCTGGCCGGCATGCTGGCCCGCCCTGTCCGCACCGCGCTCACCACTCTGGGCACCGTCCTGGGCATCACCACCCTGGTGATCACCCTGGGCATCGCCGGCACCGCCGGCAATCAGATCGTCGGTCGGTTCGACGAGCTCACCGCCACTGCGATCACCGTTGAAGTGCCGCAGGGCCGCGACCCACTCGTCGCCTGGGACGCCCTCACCGACCTGGCCCGCCTGCACGGCGTCGAGTCGGCCTCCGCACTCGCCCAGAACGACAAGAGCTCGAATCTCTCAGTCACCGCCAACGCACTGATCGACCCCACCAAGGTCACCTACCAGACGCTGGCCGTGGTGGCCACCACGCCCGAGCTTCCCAGCACCGTCCAGGGCCGCATGATCGGAGGCCGGTTCTTCGATACCGGGCATATCCGACGCCGGGACAAGGTCGTCGTGCTCGGCGAGCAGGCCGCCAAGATGCTCGGCATCACCCGCCTGAACAACGCGCCCGCTGTCTTCATCAAGGATCACGCGTACACCGTCATTGGAATCCTCGGCGACCTGCGGCGCGAGCAGATCCTGTCCACCGCCGTCATCGTCCCACCCACCATCGGGGCGGACTTCGGCCTGCGGGACGTCACTCGGGTCCTGATCAACACCAGTCTCGGTGCCGCCGACCTCATCGCCCGCCAGGCTCCGCTCGCGCTATCGCCGAACCACCCCGACGATCTGCAGGTCATCGCCCCGCCCACCCCCAAACGGGCCCGGGAGGGCGTCCAGGACGACGTCAATGGCCTGTTCCTCATCCTCGGTCTGGTCTCCCTCGTCGTGGGGGCGGTCGGCATCGCCAACGTCACTCTGGTCACCGTCATGGAACGCATCGCGGAAATCGGCCTGCGCCGGTCTCTGGGCGCGGCCCGCCGCCACATCGCCATGCAGTTCCTGCTCGAATCGACCATGACCGGCCTCGCCGGCGGCGTGATCGGCGCGGGCGTCGGCACCATCGCCATCGTCGCCGTCTCCGCCGTCAAGCAGTGGACCCCCGTCCTGGACGTACGGCTGGCCCTGGCGGCCCCGGCCGCCGGCGCTCTGGTTGGTCTCCTCGCCGGTCTCTACCCCGCGCTCAGGGCCGCCCACATGGAACCCGTCGACGCCCTGCGCTGAGCGCATTGACAGCAGGGCGCCCTCAGCCGCGGAAGTGGTCCCAGCCACCGGTCGTCTCGTCCATTGTGGTGGTGTGTCCGGTGACCTGGACGCCTTCGCCCTCGGTGACGTCGCCGATGGGCGTCCACTCGGGCGGGAGCCGCACGTCCGGAGGGAACGTCGCGGCGAGGGCGTGGTCGTCGCCGCCGGTCAGCACCCAGCCGAGCGGATCCGTGCCGTCGCCGAGCACAGCGGCGGCCTCGGCGAAGACCTCGGGGAGCGGCAGCGCGGCGGCGTCCACCCGGACGGTCACCCCGCTGGCCGCCGCGACGTGCCCGAGGTCCTGCAGCAGCCCGTCGCTCACGTCGAGCATGGCGGTCGCGCCGAGCCCGGCCGCCTCGGGCCCCCGGGCGTACGGCGGCTGCGGACGCCGGTGCGCGTCGATCAGCGCCACCAGGCCCGGCGACGCCCCCTCGCCTCCCGGCAGGGTGGCGGGCGTGAGCCCGGCCCGCAGCAGGGCCAGTCCGGCCGCCGCGTAGCCAAGCCGGCCGGTGACGGCGACGATGTGTCCCGGGCGGGCGCCCGACCTGGTCACCGGAGGCCGGCCGCCGAGGTCTCCCAGCGCGGTCACGCCGATCATGACGATCTCCGACCCGGCGATGTCGCCGCCGGCCACACCGGTTCCGGCCAGGGCGCACTCGTCGCGGAAGCCGTCGGTGAGCGCGTCGAGCCACTCGATCGCGGTGTCGGCCGGCAGCCCAAGACCGACGACGAGCGACGTCGGCTCGGCGCCCATGGCGGCGATGTCCGCGAGGTTCTGGGCCGCCGCCTTGCGGCCGATGTCGTAGCCGCTCGACCAATCACGGCGGAAATGTCTTCCCTCTATCAGAACGTCGGTGGTGACCACGACCCGGCCGTCGGGCGCGCTCAGGACGGCGGCGTCGTCACCGGGTCCGAGCAGCACGGCAGGGCTTTGCGATAGACGACCCGATATTCGGCTAATTACTCCGAATTCACCGAGTTCTCCGACTGTGATGACACACCCCCTGTGTATTCGAGGTACGGTTACGCTCCGGCACTGATCTCCATCAGGGAGGACGCATGGTCCAGGCCTATATCCTTATCCAGACCGAGGTCGGCAAGGCGGCCGACGTCGCCGGTGAGATCTCCTCGATCCCCGGCGTGACCAAGGCCGAGGACGTCACCGGCCCGTACGACGTGATAGTCCGCGCCGAGGCCAACAACGTGGACGAGCTGGGCAAGCTCGTGGTGGCCCAGATCCAGGGTGTCGAGGGGATCACCCGTACGCTAACCTGTCCGATCGTTCACATCTGACGAGGGAGCCGGGCAGTCGATCCGGCCCGATCGGGTGGCTATGCGAAAACCGGCCTTTCTCTCGGGGGCAGCAGCCGTCATGGCCGTGATGTCGGCCGTTCTGGCGGGGTGCTCCACCACCGTCCAGGTCGAACCGCCGACGCCGACCGGCGCGGCCGCCGAGGTCTGTCGCAGGCTCGGCGCCATACTCCCCCACAATCTGGACGGCGCCAACCGCACGATCTTCGAGCCCGCCTCGCCGTACGTCGCGGTCTGGGGGGACGGGGAGATCGCGCTGCGCTGCGGTGTGCCCCGGCCCGGCTCGATGACGGCGACCGCCGAGGTTCTCGACGTCAACGGCGTCGGCTGGTTCCGTGATCCCCAGCGACCGGCGCTGTTCACCGCCGTCAATCGATCGGCGTACGTCGAGGTGACCATCTCCAACAAGCACGTTTCCGGTGCGGTCCTCGTCGATCTCGCCGACCCTATCAAGAAGACCATCCCGGAATAGCCCGTCACCGTCTGGACCGGGACCGGCGGGAGTGCTTCCCCGACGTTCGGCGGGATCGAGAGAGCGGAGCGGGAGGGAGCGAGGACCGCACACCGAGCCCCGCGTGACGGGGCCCGGCAGTGGACCGGAGCTTCCTCCCGGCGCATCGTGGGTGGAGGGACCGCGCCGATCAGGCATCGAGGCCGGGGTTCATCGTCACCGCGCTAGCGCAGGCCGACCGGGCGGTTCAGTGCGAGCTGGATCATCCGGTCGACCAGTTCCGGGTACGGCAGACCGCTGGCGGCCCACAGCTTCGGGGCGACCGACTGGGCCGTGAACCCTGGCATGGTGTTTATCTCGTTGACGATGACCTCGCCCGAGGGCGTGAAGAAGAAGTCGACCCTGGCCAGCCCCTCGCAGCCGAGGGCCTCGAAGGCGCGCACCGCCATGCCGCGCATCGTCTCGGCCACCTCACCTGGGATGTCGGCGGGCACGTCGAGCCGCATTCCGTCGGGGAAGTACTTCGCCTCGAAGTCGTAGAACTCGTGGTCCTCGCGGACGTGCACCTCGCCCGGCATGCTCGCCTCGGGCACGGCGTCCCCCAGCGACTCCAGCACCGCGCACTCGATCTCCCGGCCGGTGATCGCGGCCTCGACGAGCACCTTCGGGTCGTGTTCGCGGGCCAGCTCGACCGCGGTCTCCAACGAGGCGGCATCGTGCGCCTTGGAGATGCCCTGGGACGACCCGGCGCGGGCGGGCTTCACGAAGACCGGCCAGCCGAGCTCCTCGACCTCTTTGAGCATCCGCGCCCGATCCGTGCGCCAGTCGCGGTCGCCGATCACGACGAACGGCCCGACCGGCAGCCCGGCACCCCGCAGGACCAGCTTCATGTACGCCTTGTCCATGCCGATCGCGCTGGCCAGCACACCCGAACCGACGTACCGGACCCCCGCCATCTCCAGCAGGCCCTGAATCGTGCCGTCCTCGCCGAACGGCCCGTGCAGGACGGGGAACACCACGTCCACCTCACCGAGCGGGCGCGGGATCTCGCCGGGCTCGAGGGCGACGAGCGAGGCGGACTCCGACGGCAGCGCGAGAGCCGTTCCCGACTCGTCCACGGAGGGCAGGCGGTCGCCCTCGATCGCGTACGCCTGGCTGCCGGGGACCAGCACCCACCGCCCGTCCTGGGCTATCCCGATGGGGACGACGTCATACCTCGACCGGTCGATCACCTCGAGCACGCTGCCCGCTCCCATGAGGGAGACGGCGTGCTCGGAGTTGCGGCCGCCGAAGACGACTGCCACGCGCACACGTGGCCCGGGCCGGCGATCCTCGTTCGTGGTGTCCGAGTTCATGGTGTCCGAATCTACCGCCTCTTGCCGGGCAAAACGGCTCGTCAGCCGCAGGCCCGGCCAAGGGTACGACCAAGCTATGACCAGGCGTCACAGACCGTAGCGCTCGGGCTTGGGAGCCCGGGACATCAGCAGCGCGGCCGCCTCGGGAGGCGTCATGCCGCCGTGGACGACGCCGACCACCACCTCGGTGATGGGCATCTCCACGTTGTGCTTGCGCGCCAGGTCGAGCACCGATTCGCAGGACTTGACCCCCTCGGCGGTCTGCCTGGTCGCCGCGACGGTCTCGGCGAGGGTCATCCCGCGCCCCAGGTTCTCCCCGAAGGTGCGGTTGCGGGACAGCGGAGACGTACAGGTCGCGACGAGGTCGCCCATCCCGGCGAGGCCGGCGAACGTGTGCTGGTCTGCCCCGAGCGCGGCGCCCAGGCGGGCGATCTCGGCAAGCCCGCGGGTCATCAGCATGGACTGGGCGTTGTCCCCCAGGCCCATGCCGGCCGCGACGCCGACGGCCAGCGCGATGACGTTCTTGACCGCGCCGCCGAGCTCGACCCCGATGACGTCCGGATTGGTGTAGGTGCGAAACCACGGCAGGTGGCAGGCCTCCTGGAGCCGGTCGGCCACCTCGGCGTCGGAGCAGGCGACGACGGTGGCGGCGGGCTGGCGCCGGGCCAGCTCACCGACCAGGTTCGGCCCCGACACGACCGCGACCCGCCGTTCCGGCACCTCGGCCACCTCGCGGATGACCTCGCTCATCCGCTTGCAGGTGCCGAGTTCGACGCCCTTCATGAGGCTCACGAGCACGGCACCGCCGGGGATGGCGTGTTTCCATTCCACGAGGTTGGACCGGAGCGTCTGCGCCGGGACCGCGAGCACCACGTAGTCGGCGCCGTCCATCGCCTCGGCCGGGTCGGTGGTCGCGCGCAACGTCTCGGGGAGCCGCAGGCCGGGCAGGTAGTCCGGGTTCTCGTGCCTGTCGTTGATCGCGTCCACGACCGCGCCCCGCCGACCCCACAGGGTCGTGCGGGTGCCCGCCTCGGCGAGGATCACCGCGAACATGGTGCCCCACGAGCCGGTTCCGAACACGACCGCCTTGCTCACTGGCCGCCCCGTCCCTCCTTGTCACACCGGGCTCGCTCCCGGTCGTCCCCACCGTACGCCCTGTCAGGCGCTCTCACCGTTCTTGGGGTCGTACGGAACGTCGGGGGCCTTCTCGTCACGGATCTCCGCGAGGAGGTCGGTGATGGCCGCCATGATGTCGGCCGTCGCGGCCCGGAGGATCGAGGCCCGCATGGGCTGACCGGCGTACTGGGACAGGTCCACCGGCGGCCCGGCGATCACCTCGAACTTCTTGCGCGGGAACAGCCGCGGCTTCTTCGCGCCGTACGGCAGGAGCTCCTGGGCCCCCCAATGGGCGATCGGGATCACCGGGACCCCGGTGGCGAGGGCCAGTCGGGCGACGCCGGTCTTGCCTGCCATCGGCCACATGCCGGGATCCCGGGTGATCGTGCCCTCCGGATAGAACAGAATGCACGCGCCCGCGCGCAGCCGCTCCTCGGCGATCTTCAGCGATTGGGTGGCCTCGGTGCTGCCGCGGTGCACGGGGATCGCCTGGAGCTGGGTGACCGCGTGGCCGAGGAAGCGCACCTTGAAGAGCCCCGCCTTGGCCAGGATCGTCGGCCAGCGCCCGGTGTTGTAGAGATAGTGAGACAGCAGCACCGGGTCCGACCAGGACAGATGGTTGGCCGCGATGATCAGTCCGCCCTCACGGGGCACATGCTCGCCGCCGCGCCACTTCCGTTTCACGAACAGCCGGGACAGCGGTTTGACGACGACGACCGCCAGGGCCTCCCAGAAGCGGGGCGGGCGTCCGGCACGGCGGCGGCTGGGCTGGGTCACTGGTTCTCCAAATCGGCGGGATCGGCACAAGTCTCCCGGTTGGCCATCGGAAATGTCGAGGCGGGATGCTTGACGGCATGCAGTGCGCGCGATGGACCATTGTGGTGCCCGTCAAGACCCTGATCCGGGCGAAGACACGCCTGGCCGCTGCGGCCGGGCCGTACCGGACCGACCTGGCCGTGGCGGTCGCGTCCGACACGGTGTCGGCGGCGCTGCGCTGCCCGCTCGTGGCACGTGTGGTGGTGGTGACGGCGGACCCGGTGCCGGCGCGGCGCCTCGCACTGTTGGGCGCCCACGTGGTGAGCGACCCGGACCGGGGCCTCAACACGGCGCTGCGCCACGGCGCGGCCGAGGCCGTACGGCTCGCGCCCGCGGACGCGATCGGGGCGTTGCAGGCCGACCTGCCGGCGCTGCGGCCCGGCGAGCTGGAGACGGTGCTGACGGCGGCCGCGGAGTTCGAGCAGTCGTTCGTGCCCGACGCGGCGGAGGTGGGCACCACCTTCTACGGCGTACGGCCCGGCGTGCCGTTCCGGCCCGGTTTCGGTGGCGAGTCGAGGGCGCGGCACCTGGCCGGCGGGGCCAAGGAGCTGACGCTCGACGGCATCCCCTCGGTCCGCCGGGACGTCGACACGGTGACTGACCTGCGCGAGGCGCTCGCCCTGGGCGTCGGCCCCGCCACCGCTGCGGTCGCCGCACTCCTCGCACTCGGCGAGACGCCGTCCGGACCGCCCGAGGCCGGGCGTCGTTCGTCGGCCGAGCCGGCGGACGGGCACGAGTAGGCTGATCGCGTGCAGGCCACGGTCAAGACGTTCGACGCCGCGACGCGCTCGGGCTCGGTGTTCCTCGACGACGGGACGGAGATCCCGTTCGAAGCGGAGGCGTTCGACGCCGGACCACTGCGGCATCTGCGCTCCGGCCAGCGGGTCAACATCGTCCTGACCGCTGGTCGCGTCACGTACGTCACCCTCTCCACGTTTCCCACGCCCTGATCGGCGGCGAGAAGACGAGTGGCGCCCGAATGACCATCCGGGCGCCACTGCGGATCGGTTACGCTCACCGTTCCGGCCGGTTGCTACAACTTCTTCTGTGCCGAGGCCTTGCCGCCTGCGTTGACCTGCTCCTTGAACTCGGCGCCTGGGCGGAACCTGGGTGCCCAGCTCTCCTCGACCTTGATGGGGTCGCCCGTCGAAGGGTTGCGAGCCGTACGAGCGGGCTTGTGCACCATCTCAAAGGCGCCGAATCCGGTGATCGAGACCTTGTCGCCGCTGGCGACGGCGTGCTGGATCGCATCGAGAACGGCGTTGACCGCCTCGGTCGCCGTCTTCTTGTCACCGACGCGATCGGTGATCGCCTCGACGAGTTCCTTCTTGTTCATTTGGTTCCCTCCCCCTTACGCGCTTGAAGTTAGGGGACGAGGTCTCGGGACTCAATCACCGGGCGGCATGTTTCGCCTGCTCGGCGTGTCGGATGTGCCGTCCAGATAGGCGATGAAGGCATCCAGCCGGCGGGCCGCATGGGCTATGTCCCGTTTTGCCACGTCAGAGATCGCGAGCAGCCGACGCGTCAGACGGGCCCGCTCCTCCTGTGGTAAGGCTAACGCCCTGACGCGGCGATGCGCATCACGCAGTCGCCGCGCCAGGCGGTCTTCCGGGGTCTGAGGCTCGCTCAGACGGTCGTCGGCAGCCATGGCTGCCGTCCATTCTCGTACACCTCGATGTCGGCCGCGTGACGCAGGGTCAGCCCGATGTCGTCCAGGCCCTCCATGAGCCGCCAGCGGGTGTAGTCGTCGATCTCGAAGGAGAACGCGAGGTCGCCGAAGCGCACCTGGCGTTCGACCAGGTCCACGGTCACCTCGGTGGCCGGGTCGGCCTCGACCGCCGTCTGCAGGCGCTCGACGACGTCCTCGGGGAGCACGACCGGCAGGAGGCCCATCTTGGTGGAGTTGTTCCGGAAGATGTCGCCGAACCGCGAGGCGATCACGGCGCGGAAGCCGTACTGCTGGAGCGCCCAGACGGCGTGCTCGCGGGACGATCCGGTGCCGAAGTCCGGGCCGGAGACGAGAATCGTGGCCCCCGCGTACGCGGGGTCGTTCAGGACGAAGGACGGGTCCTCACGCCAGGCGGAGAACAGGCCCTTCTCGAAACCGGTGCGGCTGACCTGCTTGAGCCAGACGGCCGGGATGATCTGGTCGGTGTCGACGTTGCTGCGGCGCAGCGGAACGGCCCGGCCGGTGTGCGTGGTGAAGGCTTCCATCAGTGGTCTTCCCTGGTCTTCCCTGTCGGATTTCGAAGTCTCGGCGGGTCTCAGCGCGTCTCAGAGGTCGGCGGGCGCGGTGAGCCGGCCGGTGACCGCGGTCGCGGCCGCGACGGCCGGCGAGACGAGGTGCGTGCGGCCGCCCTTGCCCTGGCGGCCCTCGAAGTTGCGGTTGGAGGTCGAGGCGCTGCGCTCGCCCGGCTTGAGCGTGTCGGGGTTCATGCCCAGGCACATCGAGCAGCCCGCCTCACGCCACTCGGCGCCGGCCTCCTTGAACACCTCGTGCAGGCCCTCCTCCTCCGCGGCCTTCTTGACCTGCATCGAACCGGGCACGATCAGCGTGCGGGTGACGACCTGGCGACCACGCAGGATCTCGGCGGCGGCCCGCAGGTCCTCCAGCCGGCCGTTGGTGCAGGAGCCGACGAAGACCGTGTCGACCTCGATCTCGCGCAGGCGGGTGCCCGCTGCGAGACCCATGTACTCCAGCGCGCGCTCGGCCGCCGCCCGCTCGACCGGGTCGGCGAAGTCCTCCGGAGACGGTACGGCCGAGCCGAGCGGCGCACCCTGCCCCGGGTTGGTGCCCCAGGTGACGAACGGCGTCAGCGTCGAGGCGTCGATCTCGACGACCTTGTCGAACACGGCGTCGTCGTCCGTGCGCAGGGTCTTCCAGTACTCGACGGCCTGGTCCCAGGCGGCTCCGGTGGGCGCGTGCGGCCGGCCGCGCAGGTATTCGAAGGTGGTCTCGTCCGGGGCGATCATGCCCGCCCGGGCGCCCGCCTCGATCGACATGTTGCAGACCGTCATGCGGCCCTCCATGGAGAGCCTGCGGATGGCCTCGCCGCGGTACTCCACGATGTGGCCCTGACCGCCGCCGGTGCCGATCTTGGCGATGATGGCGAGGATGAGGTCCTTGGCGGTGACGCCGACCGGCAACTCCCCCGCGACCTCGATGGCCATCATCTTGGGCCGGTAGGCGGGCAGCGTCTGGGTGGCCAGCACGTGCTCGACCTCGGACGTGCCGATGCCGAACGCGATGCCGCCGAACGCGCCGTGCGTCGAGGTGTGGGAGTCGCCGCAGACGATCGTCATGCCGGGCTGGGTGAGGCCGAACTGCGGACCGATGATGTGGACCACGCCCTGGCCCGCGTCGCCCATCGGGTGCAGCCGGATGCCGAACTCGGCCGCGTTCTTCCGCAGGGTCTCGACCTGGGTGCGCGAGACCGGATCGGAGATGGGCCCGAGCACGGTCGGCACGTTGTGGTCCTCGGTGGCGATCGTCAGGTCGGGACGGCGCACCGGCCTGCCGGCGAGCCGAAGGCCGTCGAACGCCTGTGGGCTGGTCACCTCGTGGACGAGGTGGAGGTCGATGTAGAGCAGGTCGGGCTCGCCCTCGGCACGTCGTACGACGTGCTGCTCCCAGACTTTCTCGGCCAGTGTGCGACCCATGGTGAAACGCCTCCTTGCGCTCGGCCCCCGGGTTACGTCGTCTCGAATATCGAGACAGGGATATCGGGATATGGACACTTTATATGCTGAATTCCCCTATTGCGTTTGCATCTCGGATACCGAGACGGCAGTATCGGGGTATGGACAACTCTAGCGGGGTCGGAGTACTCGACAAGGCCGTTCTCGTACTCAACGCCCTGGAGGCGGGCCCCGCTTCCCTGGCGCAGCTCGTCCAGGCGACCGGTCTGGCCAGGCCCACCGCCCACCGGCTGGCCGTCGCGCTGGAGCACCACCGCATCGTCTCCCGTGACACGCAGGGACGTTTCGTCCTCGGGCCGCGGTTGTCCGAGCTGTCCACGGCCGCCGGCGAGGATCGGCTGCTCGCCGTGGCGGGGCCCGTGCTCACCCAGCTCCGCGATCTCACCGGGGAAAGCGCCCAGCTCTACCGGCGGCAGGGGGACGAACGGGTCTGCGTGGCCGCCGCGGAACGCGCCAGCGGCCTGCGCGACACCGTCCCCGTCGGCTCGGCGCTGCCGATGACCGCGGGATCGGCGGCACAGATCCTGCTCGCATGGGAGGACCCGGACCGGCTGCACCGTGGCCTGCGCGGCGCCAAGTTCACCGCCACGACGCTGTCCAGCGTACGCAGGAGGGGCTGGGCGCACAGCGTCGGCGAGCGCGAGCAGGGCGTCGCCAGCGTGTCCGCCCCGATTCGCGGCTCCGGCGGCAAGGTCGTCGCGGCCATCTCCGTCTCCGGTCCGATCGAGCGGCTCACCCGCACACCCGGGCGGATGCACGCCGGTCCCGTCGTGGCGGCGGCCGAGCGGATCACCGAGGCGATGCGGCGGGCAAACTGATTAGAGACCGGCTCCGGATGCCTCTAGTCTGGCGGGGTGACCGATCGCATCGAGGCAGCCGCCGCTGAACTGCGTCCTCTGCTCCAAGAATTCATTCTCTGGGTGCCGGACAACGCACCGGGCAGCGATCCCGAGCTCGTGGGACCCGCCGCACTATGGCATCGCCTGGCCGTCCGAGACGAGGCGGGGCTGTGGAAGCGCGGTGACCTGCGCACCGTGCTGCTCGAACACTTCCCCAAGGCGGTGGAAGACCCCGAGGCGGCCGCCGACGGTCTGATGCCGGCGATGCGGTCCTATCTGACGTTCCTGTCGTCGACCGGACGGCTGTCGCCGCGCGCCGACGCCCTGGACGTCCTGCTCGCCGAGCTCGACGAGCTCGAGGACGACTTCGTCGACGCGATGGAGGACATCCTGGACGGGAGTCCCTGGGACGACGACGAGGACGACGAGGACGACGAGGACGAGTTCGAGGAGGTCGGCGAGAGCCTGGGCGACTTCGAGCCGTTCGCCGAGGAGATCGCGGCGCTGCCCACCATCCGCCTGCGCTCCGACGCCGAGCTGGCCGAGGCCGCCCGCGGGGTCCCGCTGATCGCCCAGGCTCGCGACCTGGCGCTGTGGGTCGGGACGGGCCGCAAGGTCGGCACCGAGACGCTCCTGTCCGACGACGAGGTGAGCGAAGCCGTACAGGCGCTCGGCCTCCCGGACGCGCAGTATCTGTGGAACATCTGGAACCTCGCCATCGACCTGGAGTTCCTCGCCCCGGACGGCAGCGACACGGTCAGCGTCGACCCCGACACCTCCGGCTGGCCGTTCGAGGACGACGAGGACGTCCTCGACGTCTGGACGACCGGCCTGCACTCGATCGACTACGGCGACCCCGAGCTCGACGACGACGATCTGACGCTGGCGCTGTCCGGGCTGACCCGCGCGCTGCTGATCCAACTGCTGCTCAACCAGGGCACGCGGACCCTCGCCGAGCTGCGGGAAGAGCTGGCCCAGGCCGTGTCGGAGTACGACGATCTCGGTCTGGACGCGTGGGCGGCGGCCGGTGATCCGCTCGCCTCCGTCGTGGCGTGGCTGAGCGGGTACGGCATGGTCACCGTCGACGACGGCGTGATCTCACTGACCCCGCTCGGCACCGACGGCGTGGTGCACCTGCTCGACGACGAGGACGTCGAGGTGAGCGCCCGGCCCGCGATCGACGCGATGTCGGCGCTCGACCTGCTGTCGCTCAGCGCCGACATGACCGAGGAGGAGGCGGACGCCGAGTTCGCCTCGTGGCTCGCGCTGCGCACACCCGCCCAGGCCGCCTCCGAGCTGCTCGCGGCCGCCGCCGACGACGAGTCGGACGCGCTCGTCCGCGTCCAGGCGGCCAGCCTGGTCGGCTCGCTCGGCGAGGCGGCCGTGCCCGCCTGGCATGAGGCGGCCAAGGAGCCGTCGCTGCGTCCGTACGCCGCGACCCACCTGACCCAGATGGGGATCGAGGGAGCACCGGAGCCGACCCCGGCGGACACCCACTGGCTGATTCTCGACATGTGGACGATCTCCGCCGGGCTCGGCCGGGCCGAGTTCCTGAGCAGCCTGCACGAGATCGGCCCGGCTCAGACGCTCGTCGGGATACTCGACGGCATCTGGAAGATCCGGCACCCGCATCTGGAGGAGCTGCTGGAGGCCATCGCCGACGCCCATCCCGACAAGCAGGTGAGCAAGGCCGCCAAACGCGCCCTGTTCAAGGCCCGCTCCGGGAACTGACACTCTCCGGGCGCCCCTCGGGGATCCCTCTGCGCGTCCGTCCACAGAACGACGTGGGCGGACGCGCGACGTTCCCGGAGACGACGCGCGCGGTTCCCGGAGACGCGACGTTCCCGGAGACGCGAAAGCGGACATGAGAAAACCCCCGGCGCCAGGAGTACCGGGGGTTTTCTTACGTGTAGCCCCGACCGGATTCGAACCGGCGCTACCGCCTTGAGAGGGCGGCGTCCTAGGCCACTAGACGACGGAGCCTTCACCATGGAGCCTCTACAACAACGCACAGGCTCACAGTGGTAGTCCCGAGCGGATTCGAACCGCCGTTACCGCCTTGAGAGGGCGGCGTCCTAGGCCACTAGACGACGGGACCGTTCACTGTGTGTCGCATCGCTGCGATTTTCCAACCGAATCCCTTGGGGGGGATCCAGCTGGGGTACCAGGACTCGAACCTAGACTAACGGAGCCAGAATCCGTCGGGCTGCCAATTACCCCATACCCCATCCGCTCACCGGGCTCACCGCCCCGCTTGCGACTCCGAAAGGATAGCCCAGCTTGGGACCCACTACCAAAACGATTGCGGCGTGCCGCGCGACATCGTCGTAGGCGATGGTTGTGCGAGGCTGAAAGCGTACGGCGCCGGCCGTCCCCTGGACCGCCGGTGCGCAGTCGGGACAACGGGGAGCCGCCGCGGACCTCCTCCCCACGACCCACGCTCAAGGAGATTCGATGCAGCCGGCCGACAACCCCTTCTTCAGCCCCAGCGACCTGCCCTACGGGCTGCCGCCCTTCCGTGAGATCGAGGAAGAGCACTACGCGCCGGCGTTCGAGCGGGGCATGGCCGAGCACCTCGCCGAGGTCGCGGCGATCGCGGACGATCCCGAACCGCCGACGTTCGAGAACACGATCGAGGCGCTGGAGAGATCGGGCCGGCTGCTCGACCGGGTCAGCACCGTCTTCTTCAACCAGGCGTCCGCCGACGCCACCCCCGGCATCCAGAAGATCCAGCAGGACGTCACCCCGAAGCTGGCCAAGCACGCGGACGCCGTACATCTCAACGCGAAGCTGTTCGCCCGCATCCGGGCCGTGGAGGCGGACGGCGAGGAGGAGCGGTGGCTGCTCGACCGCTACCTCACCGACTTCACCCGGGCCGGCGCCCTGCTGGACGAGGCCGACCAGGAGCGGCTCAGGCGGCTCAACGAGCGGCTGTCGGAGCTGGCGACGACCTTCCAGCAGAATCTCCTCGCGGACACGAACAGCCGGGCCGTGGTGGTCGATGAGGCGGCCGAGCTGGACGGCCTGACGGAGGACGCGATCCGGGGGCTCGCCGAGACCGCCGCCGAGCGCGGCCTGGACGGCAAGCATGTGATCTCGCTGGTGCTGCCGACCGGGCAGCCGTCGCTCGCCTCGCTGACCGACCGGTCGCTGCGTGAACGCGTCCACGCCGCGTCCGTCGGACGCGGCGGCACGGTCAACACCGAACTGATCAGGGAGATGGCGCTGCTGCGCCGGGAGCGGGCCCGTCTGCTGGGCTATGCCGATCACGCCGAGTACGTCCTGGCGGACCAGACGGCGGGCACCACCGGGGCCGTCACCGAGATGCTGGCCAAGCTCGTCCCGCCCGCCGTGGCGAACGCCCGCAGGGAGCAGGCGGAGCTGGAGGAGCTCGCGGGCCATGCCGTACAGCCGTGGGACTGGGCCTTCTACGCCGAGAAGGCGCGCAGGGCGCGCTACGACATCGACGGCGCCCGCCTGCGGCCGTACTTCGAGCTGAACACCGTCCTGGAGCGTGGCGTCTTCTACGCGGCCACCCGCCTTTACGGGATCACCTTCGCCGAGCGGAAGGACCTGCCCGGCTATCACCCGGACGTGCGGGTCTTCGAGGTGTTCGACGCGGACGGCGGCCCGCTGGGCCTGTTCCTCGGCGACTTCCACGCCAGGGCCGCCAAGCGGGGCGGCGCGTGGATGAACAGCCTGGTCAGGCAGTCGGCGCTGGAGGGCACCCGGCCGGTCGTCGTGAACAACCTCAACATCGTCAAGGGCGAGCCGACGCTGATGACGTTCGACGAGGTCAACACGATGTTCCACGAGTTCGGGCACGCTCTGCACGCGTTGTTCTCGGACGTGCGCTTCCCGCGCTTCTCGGGTACGGCCGTGCCGCGCGACTTCGTCGAGTATCCGTCCCAGGTGAACGAGATGTGGGCGACCCACCCCGAGATCCTGGCCAACTACGCGAAGCACTACGAGACGGGCGAGCCGATGCCGCGGGATCTCGTCGACCGGCTGCTGGAGTCGCAGAAGTTCGGCCAGGGATTCGCCACGGTCGAATACCTCGCCGCCACGCTGCTCGACTGGGCGTGGCACACCGCCTACTCGGGGGAGGACCCCGAGGAGTTCGAGGCCGGGGCGCTGGCCGAGGCCGGCGTCGCCCTGCCGGCCGTTCCGCCGCGCTACCGCAGCACGTACTTCGCCCACATCTGGGCGGGCGGCTACAGCGCGGGTTACTACTCCTACATCTGGAGTGAGGTCCTCGACGCCGACACCGTCGAGTGGTTCAACGAGAACGGCGGGCTGCGGCGCGAGAACGGCGACCGGTTCCGCCGTGAGCTGCTGTCCAAGGGCGGCGGCGTCGACTCCATGGCGGCCTTCCGGGCGTTTCGGGGCCGGGACCCCGAGATCACGCCTCTGCTGGCCCGCCGCGGCCTGCTGTGACCCACGGGGCCGTACGCCATGGCCGCGGGGTGACCCCCGCGGCCGTGGCCCGGCCACGCGTCAGGAGAGCTTGGCCAGAGCCGTACGGAGCCGGTCGAGGGCGCGCTCGCGGCCGAGGACCTCGATCGACTCGAACAGCGGCAGGCCCACGGTCCGGCCGGTGATCGCCACACGCACCGGGGCCTGGGCCTTGCCGAGCTTGAGCCCGCGGGCGGCGCCGACCTCCTCCAGGGCGACCTTCAGCGACTCGGGGTCCCAGGCGACGGACTCCAGTCGCTCGGCATATCCGGCGAGGATCTCCGCAGCGCCCGGCTTCATCGCCTTGTCCCAGGACGGCTGGTCGAAGACGGGCTCGTCGAGGAAGAGGAAGTCGACGTTGGCCGTGACCTCGGACAGCACCGCCACCCGGGTCTGGACCAGGGGCGCGACCCTGGCGAACACGTCCCGGTCCCAGGACGGGTCGAGCCACGGCTCGCAGCGGCCGATGAAGACGTCCGGCGGCAGCGCCCGGATGTACTCGCCGTTGAACGCGCGTAGCTTCTTCTCGTCGAAGAACGCCGGCGACGGGTTCACGTCCTCCAGCCGGAACAGCGGCATCATCTCCGACCAGGACATGATCTCCCGGTCGTCCCCGGGCCCCCAGCCGAGCAGCATGAGGTAGTTGACCATCGCCTCCGCGAGATAGCCCTCGTCCCGGTAGGACTCCAGCGCGACCTTGTCCCGGCGCTTGGACAGCTTCTGCCGCTTCTCGTTGACGATGACGGGCACGTGCGCCCACACCGGGGGCGGCGCGCCGAGCGCCTCCCACAGGAGCTGCTGCTTGGGCGTGTTCGACAGGTGCTCCTCGGCGCGGACCACATGGCTGATCCGCATCTCCATGTCGTCGACCACGTTGGCGAGGATGAACAGCGGCGATCCGTCACCGCGCACGATGACGAAGTCCTCCATCGACGCGTTCGGGAACTCCACCCGCCCGCGTACGAGGTCCTCCACCACGGTCACGCCCACGTCGGGGCTGCGGAACCGTACCGCGCCCTCGGTCAGGCCCAGGTCGCGGCAGTGGCCGTCGTACCCCTGGTGTTCCGAGCCGGTCCTGGCCTTCACGACGTCCCGGGTGCAGGTGCAGTGGTACGCCTTGCCGTCCTTGAGCAGCCGTGCCGCCGCCTCGCGGTGCTGCTGCTCGTAGGCGGACTGGAAGTACGGACCCTCGAAGTTCGGCGAGTCGCCGTTGATGCCGATCCAGGCCAGGGCCGAGATGATCCCCTCGGTCCATTCCGGCCGGTTGCGCGCGGCGTCCGTGTCCTCGATCCGGAGCACGAACTTGCCGCCGGCCTGCTCGGCCAGGGCCCAGTTGAACAGCGCGGAGCGGGCCCCTCCGACATGGAACATGCCGGTGGGCGAAGGGGCGAAGCGCACCCTAATCACGTGAGATCACCCGGTTTGTAAGAGTTCCGATTCCTTCGATGCCGACGCTCACCTCGTCGCCCACGGACATCGGGCCGACCCCCGCGGGTGTGCCGGTCAGGATGACGTCGCCGGGCAGCAGGGTCATGACCGCGCTCACGTACGCGATGAGCGCTGGGACGTCGTGCAGGAGCTGGGAGGTGCGCGCGCTCTGCCGCAGTTCCCCGTTGAGCGTGGTCGTGAGCGCGAGGTCGGCCGGGTCAAGCGAGGTCTCGATCCACGGGCCCAGCGGGCAGAACGTGTCGAAGCCCTTCGCCCTGGACCACTGTCCGTCCCTGGACTGCAGGTCGCGGGCGGTCACGTCGTTGGCGCAGGTGTACCCGAAGATCACGTCGTGGGCCCGCTCGGCCGGCACGTCGCGGCACAGCCGTCCGATCACCACGGCCAGCTCGCCCTCGTAGTCGACCCGTTGGGACAGCTTCTCCGGGTAGGCGATGGGCTCCCCCGGCCCGATCACCGATGTGCTGGGCTTGAGGAAGACGACCGGCTCTGCCGGCGCCTCGCCGCCCATCTCCCTGGCGTGGTCGGCGTAGTTCTTGCCGATCGCGATGACCTTGCTGGGCAGCATCGGGGCGACCAGGCGGACCTCGGCGAGCGGATAGCGCTCGCCGGTGAACTCGACCCCGCCGAACGGGTGGCCCGCGACGTGGGCGATGACCTGCTCGCCCTCTTCCAGCACTCCGAACGCGACCCCGTCGCCCTTGGAAAACCTCGCGATACGCACGTCACGAGCCTAGTGCCCCGGCCGCCGAGGTTCGCCCATAAGGCGTGGTGTCCAGGGCGGTGCGTCCCGCGGGGGCGAGGGCGGTACCTCCGTATGGTGGTGCTGAACGGCCGCGCAACCGGGCGGTGAGAACCGAGTCGTACGGGGGTTCCTGTGCCTTCTGTCGTGAAGATCAACGTGCTGACGGTGCCCGAGGAGATGCGGCAGGAACTGGAGCGGCGGTTCGCCGGCCGGGCCGGGATGGTCGAGTCGTCCGACGGGTTCGAGTGGTTCGAGCTGCTGCGGCCCGTCGAGGGGACCGACCGCTACCTCGTCTACACCCGGTGGCGCAGCGAGGAGGACTTCCAGCGCTGGCAGCAGAGCCAGGCCTTTCAGGCCGGCCATGCCCAGGCACAGGGCGAGGCCCAGGGGCACGGACCGGGCCACGGCCACGGCCACGGACATCAGGACCACGGGCAGCAGGGTCACGGACACGGCGGGGGGCCGGCGGCCTCGGCCTCCGAGGTGTGGTCGTTCGAGGTCGTCCAGACCGCCGCCCCCACCCCCAAGCCGTGATCTCGCGAATACCGGCAGACCTGCCGCTTGAGCTGCACGAACACCTTTCGTGATCTTGCAGAAACTCGCACGCGACGCCCTCCACCTGGCGTTGTTCAATTCGTGATCTTGCACTGCGAGATCACGAATGGCGAAGCCGCAGGCAGCTCGAGGCCCCTGCGAGTTTCTGCAAGATCACGGGAAGGGAAATCCCAGGTCAAGGCGCATCCGTGCGAGAAATCTCAAGATCACGGCGAGGGTGGGGAGGGGGTGGGTGGGGATGTGAGTGATGTTAACGATGTGATCAATGCGACTTGACCGCATTGCCGTGATTCGGCCAGCATGGCGCTTCCCGCCTTGAATCTTGCCGGAAGGAATCTGGCGTGCGCGGCCGCACTCACGTCCTCAGGAAACACGGCCTAGGCCTGTCCGCTCTGCTCCTCGTGGGCAGCGTGTCCGCCCTGGCTCTTCCGGGCGGCGCGTCGGCGACCACCGCGCAGGCCACGGCCGGCGTGAAACGGACCGCCGAATGTCAGGGGGACTGGCTGCCGGCCACCCCCACCGCGCCGGAGATCATGGACGGCAAGCTGTCGTTTCTCGACTTCCCCGCCGTCAGCGTCGGCAAGAACGTCAACTGGCGGGCGGATCCGTACCGGAACCGCTCCTGGCAGATGGTCTTCCAGTCGCTGCGCTGGATGGGCCGGCTGGTCGCCGACTACGAGACGACCGGCAAGGAGGAGTACCTCAAGCGGGCGACCGAGATCGCCAAGGACTGGGTGGCGGACAACCCCTACGGCGGGCGCGGCACCGCGAAGTACGCCTGGGACGAGCACCCCATCGCGCTCCGCGCTCCGGCCCTGGTCTGCCTGAGCAGGCACGTCAAGGGCACCTGGCTCACCCGCAGCCTCGCTCGGCACGCCAAACTGCTGGCCGACCCGAGCAAGTATGAGGAAGGCCACAACCACGGGCTCGACCAGGACATCGGCCTGCTGCGGATCGGCTGCCGCTACGGCAACAAGGGCTGGAAGAACCTCGCCATGCGCCGAATGGTCAAGTCGATGAAGCTCGACATCGACTCCGAGGGCGCGCTCATGGAGCAGGCCCCGCGCTACGCGATCTACGTCCATGAGCGTCTCAGGGTCGCCATGGACACGATGGCCGACTGCGGGATCAAGGCGCCGGCCACGCTGGTGCGGCGGTGGAACAGCCTGACCGGACACATCGCCGCCGCCACCATGCCGAACGGCTATCTGGTGCCCATCGGGGACGGCCCGGCCGACATCCAGCCGAGCGGCTTCGACCACGGCAAGAAGACCGTCGAGGTCTTCAGGGCCGGGTACGTCTTCGGCCGCACCACCTGGGACGACCCGCAGTCGGCGTACTATTCGATCCGCTTCGGCCCCGGCCGGAAGTTCCACGGGCACGAGGATCACCTGGGCGTGACCTACTACGCCCAGGGCCGTTCCATCCTCACCGAGGTGGGCTTCCACTCCTACGAGAACACGCCGTACCGCCGCTGGACGATGACCCCGGAGGCCCACAACGTGCCGGTCATCGTGGGCAGGAAGTTCCGCGGGCACACGGCCACGGCCCTCACCCGCCGCTCCATCGGCAAGGACCGGCAGTCGTTCACGCTGACCGACCGGGCGTACGGCGTGCGCCGCACCCGGTCCGTGCTGGTCAACCACCACGACGACGTGATGGCCGTGCTCGACACCGGGGGCGGGAAGCTGCGCAACCTGTGGCACCTCGACCCGGCGTTGAAGGTCGTCTCCTCGGAACGGGGACGGATCGTGATGGCGGACGGCAACTGGCGGGCCACGCTCGTGCAGCTCGAGATGCCGTCGTGCAAGCCGATCGGCGGGCAGCGGGTGGTCACCGGCCAGACCGGCCCCTACCAGGGGTGGATCTCGCCTGGCTACATGAAGAAGGAGCGCGCCCCGGCCGTGGTCTCCCCTGCGGCCGAGGCGCTGCTGACGCTCATCGTGCCCGGCACGGACAAGCCGAGTGTCACCTGCTCCGGCCGCAGCGTGGCCGTCCACACCTCCGGCGGCAAGGTGACCCTCCGGGTGGGCACCTCGGGCACCCTGTCGTAACGACCACTCCGTCGTGGCCGAAGAGTGGGTCCGCCCGGCCGCGGCCTGACCACGGGTCAGGCCGCGTGCTCCGCACCGGCATCGTGGTCAGGCCTCATGCCCCGCACGGAGGAGTCCGTACGTCACGGCCTGCTCGAGGGCCTGCCAGGACGCCTCGATGATGTTCTCGTCGACGCCGACCGTGGCCCAGTCGCCGGTCGAGTCGCTGGAGGTGATCAGAACGCGGGTGATCGCGCCGGTGCCCTGCGTGCCCTCCAGGATGCGGACCTTGAAGTCGATGAGCTGGACGGCGGCGAGCTCGGGATAGAGCTTCTCCAGGGCCAGCCGTACGGCCTTGTCCAGGGCGTTGACCGGTCCGTTGCCCTCCCCGGTCGCGACGATCCGCTCGCCCTTGGCCTGCAGCTTCACCGTGGCCTCGCTCGCGACCTCGAACGTCGTGGAACCGGTGGCCGGGTCGAGGACGGGGCGGCGCTCCACGATGACCCGCCAGGACTCGACGGTGAAGTATCGCCTGCGCTCGCCGGCGACGGTGTCGCGCAGCAGAAGCTCGAAGGAGGCGTCGGCCGCCTCGAAGGTGTGCCCGCGCGACTCCAGGTCCTTGACCCGCTCGACCAGTTCGCGGGACTGCTCGCCGGTGAGGCGGTAGCCCAGCTCGCGGCCCTTGAGCTCCACCGAGGCCCGTCCGGCCATGTCCGAGACCAGCATCCGCATGTCGTTGCCGACCAGGCCGGGATCGATGTGCTGGTAGAGGTTGGGGTCCACCTTGATCGCCGAGGCGTGCAGCCCGGCCTTGTGCGCGAAGGCGGAGGCGCCCACATAGGGCTGGTGCGAGTTGGGCGTGACGTTGGTGACCTCGGTGATCGCATGCGCGATGCGCGTCATG
Organism: Sphaerimonospora mesophila; assembly: GCF_001417795.1. NCBI lineage: Bacteria > Bacillati > Actinomycetota > Actinomycetes > Streptosporangiales > Streptosporangiaceae > Sphaerimonospora > Sphaerimonospora mesophila. The sequence goes on along the minus strand of NZ_BCBX01000033.1, from coordinate 195,470 downwards.
TCGGCCAGGGACTGCGGCGGCACGAGGTCGAATCCTCGCTTGAGCTGGAGGTTGGCCACGACCGTGAAGAGGTTGGCGTTGCCCGAGCGCTCGCCGTACCCGTTCGCGCATCCCTGCACATGGGTGGCGCCCGCCTTGACCGCGGCCAGCGTGTTGGCCACGGCGCAGCCGGTGTCGTCGTGGCAGTGGATGCCGATCCTCGCACCGGTGCCGACCGCCTCGTGGACGACCTCGGCGAGCTCGTCGGGGAGCATGCCGCCGTTGGTGTCGCACAGCGCGACCACGTCGGCGCCGGCCTCGGCCGCCGCGCGCAGCACCTCGAGGGCGTAGGCGGGGTTGGAGCGGTATCCGTCGAAGAAGTGCTCGGCGTCCAGGAAGACGCGCCGGCCCTCCGCACGAAGGTGGGAGACCGTGTCGCGGATCATCGCGAGGTTCTCCTCCAGCGTCGTGCGGAGGGCCAGCTCCACATGCCGGTCGTGGCTCTTGGCGACGAGCGTCACGACCGGCGCTCCGGATTCGCGCAGGGCGGCCACCAGCGGATCGTCGGCGGCCTTCACACCGGCCCGGCGGGTCGCGCCGAACGCGGCGAGCTGCGCGTGCTTCAGGTCGAGCTCGGTCTGAGCCCGCCGGAAGAATTCGGTGTCCTTGGGATTGGCGCCCGGCCAGCCGCCCTCGATGAAGCCGACGCCCAGGCCGTCCAGGTGACGAGCGATCGCCATCTTGTCGGCGACCGAGAGGTTCAGCCCCTCCTGCTGGGCCCCATCACGGAGCGTCGTGTCGTACACGTGGAAGCCGTCGTCGGTCATCTCTTCGTCTCCTTCGCGGGTCCGGTCGTCGCCGCGCGCTCATCGGCCCAAACAAAAAGACCCCTCACGGACGTGAGAGGTCTGCGCGCCGGCGTTGTCCCTTGTCTAGCCGGCGCGCCTGCCGATAATGAGCAGACCGTAGAACATGATGCCCAGCAGTCTGCCACATGCTCCCAGCCACTGGCACATTGATCTCAGACTACGAGACGGCGACGAGTGCCACGACCACGCTCCGTCCGCTCGGGGACCACCGCGATTAGGGTGATGACTATGAAGGTTGCCGAGTTCATCGATCCCGCAGTGGCCGAGTACACCATCGCGCACTCCACCCCGCCAGACGACCTGCTCCGTGCCCTCACCGAGGAGACGCTCCGGCTCGTCGGCGACCGCATCTCCATGCAGATCTCCGCAGAACAGGGCACGTTGCTCACCATGCTCGTCGGCCTCTCCGGGGCTCGCCGGGCCGTCGAGGTCGGCACCTTCACCGGCTACTCCTCGATCTGCATCGCCAGGGGCATGCCGGCGGACGGTCGGCTGATCGCCTGCGACGTCAGCGAGGAGTGGACCTCCGTGGCCCGCCGCTACTGGGACAAGGCGGGTGTCTCGGACAAGATCGAGCTCCGCCTCGGGCCGGCGGCCGACACCCTGCGGGACATGCCCCGCGAAGAGTGGATCGACTTCGCGTTCATCGACGCCGACAAGGCCGGCTACCCGGTCTACTACGAGGAACTTCTCGTACGGCTCAGGCCCGGCGGGCTGATCGCCGTGGACAACACGCTGCAGCATGGCCGCGTCGTCGACCCCTCCGCCGGGGGCGTCGTGCCCGTCATGCGGGAGTTCAACGACCTGGTCGCCGGTGATTCGCGGGTGACCTCCGTCCTACTCCCCTTCGCCGACGGCCTGACCCTGATCCGTAAGAACTGATACACCAGGTCGAAGTGACCCTGGGCAAGCCGCTGGAACCGCCCGAGCCGTGGGATCCGACGATCGACACCGGCAAGCTGGTCGAGGCGTGAGCCGTATGAGGCGACGGGACGGGGGCCCGGCCGGACGGTTTCGGACCGGACCGGGCCCGTGCTCTCGGCGACTCAGCAGATCTTGTGGATCCAGTCGCGGGTGTCGGGGCGGGTGCCGTACTGGATGCCGACGAGCTCGTCGCGGATCTTCATGGTGACCGGGCCCGGGGTGCCGTCGCCCACGGTCCAGGCGCGGTCGGCGCCCTTGACGGAGCCCACGGGGGTCACCACGGCGGCGGTGCCGCAGGCGAAGACCTCCCTGAGCTCGCCCGACTCGCAGGCCGACTGCCAGTCCTCGATCGAGATCCTGCCCTCCTCGGGCCGGAGGCCGAGCTCCGTGGCGATGCTGAGGATCGAGTCGCGGGTGATGCCCGGCAGCAGGGTGCCGGTCAGCGCGGGGGTGACCAGGCGATCGCCGAAGACGAAGAAGAGGTTCATCCCGCCCATCTCCTCGACCCAGCGGTGCTCGAAGGCGTCGAGCCAGACGACCTGGTCGCAGCCCTCCTGTACGGCCTGGCGCTGGGCGACGAAGGCCGCGGCGTAGTTGCCGCCGCACTTGGCGAAGCCGGTCCCGCCGGGAGCGGCCCGGGTGAACTCCGTGGACAGCCAGACCGAGACGGGCTTGACACCGCCGGAGAAGTACGACGCGGCGGGTGACGCGATCACCATGTACTTGTAGGAGTTCGACGGGTGGTTCACACCGAGTGCCGCCTGCGTAGCGATCATGAAAGGCCGCAGGTAGAGGCTGTGGCCTTCGGTGGTGGGCACCCACTCGCGGTCGGTCTGGACGAGCAGTTCCAGCGACTGGACGAACACGTCCTCGGGCAGCTCGGGCATGGCCATCCGGGTCGCCGACCTGTTGAAGCGCGCGGCGTTGGCGTACGGCCGGAAGGTGACGATCGACCCGCCCGCCTGCCGGTACGCCTTGAGCCCCTCGAACAGCTCCTGTGCGTAGTGGAAGACCGACGTGGCGGGGTCGAGGAGCAGCGGGCCGTACGGCTGGAGCCTGGCGTCGTGCCAGCCGCGTCCCTCCGTCCAGTCGATGGAGATCATGTGGTCGGTGAAGGACTGCCCGAAGCCGGGATTCGCCAATACCTCCGCGCGCTCCCCCGCGCTGCGGGCTCGCGGATTGAGCTGCACATCGAAGCTGAGCTGAGTGGTCATGGCGAAGATCCTTTTCTCGACGTCGTCGTCACGTTCATTGTGCGGCGGCGACCTTCCAACGGAAAACTACGGCATTGGGCGGGTACAAAAAAGCGCATGGCGACCCCAACGGGCCGCCATGCGCGTCGATCGGCGCCTTGATCAGATAGCGGCCCGGATCAGCCCGCTACTCGTCCGGCGATGTCGTCGCCGATCTCACGAGTCGACCTGGCGGTCCAGGCTCCCTGCCGTTCGAGCAGGTCGTCCGCGACGGCCTGCTCGACCCGGGTCGCGGCCTCGGCGAGCCCGATGTGGTCGAGGAGCATGGCGATGGACAGGATGGTGGCGGTGGGGTCGGCCTTGCCCTGGCCCGCGATGTCGGGGGCGCTGCCGTGCACGGGCTCGAACATCGACGGTGCCGTACGGGCCGGATTGACGTTACCACTGGCGGCGAGGCCGATGCCCCCGGCGATGGCCGCGCCGATGTCGGTGAGGATGTCACCGAAGAGGTTGTCGGTGACGATCACGTCGAAACGCTGCGGTTGGGTGATGAAGAACATCGAGGCCGCGTCCACGTGGCAGTAGTCGGTCTCCACTTCGGGGAACTCCCGGCCCACCCGGTCGACCGTACGGGCCCAGAGGTCACCGGCGAAGGTGAGCACGTTGGTCTTGTGGACCAGGGTGAGCTTGCGGCGGGGCCTGGACCGCGCCTTCTCGAACGCGTAACGCACGACTCGCTCGACGCCGAAGGCGGTGTTCAGGGACTCCTGGGTGGCGATCTCCTGCTCCGTGCCGCGGCGCATCACGCCTCCGGCGCCGGCGTACGGACCCTCGGTGCCCTCGCGGACGACGACCATGTCGATGTCCTCGGGACGGGCCTCGCCGAGCGGGGTCGTCACCCCGGGGAACAGCTTGACCGGACGGAGGTTCACGTAGTGGTCCAGTTCGAAGCGGAGCCTGAGCAGCAGCTCGCGCTCCAGGACACCCGGCGGGACGCTGGGATCGCCGACGGCACCGAGCAGAATCGCGTCATAGCCGCGCAGCTCCTCGAGCACCGCGTCGGAGAGGGTCTCCCCGGTCGCGTGATAGCGCTTCGCCCCGAGATCATATTCGGTCGTCTCGGCCTTGACACCGATGGCGTGGAGGACCTTGAGGCCCTCAGCGACGACCTCGGCGCCGATCCCGTCACCGGGGATGACTGCCAGACGGATGTTGCTCGACTCCATGGGAGTACCTTACCGGGGGTCTCGGAGATCGAACACCGATCTCACCATCCGGACATAATGCCCGATCGCGGACGCGATCTCCCCGGGCCACGGCCGCTACCGCCGTGACCTCCGGGCGCTCCGTGCTTCAGCGCGCCGGCAGGCCGCCGTTGTCCCGGCGGTCGAGCGCGGTCTGCAGCGCGGTGGTGGCCTCGTCTTCGGTGTCCTCAGGACTGTTCCAGGGATACATCTCGTACATGACGGATCTCATTCGCGAAGAAGGACTGGAAAAGAAAGAACAGATCCGGTCGCGGATCCCGGATTGCCGGCTCCGACTCTGCGCGGGTCACGCGCTCTCGGTCTGAGGAACCGACGGCCGGCGGCGCACAACGCCGCACACCGCGGCGGGCCGGCCCACCCTGATCAGGCCCCGCCGCGGCAGGTAATGAGTACGAGTACCTGGCGCGTCATACCGCTTCAGGTTACCGCAGAATCTTGTAGGACGACCTAGTATCTCATTATTCGAGACAAAAAGAGGCCCGTACGGCGGGGACACCGCCGTACGGGCCGAGACGACGAGGGCGAACCGGATCCGCCGGTCCGCGTATCCCCCCTCGGGGGCCGCTCAGTCCTCCAGGTCGACCGTGCGGCCGCTGTCGGCGCCGATCTCACCGGCGATCTGCTCGACGACGTCGGACGGGATCGCCGAGTCGACGGTGAGCGCGATCAGCGCCCGGCCGCCCTTGACGTCACGCGACACCTGCATGGAGGCGATGTTGATCCCGTGCTCGCCGAGCAGGCGCCCGACGACGCCGACGATGCCGGGCCGGTCGGCGTACGTGAAGAAGGCCAGGTGATCGGTCGGCTCGATCTCCATGGCGAAGCCGTTCACCTCGACGATCTTCGTGATCTGCCGGGGGCCGGACAGCGTGCCGGAGACCGAGACCGTACGGCCGTCGGCCAGCACCCCGCGCACGGTGACGACGTTGCGCCAGTCGGGGCTCTCGGAGCTGGTGACCAGTTCGACCACGGTGCCGCGGTCCTGGGCGAGCAGCGGGGCGTTGACGTAGGTCACCGCGTCCTCGACCACATCGGTGAAGACGCCCTTGAGCGCGGCGAGCTCCAGCACCCGCACGTCCTGGGAGGCGATCTCACCGCGGATCTCGACGTCGAGGCGGGTGGCCACCTCGCCGGCGAGCGCGGTGAAGATGCGGCCGAGCTTCTCGGTGAGCGGCAGGCCCGGCTTGACGTCCTCGGCGACCGCGCCGCCCTGGACGTTCACCGCGTCCGGCACGAACTCGCCGGCCAGCGCGAGCTTGACGCTGCGGGCGACCTGGGTGCCGGCCTTCTCCTGCGCCTCGTGGGTGGAGGCGCCGAGGTGCGGCGTGACCACGACCTGGTCGAACTCGAACAGGGGGCTGTCGGTGCACGGCTCCTTGGCGAACACGTCGATCGCGGCCCCGCCCACACGGCCCTCCTTGAGGGCGGAGTAGAGCGCGTTCTCGTCGATGATGCCGCCGCGGGCGACGTTGATCAGACGGACGGTCGGCTTGACCATGTGCAACTCACGGTCGCCGATCAGGCCGATCGTCTCCTTCGACTTGGGCAGGTGGACCGTGATGAAGTCCGCCTGCGCCAGGACCTCCTCCAGCGACAGCAGCCGTACGCCCATCTGGGCGGCCCGGGCCGGCTGAAGATAGGGGTCGTAGGCGACGATCTCGACGCCGAACGGCTGCAGGCGCTGGGCCACGAGCTGGCCGATCTTGCCGAGGCCCAGGATGCCGACGACCTTGCCGTCGAGCTCGATGCCGGTGTACTTGGACCGCTTCCACTCGCCGTTCTTGAGCGCGGTGTGCGCCTGGGCCACGTTGCGCGCCCCGGCGAGGATCAGCGCGACGGTGTGCTCGGCCGCACTGGTGATGTTGGAGGTCGGCGCGTTGACGACCATGACACCGGCCTTGGTGGCCGCCTCGACGTCGACGTTGTCGAGGCCGACGCCCGCGCGGGCGACGACACGAAGCCTGGGCGCGTTCGCGATGGCCTCGGCGTCCACCTGGGTGGCGCTGCGGACGATCAGGGCGTCCACTTCGGCGAGAGCAGGCAGGAGCTGCGAGCGGTCCGCTCCGTCGGTGTGACGGACCTCGAAGTCCGCGCCGAGCACGGCGAGACCCGCGTCGGAAAGCTCCTCTGCGACAAGAACGACGGGCTTGTTCACTGGTGAGTCCTTCGAAAAGTTCGAGAAGTGCGACAGCACGGACAGTCGTCGAGTCTATCCGGGCTTGTGAAAGCTCTCACGAGCGATCCGACATCCGAGACGGCCACCGGGTGTCCCGGATCTGTTGAGGCTCTTGAGACTCGTGTGGAAGCGGAGCGTGATGACCCCATGGCACTCCGCGATTATTTGGATCGGTCCAATACGCCCGGGCAGCCATCTCAGGTATTGATAGCACCCAATCTTCGCGATTAGCCTGATTCGCTATGGTTCACCCCCTATTGTTCGGCCTATGAGCATCGGGAACCCCTCTCTGGGTGACGTTCTCGCGCGGCACGGCAGCGCTCAGCAGTTGCTGTCCGCCCTAGCCGAGCGGGGCATCCTGGTGGCCGTCCGCCCCGACCGCTCCGTGGTGCTCGGCACAACGCAGAACGGTGATCGCGTCCTGCTCGGCTACACGACGCCGGCGACCTACGCCCGGCACCGTGGCAGCCATACGCTGTCGGCCTGCGACGCCGACACCATCCTCGACATCCAGCAGGTCACCGGCGTCCGAGACATCGTCATCGACGCCGCAGGGCCGGCGGCCGCCGCCGTACCCATCGACGACCTGCGCCGCTACCTCCGGTCAAGCCGGACCGGCCCCACTCCGGCGGTCTCGGCGATGCGCTCGGCCGCCGCCCCGACGGCGTACGCCACCGGGGCCATGGCCACGGTGACCCGCTCGCAGGTGACACACGCCGCTCCCCCGGCGGCCTCCGCCGGTCCACCGCTCCCCCCTCCGCTCGCCGCCCCGACGGCGTCGGCCCCTGCCCGGGAGCGGGCTCCGGCCGCTTCCGGTTCCATCCCGCCCGCCTGGGTCCCGGCGCCCCGCCAGCACCTGTCCGGTGCCATGCAGGTCGTCGACCCCGGCTATCGCAGGACGAACCATCCGATCCTGCCCGCCCTTCGGGTAGCGGTCTCCGAGTTGCTCCGCGACTACCCGCACGTGCACCACGTATGGATCTCCGAGGCCCGGACGGTCTCCGGATCATGGGGGCTGATGCTGCTCGTCAGGGTGAACACGGAGACCGGCGAGGAGATCGTGAGGGACGTGCACCGCCGGGTCCGCGCCCGGCTGCCGCAGCTGGCGGCCAGCGGGGCTCCGGTGCTCATGGCGCGGGTCACCGACGCGCACACGGAACGCCGGATGATCGAGATCGGCGCCCACGTCGTCTGCCCGGACGTCAGAGGCTGACCTTCCGGGGAGGGCCCGGGGGTTCCGCCCCCGCCCTCCCCTCCCGGTCTTCACGGCGACTCGTACCGTTCGATGGGGTCCGCGGCGTGCTCGGTGTGTTCTGTGCGTTTGCACGGGAGGCGCGTGGCATGTACGCGCTTGAACGGTCGGACCGAAATGTCGGAGCGAAGATCTTCCTGTCGAATGCCCGCTGGGCTTGAATATCGGCATGGTCTCCTCGGCCGCGACGCCACCCCCCGTGACCGTCTCACGCGGCGTGCGCCTCGGATATGCCGTCGGCTCGTTCTGCACGGCCAACTTCTCGACCATCCCCGGCCTCCTGCTGCTCTACTACATGACGAACGTGCTGGCGGTGCCCGCCGTGCTCGCCGGCGTCGTGCTGTTCCTGCCGAAGGCGTGGGATCTGCTCGTCAACCCCCTGGTCGGCCAGTGGTCCGACCGCACCTCCTCGCGCTGGGGACCGCGCCGGCCATGGCTGCTGGCCGGGGCCGCCGTGCTCCCGGCGTCCTTCGCCGCGATGTTCAGCGGGCCGCCGCTCACCGGCGTCCCCGCCGCCGTCTTCGTGGGCGTCGCGTTCCTGTTCGCGTCGACCGGATACGCCCTCTACGAGGTTCCGTACAAGGCGATGCCTGCCGAGATGAGCGCCGACTATCACGAGCGGACCTCGCTGCTGCAGTGGCGGATGATCTTCGTCGCGGCGTCGGTCGCGCTCAGCGGGGTCGTCGCGCCGATGCTCGCCGGCCATTCCGCCGACGGCTACCGCCTGATGGGCGTCACGTTCGCGGCGATCCTGCTCGCCGCCATGATCGGGTCGTTCGTCGGCACGGCTCGCGCCCCCTTCATCGGGCGGCAGCGGTCGGAGCGGACCCTGCGGTCGCAGCTCGCCGCCGCCAGGGCGAGCAGGCCGTTCCTGTGGCTGCTCGGCCTCAGCTCGGCCCAGAACCTCGCGGCGGGGGTCATGCTCGCCGGAGCCCCCTACTTCGCCGCCTACGTCCTGCACGACACCGCCGCCACGAGCACGCTCTTCGCCGCACTCGTCGGGCCGATGCTGGTCACGATGCCGCTGTGGGTGCGGCTGGCCCGCAGGCTCGACAAGCGGGGCGCGATGGTCCTGGCCGGATCGCTGTTCATGATCGGCGCCGCGCTGCTCGGCGCCTCCCCGGTGCTCGGGTCGCTCTACGCGCATCTCGCCGTCGTGTCGGTCGGATTCGGCTACGCGGGCCTCCAACTGCTGCAGTTCTCCATGCTCGCCGACGTGATCGCCTACGACAGCGAGGTCAGCTGCGAGCGCCGCGGAGGCGTCTTCACCGGACTGTGGACGGCGATCGAGAACGCGGTGTCCGCCCTGGGCGCCACCGTCTACGGCGCCGTGCTCGCCGTCGGCGGCTTCATCTCCTCCGATCCGGAGACTCCGGTGACGCAGCCGGGCAGCGCGCACACGGCGGTCCTCATCGGCGTGACCCTCGTGCCCGCCCTGATGTCGCTGGCCGCCGTACTGATGACGCTGAGGTACGACCTCACCGCCGAACGTATCGCCACGGACCGTATCGCCACGGACCGTATCGCCGCAGACCGGCGCACCACCGACCGGCTGGCCGCTCCGGCATGCGATGACACGGCGGGCGACGCCGCCGGGGGCACCCCCGCCTGATCATCTCCTGACCTCGGAACCGTTACCAGGGGTGCCGGAGTGGTGGCTGAGCGAGTTTGGAACGTTGGTATTTTCCTGACTTCTGTGAATTTTTCGGACATGAGGGGTTGTGGCCACCATATGCGGTTCTCAACCAGCCCCTTCGGGCCGTGTCTCCCTCGCCCCCGTGAGGGGGCGGCCCAGGGGGTGTCACGCGGATCTCGCCTTGAGCAGCACCCGCGACGGTGGCGAGATCCCGTGGCCGGACCTATCCCCTCACCTGGAGGACAAGATCGTGAACAGAGCGCTCGGAGCGGCCCTGTGCCTCGGGAGCCTCACGGTGGTCGGCCTGCCCGCCGGCACGGCCCAGGCGACGACCGACAACCTGGGCTGCCGGGTCGCCGCCGCCAAGCCGTACGTCACGGAAGGCGGGAAGATCCGCGCGAACGGTTACCGGATCGGGTGCAGCGGCCCCGCGAAGCTGCGGGTCCGCATCTGGAAGGCCGTGCCGGGCCCGGACCGCGTGGTGAAGAGCGGAGCCAGGGCCGTCGAGAGCGGGCGCCTCGCGCTGGCCGTGCGCTGCGCGAACGGCGTGTTCTACACGACCGTCACCGACTATCGCGGCCACACGTCGCGGTCCAAGGCCACCCGGGTGAAGTGCGGCTCGAGGCCGACCGGCGGAAACGGCGGGCCCTCGACAGGGGGCTCCTCCACTGGAGGCTCCTCCACCGGCGGCTCGACGGGCGGCGGTTCGACGACGGGGTCGGGCACCGTCGGCACCGAGTTGGAGAACGAGGTCGTACGCCTCACCAACGCCGAGCGGGCCAAGGTCGGCTGCGCCCCGCTCAAGCACGACGCCAAGCTGCATGCGGCGGCCTACGCCCACACGGCCGACATGTCCGCCAAGAACTACTTCAGCCACACCTCGAAGGACGGGCGTTCCTTCGCCGACCGCATCAAGGCGGCCGGATACTCCTACCGCGCGATCGCCGAGAACATCGCCAAGGGCTACCAGACCGCCGAAGCCGTGGTGCAGGGGTGGATGAACAGCCCCGGCCACCGCGCCAACATGCTCAACTGCGACTACACCGACATCGGCGTGGGCTACGTCAAGGCCGGCGGCCCGTACTGGACCCAGGACTTCGGCAGGCAGTGACCCCCACCACCACCCCGGCGTGATCTTGCGAATTCTCGCGGCATCCGACCCTGACCTGCACAGATCAACCTCGTGATCTTGCAGTTCTTCGCAGGCAAATCCTCTGAGGTGCGCTTATATGCCGGCTGATCTTGCGGTCGGCGTGAAGTGCAAGATCACCGAAATCGTTTTGGCCGGTCAGCGGGGAATCCTGCGAGAAACTGCAAGATCACGAACGCGAAGTGGCTGTTCTCGGGCCTAAATGCGAGTTTTCGCAAGATCACGCCGGGGTGGTGGTGGTGATGGTGGTTCAGGGTTGTGGCCTGACGGCTTCCGCAAGATCGCGGTACCGTGGGTGAGGCGGAAGCCGTGGGCTACTGGAATGAGGTGGAATGCAAGGGTCTGCTGGACACTCCGCCCGGCTGCGTCGGATACTCCAATCATGAGCTCTCCCCCGGTTCGCGCCTCGGACGGGGACCGTGACCGCGCGCTCGACGAGCTCCGCAACCGCGCCGCCGAGGGCCGGCTGTCCATGGACACCTTCATCGGCCGGGTCGACATGGTGCTGCGCGCGCAGAGCCGCGGCGAGATCGACGAACTGGTCGCGGATCTCCCGCAGCGCGGGCGCTGGCGCAGGCGGATCACGGAGGCCGTGGCCGCGGTGTCGGACCTCAGCAATCGGATCGAGTCCGCCTGGCGACGTCCTCGCCTCCCGAGGTTGGCACTGCCCGCCGACGACCGTCTCCGGTATGTGGTGGGCCGTGGCCCGACCTGTGACCTGGTGCTGACGGATCTCACGGTCTCCCGGGTGCACGCCGAGCTGCGCCGCGAGGAAGGTTCGTGGCTGCTGGTCGATCTCGGCTCGATGAACGGCACCCGGCTGAACGGCTGGCGGCTGGTCGGGCCGGCCCGGGTGCGGGCGGGCGACGAGATCGCCTTCGGCGACTGCGCGTTCCTCGTGTCCGTCCCCGCCTGAGCACACCCCAACACTCACTGAGCACCCGTCGACGCCGTCGGTGCGACGGCCGTACGAAACGACGTCGGAGCCGTACGGAACGACGTCAGAGCGGCGCCGCCGAAGGGGCGACGCCGCTCTCACACGTCAACCGACCCGATCAGGCCGCTCCGATCAGGACTGCGCTATCAGGAGGACTGGGCGCCCTTGAGCCAGCTCATCATCGGGCGGAGCTTGGCGCCCGTCTGCTCGATCGAGTGCCCGGCCAGCTCCTCGCGGTAGCGCTTGAAGTTGGTCTGGCCGGAGTCGAACTCCTCGACCAGCTCACGGGCGAAGCGGCCGTCCCGGATCTCGTCCAGGATGCGGCGCATCTCCTTCTTGGTCTCCGCGTTGACGACGCGCGGGCCGCGGGAGTAGCCGCCGTACTCCGCGGTGTCGGACACCGACCAGTACATCTTCGAGACCCCACCCTCGTACATGAGGTCCACGATCAGCTTCATCTCGTGGAGGCACTCGAAGTAGGCGACCTCGGGCTGGTAGCCCGCCTCGATCAGGGTCTCGAACCCGGCCTTGATCAGCTCGGAGACGCCGCCGCACAGCACGGCCTGCTCACCGAACAGGTCGGTCTCGGTCTCCTCGGTGAAGGTGGTCTTCAGCGCGCCGGCCCGGGTGCCGCCGATGCCCTTGGCGTACGAGAGAACGAGCGGCCACGCGTTGCCGGTGGCGTCGCGCTCCACGGCGACCAGGCACGGCACACCGCGGCCTGCGGCGTACTGTCGGCGGACGAGGTGGCCGGGACCCTTGGGCGCGACCATGGCCACGTCGACGCCCTCGGGCGCCTCGATGAGGCCGTAGCGGATGTTGAGGCCGTGGCCGAAGAACAGCGCGTCGCCCTCGACGAGGTTCGGCGCGACGTGCTCGGCGTAGAGGTGCCGCTGGATGTGGTCCGGCGCGAGGATCATCGTGAGATCGGCCTCTTCGACGGCCTCACCCGGCGTGAGCACACGCAGCCCGTCGGCCTCGGCCTTCTCCCGGCTCTTGGACCCCTCCGGCAGCCCGACCCGCACGTCCACGCCGGAGTCGCGCAGGCTCAGCGCGTGGGCGTGACCCTGGCTGCCGTATCCCAGAACGGCGACGTGCCGACCCTGGATCACCGACAGGTCGGCGTCGTCGTCGTAGAAGATCTCAGTCACATGCTTGCCTTTCCGAATCGATGGCCGCGACGTTGGCGGCCGCGACGTGCGCTTCTGTACACCGGGTGCGGCGCCGGCACGGCACCGCCGTACGGCTCACGCGCTGCGGTCGAGCGCCCGGAGCGAGCGATCGGTGATGGACCGGGCGCCGCGGCCGATGGCCACCATGCCCGACTGCACGAGCTCCTTGATGCCGTACGGCTCCAGGACCCGGACGAACGCCTTCAGTTTGTCACTTGTGCCGGTGACCTCGATGGTCACCGCGTCAGGGGCGACGTCGACGCACCGCGCCCGGAAGAGGTTGACCACCTCCAGGACGTGGGAGCGGGTCTCGTCGTCGGTCCTGACCTTGACCAGCATCAGCTCGCGCTGCACCGATTGGGCGCTGTCGAGCTCCACGATCTTGATGACGTTGACCAGCTTGTTGAGCTGCTTGGTGACCTGCTCGAGTGGCAGGGCCTCAACGTTGACGACGATCGTCATGCGGGAGATGTCGCCGTGCTCTGTGGGCCCGACGGCCAGCGAGTCGATGTTGAAACCGCGGCGGCTGAACAGCGCGGCGACCCGCGCGAGCACGCCCGGCTTGTTCTCGACCAGGACGGACAGCGTGTGAAGGCTCATGCCGCCCCTCCCCTCCCATCGGCGCAGGTCCGGTTGCCCCGCTCGCTCATTCTTCGCTCTCCCACTTCGGCGCCATGTCACGGGCGTACTTGATGTCGTCGTTGCTGGTCCCGGCTGCGACCATCGGCCAGACCATCGCGTCCCGGTGGACGACGAAGTCGACCACGACCGGCACATCGTTGATCTCCATCGCCTTGCGGATGGTGGCGTCGACGTCCTCGGGCCGCTCGCAGCGCAGGCCGACACAACCGTACGCCTCCGCGAGCTTCACGAAGTCGGGAATCCGCTTGACCTGCTGGAGGTCGGTGTTGGAGTACCGCTCGTCGTAGAACAGCGTCTGCCACTGCCTGACCATGCCGAGGCTACCGTTGTCGATGACCGCCACCTTGATCGGCACGCCCTCGATCGCGCAGGTCGCCAACTCCTGGTTGGTCATCTGGAAGCAGCCGTCGCCGTCGATGGCCCACACCGTCGAGTCCGGCCGGCCCATCTTCGCGCCCATCGCGGCCGGAACGGCGAAGCCCATCGTGCCGGCCCCGCCCGAGTTGATGAACGTGCCCGGGTGCTCGTAACCGATGAACTGGGCCGCCCACATCTGGTGCTGGCCGACGCCCGCGACATAGTACGCCTCGGGGCCGACGATGGCGCTCAGCCGCTCCATGACGTACTGCGGGGCGAGCGAGCCGTCGGCGAACTGCTCGTAGCCCAGCGGGTAGGTCTCCTTGTAGCCGTTGAGAATCCGCCACCACTCGGCGTAGTCGCCCTTGCGGCCCTCGGCCTGCTCGTTGCGCACGGCGGTGATCAGATCGCCGATGACCTCACGACAGTCGCCGACGATCGGCACGTCCGCGTGGCGGTTCTTGGAGATCTCCGCCGGGTCGATGTCGGCGTGGATGACCTTGGCGTGCGGCGCGAAGCTGACGAGCTGCCCGGTCACCCGGTCGTCGAACCTGGTGCCGAGCGCGATCAGGAGGTCCGACTGCTGGAGCGCGCCGACCGCCGAGACCGTGCCGTGCATGCCCGGCATGCCCATGTGCTGGGGATGGCTGTCGGGGAAGGTGCCGCGCGCCATGAGCGTGGTGACGACGGGGATGCCGGTGATCTCGGCGAGCTCGCGCAGTTCGGCCGAGGCGCCGGCCTTGTGCACGCCGCCGCCGACGTAGAGGACCGGTCGCCGGGCCTCCGTCATCAGCCTGGCCGCCTCACGGATCTGCTTGGAGTGGGGCCGGGTGACCGGACGGTAACCGGGCAGCTGCATGACCGGCGGCCAGGAGAAACCCGCCCTGGACTGGAGCGCGTCCTTGGAGATGTCCACCAGCACCGGGCCGGGGCGGCCGGTGGAGGCGATGTGGAAGGCCTCGGCGATGGTCCTGGGGATGTCCTCGGCCCTGGTGACCAGGAAGTTGTGCTTGGTGATCGGCATGGTGATGCCGGCGATGTCCGCCTCCTGGAAGGCGTCCGTCCCGATCAGCGGACTGGCCACCTGCCCGGTGATCGCCACGATCGGCACCGAGTCCATGTAGGCGTCGGCGATCGGGGTGACCAGGTTGGTGGCCCCGGGGCCGCTGGTCGCCATGCAGACGCCGACCCGTCCGGTCGCCTGCGCGTATCCCTCGGCCGCGTGGCCGGCGCCCTGCTCGTGCCGTACAAGGACGTGCCGGACCTTGGTGGAGTCGTAGAGGGGATCGTAGGCGGGGAGGATGGCGCCGCCCGGGATCCCGAACACCGTGTCGACCCCGACGTGTTCCAGCGCCCGGACGAGGGCCTGAGCACCTGTCATCTGTTCGGTCATCGGCTCGTTCCTTGTGGAGAGCTTGTGGCTGGTGGTGTCTGCTGGCACAAAAAACGCCCCATCCGCTGAGCGGAGCTGGGGCGCGCGCAGGACCGAGGGCTTCGTCAGGCTGCGCGCCTGCGAAGTACTACGAGGATCCCACCGCTATGCATGCCTACACGATGTCCGATCGACCCTCCCGGAGTCAAATCATGTGGAATCCCCGTCTCACGATCCGAGATCGGGCCGGCGAGCCCCGGCGGCGGGCGCCTCACCGGGTGTTCTGCAAGGTAGTGAGCTTGAGGGAGTCGATCCCACGGGCCGGGGTCGGGCGGCCGACCAGGTAGCCCTGGCCGCGCGTGCAGCCCATCTCACGCAGCAGCTCCAGCTGTTCGGGACGCTCGATGCCCTCCGCCACGACGATCAGCCCCAGGTCGTGGCCGAGCCGTACGATCGTCCGGGTCAGCAGCGTGAGGGTGTCGTCGCGGCCGAGTCCTGAGACGAACGACGGATCGATCTTGATCATGTCCACATGGACCTGCCGGAGGAACGCGAGCGAGGCGTAGCCGGTGCCGAAGTCGTCGATGGCGAGCCGTACGCCGAGGGCGCGCAGCCGCGACAGCTTGCCGATCGTGTCCTCGGCGTTCTCGACCAGCATCTCCTCGATCACCTCGAGGGTCAGCGCGTCGGCGGGCAGGCCGCTTTCCGCCAGCGCCTCCGACACCGTCTCGACGAACCGCGGAGCGGTGATCTGGCGGACCGACAGGTTGAGCGACAGGCCGATCTCCCAGCCCTGCGC
The DNA here is from genome assembly GCF_001417795.1 of Sphaerimonospora mesophila. Classification (NCBI taxonomy): domain Bacteria; kingdom Bacillati; phylum Actinomycetota; class Actinomycetes; order Streptosporangiales; family Streptosporangiaceae; genus Sphaerimonospora; species Sphaerimonospora mesophila. The sequence continues at coordinate 179,747 of NZ_BCBX01000033.1, read as the reverse complement.
CCGCCACGCGGCGACCTCGCGGCACGCCTCACGCAGGATCCACTCGCCCAGCGGCACGATGAGCCCGGTGTCCTCGGCCGGCCCGAGGAACTGCTCCGGCGGCACGAACGCGCTGCCCCGGCACCAGCGGACCAGCGCCTCGACCGCCGTGACCCGCGCGGTGGCCAGGTCCACGATGGGCTGGTACTCGATCGCGAACTGGTTCTCCACCAGCGCCCGCTGCAGATCGGAGGCGATCTCCAGGCGGCGTACGACGTCGGCGTGCATGTGGGTGGCGAAGACCTCGACCCGCCGCCCGCCGAGATCCTTGGCCCGCGACATCGCCACGTCGGCGTTGCGCAGCAGGTCTCCGGCGGTCAGCCCGTCCTCGGCGAACGCCACGCCCACGCTGGCGGTCAGCGCCATGTCCCGGTCGGCGACCCGGAACGGCTCCGACGACACCGCGCGGACGAGCCGTTCCGCCAGGTCGACCGCGGTCTGGGCGTCGCCGCCCGACGTGCCGACCTCCAGCAGCACGGCGAACTCGTCGCCGCCCCAGCGGGCCAGCGTGTCGTCGGATCGTACGGCCGAGCGCAGCCGCCGGGCGGCCTGGCCGAGCAGGTAGTCGCCGCTGGCGTGGCCGACGGAGTCGTTCACCGCGGTGAACCCGTCGAGGTCCAGAAAGATCACGGCGGCCCCGCCGGCGCCGCGATGGGTGAGGACCTCCCGGGCGCGCTCCTCGAAGTAGGCCCGGTTGGGCAGCCCGGTCACCCCGTCGTGGAAGGTGAGGTGGGTGACCTGGTTGCGCAGCGCCACCTGGTCGCTCATGTCCCGCACGGTGACCAGGATCAGGTCGTCGCCGCGTATGTGCGGGGTGGCGACCGACTCGCTCGGCCGCCAGGTGCCGTCGGCCGCCCTGACCCGGCAGGCCACGCGGCGGCTCGAGCGCGGCTCCCCGTCCTCGTCGCCGTCGGCGATGCGGCGCAGCAGCGCCTGCAGGTCCGGTACGTCCTCCGGATGGATGTAGTCGAAGATCGAGCGGCCGACCGGCTCGTCCGCGCGGTAGCCGTACATCGCCTCCACGTCCCGGCCGATCTCGTCGATGACGCCGTCGTGGTCGCAGACGAGCACGACGTCGCCCGTGTTCTCGGCGAGCCGGCGCAGTTGCCGCTCTCCCGCGTCCACCAGGTGGCGCATCCCGTCGGTCTCGACGAGGAGCACGAACAGCCGGCCGAGCAGCACGAGCACGGTGGAGCCGGCCGCCACGGCCAGCGTCCCGTCCCGGCCGGTCACGCCGTACATGGTGATCACGACCGTGGCGACGGCCACCAGGACGAGCGGGATCGCCGCGGTCAGCACGCGGGAGGGCACGGCGGCCAGGGCGGGCGGCGGCTTGCACGGCCGCTCCCGCTGCGTCCACGGGGCGGCGGCGAGGACGAGGAAGGCCGCGGGGGCGACGAGGCCGATCGCCAGCGGCGGAGCGTCCCCCTCCAGCCGGGCGAGCGCCGTGGCCAGCTCGGAGACGGTAACGGCCCCGAGCACGCCGACGCCGGTGAGTCCCACGACGCGGTTGCCCGATCGGGACGCGACGACCGCGGGGGCCACGGCACACGCGGCGAGAAGACAGACGACGGGAAGCGCCATGGTGAAGAGGAAGGCGCCGGCGTCCTGAGCCTTGCGGAAGGCCGGCCCGAGCAGGGTCAGCCAGCCGACCGCGAAGATCGACGCCGCGCTCAGGTAGGCGTCGGTGGCCTGTCTTATGACCCCCCTGCTGTACGCGGGGGGTTTCACGGACAGGCCGCATCCGATCGCCACGAGCAGCGACCCCACGAGCATCAGCAGGTCGGCGAAGGTGAGCACGAACGGGGTTCCGTCGGCCACCGGCCGCACGCCGACGCCGAGCAGCCAGGTGAGCGAACCGGCGGCGAGCCAGCGCCAGGCGGCGGGCTGCCGCCGGTGCTCCGGCGCGATCCGGGCCGCCGCCGTGATGAGCGAGCCCGCCGCGAGCAGACCTGTGAGGACCCCGGCGATGGCCACGGTCAGGGGGGACGCGCCCCCCAGGAGCAGGGCGGCGACGATGCCCGCAGCGCCGAGGCCGCCCGCGGCGGCCACCGCGGCCCAGGGATGACGCCCGCGGGTCGCCCGCTTCGCCTGTGTCGCCGCTGCTCCTGCCGGATCCGTCGCCGACGCGTCCGATCCGGCCGCGGACGCTTCTTCCGCGGCGGAATCTTCCGCGGCCGGCCGGGAGTCCGCCACGCCGTCCGCCGTACCGGTGGCGGGGGATGGAGCCGCGCCGGCGTCGTCTCCGGTCGGGTGCGATGTCACTGCCCCTCCCCTTCCTAGAGACCCGGCCGTTCCCAGAGACTCGGCCGTTCCTCGACTCGGCCGTCCTCGACTCGGCTTTACTCTCCCTGTCACAGGGTCAGTGTGCGCACAGCCGCCGACCGAGAGCGGGACAACCGCCGAGTCGTCACCGATCTGATAACCGGCCGTACACGATGGAGTTAACGCTACGCACCCGAGGTCACGGGGTAGCCACGTTCCGGAATCCTTTGAACCGGTGCCGCGTTCTGTGCCCGATCAGTACTCGCCGGTGATCATGTTAGCGAGTGGACGGCCGCTCAGATAACGGATGACCTGCTCCCTGACCAGTTTTCTGATGCGGCGCGCGGAGGCGGGGGTGCTGCCGGCGACATGCGGAGTGATGAAGACTCCGGGGGCGGTCCACAGCGGATGCTCCGGCGGCAGCGGCTCGGTGGGGGCCACGTCGAGGACGGCCCGCAGCCGTCCGCCGCTCACCTCGGGAAGCAGCGCGTCGACGTCGACGACGGAGCCGCGCGCCGCGTTCACCAGGACCGCGCCGTCCTTCATCTCGTCCAGGAAGTCGGCGTCCACCATGCCATAGGTGGCGGGGGTGGCGGGCACCAGCAGCACGACCACGTCGGCCTTCGGGAGCAGCTTCGGCAGCGCGTCCTGACCGTACACATTCTCGCTCTCCCGGGCGGCGCGCGCCACCCGGATGATGTCCACCTCGAACCCGGCCAGGCGCCGCTCCACCGCCTCGCCGATCGAGCCGTACCCGACGATCAGCACGGTCGAGTCGGCCAGCGCCGCCGTGTGGTGGTAGTCCCACTCGCGCCGCTGCTGCGCGAGGGCGAAGCCGGGGAACTCCCGGAGCATGGCGATCATCGCACCGACCACCCACTCCGCCGTCCCCGCGTCGTGTACGCCGCGGGCGTTGCAGAGCACCGCATGCTCGGGCAGATAGGGCCGGTACGCCTCGACGCCCGCGGTCACGGTCTGCAGGAGGCGCAGTCCGCGCATGCGGCCGAGCAGGGCCGGGATCCCGGGGATCCAGCCGAGCGGCGGCACCCAGATCTCGACGTCCTTCGGCTTACCGGGCAGGGCTCCGTTGCCGTCGTAGATCGAACAGTCCGGCTCAGGCAGGCCCTCCGGAAGATCGGTCAGCGCGTCCATGATGTCCTGCGTGGGGACCCAGATCTTCATGGCATAAACCTTAGGTCGTGTCGCTCCGGAACCTTCCGTACGGACCGGGAGTATGGGGGGGAGGAGGTCGAAACGATGATCACAGCGGGTAGGGCGGGGACGAGGCCGTTGGCGGTGTTGGCCATGGCGGCGGTCAACGTGCTCGTCGCGGCGACGGCCGCGTGTTCGGGGGCGGACGGCGGGACATCGGGGCCTGCGGCGACGGCCGCGCCGTCCCGGGCGGAGAGCGAAGCGGCCACCCGGCCACCGGCGCAGAGCGAACCGGCCGCCGTCGACAGGCCGCGCACGCTGATCAGCGGACTCTCCGTACCCTGGGCGATCGCCTTCCTGCCCGGTGGAAACGCGCTCGTGACCGAGCGGGGCTCGGGGCGGCTGCTTCAGGTCACGCCGCAGGGCCGGACCCTACAGACCGATGTGATCGAAGGGGTGTCCCCGAGCGGGGAGGGCGGCCTACTCGGGGTGGCCGTGTCCCCTGATTTCGCCACCGACCGCTACATTTTCGTCTATTTCACCGCTGATGACGACAACCGGGTGGTCCGGTACCGCTACGGCGACCGCGGGCTCTCCGACCCGGTCGCGATCGTGACCGGCATCCCGAAGGGAGACATCCACAACGGCGGCCGGCTGGCGTTCGGTCCCGATGGGTACCTCTACGCCTCGACCGGCGAGATTGGCGACGTGGGACACGCCCAGGACCGCGACTCGCTCGCCGGCAAGATCCTCAGGATGACGGTCGACGGCAGGCCCGCCCCCGGAAACCCCTTCGGCAACCTCGTCTGGACGTACGGTCACCGCAACGTCCAGGGCCTCGCCTGGGACCGGCACGGCCGGATGTACGCCACGGAGTTCGGCCAATACACCTACGACGAGATCAACCTGATCGAGAAGGGCCGCAACTACGGCTGGCCCCAGGCGGAGGGCATGGGCGGGAAGCCGGGGTTCACCGACCCGCTGCTCACCTGGACCACCGACGAGGCGTCTCCATCCGGTCTCGCGTACGCCGACGGCGCCCTGTGGGCGGCGGCGCTGCGCGGACGGCGGCTGTGGCGCGTTCCGCTGGACGACTCGGGCAGGACCGGCCGTCCCGTCGCCCTGTACACGGGTGACTACGGCAGGCTGCGGGCCGTGGTCACCGCTCCGGACGGGATGCTCTGGGTGAGCACCAGCAACTGGGACGGCCGGGGCGACCCACGCGACGGCGACGACCGGATCCTGGTCGTCCCGCCGGCGACGTCAGCGGACTGACGGGCAGACCACCTCGGCGCGCGGCTCGTACACGGTCCGGAACTCCTGCCGGCGCACGACCGCGCCGTTCTCCCGCAGGACGCGCGTCACCTGGGCGGTGAACCCGTCCCGCCCCGGGCTGGGGACGCAGGCGCCGGCGGTCCCGGTCACGGCGGTGAGATGGGTGATGGCACCCGTGACCGGCCCCTGGATCTCCACCTCGTACCGCTTGGTGCTCCAGAGGGCGATCCGCAGCGCGCGTTCGGTGGTGTAGGCCTGGACCAGCACGGCGTGGGGTGAGTCGTTCCGCCATCTCAGGTCGGGCACCGGATAGGAGACGGCGGCCTCCAGGCCGGTCGGCGCCCCCGGCTCGTGGACATCGGGCGGCGTGTGATCGACGATCTCCAGCCCGGCGCGCACCACGGCGTTCAGCATGGCGGTGGCGAACACGGAGGTCCCGGGCACGTCCGTGCCCGTCTCCCCGCGGATCACGGTCGTACCGATCACTCCGCCGAACCCCGACCCGGCGTCCCGCCTGCCGAGGACCTCGTTCAGCGAGAACGTCTCCCCCGGCATGACGAGGTGGTGGTTCACGAGCCGGGCCGCGGCGGCGACGTTGTCCGTACTCGGCGAGCAGCAGGCGTTGGCCATGGTGAACCTGGCGATCTCCTTCTCGACCCCCGCCTTCAGCGCGTCCTCGTCCGACAGCCGGGGCGGCCCGCTGGTCACGACCACCCGGATCGTACGGCTTCCGCCGCCGAGCGCCTCGATCACGTCGGCCGCCAGTCGGTCGGTGTCGACACGCTTGCCCGGCCGGGCGTGGACCAGCCGTGGCCTGCCGCCGACGATCGCGAAGGTCGCGTCCCGAGCCGCCTCCCGCCGATCGACGAACCATCGGCCTGTGGTCCGCCGTTCCAGGCGGGCGACCGCACGTCGCGCGTCGAACCTCGGGCGAAGGTCGTCGCCCTCGGGCGCGAAGGTGAGGTAGCCCGCGATCGCGTCGGGCGGGAGCTCGACCGAGGTCACCCCGTCGGTGAGCGTGATCGGCGCGGCGACGGCCTGCCTGGCCCAGTCGAGCGTGCGTCTCACCTCGGCCCTGGTGATCTTCGGCCGGTCCACCTGGGTGACCACGGGAACCGTGACCTCCGGGGTGAGATAGGCCTTCTCGATCTGCCGGGCGACCGTCTCCCGGTCGATCCGGTGGCCGACTCTGGGATATACCGGAACCGGGGTGACTCCCCGGAACACGACGTCACCCTCCCGTCCCTTGACCTCCACGGCCGCGGCGATCTCCCTGCTGACCGCGGCGGCCAGGGTGTCGCGGTGGACGGAGATCACCGGACGGATCTCCCGCCCGCTGGTCAGCGCGCTCCAGACCTCCGCCGGGCTGGGGAAGCCCGTCTCCGCCCGTGCCAGCGTGGCGGCCACGTCGAGGCCCAGGCCCGCGTCCTGCGGATTCACGGTCAGCCGCCGCGTGCCCTGCCGGATGATGATCGGCGCCCTGGTCTGGGCGTACAGTCTCTCGCGCAGGTCATCGGCCGCCTCCTCCCTGGTCTGCCCGCCGATGTCGACGCCGAGCACGGTGGTGCCCGGCAGGATCCGCCCGGACATCACGAAGGCAGGCACCAGGTACGCCAGCAGGAGCATGCCGAGCACGCCGATCAGGATGTAGCGGAAAAGCGCGCTCTTCGGCTCCGGGAGGGGGTCGAGCACGGGCGGCGGAGGCTCCTCGCGAACCGTCCTGTCGGCGACGGGCCACGGTTCCACGACCGGCGGCGGGGGCGGGGGCAGGCTGCTCGGCCGGTCGGTCCGGACCGGCGCGGCCGGATGCGGGGTGCGTTCGCCGAAGATGTCGGCCGACACTCCGCGGGGCAGCGATGCCGTCCCGGCGCGTACCGGATGTTTCCTGCCGGCCGGGGACGGCGACGAGGCCGTGCCCTTCTCTGGGGACGCCGACGGCGCGGGCGGAGCAGGCGGAGTGGACTGGTCGGCCGTGGGCGGAGTGGAGTCGGGCCGGGGTGGGACAGCCGACGGCGGCACCGCCGCGAACGGATCCGACGGCGGATCCATGGACGCTCCGGCGTTCCGCACGCCTCGGTCTCCTCCGGCTCAGGGGTAACTTCCTTCAGTTAACCGTAAAGCCCCCTTCGCTGGATACCGCGAAGCCCCCTCCGCCCCCCTCGGCCATGATCTTGCAGATACTCGCACTCGATGCCGGGAGCAGGCACTTCCCGTCCGTGATCTTGCAGTTTCTCGCAGGCATACCCTCTGAGCAGCGAAAACGCTGTCCGTGACCTTTCACTCGTGAGTGCAAGATCACGGAATACATAACCGCAGGTCAGTCGATCCGCCTGCAAGTATCTACAAGATCACGACATCGATCGAGGCAGGTCAAGGAGCGTCCCTGCGAGAATTCGCAAGATCACGGGGAAGGGGTCAGGGCTGGACGCCGAGCTTCTCCAGGATGAGCTCGCGTGCCCGGCCGGCGTCGGCCTTGCCCCGGCTCGCCTTCATCACCCCGCCGACCAGTGCGCCCACCGCGGCGATCTTCCCGCCGCGCACCTTGTCGGCGGCGTCGGCGTTGTCCGCCAGCACCTGGTCGATGATCGCCGACAGCTCGCCCTCATCGCTGACGATGCGCAGGCCGCGCTTCTCGACGACCTCGTCCGGGGTGCCCTCTCCGGCCAGCACACCCTCCAGCACCTGGCGTGCCAGCTTGTCGTTCAGCGCCCCGGAGGCCACCAGTTCGGTCACCTTGGCGACGTCGCCGGGCGTGATCGGCAGATCGGCCAGGGCCGTACCCGCCTCGTTGGCCCGCCGGGCCAACTCGCCCATCCACCACTTGCGGGCGTCCCCGGCCGGAGCGCCGGCCGCGACCGTGGCCTCGACCAGGTCGATCGCGTCGGCGTTGTGCATGGCGGCCATGTCCAGGTCGGACACGCCCCACTCCTGCTGGAGGCGCTTACGCCGTACCGACGGCAGCTCGGGCAGCGCGGCCTTCAGCGAGGCGACCCACTCCGGGTCGGGCGCGATCGGCAGCAGATCGGGCTCGGGGAAGTAGCGGTAGTCCTGCGCCTCCTCCTTCGAGCGGCCCGAGGTGGTCTGGCCGGTGTCCTCGTGGAAGTGGCGGGTCTCCTGGACGATCCGGCCGCCCTCGGCGAGGATGGCGGCCTGGCGCTCGATCTCACCCCGGACCGCGCGCTCGACGCTGCGCAGCGAGTTGACGTTCTTGGTCTCGGTGCGGGTGCCCCACTCGGTCGAACCGCGCGGCATCAGCGAGACGTTCACGTCACAGCGCAGCGAGCCCTGCTCCATCCGGACGTCGGAGACGCCGAGCGAGCGCATGACCTCGCGCAGCTCGGTGACGTACGCCCTGGCGACCTCGGGGGCGAGCCGGTCGGTGCCCGTGATCGGCTTGGTGACGATCTCCACGAGCGGGATGCCGGCCCGGTTGTAGTCGACGATCGAGTAGTCCGCGCCGTGGATCCGGCCGGTGGCCCCGCCCACGTGCGTCGACTTGCCGGTGTCCTCCTCCAGATGGACCCGCTCGATCTCCACCCGGACGATCTTGCCGTCCACCTCGACGTCCAGGTAGCCGTCGGTGCACAGCGGCTCGTCGTACTGGCTGATCTGGTAGTTCTTCGGCATGTCCGGATAGAAGTAGTTCTTCCGGGCGAACCGGCACCAGGTCGCGATCGAGCAGTTGAGCGCGAGGCCGATCCGGATCGTCGACTCGATCGCCTTCTCGTTGGCCACGGGCAGCGACCCGGGCAGCGCGAGGCATACCGGGCAGACCTGCGTGTTCGGCGGCGCCCCGAACGTCGTGGAGCAGCCGCAGAACATCTTCGACCCGGTGCCCAGTTCGACGTGCGTCTCCAGCCCCAGCACCGGCTCGAAGCGCTCCAGCGCCTCGTCGTACGGCATGAGCGTCGCGGTATCAGCCATACTGGTAACCCAGTCCTTCCAAAGCTTCGATCATGTCATTCCACCATCGCCGGAAGGCGGGCACCTTCCGCAGTTCCTCTATGTCAGTGGTCTCGGCCACCGACACGTAGAAGTTCCTGAGCACGCCGTGCTTTTTCGAGTTCATCCCGGCCTCGTCTCTCAGCAGGGTCTCGATCACCGCCTTGGGGTCGCGGCAGGCCTCCACCTCCGGTCCCGAGACGGCCACCCGACCGAGCCTGCGCACGTTGAGCACCCGGGCGAGGGACTCGTGGTCGACCAGCAACCACGCCTCCGTCTCCCGCATCGGCACGACGGCCACGAGAGGTTCGTCGAACGCGCTCGCTTTCCAAGTCTGCCGCATCCGCTCGATTACAGGGTCCGACTTGGCCGCGGGGGCGCCGTCGTGGTGATAAAGCACCACGTCGAAGGTTCCCCGCTCCCGTTCCAGGGCGGCGAGCACGGAGTCGGGGTGCTGGTCGCCGGCCTTCGGCAGGCTGCGCACCTCCTGTACTTCGCGGCAGGCCGGGAAGTTCTCGATCGCCATGGTCTCCAACGCTCTGCGCAGCAGGATCGGCAGGATCGTCCAGGCCGCGGATGGCCGCCGTCGCCACGAAGTTCAGGGCGTCGAGCAGGTTGGACTCGCCGCTGGCGTTGGCGCCGATAAGGACGAGGAACGGCGGCACGTCGAGCTGGAAGTCCAGGAAGGACTTGAAGCCGTCGATTTCGATGCGGGTGATCACGCCGCCGTTCCTCCTCTCGGCAAACCGCTAGAGCGCGGGGGCCTTGGCCAGCAGCGGGCCGCCCCACCGGCTCTCGTACGCCTTCTCCACGGCGGCGCCGACACGGTAGCAGCGGTCGTCGCCCAGCACCGGGGCCATGATCTGCAGCCCGACCGGCAGGCCGTCCTCGTCGGCGAGGCCGCACGGCACGGAGATCGCCGCGTTGCCGGCCAGGTTGCTCGGGATCGTGCACAGGTCGGCGAGGTACATCGCCATCGGGTCGTCGGCCCGCTCACCGATCGGGAACGCCGTCGTCGGCGTCGTCGGCGACACCAGCACGTCGACCTGGTGGAAGGCCGCCTCGAAGTCCCGCATGATCAGCGTGCGGACCTTCTGGGCCTGGCCGTAGTAGGCGTCGTAGTAGCCCGACGACAGCGCGTAGGTGCCGAGCATGATGCGCCGCTTGACCTCGGGGCCGAACCCGGCCGCCCGGGTCAGCGCCATGACCTCCTCGGCGCTGCGGGTGCCGTCGTCGCCGACGCGCAGGCCGTACCGCATGGCGTCGAAACGGGCCAGGTTGGACGAGCACTCGGACGGCGCGATCAGGTAGTACGCCGGCAGCGCGTACGTGAACGAGGGGCAGGAGACCTCGACGACCTTCGCGCCGAGGGACTCCAGCAGCTCGACGGCCTCGTGGAAACGGGCCAGGACGCCGGGCTGGTAGCCGTCTCCGCCGAACTCCTTGACGACGCCGACCCGCAGGCCCGCCACGTCCGCCTGCCTGGCGGCCTCGGCGACCGGCGGAACCGGCGCGTCGATCGACGTCGAGTCGAGCGGGTCGTGACCGGAGAACGCCTCCTGCAGCAGCGCGGCGTCGAGCACGTTGCGCGCGAACGGGCCGGGCGTGTCCAGCGACGACGCGAAGGCGATCAGGCCGTACCGCGAAGAACCGCCGTAGGTCGGCTTCATGCCGACGATGCCCGTCACCGCGGCCGGCTGGCGGATCGAGCCGCCCGTGTCCGTGCCGGTCGACAGCGGCGCCTCGTACGCCGAGACGGCAGCAGAAGAACCGCCCGACGAGCCGCCAGGAATGCGGGACCGGTCCCACGGGTTGTGGGTCACCCCGTATGCGGAGTTCTCCGTGGAGGAGCCCATCGCGAACTCGTCCAGGTTGGTCTTGCCCAGGATGACCAGCCCGGCCTCGCGCAGGCGGCGGGTCACGGTCGCGTCGTACGGCGGCCGCCACCCTTCGAGGATCTTCGACCCGGCCGTGGTCGGCATGTCGGCGGTGGCGAAGACGTCCTTGTGCGCGACCGGCACGCCCGCCAGCGGACCCGGCCGCTCGCCCCGGGCGAGCCGCTCGTCGACGGCACGGGCCTGGGCGAGCACCGACTCCGCTTCGACGTGCAGGAACGCGTTGATCTCGCCGTCGACCTCGGCGATGCGGTCGAGGTGGGCCTGGGCGACCTCGACGGCGGACGCCTCCCTGGCGGCGACCAGCCTGCCGAGCTCGGCCGCGGTCTTGTGGATCAGGCTCATGCTTCCTCCCCCAGGATCCGCGGCACGCGGAACCGGTCCTCCTCGACGGCGGGCGCGCCGGCCAGCGCCCCCTCGGGCGAGAGGCCGGGCCGCACCTCGTCGGGACGGAACACGTTGGTCAGCGGCAGCGCGTGCGAGGACGGCGGAATGTCCTCGGCCGCCACCTCGGAAACGCGGGCGACCGCGCCGACGATCTGGTCAAGCTGGGCTGCGAAGTGGTCGAGCTCGTCGTCGGCCAGCGCCAGCCGGGACAGCCGGGCGAGGTGAGCGACCTCATCGCGGGTTATGGCGGACATGAGTCGTCGAACCCGTTTCGTGGATGGAGATTGGACCTTGGACCTTCCCATCCTAGGGCTCGCCTGGGCCGACGCGTCCGCATCGGCGTACCACCGGTCAGTGGCGCGGGGCGAGCCGGGCGGCGTCCTTGGGACGCTCGGTGAACGCCTCGCTCAGGCGGCTGCGCAGCCAGACCGTCGCCTCCTCCGGGGGCAGCGGCTTGGCCAGCCACCAGCCCTGTCCCGCATGGCAGCCCATCTTGTGCAGCCGCGCGGCCACCTCGGCCGACTCGACGCCCTCGGCGACCGAGCGCAGTCCCAGGGAACGGACCAGATCGATGATCGACTGGACGATGCGCTCGTCGTCGGCCGACTCCTCGACCCGCCGGATGAACGACGCGTCGATCTTCACCTCGGCGACCGGCAGCCGCTGGAGGCGCACCAGGGAGGAGTAGCCGGTGCCGAAGTCGTCCAGGGCCAGCTGGATGCCGAGACCGGCCAGGGTGCGTACGGTGTCCGCCGTGTAGGCCTGATCGGTCATCAGGATGCGCTCGGTCACCTCGAGCTGGATCGCCGCCGCAGGCAGGCCGTACTCACCGAGTCCGGCCTCGAGCTGCTCGGGGAGGCTGGAGTCGAGCAGGTCGCGCGCCGACACGTTGACCGAGATCGGCACCTCGATCCCCTCGCGCCACCACCGGTCCGCCTGCTCCAGCGCCCGCTCGATGACGTTCCGGGTGATCTCGCGCATGAGGTACGACTGCTCGGCCAGCGGGATGAAGTCGGCCGGGGCGACCGAGCCGCGCGCCGGATGCCACCAGCGCAGCAGCGCCTCCACGCTCTCGACCCGGCCGTCGTCGAGACTCACCTTGGGCTGGTAGTGCAGGCCCAGTTCCCCGCTGTCGACCGCCCGCCGCAGGTCGCCCAGCAGGCTCAGCCGCTCGGGCGAGTTACGGTCCTTGTCGGGCACATAGAACTCGACGCCCGTACGGCCCTCCTTGGCCAGGTACATCGCCACGTCGGAACGTTGCAGCAGCAGTTCGAAGTCTGGCGCGTGATCGGGGTAGAGGGCGATGCCGATCGAGGCGTCGATGTCGAAGGTCATCCCCTCCAGACGCACCGGCTCGGTCAGCGCCACCCGCAGCCGCGAGGCGACCTCCCTGGCCGCGTGGGCGTCCCTGATCGACGGCAGCAGCACGGCGAACTCGTCACCGCCGAGCCTGGCCACCATGTCGCCCGGCCGCACACTGTGGGTGAGCCGGTGCGCCACGATCTGCAGCAGGCGGTCGCCCACCGGATGACCGAGTGTGTCGTTGACCTCCTTGAACCTGTCCAGGTCGAGCAGCAGCAGCCCGACCCGCTGCTGCGCGCGGCCCAGATGGCGCCTCGCCGCGTTCTCGTCGTCGCCCGTAGGCTCTGCTACGGGCTCCTCCTCGGCCTTGCGATGCATCCATCTGGATCCGCGCTCGCGACGGACAGCATTCGTCAGACTTCCCCTGGCTTCGGTCAGCGCCTCCTCCGTGCGCAGGATCAGCATCTTCCGGTTGGGCAGGCCGGTGAGGCCGTCATGGGTGGCCTGGTGGTCGCGGCGCAGCGAGAGCATGGCGGTGAAGTAAATGGCGATCAGCGGCGCGATGAACAGGGGGATCAGGGCCGGCGAGTGCGCCATCACGACGGCCACGAGCGGCGCGAGGCCGAGCAGCGCGCCGTACCCGAGGGACTGCGGGCCGATCGAGGCCCGGATCACCCGGCCGACCGGCCTGCGCTCGTGCAGCGCCACGGCGCCGCAGACGAGCCAGCCGCGGACCACGAAGTACGCCAGACCGGCCAGGACGATCGCGGGGATGCCGGCGCCGTCCGGAACCCATGCGGAGCCGGGGCTCGGACGGATGCCGAACGCGGCCAGCACCACGGCGGCCGCCGTGCACGCGAGCATCACCGTGGCGAGGTTGAACAGGATCCGGTGCCAGGCCCTGTGGTGCGCCAATCCGGTGACGATCACCGCCACGGCCTGCATCAGCGCGGCCGTCGGCAGGCCGTAGTGCATGAGCGCGGCGAAGGCGAACATCGTCGAGGTGGGAGTGCCGCCGACCAGGGAGGCGGAGGAGTTGACCATGACCGGCCGCAGTTCGCCCAGCACGACGAGCACCAGGACGAGCCACAGCAGCGGCGTTTTCGCGGCCTCGGCCAGCCCATCGAGGCCTGGCCTCACCTGCGCGATCACCAGCGCCAGGATGCCCGCCGCGCTGACCGCGGTCAGGTAGGCCCACAGGGGCGAACCCGGGCGGGGACCCGAGTCCCGCGTGTCCAGCGGACTCGGATTCGGGCTCGTGACCCCGGCGATCTCGGACACAGGCCGGAGATTACGCGGGAAAGCGGCAAGTGGCAGGAGACCACGAGAATGTGTCATGAGTAAGAAACCCCCCAAGAGGTCACTATGGGAGGGTACGACCTCCGGGCCACTTCGCGAAACCGGTTGCGTACCGTCCGTTACCGGAGATTTCGCCTGATGTGCCGCCATAGGCGCTTCGACTCGTCAACCACGGTGAAACTTTCAGGTCCGAGAGGAGCCGCCAGGCCCGTTCATCTGCGGTTATTATGTTGGATCCCTGGCCTTATCGGCGAGGGCCCTTCGTTCGACGCATCCTTGGTACCTACCATCCGAGAAGTCTAGTGGGAGCGCTCCCACACTACTCGGACGGAGTACTTCATGTCTCGCAGAAGGCCCTTGATCTCGGCGGTCCTCACCGCGGCCGCCACGGCCGGGGTGGGGGCGGCCGTCTTCACCTCGCCGGCGGCATACGCCGCGGACTCCGCTTTCTACGTGGATCCGACGACCAACGCGGCCAAGTGGGTGGCCGCCAACCCGGGCGACAGCCGCACCCCCGTGATCAGGGACCGGATCGCCGCCGTCCCGCAGGGCAGGTGGTTCGCCAGCTACAACCCCACGACGGTGCGGAGCCAGGTCGACGCCTACGTCGGCGCCGCGGCGGCGGCGGGCAAGATTCCGATCATGGTCGTCTACGAGATGCCGAACCGCGACTGCGGTGGTGCGAGCGCCGGCGGCGCCCCGGACCACACCGCGTACCGCGCCTGGATCGACCAGGTCGCCGCCGGCCTCGGCGGACGCCCGGCGACCATCATCCTGGAGCCCGACGCCCTCTCGATCATGCCCAACTGCATGAACGCCTCCGAGCAGGCCCAGGTCCAGGCCTCCATGGCGTACGCCGGAAAGAAGTTCAAGGCCACCTCGCCGCAGGTGAAGGTGTACTTCGACGCTGGCCACGACGCCTGGGTCAGCGCCTCGGACATGGCGAACCGGTTGAGGGGCGCCGACATCGGCAACAGCGCGGACGGCATCGCGCTCAACACCTCCAACTACCGCTTCACCACCGGCCTGGTGTCGTACGCCAAGAGCGTCATCTCGGCCACCGGCCTGTCGAACCTGCGCGCGGTCATCGACACCAGCCGCAACGGCAACGGCCCCGCCGGCAGCGAGTGGTGTGACCCGGCCGGCCGGGCCACCGGCGCCTGGAGCACGACGAACACCGGCGACTCGATGATCGACGCCTTCCTGTGGGTCAAGCCGCCGGGTGAGGCGGACGGCTGCATCGCGGGCGCCGGCCAGTTCGTGCCGCAGCGGGCCTACGACCTGGCCATGGCCGCCCCGTACACCCCCACGCCGACCCCCACTCCCACTCCGACACCTACTCCCACCCCGACGCCTACTCCCACCCCGACTCCCACGCCGACCCCGACACCCACACCGACGCCTACTCCCACGCCGACTCCGACACCGGGCGGCAACGGCTGCACCGCCACTTACACGGTGGTCAACCAGTGGCAGGGCGGCTTCCAGGGTGAGGTCGCGGTCAAGGCCGGCGGCAGCGCGATCAGGGGCTGGACGGTCAAGTGGTCGTTCCCGAACGGGCAGTCCATCAGCCAGCTGTGGAACGGCACCGTCAGCTCCAGCGGCTCCAACGTCACCGTCACCAGCCTGGACTGGAACGGCAACCTCGGCGCCGGCGCGTCCACCACGTTCGGCTTCCTCGGCAACTGGTCCGGCGGCAACGGCACCCCTTCCTCCGTCACCTGCACGGCCTCCTGATCATCTCCTGATCGGAACGCCGAGGATCCAGGGCGTGTCGTACGGCTCACAGCCGTACGGCACGCCCTTCCGTTTTCCGGCTTCCGGGTCAGCCAATCGCGAAAGGTCGACGCTACGACTTACGCCACAGCTGAAGGCGGTAGAGCTGGATCTTGTAGATGTCGTCGGGGAAGTCCGGCTCCTCGGTGTTGCTCATGACTCTGGTTAGCACCCGCACAGGCCAGGACAACCCTTTTTCTCCAGAAAATCCTCTGGAAATCCGTCAGGAATCCACCTCTGAGATAACGATCGCCCCGGATTCGATTTGCAACTCTCCGATCCAGAGTTCGTCCCAGATTTAAAGCGGTCGGGGCGGGCGTCCCACAGTTCATAACGAACGAAGTGCTCGAAACCACTCCCGATCCGGCTGGTCAGGATGAGGCCGCTCGGGCCCGCCTGTATATCCGGACCAGCTACGGGGGCGGGGTCGCCCGGGCCGGGATTGCCGGTGATCTGGCCGTCCGTTATCTCGGCGATAACGAACATGTCACCCCACACGTCGACTTTGATCTTGTCCACCATGCCGGTGAGTAGATTCGCCACAACCGTTCAATCCTCTTTGGGTTGACAATCAATCGATCATGACGTTGTTGCTACGAAACCCGCGTTTTTCCAGCAACAACGTCATGATCGATGAAGAAGCCGCACACCCGAGGGCGCAACACCTCTGACAAAACACACAAGTCGGAACGTTCCGCAGCGAGCGCACTGATCGGGGACACCCACACACGGTGATCAGTCGACACCGGAATGCACTTGGAGGGAATATTTACATTTGAACGGCACACGAAACGTATATGCCGTCCGCGCCGATCCGGACGATGCGAGATCCAAGATTAGATATGGTCGTAGAAATAACGCGTGTGCCGGCGCCTCAGCCATTCCGTCGTCAGCCGTACGCCCGTGATCCGCTCAGCCAGGATGAGCGCATGCACCTTCCACTCACTCGACGACGCGTCTCGCAACTGAGACAGATCCGTGAGATGACGCTCAAGGGCGCCGATGTCGCCGACAGGTCTTCCAGCCAGCGGAGACAGCAGAGCGTCTGACCGCTAGTTCTCCATAATATATGAATAGGACTCTTCATCGGCTTCAGAGGGTGCGAGCCTCGGCACTCAGGAGGTCTCCACCGAGAAGACCAGCGAGTTCGCTGACGCCGTCCGCCTGACCCCACGTCAGACATGTTTGAACAAGGTCCGCTTCGTGCCGATCCAGGATATATTGGTAATCAACTTCACGCTCGTGGAGCATGATTCTCTCTCGACTTGAATGATTGCGGCAGGGCGCTCCAAATTCAGATCAGAGGGGCGTGCCGTACGGCTCACAGCCGTACGGCACGCTGTTCCGTTTCCCGGGTCAGCCGATGGGGAGACCGGTGTAGTTCTCCGCGAGTTCGGTGGCCGCGGCCGTGCCGGTGGCGATGCGGTCGAGCTGGGAGAGCTGCAGCCGGGTGTCGAACGGCGACTGGGCCGGATCGAGATGCAGCGTCGTCGTCATGAAGTAGGAGAAGTGCTCGGCCCGCCAGACGCGCCGCAGGCAGGTGGCCGAATAGGCGTCGAGCAGCTCGGCCGAACCGGTCGCGTTCAGGTGTGCGAAGGCCCTGGCGAGGACGACGACGTCGCTGAACGCGAGGTTCAGGCCCTTGGCCCCGGTCGGCGGCACGATGTGCGCGGCGTCGCCGGCCAGGAAGATCCGGCCGTGCCGCATCGGCTCGGCGACGAAGCTGCGCATCGGCAGCACCGACTTCGCGGTGATGGGGCCGCGTTCCAGCTTCCAGTCGCCCTCGACCGCGAACCTGGCGTCGAGTTCGTCCCAGATCCGCTCGTCGGGCCAGTCCGCCGGGTCCGTACCGTTCGGCACCTGGAGGTAGATGCGGCTCACCGTGGTGGAGCGCATGCTGTGCAGCGCGAACCCCCGCTCGGAGTGCGCGTAGATCAGCTCGTCGCACGACGGCGGCACGTCGGCCATGATGCCGAGCCATGAGTACGGATAAGTCCGTTCGTAGGTGGTGAGATCCGGAATGGCGGCCCGGGCCACCCCGTGGAAGCCGTCGCAGCCGACCACGTAGTCGCAGGTGAGCGTCTGCTCGCGGCCCTCGTGGGTGAAGTGGACGGCCGGCCGGTCGGTGTCGATGCCGGTCACCGCCCGGACATGCGCCTCGAACAGCAGCGGCCCGCCGCCCTGTCGCAGTTGCAGCGAGATCAGGTCCTTGACGACCTCGGTCTGGGCGTAGACCATGACGCGGCGCCCACCACCGAGGGGGCCGCCCGTGAGCGAGGGGAAGTCGATCCGGTGCGAGCGCCGGTCGAAGCGCAGCTCGATGCCGTCGTGGACGAGACCCTCCCGGTCCATCCGCTCCCCCGCGCCGCACTCGCGCAGCACGTCGACCGCGCCCTGTTCCAGGATGCCGGCGCGCTGACGCTGCTCGACGTAAGCCCGGTCGCGGCTTTCCAGTACGACGCTGTCGATGCCGGCGAGGTGCAGCAGCCGGGCGAGGAGCAGCCCGGACGGGCCGCCGCCGATGATGCCGACAGTGGTGTGCATCAGCCTTCCCTCTCTTCTCTCAGGATCCGGTCGGCGACCGCGAACGCCGAGTTGGCCGCGGGCACCCCGCAGTAGACGGCCGTCTGCAGCAGGACCTCTCTGATCTCCGCCGGCGTGAGACCGTTGCGCAGCGCCGCGCGGACGTGCATGCCGAGCTCGTCGTGGTGGCCGTGCGCCACCAGTGCCGTGAGCGTGATGCAGCTGCGGGTCCGGCGGCTCAGCCCGGGCCGGGTCCAGATCTCTCCCCAGGCATAGCGGGTGATGAAGTCCTGGAAGGGCGCGGTGAAGTCGGTGGTGCGCGCGATCGCCCGGTCCACGTGCTCGTTGCCCAGTACGGCCCGCCGTACGGCCATGCCCGCCGCGTGGCGGGAGGCGTCGTCGCGGGGAGCCGCTTCAGCGGCGGTGTCCGCGAGATGCCCGAGCAGGGCGGCGAGCACCGCCTTCGGGCGCTCGACGTTGGCGAGGTGCGCCGCGCGCGCGACCTCGACGAGCGAGGCGCCGGGGATGCCGTCGGCCAGCTCACGACCGTGCGTCGGCGGGGTCGCGGAGTCGTCCCGCCCCGCGATCACAAGGGTGGGTACGGCGATGCGCGCCAGGTCGCCGCGCAGGTCATAGGAGGCGAGCGCGTCGCAGCCTGCGGCGTAACCGGCGGGGTCGGCGGCGCGCAGGTCGTTTATCAGCGCCTCGGCCCGCGACTCCGGAAAGCCCCCGGACTCCGGAAAGCCCCGGGACTCCAGAAAGCTCGGGGTGAACCACCGGGTGGCGCTCATCTCCACGAGCGGGGCGGTGCCCTCGGCCCTGACCAGGGCCGCCCGCTCGTGCCAGGCCGCGGGTTCGCCGAAGCGGGCCGACGAGCAGACCATGGCGAGCGAGGCGACGCGCTCGGGGTGATGCACGGCGAGCCAGGCGCCGACCGCGCCGCCGATCGAGATCCCCGCGTAGTCGAAGCGGTCGACGCCGAGGGAGTCGGCCAGCGCGAGCACGAGCCGTCCCAGGTCGGCGATCGTGGTCGCGCCCGGTGTGGTGTCCACAACGTCGGCGGGAGATCCGCCGTGGCCCGGCAGGTCCCAGCGGATGACCCGGCGGTCCCTGGCGAGCGCGGGCACCTGGGGGTCCCACACGGCCAGGGACGTCCCCATCGAGGGTCCCAGCAGCAGCGGCAGGCCCAGGTCGCGGCCCTCCGGCGGGGGGCCGTCGATCCGGTGGTGCACCATTTCTGTCATCGTCCCTCCTCGACGCCCGGTTCGGAGCCCGGTTCGGAGCCCGGTGAAGGGCCTGGTGAGAGGCCCGGTGAGAGGCCCGGTGAGAGGCCCAGTGCGCGGTCCACGAGGTGGCCCGCCAGGCCCGTGTACCGCGCCGGATCGGTCAGCTCGCGCAGGCTCTCCTCGGAGAAGGCCTCCGCGACGGCCGGATCGGCCAGGAGCGCAGCCACCAGGTCGGCTCCGCCGTCCCGTACAACATGGGCGGCCGCCTTGACGACCCGGGCGGCACGGCCGCGGCCGATCTCGGCGGCGAGCGCGGCGCTGAGCCGCTCAGAAACGATCAGCCCCCCGGTGAGATCGAGGTTGTCGCGCATCCGCCGCGGATGCGCCCGCAGCCCGAGCTCGGCCGCGACCGCGGCGGCGCCGCCGACGAGGCGCAGCGCCTCCCGCATCGGCTGCCACTCGGCGTGCCAGGCTCCGGGCGGGCGTTCGTCCTCGGCCGCGAGTGATCCGTACAGCACGGCGGCCAGGGCCGGGACCTGCCGGGCGACCGCGGCGATCAGGACGGCCCCGACCGGGTTGGCCTTCTGCGGCATGGCCGAGGATCCGCCGCCGGTGCCGCCACCGGTGTCCACTGAGATCTCGCCGATCTCGGTGCGCGACAGCACCAGCACGTCGGCGGCGAACTTGCCCAGCGCGCCGGCGGTGAAGGCCAGCGCGCCGGCGAGGTCGGCGACGGGCGTGCGCAGGGTGTGCCACGGCAGCACGGGCTCGGCCAGGCCGGTTTCCGCCGCGTACGCCGCGGGCAGCCGCAGCACGTCCTCCGCGTCCCCCTCCCGGGGGGAGTATTCGCGGAAGGCGGCCAGCGTGCCGGCGGCCCCGCCGAGCTGGACGGGCAGCGCGGCCCGGACGGCCGCCAGACGGTCGCGGGCGGCCGCCACGAGGCTACGCCAGCCGGCCGCCTTCAGGCCGAACGTCGTCGGCACCGCGTGCTGGGTGAGGGTCCGGCCCGGCATCGGGGTGTCGCGATGCGCGGCGGCCAGGCGGGCGAGGGCGGCGGCCGTACGATCCAGGTCGGCCAGGACCGGCTCGAGCGCCCGCACGGTGACGAGCATCGCGGCGGTGTCCCAGATGTCCTGGCTGGTGGCTCCCCGATGGACGTACGGCGCGGCCTCGGGGTCGTGCTCGGCGACGGCGGCGGTCAGGTCCGTCACCAGCGGGATCACCGGGTTGCCCCCGGAGCGGGCCCGCAGCGCCAGATCGCGGACGTCGAACCGGGAGGTCCGCCCGGCCACGGCGGTGACGGCCGCCGCGGCGGCGGGCGGGGCGAGCCCCAGCGCGGCCTGTGCCCGGGTCAGCGCCGCCTCGGCGTCGAGCATGCCCCGGACGAACGCCGCGTCACCGGTGAGCGCCTCGACCCGCGAGCCGACCGCGACCGGGGCGAGCAGCCCGACATCCGCCGGATCGAGGTCGCTCGAAGGCTCGCCGTCGCGAGTGCGGTCGTGAGAAGGCTCGCGGTCGCGGGTGCGGTCGCGAGAAGGCTCGCGGTCACTCGAAGGCAAGGAAGACCGTCTCCTCGTGGACCCCGTCGGCCTGGAGCCGTACGTCGAAGCGGTAGACGCGCTCGCGCTCCGGCACGGCGAGCAGGGTGGCCCTGCGGTGCGGCGGCAGCGCGGCCAGCAGCGGCTCGGCCTCCAGGCCGGCCTGATCGGGCGCGTCGGCCAGGCCGGGCAGATAGGCCCGGGTGAACAGGTGGTGCAGCAGACCGCGGGCGAAGACGCACACCGAGATGTACGGCACGCCGCCGGGCGGGAGCGTACGCAGCAGGTAGTGGCCGTCGGCGTCGACCGCGACGCGGCCGAACCCGGTGAAGGCGAGGCCGTCGCGGCCGACCACCGCGCCGGTGACCGGATCGCGGCGCAGCGAGCCCGGCGCGCCCGCCCGCGACCCGTCGGGAGCGGGCTGCCAGAACTCCAGCAGCGCGTCCGGGATGGGGACGCCGGCGCCGTCGTAAACCGTGCCGTGCAGGGTGATCGTGTCCGGATGCCCGGCGGGGGCGACGTCGCCGCCGCCCGTGAACGGCAGGGCGTACCCGAAGAACGGGCCGACGGTCTGGGACGCCGTGGGCGGCAGGCTCACCGGCGCCTTCGCAGATGACGGGGTCGTGCTCATCGGCCCTCCTCCATCCAGGTCGCGGCCGGGCCGTCCAGCACGATGTCCCAGCGGTAGCCGAGCGACCACTCCGGCGTCGACAGGTCGTGATCGTAGTCGGCGACCAGGCGGCGGCGCGCCGAATCGTCGGTCACCGCCTGCATGATGGGATCGAGGTCGAACAGCGGGTCGCCCGGGAAGTACATCTGGGTGACCAGCCGCTGGGCGAACGCCGTGCCGAACAGCGAGAAGTGGATGTGCGCCGGCCGCCAGGCGTTGTCGTGGTTGCGCCACGGGTAGGGGCCGGGCTTGATCGTGACGAAGGAGTACCGGCCGTCGTCGTCGGTGAGGCAGCGGCCGACTCCGGTGAAGTTCGGATCGAGCGGAGCGGGATGCTGGTCGCGCTGGTGGGCGTACCGCCCGGAGGCGTTGGCCTGCCAGATCTCGACGAGCTGGTCGCGGACCGGGCGGCCGGCCCGGTCGAGCACGCGTCCGGTGACGAGGATCCGCTCACCCAGCGGCTCCCCGATGTGCTGGCGGGTGAGGTCGTGGTCGATCGCGGTGACGTCGGTGACGCCGAAGACCGGGCCGGTCAGCTCGGCCGCCTCCGGATCGCGCGGCACGACGAGGGCGTGCTTGGGATGGCGCAGCAGGCTGCTGCGGTAGGGCGGATAGTCGCGGTCGGGGTGAGCACGCCGCGGCGCGCCGTCCGCCACGGCCTTGCCGTACGCGCCGCGGATCTCGGCGATCTCCGCGCTGATGGTCTCCTGCGTTTCGACCCCGGGTGGTTGTGGTGGTGTTCCGGGCGGGTTCGTCATGGTCGGCTCCTTTTTCTGAACGTGTTACCGCTCAAGCACGAGGGCGAGGCCCTGTCCGACGCCGATGCAGAGGGTCGCCAGGCCGGTGCCGGAACCGGCCGCGGCGAGCTGGTGGGCGACCGCCCCGGCCAGCCGCGCCCCCGACGCGCCGAGCGGGTGGCCGATGGCGATGGCGCCGCCACGCGGGTTCACGATCGACGGGTCGAGCTCGGGCCACTCGCGCAGGCAGCCGAGCGCCTGGGCGGCGAACGCCTCGTTGAGCTCGACGACCGCGAGATCGCCCCAGTCCTTTCCCGCCCGCGCCAGCGCCCGCCGGGCCGCCTCGACCGGGCCGAGTCCGTAGAGCTGGGGTTCCACACCGGTCACCGCCGAGGACCTGACGCGGGCCAGCGGCTCGCGGCCGACCACGCGCAGCCCCTCCTCGTCGCACAGCAGCAGGGCCGCCGCGCCGTCGTTGAGCGGCGAGGAGTTGCCCGCCGTGACCGACCCCGCTGTGACAGTGCCGCCTGTGACCGATCCCCCCGTGACCGACCCTGCTGTGACAGTGCCGCCTGTGACCGATCCCGCCGTGACCGTGCCGGCCGGGGTGCCTTTACGGAAGGCCGGTTTGAGCTTGGCGAGCGCCGTCATGGACGTGTCGTCGCGGATCGTCTCGTCGCGCGGCAGGTCGACTCCGTCGAGTGGGACGATCTCGGCGTCGAACGCGCCGTCCCGCCAGGCGCGGGCCGCCTTCTCGTGGCTGGCCAGCGCGAACGCGTCCTGGCTCACGCGGTCGATGCCGTACCGGTCGGCGATCAGCTCGGCGCCCTCGCCGAGCGCGACCGTCCACTCGGCCGGCATGCGCGGGTTGACCATGCGCCAGCCGAGCGTGGTCGACAGCAGCCGCTGGTCACCGGCCGGGAAGGCGCGGTCGGGCTTGGGCAGCACCCACGGCGCACGGGACATCGACTCCACGCCGCCCGCGATCACGATCGAGGCGTCGCCGACCGCGATGGCGCGATATGCCTGGATCACGGCCTCCAGCCCGGAGGCGCACAGCCGGTTGACCGTGGTGCCGGGGACGGTGACCGGCAGCCCGGCCAGCAGAGCGGCCATCCGGGCGACGTTGCGGTTCTCCTCTCCCGCGCCGTTGGCGTTGCCGAAGAAGACGTCGTCGATCCTGGCCGGGTCGAGGCCGGGGGCCCGGCCGGTCAGCGATCGGATGACGTGGGCGGCCAGGTCGTCGGGCCGGATCCCGGCCAGCGCCCCGCCGTACCGGCCGAACGGGGTGCGTACGGCATCGACGATGTAGACGTCGTTCACTGCTGCATCATCCTCAAGTCGTGCATCGCCGGATCAGGCCGCCTTCAACGTACGGAGCGCGGCCAGCTCGGCATCGGTCGGCGGCGCGGTGACCGCCACGTGGTCGGCGGTCTTCAACGGCCAGCCGGTCGCGGCGCGGGCCTGGTCGACCGTGACGCCGGGGTGCAGGTCGGTCAGCACCAGCTCGGCGGTCTGCGGGTCGGGACGCATGACGCCGAGGTCGGTGATGACCGCGACCGGGCCCCGACCGCGCAGGCCGAGCCGTTCACGATCGCCGCGTCCGGTGCCGTGACCGACCGAGGTGACGAAGTCGAGCCGGTCGACGAAGTTGCGGGTGGAGTGGCGCAGCACGATGAGCACCTCGCCGCAGTTCGCCGCGATCTCCGGCGCTCCGCCTGCGCCGGGCAGCCGGCCGGGCGGCCGGTCCTGGCCGCGATCGACGAGCGTGGTGTTGATGTTGGCGAAGCGGTCGACCTGGGCCGCGCCGAGGAATCCGACGTCGATCCGCCCGGCCTGCAGCCAGTAGTTGAACATCTCCGGCACCGAGACGACCGCGTCGGCGGTGTCGGCGAGCTCACCGTCCCCGATGGACAGCGGCAGCCTGGCCGGTTTCGCGCCCACCGCCCCGGACTCGTAGATCAGGACGAGGTCCGGGCGGATCGTACGGCGGGCCAGGTTGGCCGCCGCGCTGGGCAGGCCGATGCCGACGAAGCAGCTCCGCGCGCCGGCCAGCGCCCGTGCCGCGTTGACGGTCATCAGCTCATCGGAGGTCCAGTCGCTCATGGTGCCGCCGCTCATGGTGCCGTCACTCATGGGGCCGTCGCTCCCTCGCTGTCCAGGACGTGCTCGCGGATCCAGGCGGTGAACCTGTCGCGATCACGCGCGATCGGGTCCCACGCCTGGTAGAAGTCGTTGTCGCGGACCGAATACCCCGCGGCGTAGGACGGATGGGCTCCGCCCGGCACCCGCGCCACCGCGGTGACCACCCAGCCGGGCAGCACGACCCCGCCGGGATGCGGCGTCAGCTCCTCGACGGTCTCCTCGACCGTGACGAGCACCCGCCGGGCCGCCAGCGCGGCCTCCTTCTGCACCCCGGTCAGTCCCCACAGCTGCACGTTGCCCTCACGGTCGGCCTGCTGGGCGTGGATGACGGTCACGTCGGGATTGATCGCTTTGACGGCCGCCAGTTCCTCGCCGGTGAAGGGGCACCTCACCGTGGCCACGGTGTCGGTACGGCCCGCCAGATCGGTGCCGCGATAACCGCGCAGCACCGCGAACGGCAGGCCGGAGGCGCCCGCCACATAGCGGTTGGCCATCCCCGCGTGGCTGTGTTCGTCCAGCTCCAGCGGTCGCGGCCAGCCGTTCTCGACGGCGTCGCGGAAGCGGTGCAGCGAGCCGACACCGGGGTTGCCGCCCCAGGAGAAGATCAGCTTCTTCACCAGGCCCGCGCCGATGAGCTGGTCGTAGATCACATCGGGGGTCATCCGTACCAACGTGAGATCGGTGATGCCCTGGCGGATGACCTCGTGGGCCGCGGCGAACGGGATGAGGTGGGTGAAGCCCTCCATGGCGACGCAGTCGCCGTCATGGATCAGCTCCGCCACCGCCTCGGACAGGGTGCGGATATCGGCCATTCCGTCGTCGTCTCTCATCCTCACGTGGATCGCGACCCGGCGGAGGCCGGATCTTCCTTCACAATTGTTCGCATAGCGAACTCTAGTTCATTATTGTCGAGGTAAGTTTCGTCCACGGCTGCGCAGGTGTCAACGGCCGCGCTTCGGTGGGAGTGTGTACGGCGCGAGGCCGTAGGGGGAGAGCACGATGTCAGAGGCGACGACCGGCGAGCGGTTGCCGACGGACGACCCGCCGAAGGAGGCAGGCGATCAGCCGAAAGAGGCAGGCGACCCGCCGAAGGAGACAGGCGACCCGCCCAAAGAGGCGGACGATCTACCCAAGGAGGCGGGCGATCTGCCGAGGGAGGCGGTCGGCCCGCTGATCCGCGGCCTGACCGTGATCCGGCGGCTCTCCCTCGCCGGGGGACGTCGCACGGTGAGCGATCTGACCCGGGACACGGGCCTCGCCCGATCGACCGTCGATCGGGTGCTCGCCACGCTCACCCGGCTCGGCTACGTGCGGCTGGTCGGCCGCGACGCGGCGCTCGCCCCGGCGCTGATGGAGCTGGGCAACGCCTACCTGGCCGCATCACGGCTGCCC
Source organism: Sphaerimonospora mesophila (assembly GCF_001417795.1). Classification (NCBI taxonomy): domain Bacteria; kingdom Bacillati; phylum Actinomycetota; class Actinomycetes; order Streptosporangiales; family Streptosporangiaceae; genus Sphaerimonospora; species Sphaerimonospora mesophila. Next base: position 154,184 of record NZ_BCBX01000033.1, on the reverse strand, counting down.
GGGCTGCTCGGGCCGTACGCCGACAGGCTCGCCGACGAGCTCGACGAGTCGGTGTCGCTCGCCGTGCCGGACGCCGACGGGGTCCGATTCGTACACCAGGCGCCGCGCCGCCGCAGGATGACGGCCACGTTCCGCGTCGGCGACCTGCTCCCCGCCGAGTCGGCCGCGCCGGGGGCCCTGTTCGCCGCCGGGTGGTCCCCCGGCGAATGGGAGAGCTGGCACGCCCGGGTGGCCGCCGATCCCGGTTACACCGGTTTCCCGGTGCTGCCTCCCGATCGGGACGGCGCTCACGGCGTGGACTCGTTCGAGACCCGGGCCGCCCTGGCCCGGCGGGAGGGTTGGTCGATCGACGACCAGCTGATCGAGCCGGGGCTGATCGCGGTGGCCGTACCGGTGCGCGACGACACCGGGGCCGTGCTCTGCGCGGTGAGCGTGGTCAGCCACACCAGCAGGCACGATGCCGCGTCCCTGCGTGACGCGATGCTGCCGAGGCTGCGTGAGACGGTCGCGGCGATGGAGCGCGCGTTCGCCGCTCCCCCGGCCGCCGAGCCGGTGGGTACGCCACGGGCACCGGTGACCGGCTCCGGCCCGGAGTTCGTCGAGTCCCTCGCCCGGGGCCTGGCCGTGCTCACCGCCTTCACGACGGCCGGGATGTCGCTCTCCGCTCTGGCCGAGGCCGCAGGACTGCCCAGGGCAACCGTACGGCGGGCGCTCATCACGCTGACGCACCTGGGCTACGTGGCGGCCGAGGGGCGGCTGTTCCGGCCGACGCCGCGGGTGCTCGACCTCGGGTACGCCTGTCTTGCCCGGCTGACCCTCCCCCGGATCGCGGAACCGCACCTGGCCAGGCTGGCCGGCGAGGTGCACGACTCGGCGTCGATGGCCATCCTGGCCGAGGACGACATCCGGTACGTCGCACGGGTGCCCACCGAACGGATCATGAGTGTGGACATCACGGTGGGCACCCGCTTCCCCGCGTACGCGACGTCCATGGGCCGGGTCCTGCTCGCCGGCCTGTGCGATGCCGGCCGCTCCGCCTACCTGGCCCGCGCCGACCTGCGCCCGCTGACCCGCCACACGGTGACCTCGCCGGTACGGCTCGGCACGCTGCTCGACCAGGCGGCGCGGGACGGGTACGCCCTGGTCGACCAGGAGTTGGAGGAGGGACTGCGGTCCGTGGCCGTGCCGGTGCGCGACCGCGCCGGCGAGGTCGTCGCGGCCGTCAACGTCTCGACGCACGCCCATCGGCAGGCCGCCGACCAGACTCGCGAAGCCGTGCTGCCCGCGCTGCGCGAGGCCGCCGCCCGCATCGAGCACGACCTCCACATCGCCACCCGGTTCGCCCGCGTTCCGACGGTCTGATCACTCCGGTGCCACGCTGATCGCCGCGGCGTCCCCGCGCTGCTCGTGCACGGGCCCCGGTACGGCTCCTACCTCGGAATGTCAGCCGCCCTCCGTAGGCTCAGCGACAGACGAAGGAGGAGGAGAGCATGACGGCACGACCTCACGAGTCACCGAGCAGTGGGCGCATGCCGTCCGGCGGTCTCGGGTCGGCCGTGTGCCTCATCCTCGACGAGCATCGCCTCGTGCACATCCTCCGGATCGAACCGGGCTGACCACGCCTTGGCCGCGTTCGCCCCCGAACATGAGATCGAACAGAGTGGAGACATGATCGACCAGGGTGCGATATCACCGCCATCGAAATGGGAGCACTGCGAGACGACGGCGCTGGGGGTGCTGCTGCGCCACGAGGGGCTCGATCTGTCCGAGCCGATGCTGTTCGGGCTGGGCTCCGGTCTGTCGTTCCTCTACTGGGACGGCAAGAACATGGACTTCCCATTCCTCGGCGGCCGGGTCAAGCCTTTCGAGCTCACCAAGAACCTGGCCGCCAGACTCGGGCTGACGTTGTGTGTCCAGGAGACCACCTCTCCGCGCAAGGCGTGGCAGAACGTGGTGACCCACATCGACGCGGGACGACCGGTCGGGCTGCAGCTCGACTCCTACCACCTGGACTACTTCACCTCGAAAGTGCACTTCGGCGGCCATGTCGTCGCCATGTACGGCTACGACGAGCAGCACGCCCACCTGGTGGACACCGGCCAACAGGGAGGAGCGGTGACCACCAGCCTGACCAGCCTCGCCGCGGCCAGGGCCGAACGCGGTCCGATGACGGCCAGGAACCGGTCCTTCACCATCACGGCGTCCGGCGCCGTGGCCGTGTCTCGTGACCAGATGATCGGCGCGATCAAATCCTGCGCCGAGGCGTTCCTCGCCCCGCCCATCGCGAACCTGGGCCATCGCGGCATCGCGAAGGCCGCCGGTCAGGTGCCCAGGTGGCTGCTCCGCGCCGCCGACCCGCACCGGGACCTGTCGCAGGCCGCGATGCTCATGGAGAAGGCCGGCACGGGCGGCGCCCTGTTCCGCAACCTCTACCGCGATTTCCTCGGCGAGTGCGCCCAGTCGATCGACGACGGCGGCCTGCGCACCGGTCAGGCGCTGTACGCCGAGGCCGCGTCCCTGTGGACGGAGGTGGCCACGCTGATCGCGAAGGCCGGGGAGACCGCCGACGCGACGTATCTCGGACAGGCGGGGACCATCCTCCATGACCTCTCGCGGGTGGAGACGGATGCCATGAAGGCGCTGAGCGCCTGCGGTGACTGACCGTACGACCGCTCAGGAGCGGCCGGCGTGCCGGCGCAGGAGCGGGGTGATCCGGTAGTCGACCAACTCCCGCATGACGAGCGCGGTTGTGGAGCGTTCGACACTGGGAATGGCCAGGATCTGACCGGCGATGCGGTACAGGTCCTCGGCGTTGGCGGCGACCACGTGCACGAGAAGGTCGAGCTGGCCGGAGATGCCGTGCACCTGGAGGACCTCCGGGATGGCGGCGAGCGCGTCGGCGGTCTCCGCCAGCCGGCGCTGGACGACCTGGACCGTGATGAACGCGGTGAGCGGGTAACCGAGCGCCCTGGGGCTGATGCGACGCTCGAAGGAGTCGAGCGCCCCGTCCTGCTCCAGCCTGGCCAGCCGCGCCTGTGCGGTGTTTCGGGAAATACCGACCTGCTCCGCCAGCGCGACGGTGGTGGCGCGCGGGTGTTCGGCGAGCTCCAGCAGGAGGCGCGCGTCGATGGAGTCGATCGGCTTGTTACTGGGCACCATGCTCATGCTCTCCGGGCCGACAAGTGATCATTATGGGCAGAACGCTCAATTTTTCGAACGCGTATTGTCTATCAGGTCGCCTCCTTGCTTCACTCCTGGTCAATCGGCTTCTTGTCGCCGGGCATGCGCCGGCGTACCTGGAGGACAGTCCTTATGCGCACGTCAACGCTGACCACTCGGCCTCCGAACGTGGAGTACGACGTGCTCCGGCGGATCGAGGACCGGGTGCTGTGGCTGTCGACGGCGATGGTCCACCATGCGAACCGGGTGCGGCCCAACCCGTCCGGGCTGAAGGTCGGCGGGCATCAGGCCTCGTCGGCGTCGCTGGTGTCGATCATGAGCACGCTGTGGTTCAGGCACCTGCGCCCCCAGGACAGGGTGTCGGTGAAGCCGCACGCGTCTCCGGTGCTGCACGCGATCAACTACCTGCTCGGGGAACTGGACGCGTCCTATCTGACCCGGTTGCGGGAGTTCGGCGGCCTGGAGAGCTATCCGAGCAGGATCAAGGACCCGGATCCGGTGGACTACTCGACCGGATCGGTCGGCATCGGCGCCACCGCCCCGATCTGGGGGGCTATCGCCCGCCGCTACGTGGACAGCACATTCGGCGGCTCGCACGGGGGGCGGCAGTACTCGCTGGTGGGCGACGCCGAGCTCGACGAGGGAGCGGTCTGGGAGGCGATCCTCGATCCCAGCGTGTCGGAGCTGGGAGAGGTCGTCTGGGTGGTCGACCTCAACCGCCAGTCGCTGGATCGCGTCGTGCCGCACCTCGCCGCCGACCGCCTGCGCGGGATGTTCGCCTCCGCCGGATGGCAGGTGCTGACGCTGAAGTACGGCGGACTGCTCGAGGAGCTGTTCTCCCAGCCGGGTGGCGGTGCCCTGCGCGCCAGGATCGACGCGATGCCCAATCCGGAATATCAGCGCATGTTGCGCTGCGACGCGGCACAGTTGCGCGAGCGGCTTCCCGGTGACGGCGCCGATGCGGGCGCGATCGCGGAACTGATCACCCGGCTCGACGACTCCGCCCTGCTCGCCGCGATCAGAAACCTCGGCGGTCACGACCTCGGCACACTCGACCGCGCCTTCGCCGCCATCGACGACACCAGGCCCACGGTGATCTTCGCCTACACCATCAAGGGGTACGGCCTGGCGACCGAGGGGCATCCACAGAATCACTCCTCCCTGTTGACGACCGACCAGATGCGGGAACTGGCCGAACGACTGGGCGTCGATCCGGACGAGCCGTGGCGGCGGTTCCCCGACGGCGGCGACGCGGCGATCCTGTGTGCGACGGTGGCCGACCGGCTCCGCCGGCAGCCCACGTCGGCGCGGCGGCCTCCGGCCGTACCGACCGACTTTGGCCGCACCCCGTCCGGCACCTCGACCACCCAGGCCGCGCTGGGAAGGGCGCTGCTGGACCTGACCCGCGCGGCGCCCGAGGCGGCCCAGCGGGTGGTGACGGTCAGCCCGGACGTCAGCTCGTCGACCAACCTGGGCGGCTGGGTGAACAAGGTCGGGGTGTGGTCGGTCACCGAGCGTCGCAACTGGTTCGCCGACGACGCGGAGACCATCCTGCACTGGCGGGAGAGCCCGGCCGGGCAGCACATCGAACTCGGCATCGCCGAGACCAACCTGGTCGGCCTCATCGGTGAGCTGGGCACGACCTGGAGCCGATGGGGAGAGCCGCTGTTCCCGATCGGCGTGGTCTACGACCCGTTCGTGGGGCGAGCCCTGGAGCCCTGGTCGTACGGCATCTACGCGGGCGGCCAGTCGATCCTCGTCGGCACGCCCTCCGGGGTCAGCCTCGCCCCCGAGGGCGGGGCGCATCAGTCGATCATCACGCCGTCCATCGGGATGGAGCAGCCCGGATGCGTCGCCTACGAACCGGCGTTCGCGATCGACACCGAATGGGTGCTGCTGGCCGGTCTCGCCCGGCTGGGCAGACCCGACGGCTCCTCCGTCTACCTGCGGCTGTCGACGCGGCCCGTGGACCAGACGCTCGCGGCGGTGCCGGCCGACCCGGCCGCACGCGAGCGACGCAGGCGCCAGGTGGTGGCGGGTGCGTATCCGCTCCGGCATGCCGAGAGCCCGAAGGTGACCATCGCCGCGATGGGCGCGGTCGTCACGGAGGCACTGGCCGCGGCGGACCGGCTGGACCGGATGGGCGTTCCCGCCGATGTCGTCTGTGTGACCAGTCCCGACCTGCTCTACCGTGCCCTGCGCGCCCGCCAGGGGCACGAGCAGGCCGAGAACTGGATCCTCGATCAGGCCTTCCCCGCCGAGCGGGCCGCCCCGCTGGTCACCGTGCTCGACGGCCACCCCCATACGCTGGCCTTCCTCTCCGCCGTCCACCGCGTGCCGATCACCTCGCTGGGGGTGACCGATTTCGGCAGGTCGGGCTCGATCGAGGACGTGTATCGCCACCATCGCCTCGACACCGACAGCATCATCCAGGCCGCCCTCGACGTCGCAGGATGACCGTCGCCGCCGCCCACGCTGGACGGACGCATTCGAGCGGCGGCCCGCGAGGGCATCGCGGCGAATGAGCACGGCCCTCGACGCCCCCTACTCGAGCGCATGAACGATCGGGCCGGCCGGGGTCGCGTCGACGCACTGGACGGCCGACGGGTCGAGATGAAAGTTTCATGCTCTTTCCGGGATCGGCGGCTGCTCGACCGAGTTCCGACACCAGCTCAGCACCCACGACCGGACGAGTGACCGCGGCATGAAAGGCCGGGCGCCTTGACCGTCCCCCGGGGTACGGAGTTGGCTCCACATGTGGCGGCCTCCGCGGTCGCTGACGCACACCGTGCGGGGCAACCCAAATGTTAGCGCTCACACAGTCGTGTCTTGTTAGCGCTAACAGGACAGCGAAGGGTCTCGGTGATGAACCCCCGGCCAGACCGGTCAGGGACGCGACCGGCCACGGCGCTCGCCGGAGAAACCGCTCCGCCATCAGACCACGCCCAAGGTGAGTGACCACCACATCAGGAGGCGCATGTGAGATACGCGTTATCACTTTCCAGACGCACAGCCGCCTGGATCGTCGGCCTTTTCTGTGTCATGGCGTTGCTTCCGGTCACGGCGGCCAGGGCGGACAATCCGATCGTCCAGACCATCTACACCGCCGACCCGGCTCCGCTCGTCCACAACGGCCGCGTGTACCTCTACACCGGACATGACGAAGACGGCTCGACCTGGTTCACCATGAACGAGTGGCGGGTCTACTCCTCGACCGACATGGTGAACTGGACCGATCACGGCTCCCCGCTGAGCGTGGCCAGCTTCAGCTGGGCGAAATCCGACGCCTGGGCCGGCCAGGCCATCTACCGGAACGGCAAGTTCTACTGGTACGTCCCGACCACCAACCGGGCGACCGGCCGGATGGCCATCGGCGTGGCCGTCTCCGACAGCCCCACCGGCCCCTTCAAGGACGCCCTGGGGCACCCCCTCGTCGAGAACGGTGAAATCGACCCCACCGTCTTCATCGACGACAACGGGCAGGCCTACCTCTACTGGGGCAACCCCAACCTGTGGTACGTCAAGCTCAACGCCGACATGACCTCCTACTCCGGCAGCCCGACCAAGATCTCCCTCACCACCGCCGGATTCGGCACCCGCACCGGGGACGCCAACCGCCCCACCCTTTACGAAGAGGGCCCCTGGGTCTACAAGCGGGGCGGCCTGTACTACAACGTCTTCGCGGCCAAATGCTGCTCTGAGTTCATCGCCTACTCGACCGCCCCCGGTCCCACCGGGCCATGGACCTACCGCGGCACGATCATGCCCACGCAGGGCGGCAGCTTCACCAACCACCCCGGAATCATCGACTTCAACGGGGGCTCGTACTTCTTCTACCACAACGGCGCGCTGCCGGGCGGCGGCGGCTTCACCCGTTCCGTGGCGGTGGAGAAGTTCAGCTACAGGGCCGACGGCACGATCCCGACGATCAACATGACCACCACCGGGGCGCCCCAGATCGGCACGCTCAACCCCTACGTCCGCCAGGAGGCCGAGACCATCGCCTGGGAGTCCGGCGTGGAGACCGAGACTTCCAGCGAAGGCGGGATGAACGTCGGATTCATCGAGAACGGCGACTACATCAAGGTCAAGGGCGTCGCCTTCGGCACCGGTGCGAAGACCTTCACCGCGAGGGTCGCCTCGGCGAGCAGCGGCGGCAGGATCGAACTCCACCTGGGCGGAGTCAACGGCACGCTGGTGGGGTCGTGCAGTGTTCCGGGCACCGGCGGCTGGCAGACCTGGACGAACGTGTCCTGTCCGGTGACCGGCGCGACCGGCACCCACGACCTGTACTTCAAGTTCACCGGCGGAAGCGGCTACCTGTTCAACATGAACTGGTGGCAGTTCACCGGCAGCGGCGAGCCGACCCCGACCCCGACACCTACTCCCACACCGACCCCGACACCCACACCGACGCCTACTCCCACACCCACACCGACGCCGACACCGACCCCCACGCCGACCCCGGATGACGGCACCTGCAGCGCGAGCTACCGCACCACCAACTCATGGCCCGGCGGCTATCAGGGCGAGGTCACGGTGACGGCCGGCGGTGCACCGATCAACGGCTGGACCGTCAAGTGGAACCTGAGCAACGGCCAGACCATCAGCCAGGTCTGGAACGGCTCGCTGAGTGCCACCGGCTCGGCCGTCTCGGTGAGCAACGTCTCCTACAACGGCTCACTGGGAGCGTCCGCCTCGACGACGTTCGGCTTCACCGCCGGCGGTACGCCGTCGACGCCGTCCCTCACCTGTACGAGCCCGTGAGGACGATCCCCTGAGGTCATACGGCAGACGAGCCGCTCTGGCAGGGCGGCCTTCCCCGACGGGAAGGTGTTCGCGGAAGGCCGCCCACGCCCAGTGCGTTTCCCTTGCCACCCTGCCCGGCCTGCCGAACTGAGTTCGCGCCACCACTGGGAAACGATCACGCTCACCGGATCGCGTCCTTCCATCGCTCGTGACGGACCCGGGACCGAGCATCCGGATGCCGGATGTGGGCAGATCTTGGCCTGATCGGAACAGAAAACCACTCGCCGAGCCGTACCACCAGGCAGCTGTACGGCTGGCGCCACGAGCGCTGCGGTGCGCGTCGATTCGCCCCCGCTGGGTAGTGGTCGGCGGATGAAGGCTGAGTCTGGTGTGATCGGTCGGGTGAAGCAGCGGTTCGCCGCCGTCAAGGAGTGGGGCCGGAAGTTCGTCGAGCGGGAGCGGTTCCGCTACCTGTGGGTCGACCATCTCATCCGGACCGTGCAGCGGTACCACGTGCGCAGGGGCGATCGGCTGGCGGGCGCGCTGACCTATTTCGCGTTCCTGTCGTTCTTCCCGCTGCTGGCGCTGGCGTTCGCCCTGTTCGGCTTCGTCGTGACGTTCCAGCCCGATGCGCTGGCGACATTGATCAAGGCGATCAACGCGCAGCTTCCCGGGCTCGCCGAGCACCTGCGCATCGACCAGCTCGCCGGGGCCCGGGCCCGTGCGGGCGTCATCGGCCTGCTGGGCCTGCTGTACGCCGGGCTCGGCGCGATCGACGCACTGCGCACCGCGCTGCGCGACATCTGGATGACCAGCCGCCCCGAGCCGAGCTTCCTCGTCGCCAAGCTTCGCGACCTGGTCACGCTCGTGCTGCTCGGGGTGATCATGCTGGTCTCGGTCGTCGTCAGCGGTTTCGCCACCGGCGCGACCGGGACCGTGGCCGGCTGGTTCGGCCTGGAGGATTCGGTGCTCGCGGAGTTCACGGTACGGCTCGCCGGGGCCGGCGCCTCCCTGCTCGCCGATCTGTTGATCTTCATCGTCATCCTGGGCTGGCTGGCCAGGGCGCGGCCGTTCCGGGTCGCGTTCAAAGGGGCCCTGCTCGGCGCGGTCGGCTTCGGGCTGCTCAAGCAGCTCGCGGCGCTGATCCTGTCGGGGACGCTGCACAATCCCATCTACGGAACGTTCGCCGTGATCGCGGGGCTGCTGCTGTGGATCAACCTGTCCTCCCGGTTGATCCTCTACACCGCCGCCTGGACGGCCACCGCGACGCTCGGCCCGCCGCCCGAGCCCACGCCGGTGCCCATCGGCGGAGTGCCGAGTGACACCTGATCCACTTAGATTTCGATATTCCTTCAAGAACTTTCGACAACCGACTACCGCCCCTCCAAGCCTCTGATCACGTAGGCGAACATTTCATCGGGGTCGGGCTTCGGCATGCACGGACCGTCCCGGGCCCGGCCTCGGCCAGAGGTTCACGTCCGGTTCGTCGGCACGGACCGGACATGAACGACTCGGGTTCGGTCCCCGGGAACGGTGGCCGCATACTGGTTGAGGCGCCCCGGCCTGCGGTGGAAGGAGTCTGGTCAGTTGGCACGGCGATCACCTCACCCGGCGGAATCCGAGTGTGGCGGCACCCCCGATCTCGGTGAGCTGCTCGGCCGGGAGCTCAGCACCGCCGTGGTGATGTTCCACGAGGCGGTCGCGGCCCGCCGCGGCCTGACCGCCACCGAGAACAAGGCTCTCGACCTGTTGGCCCGCCGCGGCCCGGTCACCTCGGGCGATCTCGCCAGGGAACTCGGGCTCACGCCCGGGGCGGTCACCGGCCTGGTGGACCGCCTCGCCCGCGCGGGGTACGCCCAGCGCCTTCCCGACGCCGCCGACCGGCGCAAGACCCTGGTCGCCGCCGATGTGGACCGGCTCACCGCCGAGATGCGACCCATCTTCGCACCGCTCAGAGAGGCCGTGGAGAAACTGGCGGGCGACTACACCCCCGCTCAGCTCGCCACGATCGAGCACTTCGTCACCGAGGTGGCCGCCATCATGCGCGACCAGACCGCCCGTCTTGTGGAGGAAGGCAGAACCTGAGCGAGCGGCTTGCCGCGCAATAGTTTAGCGAGCTAAACTTTTTAGCATGCTGAACTATTGCGGAGTCATCCATGGCCGCCGCGGCTGAAGTGGCCGTCCGTGCGACGCTCTCGCGCCTCGCCGACGCGTGGGGCGGGGGCGACCCGGACCACTACGCCGCCCTGTTCACCGAGGACGCCGACTACACCGCCTTCGACGGCACCCGCGTGGCGGGCCGGCGGGCGATCGCCGACGGACACCGGGCGCTGTTCGCCGGCATCATGCGCGGCTCGCGCATGACCATGCCGGAGCCGAACATCAGGTTCGTCACCCCCGATGTCGCCGTCGTGTGCGCGCTGGGCGGCATCATCATGCGCTGGCAACGTGGCCGCACCCGGCCATCGGCCAAGCGCCTCTCATCGGTCACGTTCGTCCTGGTACGTCACGATGACGCCTGGCTGGTGACCGCGTTCCAGAACACCCGCCACCGGCCCTGGTCACGAACCCTGATGGGACGGCTGATGGCCCTGATTTCACGAGGAGGAGACCGGTGAACATCACCGTGATCGGCTCGACCGGACGCACCGGCCGGCAGGTGCTCGTCGAAGGCCTGCGTCGCGGTCATCACATCACCGCGTTCACCCGGCGGCCGCAGTTCCTGCCGACGGTACCGGCCCCGACGAAGGTCGTCACCGGCGACGGACGCGACCCCGAAGCGGTACGCACGGCGGTCGCCGGCGCGGACGCGGTCATCGCGGTCGTCGCCGCCGCAGGTCGCAAGGGCCCCCATCACACCGCGGCCGTGGCCCGCGTCCTCACCGCCGCCATGGCCGAAACCGGGGTGCGCCGGCTCGCCATCACCAGTGCGTACCCGATAGTCGGCGTACGGCCCCGCCTGCCCATGGCGCTGCTGCGGTGGATGCTCGCCGACGCCTACGCGGACACCGCCCAGATGGAGGAGATCGTCTCCGCCACCGATCTGGACTGGACGATCGTGCGGCTCACCCGCCTGATCGACCAGCCCGCCCGTGGCGGGGTGCACATCAGCCGCGGCCTGCTGGACCGCCCCGGCACCCTCACCCGCGCCGATGTCGCCGCGACCCTGCTCGACACCGTGGCGGACACCACGTACGCGCGCACCGCCATCAACATCACCGGCGGATAGAAACCGACCGCGAATCTCCGACGTTCTTTCCCGATGGATCCGGCCTGACGCCCTCCTGGGCGACAATCGACACTCGGTGAGTCAGCCTTCGTGTGCGCGCTCGTAGGCGAGCAGGATCTCGGGACGGAGCCTGCCGCGATCGGAGACATCGAGACCGTTGTCCCGAGCCCATCGGCGGCTACTCCCCCAACTGCCCTGGAACTCCATCAGGTCGCCTCGCACATACGTAGAACGAATCTAACGACAGAGGGCCTGGGCGGCACTCGTGGGCTGACAAGCCACCTCCCACTCCCGAAGGGTCCTGTCAGCGGTCGGTAGCGGGGAGCGCACGTTCACCGCCATCGCCACCGAGGCGGGCGGCGCCGCTCCCCTCGCTTCGGGCACGCTCTCCCCACTCCTGTCCACTCTCGTGGACAAGCGTGTGCTGGCCGTCGACAGTCCCCTGTCGACCAAGCCGGACACGAAGAACAAGCGCTACCGCATCGCCGATCCTTACCTACGGTTCTGGCCCGCCTTCCTGGATCGCGGCATTCCACTGGTCGAGCGCGGCCGGGGCGAACTCCTCCTGGCATCCGTCGAACGCTCCTGGACCTCTTGGCGTGGCCGCGCTGTCGAGCCGGTCATCCGTGAAGCCCTGCTGCGGCTACTGCCCGACGACCGATGGCCCGAGACTGAGGCCATTGGCGGATGGTGGAACCGTCAGAACAACCCCGAAATCGACCTGGTCGGCGCGGACCGCGAGCCTGTCGCCCGACGCGTCCACTTTCTCGGCTCGATCAAGTGGCTGGAGAACGCACCCTTCGGCCGGCATGAATACGGAAGCCTGCTGCGCGACATGCTCGCCGTCCCGGGCGCCGATCCCAAGATTCCACTGGTGGCCGTTTCACGATGCGGTGTCGCTGACGGCCTACCGCTCGCCGCGCACTGGGGCCCCGAAGACCTGTTGGGCGCCTGGCAGTCGTGAGGTGAACGGCCCGGAGCACCCTCTTTGCCGCCCAAGAGCTGGCACGTGAACATCGGCTGAATGTCGCGGCCGACATCGCCCTTTGTGCTGCCCCTTGGCAGTCTTTGTGCTTCCCCTGGTCAGCACTTGACCCTATTTTGGCCTTTGTTAGCTCTTGTCCGAACGCACGGGAGGCACCGTATGCGCCTGCGAAGGCGTGTGGCGCCGTTGGTCGCGATGACCACGATGGCCGCGATGGTGGGGATCGGCCTGATCGGCGCGCCGGCGGCGCTCGCCGATGACACCGTCACAATCGACATCCTCGGGATCAACGACTTCCATGGCCGGCTGACGGCGAACGGCCAGGAAGCGGGAGCCGCGGCGCTGGCCACCGCGGTCAAGGAGATGCGGGCGGAGAACCCCAACACCATCTTCGCCGCGGCGGGGGACCTGATCGGTGCCTCGACGTTCACCTCGTTCATCCAGCAGGACAACCCGACCATCGACGCGCTCAACGCGGCCGGCCTCGAGGTCAGCGCGGTCGGCAACCACGAGTTCGACCGGGGCTACGACGACCTGATGAACCGGGTCATCCCGCGGGCCACGTGGGAGTACATCGGCGCCAATGTCAGGGTCAAGGAGGAGCTCCGGGACAGATATCGGGAGCTCACCAGGTCCTGGGTCAAGGAGATCGACGGGGTCAAGGTCGGCTTCGTCGGCGCGGTGACCGAGCACCTCGACGAACTCGTCACCCCCTCGGGCATCTCCATGCTCGACATCCTGGACATCCCGCGCACGGTCAACGAGGTCGCCGACGAGTTGAAGGCCAAGGAGGGGGCCGACATCGTCGTGCTGCTCGTCCACGAGGGCGCGGCCACCACGGCATACGAGTCGGCGGTCGACCCGGCGAGCGACTTCGGCAAGATCGTGACCGGGGTCGACAAGAACTTCGACGCGATCATCTCCGGCCACACCCACCTGTCCTATGACCACGAAATCCCGGTCAAGGAGTGGCAGGACGAGAAACGTCCGGTGACCGTGCGCCCGGTCGTGTCGGCGGGACAGTACGGCTACAACCTCAACAAGATCACGTTCACGTACGACAAGGTCAAGAAGCAGGCGGTCGACGTCGACTCGGAGATCGTCCCGCTGACCGAGAGGCAGGCGGACGGCTCGTGGAAGCCGCTCTATGGCCCCGATCCGTCGGTCAAGGGAATCGTGGACGACGCCGTCGAGGTGGCCGGCAGGGAGGGCGCGCGGAAGCTCGGTGAGATCACCGCGGACTTCAACCGGGCCCGCCAGTCCAACGGCACGACCGAGAACCGCGGCGGCGAATCGACCCTGGGCAACCTCGTCGCCGACGCGCAACTCGCGGGTGCTCGCGCCACCGACCCGGCCACCGAGATCGCTTTCATGAACCCGGGCGGGCTCCGTACGGACATGAGGTACCGGACCGAAGGCGAGGAAGACGGCACCGTCACCTACAAGGAGGCGGCCGAGGTCCAGCCGTTCGCCAACACCCTGGTCACGATGACGCTGACCGGTGAGCAGATCGTCCAGGTGCTCGAGGAGCAGTGGCAGCCCGAGGGGGCCAGCCGTCCCTTCCTCAAGCTCGGCGTGTCCAAGGGGCTCTTCTACACCTACGACCCGGCCGCGCCCAAGGGCCGGCACATCACCTCGGTCACCCTCGACGGAAAGCCGCTGGACCCGGCCAAGTCCTACCGCGTGGTCGTGAACTCGTTCCTCGCCTCGGGAGGGGACAACTTCGGCACCCTGAACGAAGGGGCGGACAAGCGGGACACCGGCCAGGTCGACCTGCAGTCCATGGTCGCCTACCTGGGCGAGAACTCCCCCGTCGCTCCTGATCACGCGCAGCGCGCGGTCGGCGTGCGGTTCGACGCGCCATCGGGTGGCTTCAAGGCCGGTGACCCGGTGACGGTCGGCCTGTCGTCGCTGCTGTTCACGACCGTCGAGCCGAAGGACGAGAAGGTCACGGCCACGTTCGCCGGCCGGGAGGTCGGCACCTTCGCGGTCGACGCCACGGCCGACGCGAGCACCGACAACACCGACGAGGTCGGCCGTACGACCGTCGAGTTCGCGGTGCCCGCCGACGCCGCGCAGGGGGGCGCGACGAGCGCGGACCTCGTCGTCACCGGCAAGACGACCGGCACGACGGTCACCGTGGCGATCCCACTGGCCGCCGACACCGGGCCCACCTGCACGGTCACGATCACCGGCCGCCACGCCGGCCCCCTCGTGGCGGGTTCCGGCGTCACCTGCCTACGGGACGGAGCAGCGGTCTCCGGACCGGTGACCGTCCGGAAGGGCGCGAGCCTCTACGCGACCGGCGCCACGGTCAGCGGGCCGATCAGCGCGTCGAAGGCCGCCGATGTCTCGCTGGACCGGGCGACGGTCAACGGTCCGGTGACGGTCAACGGCGCGACCGGCAGGCTCACCATCCTGGACTCCACGGTGAACGGTCCGGTCAGCCTGACCGGCAACCGGGTGGCCGACACGCCGATCGTGTCCGGCAACCGGATCAGCGGGCCGTTGAGCTGCAGCGGAAACTCCCCGGCGCCGACCGACGACGGCAAGGTCAACACCGTGTCCGGTCCCAGGACCGGACAGTGCGCGGGGCTTTGACCCACGAGGCGGCGGTCCAAGCCGTATCAGGGGCGGTGGCGTGGACGAACGTTCTGCGCCATCGCCCCTCGCACCTTCATGGCACCGCGCACTCATGACACCACTCACTCGGGGGCCTCAGCACCACCGACGAGAAGAGGGACAGGATGCGTTTAAGGCGGCGCAGTGCGCCATTCGTCGCCACCGCCACCGCCGCGGTCGTGGCGATGACCGGGCTGGTCTCCGTACCCACGGCGGCGGCCGAAGAATTCACCCCGTTCATCAGCGAGATCCACTACGACAACGTCGGCGCCGACCAGGGCGAGGCGGTGGAGATCGAGGCACCGGCCGGTTTCGATCTGACCGGCTGGAAGATCGTCCGCTATAACGGCAACGTGGCCGACGCGGCCGTCGTCTACACGTCGCCGGGCACGATCAACGGCACGAGCGAGGACCTGTCCGGCAACGCGCCGGCCGCCGGAGTCGTGGTCGTCGAGTACGCCCAGAACGGCCTGCAGAACGGACCGCGGGACGGCATCGCCCTGGTCGATCCGGACGGGCAGGCCGTCGAGCTCATCTCCTACGACGGCGTGTTCACCGGGTCGAACGGTCCGGCCGCCGGGATGACCTCGACCGACATCGGCGTCAGGGAAGCCTCCGGCACGCCGGTCGGCAACTCTCTGCAGAAGATCGACGGGAAGTGGACGGGTCCGATCCCGAACACCCTCGGGTCACGCAACGGCTCCGGCGGCGGTCCAAGCCCAGACCCCGGCCATGTGCCGATCGCGGAGATCCAGGGCACCGGCGCCTCGTCGCCGTACGAGGGCAGGACCGTCACCACGTCCGGCGTCGTGACCGCGACCTATCCGACCGGTGGATTCAACGGCTACTACATCCAGACCCCGGGCACGGGCGGGGACTCGGACATGAGCGGGCGCACCGCCTCAGACGCGATCTTCGTGTTCTCCTCCGGCTCCGCCGACCAGGTGCGGATCGGCGACCACGTCCGGGTCACCGGCAAGGTCAGCGAATACTTCGGGCTCACCGAGATCACGGTCCCGGCGTCCGGCCTGACGATCCTCGACGAGCCGGCCGAGGCGGTCAAGCCCGTGCAGTTCGTCCTGCCCCGCGACGAGGTCACCCGGGAGAGGTTCGAGGGCATGCTCGTCCGGCCCACCGGCGCGTACACGGTCTCCGACACGTACGACCTCGGCGGATGGGGCGACAACGCGTTCGGGTCGATCACCCTCGCAGCCGGGGACACGCCGCTGCGTCAGCCCACGGACGCCGCCCGCCCGGGAGCCGAGGCCGACGCGGTGGCGGCGGACAACCGGGCCCGCCGGGTGGTGCTCGACGACGGCCGGTCGGCTCGTACGCCCGGCAGCGGTCAGGTTCCGTACCTCACCAGGACCACCCCCGTGCGCACCGGAGCCTCGGTCGTCTTCTCCGAAGCGATGATCTTCGACTACCGCAACGACGAGTGGAAGTTCCAGCCGACCGGGCCGCTGACCGGCGGGGCGTCGGACGCGGTGGCGTTCCGGAACACCCGCACCACGTCGCCCGAGCCGGTGGGCGGTGACGTGCGGCTCGCCACGTTCAACGTGCTGAACTACTTCACCACGCTCGGGGTGGATCTGCCGGGCTGCAGGGCCTACACCGACCGCGACGGCGACCCGATCTCGGTCAGCGGAGGCTGCGATGCCCGCGGGGCGTGGGACACGCAGAACCTCGAACGGCAGCAGGGCAAGATCGTCAAGGCGATCAACAGCCTCGACGCCGACGTGGTGGCGTTGGAGGAGATCGAGAACTCCGCCAAGTTCGGCAAGGACCGCGACGACGCGCTGTCCAAGCTGGTCAACGCGCTCAACGCCGACGCCGGTCCCGGCACCTGGGACTATGCGAGGTCGCCGGAGAAGCAGCCGGACCTGACGGACCAGGACGTCATTCGCAACGCCTTCGTCTACCGTCCGGCAGCGGTCACGCCGGTGGGGTCCTCGACGATCCTCACCGACTCCCCCGCCTTCCACAACGCCCGTGAGCCGCTCGCCCAGCAGTTCGCCGCGGTCGGCAGCGGCAAACGCTTTCTCGTCATCACCAACCACTTCAAGTCCAAGGGGTGCGGCGGCACGACCGATCCGGGTGACGGGCAAGGCTGCTGGACCCAGGACCGGGTGCAGCAGGCAGGGGCACTGGTCGACTTCGCCGATTCCCTGGTCGCGGAGACCGGGACGCGGGCGGTGTTCCTGCTCGGCGACTTCAACGCCTACACGCAGGAGGACCCGATGCGGGTCCTCTACGACGCGGGCTACACCGACCTGAACGCGGAGTTCGCGAAGGAGCACACGTACGTCTTCGATGAGACGGTGGGCTCGCTCGACCATGTCCTCGGCAACGCCGCGGCACTCGCCTCCGTGCATGGCGTGGACGTGTGGAACATCAACTCCGTCGAGTCGGTGCTGACCGAATATTCGCGCTACAACTACTTCGCCGGCGACCTGTTCGAGCCGGCCACGCCGTACCGCTCCAGCGATCATGACCCGATCCTCGTCGGCGTGCGGACTCTGCCGGTCTGCACCAAGACCATCGGCGGCCGGCACAGCGGCCCGCTGACGGTCGGTTCGGGGATCACCTGCCTGGACGGTGCGACGGTGTCGGGTCCGGTATCGGTACGGCCGGGGGCCGGTCTGTTCGTCACCGGATCGCGGGTCAGCGGGCAGATCAGCGCCTCGGGGGCAGGACAGGTGACGCTGCTGGAGACGACGATCAGCGGGCCGATAACGATCTCCGGATCCGAAGAGGTGACACTGGACGGGCTGACCGTCAGCGGTCCGGTGCGCCTGGACGGCAACCGGGCGCCGATGGTCGCCGGCAACCGGATCAGCGGACCGCTGTCGTGCACCGGGAACTCCCCCGCGCCGATCAACAGTGATCGCCCGAACACGGTGACCGGTCCCAGGACCGGACAGTGCTCGGGGCTATGAGCCGCTGACGGACGGTCGGCGGTGGCCGCCCCGCTGGTCTCGGCCACCGCCGCCCGACCGCTCCTGGTTCATTCCTCTGGGGTGACGGCAAGGGGGCGGGCGGCGTCGGGCCCCTTCTCCAGGAGGACATGGAAGCCCTCCTCATTGAGGATGGGGATGCCGAGCTTGACGGCCTTCTCGTATTTGGAGCCGGGGTTGTCCCCGACCACCACGAAGCCGGTCTTCTTCGACACCGCCGAGGTGACCTTGCCACCTCGGCCGGTGATCGCCTCGCTCGCCTCGTCGCGGCTGAAGTCGGCCAGCGTGCCGGTGACGACGAACGTCAGGCCCTCCAGTGTCCGCACCTCCAGCCCGGCCGGGGCCTCGTCGGCCATGCGCACCCCGGCGGCCCGCCACCTGTCGACGATCTCGCGGTGCCAGTCGACCTCGAACCACTCACGGATGGTGGCCGCGACCCGGGGGCCGATGCCCTCGACGGCCGCCAACTCCTCCTCCGAGGCCGACGCGATCGCGTCGAGGGAGCGGAACTCCTCGGCCAGCGCCCGCGCGGTCGGCGGCCCGATGTGCCGGATACTCAGCGCGACCAGCACCCGCCACAGCGGCTGTGCCTTGGCCTTCTCCAACTGCTCCAGCATCGTCTGGGCGTTCTTGCTGGGATCGCCCGACTTGTTGGCGAAGAAGCTGACGACCTTCTGCTCTCCGGTCTCGGGGTCGGTCTTCGGCAGGCCGGTGTCCGGGTCGCGGACGACCGACCGGATCGGCAGCAGCCGGTCCATCGTGAGGTCGAACAGGTCGGCCTCGGTGCGCACCGGCGGCTCCTGCGGCGGCAGCGGCTGGGTCAGCGCGGTGGCCGCCACATAGCCCAGCCCCTCGATGTCGAACGCGTTGCGCCCCGCCGCGAAGAAGATGCGCTCACGGAGCTGGGCCGGGCAGGCACGGGCGTTCGGGCAGCGCAGGTCGGCGTCGCCCTCCCGCTCGTAGGCCAGCTCGGTCTGACACTCCGGGCAGTGGGTCGGCATCGTGAACGCCCGCTCGGTGCCGTCCCGCAGGTCGGCCACCGGACCGACGATCTCGGGGATGACATCGCCGGCCTTGCGCAGCACTACGCTGTCGCCGATGAGCACGCCCTTGCGCTCGACCTCGAAGGCGTTGTGCAGGGTGGCCCGCTCCACGGTCGAGCCGGACACCACGACCGGCTTCATCACGGCGTACGGCGTGACGCGGCCGGTGCGGCCGATCCCGACCTGGATGTCGAGGAGCTTGGTGGTGACCTCCTGCGGCGGATATTTGAACGCGATCGCCCATCGCGGCGCCCTGCTGGTCGAACCGAGCTGCCGCTGCACGGCGATCCGGTTCACCTTCACCACCACGCCGTCGATCTCGTACTCCGGATCGTGGCGGTGCTCGGCGTAGTGCGCGACGAACTCGCGGACCTCGTCCAGCGTCCGGACGACCCGATAGCGGTCGCTGACCGGGAAACCGTAGGAGCCGAGCAGCTCGTACATCTCCGACTGGGTCTTGGGCGGCTGAGCGCCCTCCCACTTTCCGACGCCATGGACGATCATCCGGAGCGGCCGCTGCGCGGTGACCCGGGGATCCTTCTGCCGGAGCGAGCCCGCCGCCGAGTTGCGCGGATTGGCGAACGGCGCCTTGCCCGCGTCCATGAGCTGCTCGTTGAGCCGCGTGAAACCCTCCACCGGCAGGAAGACCTCGCCGCGCACCTCCAGCAGGTCGGGCACGTCGTCGCCGGTCAGCCGGTCCGGCACATCACGCAGCGTGCGGACGTTCGGCGTGATGTCCTCACCTGTGCGTCCGTCGCCACGGGTGGCGGCGCGCACCAGGCGTCCTTTCTCGTACACGAGCGCCACGGCCAGGCCGTCGATCTTCAGCTCGCACAGGTAGGGCCCCGGGTCGGCCTCGATCAACCTCTGGGCTCGCGCCTCCCAGCCCGCCAGATCCTCGTCGTCGAAGGCGTTGTCGAGGCTCTCCATCCGCTGCAGGTGGGTGACGGCGGCGAACTCGGTGGAGATCGGCGCACCCACCTTCTGCGTGGGGGAGTCGGGCGTGCGCAGGTCGGGGTGCTCCTCCTCCAGCGCCCTGATCTCTCCCATCCACCTGTCGTATTCGGCGTCGCTCACGGTGGGCGAGTCGAGCACGTAGTAGCGCCAGTTGGCATCCTCGATCAGTTCCGCGAGCTCGGCGTGCCGTTCCCGCGCCGCCGACGGCGCGGCCTCAGCCGGCGCGGCCTCGACCACCGCGCCCTCGTTCACCTGCTCGGTCACGCCCGTCTCCCCTCGTCAGCTGCCCAGATGGACGACCCAGGGAAAACGGTATCTCCGCCGACCGACATTCGACGCCGCGACCGCCCACAAGCGGTGCGGGAGCCGCACCGAGGACAGGGTGCGGCTCCCGCTGATCGGCTCCGCCGAAGGTCGCGCCAGACCACGCGGCACCTCGGCTCAAGAGCGATCCAGAAATACGGTAGACCGCTCCTAGCCGACTTTCATTCCGTTTTGTCCGGCCCCCTCGGCTCCGTGACCGGCTCGGCTGAGGGTCACCTTCCGCCCTGGGCCCAGACCTGCCGCCACCGCGAGCACTTCCCGGTGATCCTCTTCGAGGTGCCCCGGCAGACCTGGGCGTTGGCGAGCAGTATGTATCCCGTGTTCACGCGGAACGCGCGCGGCTTGGAGTGCGAGCAGTTGCGGAACTTCGCGGTGCGGTACCTGCCGCGGTCCGTCAGCCACTTGATCTTGATCCAGGTGCACGTACGGGCCCCGCTTCTGTCGTAGAGATCGCCCGAGATGCGCATGCCCGACCTGCCGGACCTGACGTTGCCGATGGCCCAGCCTCTGGCGTCCGAGGACGCGAACGGCCCCCAGCGCCAGACGGAGGCGGCCGAGGCAGCGGAAGCGCTGGAAGTGGCGGAGGTGGCGGAGGCGGTGGACGCGGTGGACGCGGCCGAAGCGGCGGACGGGTAGGTGGCGACGAGTCCTGCGCCGAGAACCGTGGACAGAGCTGCGGTGAGCAGAAGGCGCGGAGCGCTTCGCATGGATCTTCTCCTGAACTGTGGACTACCAGCACGTCAAGAGATAGGCGATCGCGCTTGCAGAACACTTACAGATGAGCCTGGCCCCCGGCGGCACAACCGTGTCGTCCGTCGCTCCCGACCGTCATCTCACCCGTCAGCGGGGTCTTCGCGCAGCACCCGGGCGGCGTCCCGGCAGCGGGCTAACGCGGCACGCGCATAGCGCGGCGAGGCCCCGGCGAGCCCGCACGCGGGCGTGAGCACCACCTGCTCGGCGAGCCGCGCGGGGGTGAACCCGAGCCGGCGCCACAGCTCCAGCGCGGGCTTGGCCACCACACCGACGTCGGGAAGCCTGCTGTCGGTCCCCGGCACGACTCCCAGGAAGAACGCGACGCCCGCCTCGATCGCCTCGCCGATCGCGTCCTCGTCCCGCCGCCGCAGCAGCGACGCGTCGAGCGAGATCCCACGCGCCCCGGCCGTACGGAGCACCTCGAACGGCACGTCCGGCGCGCAGCAGTGCACGATCGGGAAGACGCCGTCGCCCAGCGCGGAGAGCACCGCCCTGAGCCGCTCGCCCGCGATCACGGCCTCGACGGCCGGCAGCCGCCCGAACCCGGAGGAGGTCGGCACCGTGCCCGCCAGCGCTCCCGGCAGGCCGGGCTCGTCGAGCTGGACGACCACACGGGCTCCCGGGACCCGCCGTCGCACCTGCGCCACGTGCCCGGCGATCCCCTCGGCGAGCGACTCGGTCAGGTCCCGTACGGCTCCCGCGTCGGCGAGGGCCTTGTCACCGTGCCGCAGCTCGACGGCCCCGGCGAGGGTCCACGGGCCGCACGCCTGGATCTTCAGCGGGCCCGCGTATCCCTGGGCGACCTCCTCCAGCCCGTCGAGGTCGCGGGCGAGGTGGTCGCGGGCGCGCTTGAGGTCGCGGCCGACCCCGTCGGTGAACCGCCACCCCGACGGCTGCACCTCCACCGGCAGCTCGACCAGCAGCGAAGCGCTCCTGCCGATCATGTCGGCGCCGACGCCCCGGCCGGGCAGCTCCGGCAGATACGGCATCGGCAGCTCGCCGAAGGCCGTACGGAGGGCCTCCATGTGGGCCTCGCGGTCGTCGCCCGGATGCGAGCCCACGCCGGTGGCCGTGGCCTCCTCCCATGGATAATCCTGCACGGCACTAGCTTAGGCACTATGAGACTCACCAAACTCGGGCACGCGTGCTGGCGGCTGCAGAAGGACGGTTCGACCCTGGTGATCGACCCGGGATCGTTCAGCGGGGAGGGGCTGCTCGACGAGGCGAGCGCCGTACTGATCACCCACGAGCATTTCGACCATGTGGACGCCGAGCTGCTGCGCAAGGCGGCCCCGGACCTGGAGATCTTCACCTGTCGGTCGGTGGCCGATCAGCTCGGCGAGATCCCGGCGAAGATACAGGTGGTTCGGGACGGCGATGCCTTCACGACGGCGGGGTTCGGGGTGAAGGTGGTCGGCGAATGGCACGCGCTCAACCATCCGGACGTGCCGGTCGTGCAGAACGTCGGTTTCCTGGTGGACGAGGAGGTCTTCTACCCCGGTGACGCGTTCACCCCGCCCGGCGTCGAGGTGCCCACGCTGCTGGTGCCGACGAACGCGCCGTGGATGAAGACGACCGACATGGTCGCCTACCTCCGCGAGGTCCGCCCGCAGCGGGCCTACAGCACGCACGACGGCCTGCTCAACGAGGTCGGGCTGAAGGTCGTCGACAACTGGATCGGCATGGAGGCCGACCGTCAGAAGGCCGACTTCCGCCGCATCCCGGTCGGCGAGTCCGTCGAGGTGCCCTAGAGCATCGGTCAGGTGTCGTCACCGCTGCCGCGGCTCCGGTCACTGCGCCGGGAGGAAGCTCCGGTCCACTGCGAAGCCCGCCGGTCGCGGGCTTCCCGTGCGGTCCTCGCTCCCTCCCGTTCCGCTCCCTGCCCCCGGATGGCAGCTACCTGATCGACTCTCTAGTCGATCGGCCGGTCCGTCAGGCGGCCGAGGCGATCGTGGCCGACCCGATGACCACGTCGCCGTCGTAGAGAACGGCACCCTGGCCGGGGGCGATGCCCGTGGCCGGGGTGTCGAGCTCGATGTGCAGCTCGCCGCCCGACAACTGGGCGCGGCAGCCGTACACCTCGCCGTGGGCGCGCAGCTGCACGGCACAGACGATCGGCTCGTACGGCTCGGGCAGCGGGCCGTTCCAGACCGGCCGCCCGCCCACGATGATCCGCACCTGGAGGGAGTCGCGCGGCCCGACCGTGACCGTGTTGGACACCGGTTCGATCGACAGCACATAGCGCGGCCGTCCGTCGGCGGCCGGGTGATCGATGTGCAGGCCCTTGCGCTGGCCGATGGTGAAGCCGTACGCACCCTGGTGGTTGCCGACGACGCGGCCGGTCAGCGCGTCGACGATCGGCCCGTCCGCGGCTCCGAGGCGCTCGGCGAGGAACGCCTGGGTGTCGCCGTCGGCGATGAAGCAGATGTCGTGGCTGTCCGGCTTGTCCGCCACGGACAGCCCACGCCGGGCGGCCTCGGCCCGCACCTGTGCCTTGGTCGAGTCGCCGAGCGGGAAGATCGCGTGGGCGAGCTGCTCACGGGTGAGCACGCCCAGCACGTACGACTGGTCCTTGCCCTCGTCGACGCTGCGCCGCAGCACGCCGTCGACGAGCCGCGCATGGTGGCCAGTGGCGACCGCGTCGAAGCCCAGTGCGAGGGCCCGGTCGAGCACGGCCTCGAACTTGATCTTCTCGTTGCAGCGCAGGCACGGGTTGGGGGTGCGGCCCGCCGCGTACTCGTTGACGAAGTCCTCGACCACGTCGCGGTGGAACCGTTCCGCCATGTCCCACACATAGAAGGGAATGCCGATCACGTCGGCGGCGCGCCGGGCGTCGCGGGCGTCCTCGAGAGTGCAGCAGCCGCGCGCGCCGGTCCGGTACGACTGGGGGTTGGACGAGAGCGCCAGGTGGACGCCGGTGACGTCGTGGCCGGCCTCGGCGATCCGGGCGGCGGCCACGGCGGAGTCCACCCCGCCCGACATGGCCGCGAGCACGCGCAGCCGGCGACCGGGCCGGCCGGCGCCAATGGGGTCCCCTGTGGTGTGAGCCATAGCGTTTCGAGATTACCTCCGCAGCGGGCCCACGTTGGCATCGGCGGTGTGGAGCTGGGAGGATGCGGGGTCATGCGATTGTTCGGGCGCGAGAACACGCCGGCCGATGCGGCCAAGGCCATGGCGGATTTCTGGACCTGGTGGGCGCAGGCCCGCCCGGAGATCGACGCGCAGGTCGAGGCGGGGAACGCCGAGGCGCTCGCGGAGGCGCTCGAATCGGCCGTCAACGCCATGCACCCGTCCCTGGTGTGGGAGATCGCACCGGGCGGCACGGCAAAGTACGCGCTGGTCGTCAGCGCGTGCAACGACCCCGAGCTGCGGTCGTTCACCCACCGGTGGGCGCTTGCCGCGCCGCCCGCCGACGAGCTGTGGGAGTTCCACCCGTCCAGGCAGGCCAAGCCGCAGGCGGCGGAGCTGTCCGTCGAGGTCGAGGGCCGGGAGTTCGACCTGAACCGGCTGGTGGTGGCCGTACAGGCGCCGCCGAACGCCCCCCGCGCCGAGGTTTCCGTCTTCCATCCGATATTTCCGGACCTGGAGGACGAGGCCCGGATGGACGCCTCGCTCATGGCGCTCGACTGGCTGCTGGGCGAGGACGACGTGGCCCGCTGGGTGGGCGAGATCGTCCCGGCGGAGTTCGAGCCGATCGACGCGTTCCCCGCGATCCACCTGCCCGGTGTGATCGCCGATCTGGCGAAGGGCTTCGCGGACGAGCAGTGGATGCTGATGGAGGGCAAGACCGCCACCGGCAGCCGGGTGACCGCCCTCGCCCGCTATCCGCTCCGGCCCGTCGACCACCCGCTCAACGACCAGCACATCGCGATCGGCCTGCCGTACCGGAACTCCGACTCCGACGGGCAGCCCTCGGGCGAGTCTCTCGACGCGCTGCGCGACTTCGAGGAGCGGCTCACCGGCCTGCTCGGCACGCTCGGCACGGCCGTGCTCGCCGCGCACATGAGCGCCGACGGCGTGCGGACCCTGCACGTGTACGCCGATCCGAAGGGCGAGGCGGCGAGCGCGATCAACGATCTCGCCGCGACCTGGAAGGAGGGCAAGGCCGAGGTCGAGGTGGCCGACGACCCCTCCTGGAGCGAGGTCGCCCACTTCCTCACCTGAGGGACGAAGGCGCGAGCCCACCCCTCACCCCGTGATCTTGCGATTTCTCGCAGAAACCAGCGGCTAGCTGCGGCGACACCTCCAGTGATCTTGCAGAAATTCAGTGGATGGCCGTGCGACCTGGGATTTCAAAGTTCGTGATCTTGCAGTCCGCCGCAAACTGCAAGATCACGGACCCTGTTTCCGCAGCTCAAGAACGATCCGTGCGAGTTTCTGCAAGATCACAAAAGGCGTTCTCGCAGGTAAAGCGGGACGGGTGCGAGAAACTGCAAGATCACCGCGGGATGGTCGGCATCAGATGAGGATGCCGGCACGTCTTGCCCGTTCGACGACGTGGCCGATGACCTCGGCCACGCGGTCGACGTCCGCCTTCGTCGAGGTGTGACCGAGCGAGAAGCGCAGCGAACCGCGGGCGCGGACACCGTCCTGTCCCATGGCGAGCAGCACGTGTGACGGCTGGGCCACGCCCGCCGAGCAGGCCGAGCCGGTGGAGCATTCCACGCCTTTGGCGTCGAGGAGCATGAGCAGCGCGTCACCCTCGCAGCCGGGGAAGGAGAAGTGGGCGTTCCCGGGCAGCCGATCGACCGGATCGCCGTTCAGCACCACGTCGGGCACGGCCTGCCGGACACGCTCGATCAGGTCGTCGCGCAGTGTCGACAGCCGTTCCGCGGTGGCGGCCCGGCTCTCGACCGCGGCCTCTACGGCCGCAGCGAACCCGGCGATCGCCGGGGCGTCGAGCGTCCCGGAACGCACGTCGCGCTCCTGACCTCCGCCGTGCAGTACGGGCACCGGGTCGGCGCCCCGGGCCAGCAGCAGCGCGCCGACGCCCATCGGCCCGCCGACCTTGTGGCCGGAGACCGTCATCGCGTCTACGCCCGACTCGGCGAACCCGACCGGAAGCTGGCCGACGGCCTGCACCGCATCGGTGTGCAACGGGACCCCGTGCTCGTGGGCGATGGCGGCGAGGATGCGGATCGGCTGTACGGTCCCGACCTCGTTGTTGGCCCACATGACGCTGACCAGGGCCACGTCGTCGGGGTCGCGCTCGATGGCCGCACGCAGCGTGTCGGGATGCACCCGCCCGTGCTCGTCGACCTCGAGCAGTTCGACGATCGCACCGTGCCGGTCGGCCAGCCACCGGGCGGGGTCGAGGGCGGCGTGGTGTTCGACCGCGCTGATCAGGATGCGTCGGCGTTCGCGTGCCCAGAACAGCCCTTTGATGGCCAGATTGTCGGCCTCTGTGCCGCCGGCGGTGAACACGACCTCGCTCGGGCGGGCGCCCAGCGCGCTCGCGATCGTCTCACGTGACTCCTCCACCACGCGGCGGGCGCGACGGCCGGCGGCATGCAGGGACGACGGATTGCCCACCTGTCCCAGCTGCGCTGTCATGGCCTCGATCGCCTCAGGAAGCATCGGCGTGGTCGAGGCATGGTCAAGATATGCGGTTCCCACGGCCCCTCCAGACCCGGCCTCAGCTGAACAAGCCTATCCGGGACCGCCGTTCAGGCGATCCCCGGATTCGCATACTGAACCGTCCAGACGGTATAGTACGGTCCATGAGAAGGGACGAGCTACTCGACGCGGCGGAGTGCCTGCTCGACGATCAGGGCGTCCAGGGCCTGACCCTGGCCGCGGTCGCCGAGCGCGCCGGCGTCAGCAAGGGCGGCCTTCTCTATCACTTCGCGAGCAAGGAAGTCCTGATCAAAGCCATGATCGAGCGCTTGATCGCGGATTTCGACGCGCTGGTCGAGGCGCAGCACGAACCCACGTACACCCGGGCCTACCTGGCCGCCACGTTCGAGGCCGTCGAGAGCGGCCGGCTGCGACGCTGGGCCGTGGTCACCGGGGCCGCGGGAGACCCCGGGCTGCTCGCACCGCTTCGCGAGGCGATGGCCCGCTGGCATACCCACGGGCTGGACGACGAGCCCGATCCGCTGACGTCCCAGGTCGTACGCCTCAGCTGTGAGGGTCTCTGGGACGTCGCCACCCACAGCCCCTCGACCATCGATTACGCGGCGGTCCACCGGCGGTTGCTCGAATTGCTGTAGCCGATCGTCATAACGACTCCCCGTAACGCCTGACCGCATCGCACCCGCCTCGCACCGCATCGCACGACCGCCCTGCCGAGCCGTACAGGTGCTCCGGCGGACACGTCTCGCCGTACGGCACCCGCCGCGCGCCTGCGCGCGGCCACGCGGTGGCGCCGGCCATCCTGCGCGGATCTCGGCCGCGCTCTCCCATCCCCCTCATCTCACACGCTTGAAAACTTCCAGGAAAGGAGGCCGTGATGACCCGCGCCCTGGGGGCGGCCCGTTACGGGTCGGTCCTCACGTTCGCTCTGGCCGGTCTGCTGTGCGGGACGTTCACCGTACGTCTGCCCGCGCTGGTCCACCGGCTCCAACTGACCGAGTCGTCGGTCGGCGTCGCGCTGCTCTGCTGGGGGCTCGGTGCGCTGCTCACCATGCAGCTCATGCGCGTCGTCATGGCCAAGGTCGGCAGCAGCGGCGTGCTCAGGGTGGCCGCTCCCCTGTGCGCCGCCTCGCTGGTGCTCGTCGCGGTGGCGCCCTCCTTCCCGACCATGGTCGCGGCCGCGACCCTGTTCGGCATGGCGTTCGGCGTCGTGGACGTGGGCATGAACGCCCAGGGCTCGACCGTCGAGCAGGCGTACGGCAGGCCGCTGATGAGCGGGATGCACGCCGGCTGGTGCGTGGGCGCGATCTCGGCGGGATTGCTCGGCACGGCGGCGATCGCGGCCGGCCTGTCCTTCACCGCCCATCTCGTGATGATCGCCCTGGTGTCGTTGCCCGCCTCGCTCGCGATCGGCCGCACCTACCTTTCGGAACCGGCCGCCGAAGGCACCTCCGGCACGAGGGGCACGTCGGGCAAACGGGGCAGAATGCCCGGCATCGTCTATCTGCTCGGCGCGATCACGTTCGGCGCTTTCATGATCGAGGGAGTCGTGGCCGACTGGAACGGCCTGTATCTCCTCGGCACGCTCGGCGCCCCCGAGTCCGTGGCCGCACTCGGCTACCCCGTGTTCGAGGCGGGCATGCTGGCGGCCCGGCTGAGCGGGGACCGGCTCCGCGACCGGTACGGCGCACGCGGCCTGATCGTCACCTCTGGGGCCGCCGCTGCGGCGACGTTCCTCCTCGTCATCGCCGCGCCGTCCGCTCCCCTCGCGGTGACCGGGATGTTCTTCGTCGGCCTCTCGGTGGCGACGATCTCGCCGATGGCGCTGTCGCTCGCCGGCACCGCGACCGACCGGCCGGGGCCGGCGATCGCCCAGGCGGGCGCGATGGGCTACGCCGGGCTCCTGCTCGGCCCGGTCGTCGTCGGTTTCCTGTCGACCGCGACCTCCCTGCGCGCCGCGCTGGGCATCGCGGTCGCGCTCGGCCTCCTCGTCGCGGTCGCCGGTCGCTTCCTTCCGGCGGTCATGAGGACCGCCGCCCCGCCCGCCGGGCGCGCGCGGCCGCATGAAACCGACGGCACGGCCGGCGATGCGGCCGACAAGACGGCGGCCGATGCCGGCGGGGTCCCCGAGCACCTGCCCGTCGCCGCGTGAATCCGGTCGGATCGACGGCCTCCCTGCCGGGAAGAGAGCGGCCCCCGACCGGGAAGAGAACAGCCCTCGGCCGGGAAGAGAGCAGCCCCCGCCAGGAAGAGAGCGGTCTCCCAGCCGTGAGGACACGAAACGCGAACGGCGCCGCACCACGGGTGGTGCGGCGCCGTCCGGCGTTTCGTTTCGGCGAACCGTGTCCGATCAGCCCGTTTCGCCATGCCCCATTGCGCTGTTTCCCATCAGCGCCGGGTCCTGTTCGCGCTGTGTCCCATCGCGGTGTGTCCCATCGCGCTGGGTCCCATTAGCGCTCTGCCCATCGCGCTGTGCCCGGCAACCCGGCGGCCGGGCGGCGTACGCGCGAGGGCTACTTGCGCTTCTCGATCTCCTCGGTGAGCTGGGGGACGACCTGGAAGAGGTCGCCCACCACGCCGTAGTCGGCGATCTCGAAGATCGGCGCCTCGGCGTCCTTGTTGATCACAACGATCGTCTTGGATGTCTGCATGCCGGCCCGGTGCTGGATCGCGCCGGAGATGCCGGCCGCGATGTAAAGCTGCGGCGCCACGGTCTTGCCGGTCTGCCCGACCTGGAACTGGTGCGGGTACCAACCGGCGTCGGTGGCGGCACGCGAGGCGCCGACCGCCGCGTCGAGAGAGTCGGCGAGCTTCTCGATGAGGGCGAAGCTCTCGGCCGACCCCACACCCCGGCCACCGGAGACCACGACAGCGGCCTCGGTCAGCTCCGGACGGGCGCCCTTCTCCTGCTTGACCCGCTCCACGATCCGCGCGGCACGGGCGGCGTCCGACAGGGCGACCTCCACCTTCTCCTCGGCGGCGGCACCGGCCGTCGCGACGGGAGCGGCGGAGTTGGGACGCACCGCCACGATCGGCGTGCCCTTGGCGACCCGGCTGCGCACGTTGACGCCACCACCGAAGATCGACTGGTCGGCGACGAAGCCCTCACCCAGACCCACCGCATCGGTGATCACACCGGAGTCCGTCTTGACGGCCAGCCGACCGGCGATCTCCTTGCCCTCGGCCGTGGCCGCGACCAGGACACCGGCCGGCGCCTTGTCCGCCACGAGCTTGGCCAGCAGCTCGGCCTTGGGCGCCACGACGTAGCCGGTGATCTCCTCGGCGTCCGCCACGTAGATCTTCTCCGCGCCGTACTCGGCGAGCTTGGCCTTGGCGGCGTCCGAGTAGCCGGGCCCGGCCCACACGGCGGCCGGCGCGCCCAGCGACCGGGCCAGCGTCAGCAGTTCGAGGGTGACCTTCTTGACATCGCCGTCGACATGCTCGACGAGAACCAGAACCTCACTCATTCCAAGCCCCTCACACGAACTTCTTCGACGCGAGGAACTCGGCGATCTTGGCGCCGCCGTCGCCCTCGTCCTTGACGATCGTCCCGGCCGCACGCGGCGGCGCGGCCGCGAAGTCGACGACCTCGCTCCACGCGTTCGCCAGCCCCACCTGGTCAGCGGAGATCTCCGCGTCGGCGATGCCGAGCGTCTCGACCGGCTTCTTCTTGGCCGCCATGATGCCCTTGAAGGACGGGTAACGCGGCTCGTTGATCTTCTCGACCACGGACACGACGGCCGGCAGCGAGGCCTCGACCTTGTCGTACCCGTAGTCGGTGAGGCGCTCGATGGCGATGGCCGACCCGTTCACCTCGACCTTCTTGGCCAGGCTGAGCTGGGGGACGCCGAGGCGCTCGGCCAGCATCGCGGCGAGCACACCGGTGCGGGCGTCGGTGGACTCCGAGCCGAGGACGACCAGGTCGAAACCGATCTTCTTCAGCGCCTGGGCCATGGCGTACGAGGTCGACAGCGCGTCCGAACCGTGCAGCGCGTCATCGCTGAGGTGGACGGCCTTGTCCGCGCCCATGGCGAGCGCCTTGCGGATGGTCTCGGTGGCCTTGCCCGGGCCCATGGTGAGCACCGTCACTTCGCCCCCGTGGGCCTCCTTGAGCTTCAGCGCCTCCTCGACCGCGTATTCATCGAGCTCGTTGACGACGCCGTCGGCGGCATCGCGGTCGAGTGTCTTGTCATCGGACCTCAGCTTGCGCTCGGTCGCCGTGTCGGGGACCTGCTTCACGCAGACGACGATGTTCATGGCCGGTGGCCGACCTCCCCTTTCCGTACGGCTGACGCCGCGATTTCGTTCCGTGCCGTGGGGTACGCACACGCTGGACGCACGACTTCCAAATGGGAGCCAAGGCTATGTTACCCGCGAGTAGCTTAGCCGCACCTCTCCATCGCCATCACGATACCGAAGCATGTTCCGGACCTATCGCAGCCCTCCTCCCCATCCGGCAAGCGCTGCCCACAGTCACATGCGCTTGGAGCCACAGGGGCTACGGACCGGATCAGCTCGCGACGACGAGGGTGATCAGCAGGAACAGCACGGTGGCGACGGCGAAGAGCAGCGTCATCGTGCTGAACAGCGAGCTGAGCAGTGCATAGACGGCGACGACGCCGACCCCGCCCGCGGCGTCGACGACCAGCCTGGCCCGCGCCCTGGCGGCCAGGCCGAAGGCGGCGTCGATCAGCACGCCGATGCCGTACAGCACGAGCAGGAGCAGTGAGATCTCGGGGAGGTTCCGCGAGGCCGCCGCGGCGAACAGGCCGACGACGAGGGCCGATCCGATGACCCACCGCCGGTGCAGCTTCTGCCGGTGCTTCGCCCGCGCGTCGAGGTGCCCCGCGTCGGGGCGCCCCTCCGGACGTCTCTCCCGGGGCCGCCACTCCCTGGTGGGCGCGGAGCCACGCGCACCGGGCAGCCCCTCGGCGAGCCCACCGGCGGGCCCGTCGAGCGCGGGCACGGCCGAAGGCAGCGGGGCCCGGACGGGAGAGGACACGACGGGCGAGGCGGCGGCGAGCCTGGCCACCAGGCTCGCCGCCGTCGGCCGCGCTCCGGGATCCCTGTCCAGGCACTCGGCCAGCAGCGGGGCGAGCCAGGACGGCACACCGGAAAGGTCGGGTTCGTGGTGGACCACCCGATAGGCGACGGCCGTCACGGGCCCGGTGCCGTACGGCTGCCGCCCGGTCGCGGCGAAGGCCACCGTCGCCGCCCAGGCGAACACGTCGGCCTCCGGCCCGGCGGCCCAGCCCTCCAGCACCTCGGGCGCCAGGTAGCCGGGGGTGCCGACGACCGCTCCCGACGCCGTGACCGACGCGGACTCCAGCGCGCACGCGATGCCGAAGTCGATCAGGTACGGCTCGCCGTCGGCGATGATGACGTTGGCGGGCTTGAGGTCTCGGTGCACGATCCCGGCGGCGTGGACACATTCCAGCGCCTCGGCCAGTCCGCGCGCGAGCCGGACGAGATCGTCCCCCTCGATCGGCCCACCATCGGCCATGACGACGCTGAGGGCACGACCCTGGACATATCGGGTCACGATGTATGGCCGGGAGCCGGTCAGGGAGGCGTCGAGGATCTCGGCGACGTGCGGGCCGCGCACCCGGCGCATGGTCTCCACCTCGCGCGCCAGGCGGGCGATCGCGCGGGAGTCGGAGGCGATGTGCGGGTGGAGCATCTTCACGGCGACCGTGCGGCCCTCCGGGTCGAGGGCCAGATGCACCTCGCCGAATCCGCCGGAGCCGAGCGTGGAGAGCAGGCGATACGGGCCGAGGAGCGCGGGTTCTGTCTCGAGACCGGATTCCGCGGCCTGGTCCGGCTGCTCGGAGTTCCCCTGATGGCTCCCCTGACGGTCCCCGTGTCGGGGGTGAGGGCTCAGGTGTTCCGGTGAACCCATTCCGCTCCTCCGCTCCTCCTCGGCTCCCTCCCGGGCGTCGGGTCAGTTCCAGAAGGTGAGGAAACCCAGGCCGATCCTGTCCATGATGTCACCGATGAGGCCGCCGACGAGGTTGACGACCGTGTCCTCGCCCCTGCGCCTGAGATCTGCCACGACGTGGTCGATCGCCACCGAGGGCGGTCGCCACGGAGCCCAGGAGGCGTCGGCAGACATCGCCGTCATCACCGCGAACAGCGCGACGGTGCCCACCGTGATCGTGATCACCATGCCGGCGCCGGGACTGCGGATCGCCGAGCTGAGCGCCCGCGAGACCGCCTTCCGCGGCGCCGATCCGCCCGGCAGGACGAACAGCCCCGCGACGAACGCTCCCGCGGCGTAGGCCGCGGCCGGATCGGTGCCCATCTTTCCGATGTACACGAGCCCGCCCCACACGCACATCGCGAACATCGCCGCCAGCGGGACCTGGATGAGCGTGGCGAGCGCCGACTTGATCAACGCCCAGGGTGTGCCCAGGATCGCCAAGAAGGGGTCCGCTCCGCTGCTCCCCCTGATCGATCGGCGTGCCGCGAGGTCGCTCAGCAGATGATGGCCCACGCGCAGGCACAGCGCCGCCACGACGGCGAACAGGCTCACGGTGACCGGCAGCAGGCAGGCCAGGGCCACGAGCACGACCAGGAGCAGCCCCGCGAGGACCGGGTGCGCGGCACGGTAGCGCGGCCGCGACGGGTCCCGCCCGTACGGCACGGCCTCCGCCGGCGGGGCGGTCGGACGCGCGACCGCCTGCGGCGGCACGGGCGGCGCGGTCGGCGGTGCCGCCACCTGAGGGGGTGGCGGGTAACCGGCGACCCGCTGGTCGGGATATGGCTGGTAGACGGCCGGCGGCGGGCCGTACCCCGGCGCGTAGCCGGGCTGGGCGTAGGCGGGCGGGCCATAGGCCGGCTGAACGTACCCGGGTGCCTGGCCGTGCCCCGGCGGGCCGTAAGCGGGCGGGACCGGTGCTGGGCCGGGTGCGGAAACGGGCCGCTGTCGCGTGTCCCGGCGGGGGCGCTCCGGCTCGACGTAGTTGACCGGCGGAAGCAGGTCGGCGTAGTCGTCGGAGCGGCCGTCCGGCAGGACGCCGGTCCGATCCGGCCGTGCCGAGGCGCTCGAATGTGCGGCCGCCTCGTCGATGACCGCGGTCTCGTCGTAGGCCGCCGGGCCGGGGCCCGCCCTGTCGCCGTCGAGGCTCGTGGCGTCGAGCAGCCGGGTGCCGCCGTCGCGCGCGCCGTTCTCGTGGAACGTGGTCACCGAGGGATCGAGCGCCCGTGACAGCTTGAGCAGCGAGGCGGCAGCCGGGCGGGCCTCGGCCTCCTTGGCCAGGGCCATCCGGAGCCACTCCCGCAGCCAGGCGGGTGCGAGGTCGAGCTGCGCTTTGCCCTCGAGCACGTTGTAGCAGACCGACTCGAACGTGCCGGATCCGAACGGCGGCCGCCCGGTCGCCGCGAAGAACACGGTGGCCGCGAGCGCGTGCACATCGGCCGCCTGGGTGATCTCGGTGTCCCGGATGATCTCGGGGGCGAGGTAGCCGGGGGTGCCGACGAACATCCCGGTCTGCGTCAGCCGGGTGGCGTTCACCAGGTGCGCGATGCCGAAGTCGATCACCAGCGGTTCGCCGTCGACGAGCATCACGTTGGCCGGCTTGAGGTCACGGTGGATGACGTCGGCCGCGTGGATGGAGACCAGGGCCTCGCACAGCCCGCGGGCGAGCCTGACGATGCCGCCGTCGTCGAGCGGCCCGTCCTCCAGCACGGTCTGCTCCAGCGTCCGCCCGGGGGCGTACCTGGTCACGATGTACGGCGAGGCGCCGGTCAGGTCGGCGTCGAGAACCTCGGCGACCCGCCTGCTGCGCACCCGGCGCATGGTCTCGACCTCGCGGGTGAGCCGGTCACGTGCCTTGAGGTCGGTCGCGACGTGCGGGTGCAGGACCTTGACGGCGACCTCGCGGCCCTCGCCGTCCAGACCGAGATGGACGACCCCCATGCCGCCCTCGCCCAGCCGGCGCAGCAGCCGGTAGGGCCCGATCCGCTCCGGAGCCTCCGGAGCTTCGATTGTCGACATGTCGTCCCCCGTCACCGGCTCCCCATGTGGACCCGCAGCTCCGAAAGGCGTTCTACTAGGGACAGAACGTCCACAGGCCCCCAAAAGTGCCCAGCAGTCTGTTTACCCACCAAACTCGCCAGTGCGACGAGCCCCACGAGCACGACCGCGGCCCCGATCCCCCAGACCATCCCGCGCGCCCCGCCGTCCCCCGGGGCGAGAGAGGTGAACGTCCGCCGCAGCTGACGGCGCGGCCCCTCGACCCCGGGCCCGGCGCAGACGGTCCACAGCGCCACCGCGAGCCCCCAGCTCAGCGCGGCCAGGACCGATGCCGACGGCACCAGCAGGGTCAGCAGCACCGTGACGGGCAGGCCGAGGACCAGTCCGTACGGCAGGAGCGCGATCGTGACGCCGATCGACTTCACGATCGCGTCCGGGCGGCCGAGCACCCCGATCAGGTCGGTGGGCGCGGCGCCGGCCGGCTTTCGGGTGTCGAGCCGCGATTGGACGATGTCGGCGGCCCGCAGCAGCACGACGGCCGGCAGCGCGAACACCCACACCAGGAGCGGCGCGATGACCGCTGCGCACGCCATGAGCACGAACAGCAGCACGGCGGCCACGGCGTACGTCTTGGATCGGTGCAGCACGACGCCGCCCGCGTGCGGCTGCGCCGGCGGCTGGAACGGCTGCTGGTACGGCCCCTGGAGATGCTGCTGGTGATGGGGCCGATAGGGCGGCACCTGGGCGGTGGGCAGAAAGGGTGCCTGCTGCGACTGCGGGATGTGCGGGGTCTGCTCGAAGACCTCCGCGGCCTTCCTGAAGATCTCGGGGGTCCGCTGCGCCTGCTCGGGGAAAGACTGCGAGACCGCCTGGCGTAATTCCTCCGAGGTGACCCGTCTGGTCGGGATGTCGCCCTCGGAGGTGACCCGCCTGGTCGGAATGTCCCCCTCCGGGGAGGTGGACGGCCGCGGCTGGATCGGACCGCCGGGCCCGATGCCCGCCCGGCGCAGGTCCTCGCCGGTCACCCGTACCGTCGGGAACGGATCGCCGCCCTGAGCCTCGGGCCGACCACCGGGCTGACCGGGGTGGACGGGTTGGACGGGCTGGACGGGGGCGGCACCGGATCCCGGTCTGCCGCGGAACACGGGGGTGTCCATGATCCCGGCCGTGTTCCCCTGGCCCCACGGCCCGCCGGAGGCCGGGACACCACCGGGAGCCGTGGCACCGCCGGGGGCCGTGGCACCGCCGGGGGCCGTGGCACCGCCGAGCGCGGACGTGCCGTCGAGGCCGGGTGAGTCCCCGAGCAGCGAGACGAACTCGTCCCGTCTCGGGGCGGAGGCCCCCGGGCCGGGGACGGCGACGCCGGGCGCGGGCCTGCTGCCGGTGTCGTCGACGTTCGGCACGGTGGTGATCTCGTCGGGCACGCGGGGTCGGCCGGTGGCCGGACCGGTGAGCCTGGCGACCCAGCCGGCCAGTTCCACCGCCGTGGGCCGTCTCGCCGGGTCGCGTTGGAACGCCGCACGCAGCAGCGGCTGGAGCGGCTCGGGAGCGGCCGCCACGTTGGACCGGCCGGAGGTGATGTTGTAGAAGATCATCTCCAGCGTGCCCTTGCCGAACGGTGACTGGCCGGTCGCGGCGAACAGCAGCGTGCCCGCCCAGGCGTGCACGTCCACCTCAGGACCCGCCTCGTGCCCCTCGATGATCTCCGGGGCGAGGTAGCCGGGGGTGCCGATGAACATGCCGGTCTGGGTGAGCCGGGTGGCGTCGACGGCCTGGGAGATGCCGAAGTCGATGAGCACGGGCCGGCCGTCCAGCATCAGCACGTTGCCCGGTTTGAGGTCGCGATGGACGACCCCGGCCGCGTGCACCGCCGCGAGCGCCTCGGCGATGCCGCCCGCCACCTTGAGCAGGGCGTCCAGGCCCAGCGGACCGTCCTGCTTGACGATCTCGTCGAGCGGCCGGCCGGGCACATAGCGCGTCACGATGTACGGCCGCAGGCCGGTGACGTCGGCGTCCAGGACCTCCGCGATGTGCGGGCTGCGCACCCGCCGCATGGTCTCGACCTCGCGGGAGAGCCGCCTGCGCGCGACGTCGTCCCCCGCCACGTCGGAGCGCAGGACCTTTACGGCCACCTCTCTGCCGCGTGGGTCGAGGGCGAGGTGGACCACGCCCATGCCGCCCTCACCGAGCCGCCTCAGCAGCCGGTACGGTCCCAGCCGGTCGTCCTGATTCATTGTCTAAGCACCATACCGACTAAAAGAACGCCCATGAGCGCACCAACGCGCCACATCCCTGGTCCACTCAACGGTCGGCATGGGACAGGGGTTTCCCAGGGGGTGGTCAGAGCGTGAGGGCGATGATCTCCGCGTTCGTCGCCTCGGCCAACTCCTTCCCGGAAAGTGCCAGCTTGGAACGGCGCACCCCGCTGCCGATCACGACGAACGACCGGTCGATCACATTTCGGTCAACGAGCACGGGCCACTCCTCGGGCAGCCCGATGGGGGTGATGCCGCCGTACTCCATGCCGGTCAGCGCGACGGCCTCGGGCTGCGGCGCGAACGACGCCTTCTTGGCCCCCAGGTGGCGGCGGACGACCCCGTTGATGTCCGCCCGGTGGGTGGCGAGGACCATGACGGCGGCGTATCGGGTCTCGCCGCCCCGTTTGGCCGCGACGATCACGCAGTTCGCCGAGTCCGCCAGGGCCACGCCGTACCGCTCGCAGAACGCGGCCGTGTCCGCGAGCTCGGCGTCGATCGGGGCGACCCGCGCCGCCACTCCTGTGATCGCCTTGGCCACCGGTTCCGCGAGCAGGTCGAGGCCGTCGGCGACGGGCATCCAGTCGAGACTCATTCAACCGTCCTTGATCACGCGTTCGTGCAGTTGTGCGACCACATTACGGGCGGATTCCAACGCCCCGGCCTGCCAGGCCACGAGGTGGGTGAGCCAGTCTCCGGCGAAGTAGACCCGCCCGGCCGGCCTCTGGAGCAGGCCGAACCCGCCTTCGTAGGACGGCCAGGCCGCCCACCCGCCCTCGATGTGCGGCTGGCGGCGCCAGTCGATCGAGACGCTCGACACCAGCTCGGTCCGGTACTTCTCCCCGTGGATCTTCATGCCCTGCGTGACCGCGCGTTTCTGCCGCTCCGCGTGGGTCAGCCGGCCGTAGGCGTCGGCGTCGGCCCCGAGGTTGTAGTAGCCGACCAGCAGCCCCCGTCTGCCGTGGAAGTCGTGTGAGGGGTACCAGATATGCGAGATGTCCAGATCGGTCTCGGTGATGCCGCCGTAGATCCGGTCGTCGGTCTCCCACCAGCGGCTGCGGTACTCCAGCCCGATCTTGCCCGCCGACACGGGCTGCGGGCTCCGCAGGGCGGCGACGACCCGGGCGTCCAGGTTGCCGGGGATCCGGGCCAGCACGTGCGGCGGGAGCGCGGCCACGCAGTAGTCCGCCCTGATGGCCGAGCCGCCCGAGTGCTCGATCTCCACGCCGTCGGCCAGGTTGGTGATCTTGTTGACCTCGGTCGAGGTGTGGATGCGGTCGCGGCCGACGGCGTCGGCCAGGCCGGTCACGATCGCGTCCATCCCGCCGACCGGCTGGAACATCGGCATCGCCTGGTCATAGGCGAGGGGGAAGCCGATCGTACGGCCGAGGCCGTACCCGAGCACCTCCGACAGCGGCGGCGGAGCGCCGAGCGGCACACCCTCCTCGATGCCGGGGTTCACCCGCAGGCCGCGCCGGTCGGAACCGGCGTAGTCGTAACTCCCGCCGATGTCTCCGAACCCGGACAGGAAGTCGAGCAGGGCGGCCTTGTCGCCGGAGGTCAGCCGCCTGTCGAGTGCTCCGGCGTTCGTGGCCTTCGCCAGAAGTTCACTGATATATCCGTACATGTCGGCACGGGCCGTACGCGCCCGGACCGGCGCCTCCATGCGTCTGTTGAAGACGTACGCGCTGGGGTTGTCGTTGACGAACAGCTCGATGGGCACGCCGAGCTCGCGGCAGTAGTCGAGCGTGACCATCCACTGGGCGATCCTCGCCGGTCCGGCGTTGAAGTAGACGCCCTCGCCGAACCGCGCCTCCTGAGTCCTGGCCTCCTGGGTCCTGGCCTCCCGGGTTCCGGCGGTCCCCTGTGCCCGCACCTGCCGCGCTCCCCCGCCCCCGGACGACGCGAGCGGATCGGGGAGCTCGGGCAGCAGGTCGCCGCCCCGGAGGGTGAGGTTGCGTCCGCCCACCCGGTCGCGGGCCTCGAGGACCGTGCAGTCGTACCCCGCCTTGCCCAGCTCGTAGGCGACGGCGAGCCCGGCGACCCCCGCCCCGAGGATCACCACCTTCGCCGCCGCCCGGCCGCGCAGCGCGAAATCGGACCGCTGGGGCGGCGTGTAGTCGCGCTCCTGGCGGTCGGGGGCGAGCCCGAGCACCCCCATGGCCGCGTACATCGCCCCCGCTCCCCCTGCGACGCCGAGCCCCACCAGGAGGGAGCGCCGCGTCAGTGATCCCCCGTCTCCCCTTTCACTCCTGCCCCCGTCCTCACCCTCGACCATCGGACCTCGTCACTCTCGAATCAGGCGTGCTTGGATCAGCCGTAGACGCCGCTGCCGCACGCCACCTGGCCGCCGATCATCGAGAAGATCCCGAACAGCGCCATGATGTCGTGGTAGTCGTCCGTGGTGAACTCGATGTGCCGTGGGCCCGCCTGCTTCACGCCCGGAATGATCGCGCAGGCCGCGGCGATCGCCGTGGAGTTCCACTCCACCCCCAGCGTGTACGGCGCGGGCACGACGTAGGGCCGGAAATCCGGCAACCGGCCGAGCGCCCGGGCGGCCCCCTCCCGGATCCGGCGCTGCGCCACGCCCGGCGGCAGCAGCTCTGCGGAGAACTTGTCGACGCCCTTCTTCACGGCGACGGTCTCGACATCGCCGAGCAGGTCCCTGGCCTCCTCGCAGACCGCCTCGTCACCGGTGACGAGCGCCACGGGCACGCCCAGCGAACCGGCGAATCCGGCGACCAGCCTGGTCTCGCCGCAGATCTCGCCGTTGAGGTGGACGTTGTGGATCTCCTTGCCCATCCACGTGTGGTTGAGCACGCCGTGCCGTACCCCTGCCCTGGCGTGGTAGCCGGCGAAGCAGGCGGCGGCGAAGTCGGGCGTCAGTCCCTGCCCCATGCGGTGCGGCTTGCCCGGCCCCCTGATCAGCGTGGCCCGCTCGTCGAGCAGGTCGATCCTGAGGTTCTTGGTGGAGCCGTGCGCGTCGTTCACGAGCACCGACCGCGCCCCCGCGTCGAACGCCCCCTGGATCACCGCGTTGGCGTCCCCGGTCATCAGCTCGCAGCCGCGTTCGTAGCCCCGGCCGCCCGCGTGCATCTCCTCCGGATCGGTGAGCCCGGTGACGCCCTCCATATCCACTGATAGATAAATCTTCATCCTGTTATGTCCCCCATGTCTCGACCCGGTGGGCCTCATCCCCGTCCATCAGCCCCACCGAGTCCACCATGTACGTGTCGACCTGCTTGCGCCAGCGCTCGGGGATCTCCTCGATCGCCGGCGGGTAGCAGTGCTCCAGCCAGCGGGTCGACTCGACGGTCGCCTGAAGATACTCGGCCGCCCGGGCGAACGGCGTCGTCTCGATGCCGGGCACGTGCGCGCAGCCGTACTCGATCATCTCCTGTCCACCGTACGGCGGTGGCTGCTGCCACTTGCGTGCGATGCCCCGGCCGGCAGTGATCGCCGTACGCAGCGGACGCCGCTCGACGGCGGCCTGGATCAGCTCCTTGTACAGGCACTTGTCGCATTCGCCGCACGGGCCGTCCCCCGATCCGCGCAGGCACCAGCGGACCTGCTCGCGCAGGTCGGAGGCGAGCGCGATCCGCATGGTGACGGCCTCGCTGACCCCGCCGACCGGCAGCACGACCGGCAGCCCGGCCGCGGCGAACAGCCGCCCCCACGACCCGTCCGCAGCCCACATCGGGTTCTCCGGACTGTAGCGGTGAACGTAACGGTCACCGCCGAGCCAGCGTGAGCCCAGTTCGTACCCCAGGGCGATACCCCCCAGGTCCAGTTCGTCGGCGAGCAGCAGCGCGCCCACCGCCACCGCGTGATGCTCGGGGTAACCGGGCCGGGGGAAGCTCAGCACGAACTCCAGATCGGACTGGACGATCGTGAGCTCCCGGCCGGTCCGCCGCGCCAGGCGGGCGAGCACGTCGGAACGGTAGTGGGTCCACCGGTTGGGCACCCGGGGGTGGCTCACCCGCTGGAAGTGCACGAACGGCGCGTCCGGGAAGATGTCCGCCACCGCCACCGAGTCTGCGCCGCCACTGTAGGAGATCGCCAGCCGCGCCCCGTCCCGCCGGTCCTCGCCCAGCGGCCCGGCGTCCACGCCCCAGCCGGTACGCAGCGCCTCCGCCAGGCCGGCCGAGATCGGCCGGTCGAAGCTCACCCTCCGCCTGGTCCACGGCGCCACGACCGTCCAGGCCGCCACCGCGAGCAGATCGGGGTGGACGTACGGCTTTCCCGCTTCCTTGGGCAGCCTGACGTGGCACGAGTTAGTGCGCAGCTCGAGACGCTGGCCGTCGGCGCACATCCCGATGGTCTCGTCCTCCGGATGGAGCAGGAAGGCAAGCCGCCAGACGCCGTCGTCGAAGGTCCACTCCACCCGCATGAGCCGTGCCCCTCGCTATCCGACATGTTCCGCGTGCTCGATGTGGCGGACCTGCTCGGCCACCGGAACGCGCGCGGACAGGTCGTCGATGGCCTGCCAGACCCGCACCTCGTTCTGAAGCACCTTGTCCAGCGCGTCGGCGGTCTCGGTCGCCAGCCGATGCGCCTCGGCGACCCGGGGATCGCGGGCGGGGGCCGGCGCCGCCGACGCCTTGGCGGTCTTCCGCAACCGGTCGACCTCGTTACGCAGGGACACCACCTCGCGGCGGAGCATCTGGACCTCCCAGAGCGCGTCCTTGATGTCCCGCCGGTGATCGGC
This sequence comes from Sphaerimonospora mesophila, assembly GCF_001417795.1. Classification (NCBI taxonomy): domain Bacteria; kingdom Bacillati; phylum Actinomycetota; class Actinomycetes; order Streptosporangiales; family Streptosporangiaceae; genus Sphaerimonospora; species Sphaerimonospora mesophila. The sequence continues at coordinate 112,873 of NZ_BCBX01000033.1, read as the reverse complement.
CTTGGTGACGTATCTCGCGTCGATCCGGGACCGCACGCGTCTGGAGATCGGGGCAGTGAGGGGGGCCAGCACTCGCCTGACGAACCGCATCATGAATCGCCACGATAGCCGCAATCCAGCCCGAGCAAGGTCAACAACCGTCAACAGACCAAATCACCCAGATGAGCCCTGCGCCGTGGATGAACCACCTAGGTGACTATATGATCAAGTATGTCCCCATCCGACCGGAACCGGTACAGCCTGTAGCCAAATGTAACCAGCAGCACGACAAATGTAACCAGGACCGCCGCAAATGTAACTCGCCTGTGGTTACATTTGGTGTGTGCAGCAAGATCTGAGTGAACTCGTCGATCGACTCCGTCACACCGGAGGCGACCACACCGAGGTCGAGGTGAAGTCCGCGGCAGGAGGGCTGCCACAGTCGCTCACGCCCACCCTGAGCGCCCTGGCGAACCATCCGGGAGGTGGGACCGTCATCCTCGGTCTCGATGAGGCGACGAGATTCCGGCCTGTGCCGCTGGCGGATCCGCAGGCACTCAAACAGGGTCTGGCGCAGAAGGCGAGATCGTTCACACCGCCTGTCCAGCTCACGATCAGCGACGGGGAGGTCGACGGAGCACCAGTGATCGTTGCTCGGGTTCACGAGTGCGACCCTTCGGCGAAACCATGCCGGATCACCGCGTCGGGCGCTGCGTACATCCGGGGCTACGATGGCGACTTCCGGTTGTCCGCTCTTGAGGAGCAGGCATTCCTGGCTGCCAGGCAGCCGCCGATGTTCGACCGCAAACCGGTAGAGGGGGCCACCCGGGCTGATCTCGACGGTGATCTCGTCGCGGCCTTCCTGCGCTCGACGCGTGACCGCGATCCGCAGGGCCTGGGTCGTTTCCGTGACGATTCCGAGTTGCTCCGGCGTGCGGGCGTGACCCTTGCCGACGGCACACCGACTGTCGCCGGCCTGCTGGCCTTGGGAGTCCATCCTCAGGAGTGGTTCCCGCGCTTCGTCATCCAGGCTTCGGCAGCACCGCTCTCTACGGATCCACCGGGCTCGCGAGCACGGAACCAGACGACGATCACTGGACCGATTCCCCGGATGCTGGATGAAGCACTCGCCTGGGCTCGGCGAAGTTTCGACATGGTGATCGTGTCGACGCCAGACGGTAGCGTGCACGATCGACCCGCATACCCATATCTCGCATTCCGCGAGATCATCGCCAACGCCCTTCTTCATCGTGATCTCGATCACTGGTCGGCCGGCATGGCGGTGGAGGTCCGCCTCCTCCATGATCGGCTGATCATCTCCAATCCGGGTGGGCTGTACGGGATCACGGTGGAGCGACTTGGTCACGATGCCGTTACCTCTGCTCGCAACGCGCGACTTGTCGCGATCTGCCAGCATGTCCGTACCCCTGAAACGGAAGCCAGGGTGGTCGAGGCTCTCGCCACCGGCATCCCGATCGTCACCAATGCTCTGGCGGACGCCGGGCTCCCGCCCGCCCATTACGTCGACGCGGCCATTCGGTTCACAGTCGTGCTGCGGCAGGGGGGCCGAGAGGCCCGGCCGGGTCATGACCTGAACGAGACCGAGCTGCGGGTTTATGACGCTCTGGCGGCCGCTGAACGCAATGTCACGGAGTTGGCGCAGGAGCTGGGCCTGTCCGCACCCAATGTTCGAAAGGTCCTGCGACACCTCAAAGCAAGGGGCCTTGTCGAGCAATCGGGGGGACGCGGTCGGCCGACAAGCTACCGGAGGATTCCGGAGTAAGCCGTTTTCGGGGATTCCTCACAGGAACCAAGGAGCCACCCGTGCCCCGCCGAGTGCCCAGCGGGACACGGCTGGCAGGCCACGCCCTGGAGCGCCTGCTGGGCGACGATCCCGCGCTGGGCTCCTCGGCCTATCGCCGGGAGCTGCGCGAGGTCCTGCAGACCAGACCCTTGCCGTGAGAGAAAACGCACATAGCTGTGCTGGATGTGTGTACGGCTTCTACCGACGGGACGCCCCACTCGCAACCGCGTTGCCGGGCGGGCCTACCTAGGCCTGCAGAATCTGGCACGCCAGCAGGGACGCCCGACTGATGAACTGACTGACTACGGCTCATCCCGCCGACTGCCGAGTCCGGCTTGGCCGGTGAACTCAGCGGCCGGTGAATTTGGGACGGCGCTTCTCGGTGAAGGCGGTCATGCCCTCACGGGCGTCCTCGGTCGCGAACAGGCCGGAGAACTGGAGCCGCTCGATCTCCAGACCGGTGTCGAGGTCGGTCTCCAGCCCCTGGTCGATCGCCTGCTTGGCGGCACGCACGGCCGCCACCGGCCCCTGCGCGAAGGTGGCGGCCAGTTCAAGGGCGGCCGTGTAGACCTCGACATCGGGCACCACCCGGTCGACCAGGCCGATGGCGAGCGCCTCGGCCGCGTCCACGTGCCGCCCCGTGAAGATCAGGTCCTTCGCCCTGGCCGGGCCCACGAGCCGGGGCAGACGCTGGGTCCCCCCGGCACCCGGGATGATCCCCAGCGTGATCTCGGGCTGCCCCAGCTTGGCGCTCTCGCCCGCGACCCGGAAGTCGGCGCAGAGGGCCAGCTCGCAGCCGCCGCCCAGGGCGTACCCGGTGATCGCCGCGATGACCGGCTTGCCGATGCGGGCGACCGCGGTGAAGCAGTCCTGCAACGAGCGCGACTGGACCGCCATCTCCGCGTACGGCATGGCGGACATCTCCTTGATGTCCGCCCCGGCCGCGAACGACCGCTCGCCTCCGTAAAGGATCACGGCGTGCACCTCGGGATCGGCGTCGACCATCCGTGCGGCCTCGGCGATCTCCTCCTGCATCTGCCGGTTCAGCGCGTTCAGCTTCGGCCGGTCCAGCCGGATGGTGGCGATATGGTCGGCGATCTCCACGCTCACGAACTCACCCATGCGCCATCACCCTTCCACCGGTTCGACCGGCCGCTTCGACTTCTTCGTCAGGCACCACCCTAGGGTGGTGATCAGGTGCGCTCAGCGCAGGGTGCCGTTGGTCATGCCGACGGGCTCCTCGGGCACGACGACGAGCCCGAGCTCGGCCGAGGACGCCATCAGCGGGTGGAACGGGACGACTCGGACGGTGTACCCGAACGCGCCGGTCCGGTCCAGCGGCACCACACCGGTGTAGTGCGCCCGTCCGTCGTCGCCGACCCCGTCGAGCTTCAGCGTCACGTGGTCGGGGTCGATCAGCTCGTCGTGCGTGCCGACCCGGCCGTAGGCCGCCTGGATCCGCAGGTCCTCCGGTGACAGCTCACCCAGCGCGATCGTCGCCCGCACCTCCAGTCGCGCCCCCAGCTCCGGGGTGTTCCCGATGCCGGTGGCCTCGACGTGCTCGACCCGCACCCCCGGCCAGGCCCGGGTGACCCGGAGCTTCCACGCGGCGAACAGCTTCGCGTTCTCGTACGCGTTGCCCGCGAGCGTCCGCGCCGAGTGCGCGGCGGGCGCGTAGAGGTCCATGACGTACCCGCGCAGCATGCGTCCGGCGAGGACCTTCGGCCCGAGCGAGCCGAGCGTGTGCTTGACCATCTCCAGCCACCGGCGCGGCAGCCCGTCGGCGGCCCGGTCGTAGAAGCGGTCGGCCACCTCGCGCTCGATCAGGTCGTACAGCCCCGCGGCCTCGAGCTCGTCCCGCCGGTCGGGGTCGTCGACGCCGTCCGCGCTGGGAATGGCCCAGCCGTTGTTGCCGTCGAACCACTCGTCCCACCAGCCGTCCCGGACGGACAGGTTGAGGCCGCCGTTGAGCGCGGCCTTCATGCCGGAGGTGCCGCACGCCTCGAGCGGGCGCAGCGGGTTGTTCATCCACACGTCGGAGCCGGTCACCAGGAACTGCGCGAGGGCCATGTCGTAGTCGGGCAGGAAGACGATGCGGTGCCGCACGTCCTCCTCGTCGGCGAACCGCACGATCTGCTGGATGAGCTTCTTGCCGCCCTCGTCGGCCGGGTGGGCCTTCCCCGCGATGACGATCTGCACCGGCTTGTCCGGGTCGAGCAGCAGCCGCCTGAGCCGCTCGGGATCGCTGAGCATGAGCGTGAGCCGCTTGTACGACGGCACCCGCCGGGCGAAGCCGATGGTCAGCACGCCGGGGTCGAGCGCCTCGTCGACCCAGCCCAGCTCCGCCTCCGCCGCACCCCGCTGCCGCCAGGAACGCCGGAGCCGCCGGCGGGCCTCGGTCACCAGGCGGGCACGCAGATCGCCGCGGATCCGCCAGATGTCGGCGTCGGAGAGCTCGCGTACCCGGTCCCAGCCCTCCATGCCCTCCCGGCCGGCCTCGGCGCCCACCAGCTCGATGATCTGGCGGCCGACCCAGGTGGGCGCGTGCACGCCGTTCGTGATCGACCCGATCGGCACCTCGTCGACGTCGAAGCCCGGCCACAGGCCGCGGAACATCTCCCGGCTGACGTGGCCGTGCAGTTCGGACACGCCGTTGACCCGCTGGGCCAGCCGCATGCCCATGACGGCCATGTTGAAGACGGCCTTGTCGGAGTCGGGGCCCTCCGGCTCTGCGCCGAGCTCCAGGATCCGCTCCACGCTCACGGTCGGCCAGGCGTTGTCGCCGCCGAACTGCCGGGCGATCATGTCCATGGGGAACCGGTCGATCCCGGCGGGCACGGGGGTGTGGGTGGTGAAGACGGTGCCGGCGCGGACCGCTTCCAGCGCCTCCTCGAAAGACAGCCGGGCCTCGGTGAGCTCGCGGATGCGCTCCAGGCCGAGGAAGCCGGCGTGACCCTCGTTGGTGTGGAACACCTCGGGCTCGGGATGACCGGTGATCCGGCAGTAGGCGCGCAGCGCGCGGACACCGCCGATGCCGAGCAGCAACTCCTGCATCAGCCGGTGATCGCCGCCGCCGCCGTAGAGCCGGTCGGTCACGTCCCGGGCGGCCGCGTCGTTCTCGGCGACGTCGGAGTCGAGCAGCAGCAGCGGCACCCGGCCGACCTGGGCCACCCAGATCTGGGCGTGCAGCATGCGGGAGCCCGGCAGGCGGATCGCCACCTTGGCCGGGGCGCCGTCCTCCTCCCTGAGCAGGGTGAGCGGCAGCCCGCCCGGGTCGAGCGAGGGGTAGTGCTCGAGCTGCCAGCCCTCGGCCGAGAGCGACTGGGTGAAGTAGCCGTGCCGGTAGAGCAGGCCGACGCCGAGGATGGGCACGCCGAGGTCGCTGGCGGCCTTCAGGTGGTCTCCGGCGAGGATGCCGAGGCCGCCGGAGTACTGCGGCAGGGCGGCGGCGATGCCGTACTCGGGCGAGAAGTAGCCGATGGCGGCCGGCGCGCCTTCGAGCGACTGGTACCACCGCGGTGCGCTCATGTACTCGCGCAGGTCGTCGGCCGCGTCCGCCAGCTTGCGAAGGAAGCGCCGGTCCTGGGCGAGCGCCTGCAGCCGATCGGCCTCGACGGCGCCGAGCAGTGCGACGGGATCGTGCTCGACCCGCTCCCAGACCTCGGGATCCACCTCGGCGAACAGGTCCATCGTCTCCGGATGCCACGACCATCGGAGGTTGCGGACCAGCTCGCCGAGCGACGCGAGCGGGGCGGGAAGAACTGTGCGAACGGTGAACCTGCGGATTGCTCTCACGGGGCCAGACCCTAGTTACTCAGCGCCACGACGCGCGACCGAAACACTCTTGTCCCTGGGTCGTCTCTGACAAATCATGTCCCGTCCGCGACGGACGGCGGGGGACGACGTTCGTCAGACACGCTCCAGCGGAGGCGCCCGCCGGTCCGGCGCCCCCGATCTTCCTAAAACTCCCTTAAGCTCCCTAACCACCAACAACCGGCACAAACCCCACCAAACTACACTCATCTGCATGATGCACGTCCCGACCACACGGCGATCTCCGTAATGATCGATCTCCTGAGAAGAGCGGCCCAAACACGGACCGGCCGGTCGTTGATGTCTTTCGTCGGCAGGGGTAACAGTGCACTATTGGGGCACCTCCTGTATGACCGAAGAACGGGCCCGGCGACGGGCCCCGACATCGTGCTGCCCGGCTCGTGCCGCTCGGCCCGCGCCACCCCGACCGGGCCCGGACAGAGCAACTTGGACAAGTGAAGGGCAAAGCTTGCCTCGGAGAGCACGGCGGCGCCCGGTGCGGCGTCCCGGGGAGTGTCTGACGAACGCCGTCCGTCGCGAGCGCGGATCCAGACGGACACATCGCAAGAAGGAGGAGGACCATAGCCGGAGTCCTTAGGGCGAACACCTCGGACCCCGCGGAAGTCCCGCGGGCGGGGCGCCGACGCGGCGAGGCGCCGTCCGGGCCGCGCGTGGCGGTACATGATTTGTCAGACACGACCGTAAGTTGAGTGACGATGATCGGAAGAATTCCCATCCAGGGCATCCAGCCCGTCGTGGACTGCGGGCGCCGGCCCGCCAAGGCGGCCGCCGGCGAGACGTTCGAGATCAGCGCGACCGTGTTCCGCGAGGGCCACGACGCGGTGGCCGCCGGCGTCGTGCTCATCGACCCCGACGGGAAACCGGGCCGTCTGCTCCCCATGCGCGAGACGGCCCCCGGCACCGACCGATGGAGCGTGGAGGTGTCGCTGCCCGCCGAAGGACTGTGGCAGTTCCGCGTGGAGGCCTGGGGCGACCCCATCGCCACCTGGCTGCACGACGCGGGCATCAAGATCCCGCGCGGCATCGACGCCGACCTCATGTGCGAGGAGGGCGCGCGGCTGTTCGAACGGGCGGCGAAGGCCGTACGGCCGGCCGACTGCCCCGCCGTACCGGAAGGCACGTCGTCGGGCTCGGCGCAGGCGGACCGGCCCGGCCAGGCGTGCGGGCATCGGGCGGCGCTGCTGGCGGTCGCGGCACGGCTGCGCGACGAGGACGTCGACCCGCGTGCCCGGTTCGCGGTGGCGCAGCTGCCGGAGACGGCCGCGCTGATCGCGGCGCATCCCCTGCGCGACCTGCTGACCAGGGCGGGCCGCCAGCGGGTGCGGGTGGACCGGCGGCGGGCGCTGTTCGGCTCCTGGTATGAGTTCTTCCCGCGCTCGGAGGGCGCGGTGGTCGAGAAGGACGCTCCCCCCACATCCGGAAATTTCCGGACTGCGCAGCAGCGGCTGCCCGCCATCGCCCAGATGGGGTTCGACGTCGTCTACCTTCCCCCGATCCACCCGATCGGCTACCAGTTCCGCAAGGGACGCAACAACACGCTCACGCCCGAGCCGTACGACCCGGGGTCGCCCTGGGCGATCGGCTCGGAAGACGGCGGACACGACGCGATCCACCCCGACCTCGGCACGATCGAGGACTTCGACGTCTTCGTGGCGCGGGCACGCGAGCTCGGCATGGAGGTCGCGCTCGACCTCGCCCTGCAGTGCTCCCCCGACCATCCCTGGGTGAAGGATCACCCGGAGTGGTTCAACATCCGGGCCGACGGAAGCATCGCCTACGCGGAGAACCCGCCGAAGAAATATCAGGACATCTACCCGCTGAACTTCGACAAGGACCCCGAGGGGATCTACACCGAGGTGCGCCGGGTGGTCCGGCACTGGATGGAGCACGGCGTACGGATCTTCCGGGTCGACAATCCGCACACCAAGCCGGTCGCCTTCTGGGAGCGGCTGCTGGCCGACATCCAGGAGACCGATCCCGACGTGCTGTTCCTGGCCGAGGCGTTCACCCGGCCGCCGATGCTGCGGACGCTCGCGATGATCGGCTTCCACCAGTCGTACACGTACTTCACCTGGCGCAACTCCAAGCCGGAGCTGGAGGACTATCTGTCGGAGCTGAGCCGGGAGACCTCGCACTACCTTCGGCCGAACCTCTTCGTGAACACGCCCGACATCCTGCACGAGTACCTGCAGCACGGGGGCATGCCGGCGTTCAAGATCCGCGCCGTGCTGGCCGCGCTCATGTCGCCGACCTGGGGCGTCTACTCTGGGTACGAGCTGGGCGAGAACGCCCCGGTACGGCCGGGCAGCGAGGAATACCTGGACAGCGAGAAATATCAGTACAAGCCGCGTGACTGGGCCGCGGCGGAGCGGGAGGGGCGGAGCCTTGCCCCGTTCATTACCCGGCTCAATTTGTTGAGAAGAGCCCACCCGGCGCTCCAGGAATTGCGTAACCTACGGTTCCACAACGTCGACCAGCCGGATCTGATCTGCTTCTCAAAGCGGCTGTCCGGCGCCTATGACACGGCCACACGAAGGCACGGGCTAGGCGATGTGGTGCTGGCCGTCGTCAACCTGGATCCGCACAACACTCGCGAGGCGACGGTCCACCTGGACATGCCCGCCCTCGGTCTCGACTGGCAAGCCGAGTTCGTCGTGGACGACCAACTGTCGGGCGAGTCGTACCGCTGGGGGCAGGCCAACTACGTGCGCCTCGACCCGCACATCAATCCCGCACACATCTTCACGCTTCGCCACGGGTCAGCGCACCGCTCGTGAGCGCGGCCCTGCACATCCCGGGGAGTCCACAGGTGAGCTCGACACCTCAGCCAAGCCACAGCCAGCCCGTCCCGAACACATTCACGCACGAGAAGCCGCGGGATCAGTACTGGTTCAAAAGAGCCGTCTTCTACGAAGTGCTGATCCGGGGTTTCGCCGACTCCAACGGGGACGGCACCGGGGACATCCGCGGGCTCATCGACAAGCTCGACTATCTCCAGTGGCTCGGCGTCGACTGCCTGTGGTTGCTGCCGCTGTACGAGTCGCCCCTCCGGGACGGCGGATACGACATTTCCGACTATATGAAGATCCTCCCGGAGTTCGGCGACCTGGGGGACTTCATCCGCCTGGTCGACGAGGCGCACAAGCGCGGCATCCGGGTGATCGCCGACCTCGTCATGAACCACACCAGCGACCAGCACCCGTGGTTCCAGGCCTCGCGCTCCGACCCCGACGGTCCGTACGGCGACTTCTACGTCTGGAGCGACACCGACGAGGAGTACCCGGACGCCCGGATCATCTTCATCGACACCGAGTCGTCCAACTGGACCTACGACCCCGTACGCGGCCAGTACTACTGGCACCGCTTCTTCCATCATCAGCCGGACCTCAACTACGAGAACCCGGACGTGCAGGACGCGATGATGGAGGTCATCAGATTCTGGCTCGACCTCGGCATCGACGGTTTCCGGCTCGACGCCATCCCCTACCTGTTCGAGCAGGAGGGCACCAACTGCGAGAACCTGCCGGAGACCCACGCCTATCTCAAGCGGGTCAGGGCCGAGGTGGACCGGCTCTACCCCGACCGGGTCCTGCTCGCGGAGGCCAACCAGTGGCCGGCCGACGTGGTGGAGTACTTCGGCGACCCGGTCACCGGCGGCGACGAGTGCCACATGGCCTTCCACTTCCCGCTGATGCCGCGCATCTTCATGGCCGTACGACGCGAGTCCCGCTATCCGATCTCGGAGATCCTGGCCCAGACGCCCAAGATTCCCGAGCACTGCCAGTGGGGCATCTTCCTGCGTAACCACGACGAGCTCACGCTCGAGATGGTGACCGACGAAGAGCGCGACTACATGTACTCCGAGTACGCCAAGGACCCCAGGATGCGGGCGAACGTCGGCATCCGCCGCCGCCTGGCGCCGCTGCTCGACAACGACCGCAACCAGATCGAGCTGTTCACGGCGCTGCTGTTCAGCCTGCCCGGCTCGCCCGTGATGTACTACGGCGACGAGATCGGCATGGGCGACAACATCTGGCTGGGCGACCGCGACGGGGTCCGTACGCCGATGCAGTGGACCCCGGACCGCAACGCCGGCTTCTCCACCTGCGATCCCGGCCGCCTCTACCTCCCCGTGATCATGGACCCGATCTACGGCTACCAGGCCATCAACGTCGAGGCACAGCAGAAGCAGGCGGGCTCGCTGCTCCACTTCACCAAGCGGATGATCGAGATCCGCAAGCGCCATCCGGTGTTCGGCCTCGGCGAGTTCACCGAGCTGAACTCCTCCAACCCCAGCGTGCTCGCGTTCGTCCGCGAGCTGGGCGACGACCGGGTGATGTGCGTCAACAACCTCTCCCGTTTCCCCCAGCCGGTGGAGCTCGACCTGCGCAGGTTCGAGGGCGCCACACCGGTCGAGTGCATGGGCGGAGTCCCCTTCCCGCCGATCGGCGAGCTCCCGTATCTTTTGACGCTTCCCGGGCATGGGTTCTACTGGTTCACCCTGCCCGCGATCAAGAGGGCGGCCGACCCGAAGGAGGAGTGACGACAGCATCGCATGGGCTTCTCGCCGGTTGGCTCACCGAGCAGCGGTGGTTCGCCGGCAAGGGCCACGCCATCGACGACCTGTCCATCGACTCCCTGACCGAGATCCGGCCGGGCGACCCGGGACTGGTCCATCTGATCGTGTCCGTACGGCAGGCCGACCGGCGGACGCGTTATCAGCTGCTGGCCGGCCTGCGCGCCGAGCTGCCCGAGCGGCTGAAGCACGTCCTGATCGGAACCTGTCAGTGGGCCGACGAGGGCGAACGCTATCTCTACGACGCAGCCCACGACGCCGCGCTCACCTCCGACCTGCCGGCGGGCATGGCCGACGAACTGCGGGTGGGAGACCTCACCTTCCATCACGTGCCCGGTACGGACATCGACACCGGCCAGCGGAGCCTGGTGCTGACCGCCGAGCAGTCCAACACCTCGCTGGTCTACGGCGACAAGTACATACTCAAGCTGTTCCGCCAGCTCACCCCGGGGGTGAACCCGGAGCTGGAGATCGTCACCGGCCTGGCCGCCGCGGGGTCCGTCCACGTGGCCAGGCCGTACGGCTGGATCGAGGCCCCCGTGGACGGCGAGCCGACGACTTTGGCGATCATGCAGGAGTTCCTGTCGAACGCGGGCGACGGCTGGACGATGGCGCTGACCAGCGTCCGCGACCTCTACGCCAGCGCTGAGGACGTGCCTGCCGAGGAGGCCGGCGGTGATTTCGCCGCCGAGTCCTTCCGGCTCGGCACCGCCACGGCCGAGGTGCACCGCCAGCTCGCGGAGGCGTTCCCCACCGGGACGATCGAGCCGGCCGACATCAAACAGATGACCGAGCTGTTCCGCCGGCGGCTGGATCGGGCGGTCGCCGAGGTGCCCGCGCTCGGCGAGCACGCCGACGTCGCGGGCCGGGCGTTCGACCGGCTGGCGGAGCTCGGGCACGGCGTGCCCGTCCAGCGGGTGCACGGCGACTACCACCTCGGCCAGGTGATGCGCACCCCGGCCGACTGGGTGGTGCTGGACTTCGAGGGCGAGCCGGGCCAGCCGCTGGCCGAGCGGCGCGCGCTCGACTCGCCGCTGCGCGACGTCGCCGGGATGCTGCGGTCGTTCGACTACGCCGCCCGGCACCTGCTGGCCGACCATCCGGAGGCCGAGTCGCTGGAGGGCCGGGCCTTGGAGTGGTCGACCCGCAACCGGGCCGCCTTCCTCGCGGGTTACACCGAGGGCGGCGGGCACATCGGCGGCGACGACGCCGTACTGCTCCGGGCGCTCGAGCTGAGCAAGGCGGTCTACGAGGTCGTCTACGAGTCGCGCAACCGTCCCGCCTGGCTCCCGATCCCGCTCGCCGCCTTCACCGGGGGCGGCCCCGCGTAAGCTGGAGGAGGAAGGCCGCCTGACGATCGCGTTCGGTCGACGGCGCCGGTGGTGATGACGGCCTCGTGTGGGGCAGGGTTAGAGCATGGATCTCGATCGTCTGGCCGGTGGCGCTCATCACGACCCCCATTCGATTCTCGGCGCCCATCTACGTGGAGCCGACGGCGTGACCATCCGTGCGCTGCGCCCCCTCGCCGAGAAGGTCGAGGCCCTGATGGACGGCACGGCGTACGAGCTGAGCCACGTCGCCCACGGGGTGTTCGAGGTGACGGTTCCGGGACTGGACAAGATCCCCGACTACCGGCTGCGGATCACCTATCCGCAGGCCCCGCCGTACGAAACGGACGATCCGTACCGGCACTGGCCGACGCTGGGCGAGCTGGACCTGCACCTGATCGGCGAGGGACGGCACGAACGGCTGTGGGAGGCGCTCGGCGCCCGTGTCATGCGCCACGAGGACGTCGACGGCACGGCCTTCACGGTGTGGGCGCCGAACGCACGGGGCGTACGCGTGATCGGCGACTTCAACCACTGGGACGGTGTCGCCCATCCGATGCGTTCACTCGGCAGATCGGGCATCTGGGAGCTGTTCCTCCCGGAGGTCGGGCCGGGCAGCCGCTACAAGTTCCAGATCCTCGGCGTGGACGGGGTCTGGCGGGAGAAGGCCGACCCCATGGCCCGCCGCACCGAGGTGCCGCCGGCCACCGCCTCCGTCGTCGAGCGGTCCGAGTACGTCTGGAACGACGAGGCCTGGCTGTCGGCCCGGCCGGACCGGGACGCGCGCGCCGAGCCGATGAGCGTGTACGAGGTGCACCTCGGCTCCTGGCGGCCCGGTCTGTCCTACCGGGATCTCGCGGCCCAGCTGGTCGAGTACGTCACGGACATGGGCTTCACGCACGTGGAGTTCCTGCCGGTGGCCGAGCACCCCTTCGGGGGGTCGTGGGGCTACCAGGTCACGTCGTACTACGCGCCGACCTCGCGGTTCGGCACCCCCGACGACTTCCGCCATCTCGTGGACGAGCTGCACCGGGCCGGCATCGGCGTGATCGTCGACTGGGTGCCCGCCCACTTCCCGACCGACGAGTGGGCGCTGGCCCGTTTCGACGGCACGCCGCTGTACGAGCACGCGGATCCGCGGCGGGGCGAGCACCCGGACTGGGGCACCTACATCTTCGACTTCGGCCGCCGCGAGGTGCGCAACTTCCTGGTGGCCAACGCGCTCTACTGGCTGACCGAGTTCCACATCGACGGTCTGCGGGTGGACGCGGTGGCCTCGATGCTCTATCTGGACTACTCACGCCGGGACGGCGAGTGGACCCCCAACATCTACGGGGGCCGGGAGAACCTCGACGCGATCGAGTTCCTGAAGGAGACGAACGCACTCTGCTACCGCGAGGTCCCCGGCATCGTCACGATCGCCGAGGAGTCGACGGCCTGGCCCGGGGTGTCACGGCCGACGCATCTCGGCGGGCTCGGCTTCGGCTTCAAATGGAACATGGGCTGGATGCACGACACGCTCGCCTACCTCGCCCACGAGCCGATCTTCCGGCAGTATCACCACCACCAGATGACGTTCTCCCTCATGTACGCCTTCTCGGAGAACTTCGTGCTGCCGCTCTCGCACGACGAGGTCGTCCACCTGAAGGGCTCTCTGCTGGGCAAGATGCCGGGCGACGAGTGGCAGCGCTTCGCCAACCTCCGGGCGCTGTACGCGTTCATGTGGGCGCATCCCGGCAAGCAGCTGCTGTTCATGGGCGGCGAGTTCGGCCAGGGCGCGGAGTGGTCGGAGGCCGCCGGCCTGGACTGGTGGGTGCTGGACTTCGACTTCCATCAGGGGGTGCGTCGGCTGGTCCGCGACCTCAACCGGATATATCGGCAGACGCCCGCGCTGTACTCACAGGACTTCACTCCCGACGGCTTCCGGTGGATCGACGCGGACGACGCGGCGGGCAACACGTTCTCCTTCCTGCGGTACGGCTCAGACGGCTCGGTGCTGGCCTGCGTGGCCAACTTCTCCGGCGCCCCGCACGAGGACTACCATCTCGGCCTTCCGCTCGGCGGCGTATGGGAGGAGGTCCTCAACACCGACGCCTACGAATACGCCGGCAGCGGCGTGGGCAACCTCGGCGCGGTGCGGACGGACGCGGTCCCTCATCATGGTCAGCCCTTCTCGGCACGACTCCGCGTGCCGCCGCTGGGCACGGTGTGGCTGCGCCCGCCGACCGTCACCGAGATCGCTCCGGAAGAGCCGACCTGATCGACCGGCCGGTCTGATGGCCCGCGGCTTCGTGTTCGGCGATCGGCACGTGGCGACGGTAGACGTGAAGGCACAGGTGAAGCGGGACGAAAGCACCCTCCGCAATCATCTCGTCACCCAACATGACCGCTCCGGAGAGTGCGTCGTACCGGAGGCCTTGATCGGGAGAGCCTTAGCGGCACCTTAAACAGAGCTTAATCGGCGGCCGGAGTGTTGACCGGCGGCCGACGCGAACGTAAGCTCCAGGATTAACTGATAGGAAACTTTCCTATGAGTTTCAGGGACACCCCCCTACCTGGAGCTACTCTTGCGAAGAATGCTGCTAGGGTCCCTGGTCGCAGGCGCTGTGTTGCTCGCGCCGCTGGCCATCGGGACCGCCTCCGCCGCCACCTCCCCCCAGAGCGCGGTCGCACTGGCCGCCTACCCGGCCTGGGCCCCGAACACCTACTACGCCGTGGGTGCGCGGGTCACGTACGCCGGCAAGGACTACGAGGCCATCCAGGCGCACACGACCCTGGTCGGCTGGGAGCCGCCGAACGTCCCGGCCCTCTGGAAGCTCCTCGTGGGCAACCCCACCCCGACGCCGACCCCCACGCCGACGCCGACCCCGACCCCCACTCCCACCCCGACACCGACGCCGACTCCCACGCCGACGCCGACCCCGACCCCCACGCCGACGCCGACCCCCACACCGACCGTGACTCCCACGCCGGGCGGCAAGAAGGTCATCGGCTACTTCACCAACTGGGGCGTCTACGGCCGTCAGTACTTCGTCAAGAACATCGTGACGAGTGGCTCGGCCGCCAAGCTCACGCACATCAACTACGCGTTCGGCAACGTCACCAACGGTCAGTGCACGATCGGTGACTCCTACGCCGACTACGACATGGCCTACACCACCGCCAACAGCGTGGACGGCAAGGCGGACACCTGGGACAACCCCAACGCGCTGCGCGGCGCCTTCAACCAGCTGCGCAAGCTGAAGGCCCAGTATCCGCACATCAAGATCCTGTACTCCTTCGGCGGCTGGACCTGGTCCGGTGGCTTCGGTCAGGCGTCGAAGAACCCCACGGCCTTCGCCAACTCCTGCTACAACCTCGTCGAGGACCCGCGCTGGGCGGACGTGTTCGATGGCATCGACATCGACTGGGAGTACCCGAACGCCTGCGGTCTGACCTGTGACACCAGCGGCCCGAACGCCATGACCGACCTGGTGCGGGCACTGCGCGCCAAGTTCGGCAAGGACTACCTCATCACCGCGGCGATCACCGCCGACGCCAGCTCCGGCGGCAAGCTGGACCTCTCCGACTACGCGGGCGCGGCGCAGTACCTCGACTGGTACAACGTGATGACGTACGACTTCTTCGGCGCCTGGGACGCGAAGGGTCCGACGGCTCCGCACTCGCCGCTCACCTCCTACAACGGCATTCCGATCGCGGACTTCAACAGCGACGCGGCGATCCAGAAGCTGAAGAACAAGGGTGTGCCGGCGAGCAAGCTCCTGCTCGGCGTCGGCTTCTACGGCCGCGGCTGGACCGGCGTCACCCAGAGCGCACCGGGTGGCACCGCGACCGGCGCAGCGCCCGGCACCTACGAGGCGGGCATCGAGGACTACAAGGTCCTCAAGAACAGCTGCCCGGCCAACGGAACCGTCGCGGGCACCGCCTACGCCCACTGCGGCAGCAACTGGTGGAGCTACGACACCCCGGCCACCCTGGCCGGCAAGATGACCTACGCCAAGAACCAGGGTCTCGGCGGGACGTTCTTCTGGGAGCTCAGCGGTGACACCACCAACGGCGAGCTGATCAACGCCCTGTCCAACGGACTGAAGTAGCAAGCCCAACGGACTGAAGTAGCACAGCCCAACGGGCTGAGGTAAACAGTCCGACGGACTCGAGTGACACGGCCATCGGAAGTGAAGTGACCGCTTCGGCCGATGCGGGCCCCCACACCTCAGAGTGTGGGGGCCCGTTTTCCGTTTCGACTCGGACCCGCATCGAAGGCCAAACCGTCGCTTAAGGTGGCATTTATGGACGCGACGAAGACGATCTTGGAGACCGTCGACAAGCTGCGGCAGCGCCGTACCGCCCCGCTCGTACTGGAACTGGATCTGACCGAGGGGCTGTCCGAGGGACCACCCGCCGATCCGCTCGGCGCGCTGCTGTCCATGCGGAAGGCGCGCCTCACCGACGTGCTGTCCGGCCTCAAGCGAGCCCGGCGCGACCACCGCGTCCAGGCCCTGATCGTCAAGATCGGCGGCGTTCCGCTCGGCCTCGGCATGGTCCAGGAGCTGCGCACGGCCGTACTGAAGCTGCGCGCCGCGGGCAAACTGACGGTCGCGTTCGCCGAGACGTTCGGCGAGTTCGGCGCCGGGACCGTCCCCTACTACCTGGCCAGCGCGTTCGAGCGGGTCTATCTGCAGCCCTCCGGCGATGTCGGGCTCACCGGCGTGGCCCTGGAGCAGCAGTTCGTACGGGACGCCCTGGCGAAGGCCGGCGTCGAGTACCAGCTCGGCCAGCGCCACGAGTACAAGACCGCGGCGAACATGTTCACCCAGAACCGCATGACGGAGGCGCACCGGGAGTCGGCCGCCCGCATCGCCGAGTCCGTGACCGAGCAGATCACGGCCGGCATCGCCGAGGGCCGGTCCCTGGACCCGGAACGGGTCCGTGAGCTGATCGACCAGGGACCGTTCATCGGCGCCGAGGCCGTCGAGGCGGGCCTGGTGGACGGGCTGAAGTACCGGGACGAGGTCTACACCGAGACCGTGGGCGAGGACGCCCGTCTGCTGTACGTGTCGCGGTACGCCAGGTCGGCGCTGCCCGGACGGCTGCCCCGCCCCACCGCCGACGTCGTCGCGCTCGTCCACGGCAGCGGCTCGATCCGGCTCGGACGCAGCGGGCGGTCCCCTCTCGGCGGCGGGGGCGCCATGGGCTCCGACACGATCTGCGCGGCGCTGCGCTCGGCCCGGCGGGACGAGAAGGTCAGGGCGATCGTGTTCCGCGTCGACAGCCCCGGCGGATCGTATGTCGCCTCCGACGCGATCTGGCGCGAGGTCGTGCTGGCCCGTGAGGCGGGCAAGCCGGTGATCGTGTCGATGGGCGATCTGGCCGCCTCCGGCGGTTACTTCGTGTCGATGGCCGCCGATCTGATCGTGGCGCAGCCCGGCACGTTGACCGGGTCGATCGGGGTCTTCGGCGGCAAGCCCGTCATCGGGGAGCTCCTCGGCAAGCTCGGCGTGGTGACCGAGACCGTGGCCGAGGGCGCGAACGCCGGGATGTTCTCGACGACGCGCGAGTTCTCCGATGGGCAGTGGGAGCGGGTCAACGCCTGGCTCGACCGGATCTACGCCGACTTCGTCGGCAAGGTGGCGGAGGGCCGGCGCCTGGACCGTGACCGTGCACACGAACTGGCCAGGGGCCGGGTCTGGACGGGCGCAGACGCCATGAGAAACGGCCTGGTCGACGAGATCGGCGGTCTGGAGGACGCGCTCATCATGGCCCGCCGTCGGGCCGATCTCCCCAGGAACGCACCGGTACGGATGTATCCGCGCATGCATCCACTGGAGCGGCTGCGTCCACCGGAGTCGAGCGAGGACCGGTCCGCCGCGCGCGCCCGCGTCCAGTTGGAGGCGTGGGGCCCGGTCGCCCGCATCGCCGCCGATCTCGGGCTGCCGGCGTACGGCCCGCTCGTGCTCCCCGGTTCGTGGACGATCCGCTGACCGGACCCGAGCCGCGGCGCTGAACCTCCGGCGCCGCGGCGGGCGACCCCCGCCCCAGGCCCGTCAGGTCGGGATGACCACCTCGATGGGGTCGAGGTCTCCGGGTGCGTCGCCGGGATAGACCCCGGACAGCATCGCGCCGACCGTGTAGAGGTTCCAGGCGAGGGCGGGCTGCCTGAGCACGGGCGCGGCGAACATCTCCTCGACGGCGTCCTTCCTGACGATCTCCCACAGCGCGCCGTCACCGGCCGCGACGCCATCGAGCACGCCGTCCCTGAGCACCGCGGTCAGGCGCTCTCCCGGGCTGGTCCGCCAGTTCCAGCTCCCGGCGCCCTTCTTCCCCTTCGGGGCCGCCGGCTTCTGCGCGCCCGGCTTCTGCGTGCCCGACTTCTGCGTGCCCGACTTCTTCTGGGCGGACGATCGTCTCCGGGCGAGCAGCGACTCCCACCGTGACGGAGTGCGCTCGGCCATGAACCGCCACTCGGAGCCTTCGAGCGGGATCCCGCGAAGCTTCGGCGCGAACATGCCGATCAGCTCGTGGACGACCTCCTCGGAGCGGCGCCACAGCGGATCGAGGGCGAGCGCCGCCCCCACGACGCGGTTGTCGAGGAACGGCTGCACGGCGTCTCCCCTGCGCAGCGAGCCGGCGCGCGCCGCCGCGTGCCATCTGCCCACCCGATAGCTGACGTACATGTGGTCGAGCGCCCCTGCGGGGTCTGACTCGGCCCGTTCCAGCCACGGCGCGGCGAGCTCGCGAGCGTGGGCGTTGGCGCCCTCGGCGAAAAGGGCCTCGTCCTTCAGGAAGAACGCCTCCACCCGGCGCCGCATCGCCGCCGGAGCGGGATTTCCCTGGCTGTAGAGGAAGCCGCCGCGCAGGATCTCCCCACTCTGCCCGGACATGGTGAGCTTCGGGCTGTAGGGCAGGTACTCCACGATGCTCTCGTACGCGGAGGTCATGCCCTCGCAGGTGCGCAGCACCTCGTGGGTACGCCGCAGCGGATGCTCCACCAGCACTGCGTCCCGCTGCTCGGTACGTTTGGGCGCGATCACGTTGTGCTCGACGCCGAGTCGGGCGGCGATCTGGCGGGCGATCACGACGTCCGGGTGATCGTCCAGGCCGTTGGTGGTCGCCCGGAACGGCACACCGGCCGCGTGCAGCAGCGCCGCCATGAGCCGGCTGTCGCGCCCTCCGGTGAGCGCCAGGTTGACCTGGTCGGTCAGCGGCCGGACCGTCTCCACCAGCGCCTCGGCCAGCCCCTCGATCGCGGCGCGCTTGCCCCGGCGCGACGTCGGGACGGATCCGTCCCCCGGATGGACCCCGGGCAGATGAACACCGGGCAGCGGCTCCGACGTGATCCGCCTCGTCCCGTCGCCCACCACCAGCGTCGACGACGGCGGCAGCGCGGAGACGCCGTCGTAGGGGGTCTCGTCGGACAGGAAGTAGCCCTGGCGCACCATCGACTGCAGGGCCCGCACGTCCCAGGCCACCGGCCCGCCGCCGCGGGCCACCAGGTGGACCAGAAGCGCGCGGTTTCCGACGATGTGCAGCTCCGGGGTCTGCGCGTAGAAGATCCCACAGGCCCGTGTCATGTCGGTGACTGCGGTCAGCCCGCCCGGCTCGATCCGGATCGCGGAGAAGCAGCCACGCGTGCCGCGCGCGACCTCGCCCAACGAGGACGCGCCGAGCAGCCTGCCCACGTCAGCCCAGTCGAGCAGCCGTCCGGTGACGCCGATGGCCCGGTCCCGCGTGGCGGTCACCAGTTCGGGCCGGGTGGGGGCCCCACCCTCGTTGCCCCAGCCGAGCAGTACGGTTCCGGCGAACCGGTGCCGAGCCGAGGTCACGGTGTCGGCCGGCACCGGGAACACCTGCTCGATCAGGCCCTCCGCCGAACGGACGACCTGATCGAGCAGCGGCTCGGCGGAAGGGCCGCCCTTGCTCGCCACGGCGAGAAACACACGCATGAAGACTCCACATCAGCGGAATTCGGGAGGTTCAGCGCACCGGACGATACCGGCTGCGGAGCCGGACGAACGGCGTTTTCCCGGCATCCACGTAGTCGACCGCGAGGACCTCACCGATGAACAGGGTGTGGTCACCCGCCGGGACGACCTGTGCCGTCTCCACCTCGATCGCGGCGACGCCGCCGTCCACGACCAGGGCGTCGCTGTACGGGCCGCGATGGTGGGCGACCCCCGACAGCAGCAGGCGTGCGCCGGGCCGGCCCGAGGCGGCGAACCGCGAGGCGATCGCCTGCTGGCCGTCGGCGAGCAGGCTGACCGCCCACCGGTCCCGGCGCAGCAGCACCTCGGCCGGATAGCTCGACGAGCCCAGCCCGACCAGCACGAGGGGAGGATCGAGCGACACCGATGTCAGGGACGTCACGGTGACGCCGAGGTCGTCGCGGCCGTCTCGTACGGTGACCACCGCCACCCCGGCCGCCATCTGAGCCATGGCCTCCGTGAACAGGCCGCTCGACGATCCCATTCCTTGTTCCCCTCGCTCCGTCCGACGGGTCAGACGAGCCCATTCTGGGTGAGCCAGTCAGCGGCCACCGCCGGCGGATCCTCCTTGTCGACGGCGATCCGCTTCATCAACGACACGAGCGTGGCGGTGTCGAGCTTGATCGAGATCGCGTCGAGGGTCGAGGTGACCGTGGCGTCGACGCCGGCCGTGTAGACCAGGGGCGCGATGTTCTCGGCGCCGAAGGCGTTCTTGGTGTCCTGCAACGGCACCAGGTCGTTCAGCACGATCTTGGGGTCGGTGGTGAACACGTTGCCGACCTGGATCGTGCCGCTCTTGATCGCATCGGCGGTGGTCGCACCCGTCGGCTTCCACTCCTTGAACTCGATGCCGTAGACGCTCTTGAGGTTCTCCTGCTGGCGCTGCTTGAACTCGGGCGGACCGCCGACGACGAAGTCCTTCGACACCTTGGCGAGGTCCTCCATCGTGGCCAGGCCGTGCTTGTCGGCGGTCTCCCTGGTCACGCTCAGCGAGTTGTTGTCCTCAGCGGCCGACAGCGCCAGGAGCTGGAGTCCCTCGGGGAGCTTGGCCTTCAGCTCGGCGACGACCTCTTCCTTCGTCCTGGCGGTGCTGTTCTTGTCGACGAACGCCAGCAGCGAGCCGATGTACTCGGGCAGGACGGTCAGCCCGCCGCTCTTGATCTGGTCGTAGACGACCTCGCGGCTGCCGATGTTGGGCTTCTCCTCGACCGTGACGCCCTTGGCGCGCAGCCCCTGCGCGTAGATCGAGGCGAGCAGGACGCTCTCGGGGAAGTCGAAGGAGCCGACCACGACCGGCCCCGCCGTCCCCTCTGAGGTGGCGGGCGCGGAGGTGGCCGGGGCGGACAGCGGGTCGCCCCCACCGCAGCCGGATAAGGCGAGCGCGGTCGCCAGGACTACGGCGGCCGCGCCGAAGATACGTCGCATCATTATGAATCCCTTCACGGATTGGGATAACAGGAAAAATCAACAGATCAGCGGAGGTTGCGCACCCCCGGCGAGACGGTCACCCGCTGGAGCAGCGTGAATCCGAACTGGACGGCCAGCGCGAGCCCGGCCACGAGGACCGCTCCCCCGATCACGTCGGCGTACGTCCTGGTGGCGATGCCGTCGATGATGAACCGTCCGAGTCCGCCCAGCCCCACGAACGCCGCGATCGTGGCCGTCGACACCACCTGGATCGCGGCGAGCCTTAGGCCGAGCAGGATCAGCGGCAGCGCGACCGGCGTCAACGCCTGGAAGAGGACCTGCCGGCCGCGCAGGCCCATGCCGTACGCCGCGTCGCGCAGGTCGGGGTCGACCCCGCGTATGCCCTCGTAGGTGTTCACAAGGATCGGCGGGACGGCCAGCACGATCAGCGGGATCAGGACCGGCAACGCGGTGCCGACACCGGCCAGCAGCACGACGAGCACGAGCAGGCCGAGCGTGGGCAGGGCGCGGGCGGCGTTCGCCGAGACGACGACGAGCAGCGCTCCCCGGCCCGTGTGCCCGATCAGCATGCCGAGCGGCACGGCGATCGACGCCGCGACCAGGAACGCGACCCCGGAGAACGCCAGGTGCTCGAGCAGCCGGGCCGGGATGCCGTACGGGCCGGACCAGTGGTCCGCGTCCCCGAAGAAGTCGATCAGCCAGTTCATCGCGCGTCCCGCCGGGCCCGGGACCACGGAGTCAGCAGCCGCTGGGCGAGCACGAGCAGACCGTCGGTGAGCACGGCGAGCACCACGATGAGCACGATCCCCACGATGATCGGCGTGTAGAACTGACGCTGCCAGCCGTCGATGAAGAGGTTGCCGAGGCCGCCCTGCCCGATCAGCGCGCCGACGCTGACCAGGCTGATGCTGGACACGGTCGCCACCCGCGTGCCCGCGAGGACCACCGGCACGGCGACCGGCAGCTCGACCTGGAGCAGCCGGCGCAGCGGCCGGAAGCCCATCGCCGTCGCGGACTGGCGCACGTGGTCGGGCACCGAGGCCAGCCCGTCCACCACCGCGGGGATCAGCACGGCCAGCGTGAAGAACGTCAGCGGCACGATGACCGTCGCCGGGGTCAGCCCGGTCAAGGACAGGAAGATCGAGAAGAGCACGAGCGACGGCAGCGCGTACGTCACGTTCACCAGGCCGGCGGTGGGCTGGTAGAGGCGGGGCCAGCGTACGCAGGCCAGGCCGAGCGGCAGGGCGACGAGCAGCCCGAGCAGCACCGGGAGGAAGGCCATCAGCATGTGGCTCTCCAGCAGCGTGCTTATCGCCGACGGGCTGCCGTTGTCCCAGTTCCGCGTGACCCAGTCCCAGCGGATCAGCGGCTCGCTCTTCATATGGGCGTCCCATCTCCGGTCTGCCCGCCGGCGTATTTTCGCAGCACGGCGTCGAGCGCCTCCCGCGTCGCCACCCCGAGCACGCGGCCGTCTCCGTCGACGGCCACGGCCGTCCCATCGGGCGACAGCAGCGCCGCGTCCAGCGCCACGCGCATCGAGTCGGTCTCCGGGTCGAAGGTTCCGTACGGCAGGGCCCGGCCGTCGGCGTGCGTGCCGAGCGGTCGGTTCTCGTCGTCGAGGGCGAGATCGGCGGGGACGGGGGCGAGCCGGACGTCCTTCGCCGAGATGAAGGACAGCCGGCGGATGCCGCGGTCACGGCCGAGGAACCCCCGGACGAAGGCGTCGACCGGCTCGCTGAGCAGCGTGGCCGGCCCTGCCATCTGGGCGAGTCTGCCTCCGGTGCGCAGGACCGCGACCGTGTCGCCCAGCTTGATCGCCTCGTCGATGTCGTGGGTGACGAACACGATCGTCTTGCGCAGTTCGGTCTGCAGGCGCAGCAGTTCGTCCTGCAGACCGGTACGCACCACGGGGTCGACGGCGCTGAACGGCTCGTCCATCAGCAGCACGGGCGGATCGGCCGCGAGCGCCCTGGCCACCCCGACGCGCTGCTGCTGGCCGCCGGAGAGCTGGAACGGATAGCGCGTCGCCAGCTTCGGGTCGAGGCCCACGAGCTCGATCAGCTCCATCGCGCGCGCCCGGGCCCTCTTCTTGTTCCAGCCCAGCAGGTACGGCACGGTCGCCACGTTGTCCACGATCCTGCGGTGCGGGAACAGACCGGCGTGCTGGATCACGTATCCGATGCCCCGGCGCAACGTGGCCGGGTCGGCGTCCCTTATGTCCCTGCCGTCCAGCAGGATCCGCCCGGAGGAGGCGTCGACCATCCGGTTGATCATCCGCAGCGAGGTGGTCTTGCCGCATCCGGACGGTCCGACGAGCACGGTGATCGCCCCGCCGGGCACCTCGATGCTCAGGTCGTCCACGGCGACCGTGCCGTCCTGATAACGCTTGGTGACGCCGTCGAATATGATCACGGATCTCGTCCCGTCGTTTCTGTCCTGCCGACGCCGCCGGGGTCGTGCTCATCCCCCGCGCCGCCGGTCCCCCCGAACCTGCCCTCGCCTCCCGGCTCTCCAGCCCGTCCGGCCCCCTGCTTTTACCTCCGGCCCCTTGCCGAATGCCCGTCGCGTTGATGACTCTTCTGTTGATGACTCTCGACCGTCAGCTTACGACCGTACCCGCCGATCCGTCCGGATGGCCATGATTCCGAACACATGAATGATGCGCGAAGAGGACCGAATGCCTATCAATAAGGCATCTGAGGTGCGCCGACCCATGATGTGTTGGCATGATTGGCCTCGGGCTTTCCATCTGCCCTACGAACCACCCAGGAGGCGGTCGTGACTACACCGCTCACCGGTCAGCCGCTCACCGGGAGGCGCTCCCGGGGTGAGCTGATCGCCGAGCTCTACGAGCGTCACGCCGCCGGGCTGTTCGCGTACTGTCACGACCAGCTCGGCGAGACCACATCGGCGGCCGACGCCGTCGTGGCGGTGTTCGCGGCGCTGCCGTTCGCCGAGCCGCCGCGTGCCGTCCTCTACGCGCTGGCCCGCCGGGAGATCTACCGCCGGGACGTCAGCTACGCCATGCCCGCCGTCGACTCGGCCGCCGACCCCGCCACCGCGCTCATCGAGCGGGTCTTCCGCGACATCCGGCCGCACCAGCGCGAGGTGCTGCTGCTGTCCGCCGTGTGCGGGCTGACGACGCCCGAGCTGGCGCTGGTGCTCGACGTCGCCCAGGACACGGCCGAGGACCTCACGGCCGGGGCCAGGCACCGCTTCACCCAGACGATGGCCACCGCGGTGTCGGCCGCCAGGTCGGCGCCTTACCTCACGTCCGAGGTGGCCGAGGTCTACGACGCGATCGGCGTCGCCCCCATCGAGGATGTGCTGGCGCGGCTGCCCTGGCGCCGCCCGGCCGGTGCCGTACGCGGCCGGGTGCTGTCGTCGCTGCCCCGCCAGGATCCGGAAGCGGCCGCCGCCGCTCCCCCGCTGCCGATCAAGCGGCTGTGGCCGACCGCGCCGTCCTGGCCGCTGCCGCTCAGCGCGCCCGACCAGGTCAGCAACACCTGCGTGTTCCCGGCCGGCGCGGTCCCGGCCGACGCCGCCCAGGACGGTACGGCCCAGGCCGAGACGTTCCCCGCCGGGTCGCTCGATCCGACCAGGCCCAGGCGGAGGGCCAAGCACGAGGCCACCACCGAGCCCATGCCCAGGCTGCGCGGCTCGCTGCTGGCCGCGCTCGCCGAGGGCCGTATGCGCAGGCGACGGGCCGCGGCGGCGACGCCCCCGGCCGCGGATGCGACGACCGACGCCGTGCAGGCCGCGCCGTCAGAACCCCCCGTGCTCGCCGCGCCCGCCGTATCGGACCCCGCCACCGAACCGTTCGACGCGTTCCGCCCGCTGGATCAGGAGAGCACGCAGAAGAGGCAGGAGACGGGCGACGGTCAGCGGACCGCCGCGAAGGCGGTCTCCGCTCCCGTGGAGAGCAAGAACTCCGTGGAGACCAAGGGCGCCGTGGAGGCCACGGCTTCCATGGAGAGCAAGGCCACCGCGAAGACCGGGACTTCCGCGAAGACCGAGGCTTCCGTCAAGTCCGGGGCTTCCGTGAAGTCCGGGGAGGGCGGGGCGCGAGCGCGGAGCAAGCGCGTCAGGAATCGCGAGCGTCACTACGACTGGGCGTGGGAGCTGGTCGGCTTCCTGATCTGCCTGGCCATCACCTTGCTCGTGTTCTTCGCACTGCCCAACATGGTCACGCCTTGATCGTTTAGCCGAGAGCGGTCGCCTCGGCGGCACGGGAAGCCCCGGGCCGGACATCGCGATGAGCTCCCGCCGCACCGCGCCGTCCCACCGCCGGAGGCGGGCACGAGCGCACCTGTGACGACACCTGAGCAGTGGTCGACCGGCCGTTCCCATCGCAGTGAACACCGTCGCCGCCGTACGCGGCGAGGCCGGACGGCGTACGCCGGAGAATCTCTCCCCCCGCATCCCTCGAACGGAAACTAGAACAGCTTCTAATATCGGCCCAAGGGCGACCCTGCCGGGGCGGCAACGGCCGCGTGATCACTACGGATAAGCGCGTAGGCGTGCGGGTATCCATGACCAACCGGTAATCCTTGCGGAGAACGGCAGTCAGATAACGTGTTCTCATGCGTACCTCGCGCGCGGCCGCCGACGGCCCGGCGCCACCCCCGAAGGGGGCCACCGGTGTTCGCGGTCGAAGCCAGCACCAGCGACGCCGACGCATCATCCAGGCGGCGGCCGCGCTCGCCTCCCGGGGAGGCGTCGAAGCCATGCAGATGCGCACGGTCGCCGAGCGAGCGGGCGTCGCCCTCGGCACGCTCTACCGCTACTTCCCCTCGAAAATGGATCTCGTCGTGGCGGTGGTGAGCGAGGAGATCGACCTGCTCGAGACGAGCATCGAGCGCCGTCCCCCCGCGTCGGCCACACCGGCGGGCCGGGCCGTGGACCTCCTGATGCGCGCCACCCGTGGCCTCATGCGCGAGCCCGAACTCGCCGACGCCCTCATCCGCTCCCTGATCGTGGCCGAGGTTCAGACGCCGTTCGGAGACCGGCTGGCACGGCTGCTGCTGCGGGCCGCCGTCGTCGAGGCCCGCGCGAACGAAGGCGCCGCGGACAGGATCATCTCGGACGGGCACGTCATGGACACGGCCGACGCCGAGACGGGCGCGGCCGATGCCGGCGGGGAGCGGCTCTCGCTCGCCGAGTCGCTGGCCGCCATCTGGGTGTACGAGCTTCTGGAGATGCTGCGCGGCCAGCGCACCTATGACGAGATCCAGGCACGCATCGAGCTCGCCGCCGAACGCCTCCTGGCCGACCTCTAACCCCCCACCCTCCCTCCCCCCCCGTGATCTTGCGAATACTCGCACGACCCCCCTCCCACCTGCAGAAACACCATTCTTGATCTTGCAGAAACTACACGAAGGAACCACAGGTCGGCGCGGTTACGTGCGAGAAACTGCAAGATCACGATAGCGATCTGCGCAGCTCAGGGCGGATCCGTGCGAGCAAGTGCAAGATCACGGGGAGGGGGTGTTGGCTTGGGCATGGGGGTGAACCCCTGGCAGCGACACCACGGCCAGACCGCCGCCCGAGTGATGGCGTCAGTCGAAGACGACGATCTGGCGGAGCACCTCGCCGCTCTTGAGCGCCGCGACGGCCTCGTTCAGGTCGGCGAGCCTGATCCGTGAGCTGATCAGACTGTCCAGGTCGAGCCTGCCCGCCTGGTAGAGGGCGGCGAAACGCGGGAAGTCCCTGCGCACGTCGGCTCCGCCGTACATCGAGCTCAGCAGGTTCTTGCCCTCGAACAGCAGGCTGAAGGCCGACAGCGGCACCTTGTCGTCCATGGCGCCGGCCCCGACGACGATCACGTCGCCGCCGCGGCGGGTCGCCTGCCAGGCCGTCATGATCGCCGCGGACCTGCCGACCACCTCGAAGCCGTAGTCGAAGCCCTGGCCGCCGGTCAGCGTGCCGATCGCGTCCCCGAGCCCCTCGGGCGTGCACGCGTGGGTCGCGCCCACCTTCTTGGCGAGCTCGTGCTTGGACTCCAGCGGATCGATCGCCAGGATCGTGGTCGCGCCGGACAACCGGGCCCCCTGGATGACCGACAGCCCGACGCCGCCGCAGCCGACGACGGCCACGGTCGTCCCCGGCCGCACCTTCGCCGTGTTGAGCACGGCCCCGACGCCGGTGGTGATCCCACAGCCGATCAACGCGGCGGCCTCGAAGGGAACCTCCGGGTCGACCTTGACGGCGCCCTGCCAGGGGACCACGATCTCCTCGGCCCAGGTGCCGCAGCCCGACATGCCGAACGCCGCTTTGTCTCCGTCGTAGCGGAACCTGGCCTCGGCGAAGCTCCTCATGATGTACGTCATGCAGAGGTTCGGCTGACCGATGACGCAGTTCGGACAGTCGCCGCAGGCGGGCGTCCAGTTGATGATGACGTGGTCGCCCGGCTCGACGGTGGTCACCTGGTCGCCCACCTCGACGACCTCGCCCGCGCCCTCGTGGCCCGGGATCACCGGCAGCGGCATGGGCAGCACGCCCGACAGCACCGAAAGGTCGGAATGGCAGACCCCGGTCGCCCTGATGCGTACGCGGACGTCGGCCGGTCCCACCGGCGTCAGCGTGAAATCATCGCGGATGTCGAGCTTGTCATCGCCTACCGCGTGCAAGAGCGCGCCGCGCATGGGGCCTCCTGGTCGTCCGATCTGGGGGTGGTCCGCGGTCAGTCGTCCACGATGGTGATGGCGGCCTTGGGGCAGGACCGCGCCGCGTGCCGGACCCGGTCGTGCAGCTCGGCGGGCGGTTCGGGCATCAGCACGTGGAGCATGTCCTGGTCGTCGACCTCGAAGACCTCCGGGGCGAGGCCCATGCAGACGGCGTTCGCCTCGCACACGTCGTAGTCGACCTGGATCTTCATGACGCCTCCTCATGTCGTGCGGCTGTCATCGCGATCTCATTCTCCGGATCGCTCCGGCCTCACGCCAGCACCCGCTCACCCGGCCTGGATCGATCTTGCGGTGTTCCCCGGGACGCGGTGCGCAGCGGCTCGATCACGGAGGCGACCGGCGCACGGCCGTTCCGGAGGAACTCGGCGATCTCATCCCAGGTCATCCGATCGCGCTGTTTCACGATGCAAAGTAGAACATGTTCCATCAGAACGAACAAGGGACATGAAAGAATCTTGTTCGGTGACCGTCCGGCCCAGCCGTACCGGGGGAGACAGCATGAGCGCGACGACGATGCCCGCCGAGCTTCGCCACCTGGCCGAGAAGGCCAGGGGGTTCATGCCGCCGGATGAGGGGCTGGCCCTGTTCGAGATCGCCTCGACGTACGGCTCCCGCGGCCCCATCTGCGAGATCGGCACATATTGCGGTAAGTCGGCCGTTTACCTCGGCGCGGGCGCCCGAATGGCGGGGTCGATCGTTTTCACCGTCGATCACCATCGCGGCTCGGAGGAGATCCAGCCGGGATGGCCGCATCACGATCCGGAGCTGGTGGATCCGAGGTCGGGCCGGATGGACTCGCTGCCGTTCTTCCGTGAGACCATCGCCGCCGCCGGCCTGGAGGACGAGGTGATCGCCGTCGTCGGCGCCTCCGCCACCGTCGCGAGGTTCTGGCACACGCCGCTGGGGATGCTGTTCATCGACGGCGGCCACTCGGAGGAGCCGGTGACTCAGGACTACGAGGGCTGGGCTCCGCACGTGATGCCGGGGGGCGCGCTGGTGTTCCACGACATCTATCCGGATCCGGCCGACGGCGGGCAGGCGCCCTACCGGGTCTACCTGCGCGCCCTCGCCTCGGGGTGGTTCACCGAGGTCCGCGCCGTCGGTTCCCTGCGCGTCCTGGAGCGCGTCTCCGCGTGATCTCGTGGTCAGGCGGGGGTGCGCTCGCAGCCGCAGTCGTCGGTGCCGCGGACCGGGTGGTCTCCGGCGTCCCTGTGGTCTCCGGAGTCCAGGTGGCCGCCGAGGTCGCGGAACACGCCGGAGCCGGGTGTGGCCTCCGACAGCGCGTCGGCCGCGAGGATCACCGCGGCCGCCGTGTAGCCCGAGCGCTCGTGCGGGAAGTGCCTGCCGTTCACGAACTGCCAGCCGGTCCAGTAGGAGCCGTCCTCGTGCCGGAGGTGCTGCATGTCGGCGAACACGCCCAGGGCCCGCTCGCGCAGGCCCGCCGCGTCGAGGGCCAGCGCCAGCTCACACGACTCGGCCCCGGTCACCCACGGCTGGTCGCTGACACAGCGCGCGCCCAGGCCGGGCACGACGAAGGTGTCCCACTCCCGGTCGAGCCGCCGCACCGCCTCGGGCCCGCGTACGGCACCGCCGAGCACGGGGTAGTACCAGTCCATCGAGAAACGGCTCTTGTCGGCGAACGCCTCCGGGTGGGCGGCGATCACGTGTCCCAGCATGTCGGCGGCGAGTTCCCAGTCGGGCCGGGGGTCGCCCAGCCGCTCGGCGAGCAGCACGCCGCAGCGCAGTCCCTGGTAGATCGACGAGCATCCGGTGAGCAGCGCGTACGCCGCCGGGACCCCGTCGGCGTCACGCTGCCACAGGATCTCGCCCCGGCTCGTCCGCAGCCCGGTCACGAAGTCGAGGGCCCTGACGATCACCGGCCACATCGCGCGGGCGAAGGCCTCGTCACCGGTCACCAGCAGGTCGTGCCAGACGCCCACCGCGATGTACGCCGCGTGGTTCGACTCCCCTGCGGCGTCGGCCGGCGCACCGCCGACCACCTTCATGGGCCAGGAGCCGTCCGGTCGCTGGTGCCGTACGAGCCATTCGTGGCCGCGGCGCGCCTCGTCGCGCAGACCGGCGACCGTCAGCGCCATCAGGCACTCGATGTGGTTCCACGCGTCGACGTGCCCGTCCGGCCACGGCACGCCGCCGTCGGGCTCCTGGATCGCCGCGATGCTCCGGGCCGTCCGCAGCACCTGGTCGGGCGTGATGATCCCGGACACCGTCGGAAGCTCGGCCGGGACCTCCGTCATGCCGGCTTCCGGACGTAGACCACGACGCTCTTGCCGATCAGCGGGTCGAGCACGGCCTCGGCGAGCCGGGTGATCAGGGGACGCTCCATGATGTCCCAGACCAGCAGCTCGTGGTACGCCTTCGCCAGCGGATGCTCGTCGTTGTGCACGCCGACCGCGCACTTGATCCACCAGTACGGCGCATGCAGGCCGTGGGCGTAATGGTGGCCGCCCACCTCGAGTCCGCAGGACTTCAGCTTCGCCTGGAGCTCCGCCAAGGTATAAATCCGGATGTGTCCGCCGGGAGCGGTGTGGTAGTCCTCTGAGAGGGCCCAGCAGATGCGTTCCGGCAGGAAGCTGGGCACCGTGACGGCGGCCAGGCCGCCGGGCTTGAGCACCCGGACGATCTCCCGCATCGCGGTCATGTCGTCGGGAATGTGCTCCAGGACCTCGGCCGCGATCACGCGGTCGAACGAGGCGTCCGGGAACGGCATGTCGAGCGCGTCGCCGACCACCGTCTCGCCGGACGCGCCGGAGGGGACCTCGCCCTCCTTGTCCATCGCGGCGAACATGGCGGCCACCCCCTCGAGCTCGGCGGCGTCCATGTCGAAGGCGACGACGTCGGCGCCCCGGCGCAGCACCTCGAAGGCGTGCCGGCCCCCGCCGGCGCCCAGGTCGAGAACGCGGTTCCCCGGCCCGACGGGCAGCCGGTTGAAGTCGACGGTCAGCACTCGCCCCACCTTTCGTGATCGCGGGAGGGTTCGGGGTCGGATCGGTCAGTGGGCCGTACGGCCGATGCGGGCCCGATGGGCCGCGATGGCCTCGCCGTACGCCTCGACGGTGCGCCGCGCGACGATCGGCCACGCGTACCGCTCCATCACACGGTCGTAGCCCTTCCGGCCGACCGCCGCCCGCTCCTGCGGGGAGTCGAGCAGCCGCCGCAGCACGGCAGCGAGCTCCTCGGCGTCGCCCGGGGCGACCTGGACGGCCGCGTCGCCGACGACCTCGGGCAGGGCGCCCGTACGGCTGGCCACCAGCGGGGTCCCGCACGCCATGTGCTCGACGGCCGGCAGCGAGAACCCTTCGTACAGCGAGGGGACGACGGACACCTCGGAGGTGGCGATCAGCTCGGCCAGTTCCTCGTCGGAGATGCCGTGCACGAACCGCACCCGGTCGTGCAAGGACAGTTCGGCGACCAGTTTCTCGGTCGGCCCGCCGGGGGTCGGTCTGCTGACCACGGTCAGGTCGACCTCCCGCTCCGTGGCGAGCTTGGCGATCGCGCGCAGCAGCGTCGCGACCCCCTTCATCGGGGAGTCGGCGCTGGCCACCGCCACGACGGAGCCCGGACGTTTGGGCAACTGCGGGCGGGGGTGGAAGAAGCGGGTGTCGACGCCGAGCGGGATAAGCCGCATGTTGGACTGCGGAACCCCGAAGTCGCGGTGGATGTCGGCGAGGGACGACTCGCTGACGGTGAGGATCGGGCTGAGCCGGGGTGCGACGAAGCGCTGCATGCGCACGAAGCCGTACCACCGGCGCATCGACAGCTTCTTCCAGCCCTTGGCGGCTTGCAGCTCGATCCGCCGGTCGACGCTGATGGGGTGATGGATGGTGCCGACCACCGGAAAGTGCCGCTGGATGCCGAGCACGCCATAGCCGAGCGTCTGGTTGTCCTGGACCACGTCGAAGTCTCCGACGCGCTTCTTGAGCTCGCGGTAGGCGCGCAGGCTGAACGTCAGCGGTTCGGGGAAGCCCGCCGTCCACATCGTGGCGACCTCGAGCGCGTCGATCCAGTCGCGGTACTCCTCGCGCTTCGGGGTGCGGAACGGGTCCTCGTCCCGGTAGAGGTCCAGGCTGGGGACCTCGTTGAGCACGACGCCCTCGTCGAGCTCCGGGTACGGCTGGCCGGAGAAGACCTCGACGTGGTGCCCGAGTGCGACGAGTTCGCGGCTGATGTGGCGCAGGTACACCCCCTGACCGCCACAGGTGGGTTTGCTGCGGTAGGACAGCAGCGCGACTCGCAGCCTCTCCGCCAAGCGGCACCCCTTTCCAGCCGTTTCTCCAGCCGTGCCCCTGTGGGGGCTGCCAGTGCACCCTACCATTGGACCCTGGTGGGGGAACGCGAGGTGGAATTGCTCCCCGCTTTGCCCACAGGCCACCGGACCTGCACGGTTAGCTTACTAGAACGTCATTCGGTGCAACGTGTTCTAGCATCGAATGGCCGGACGGATGGGGCCGTGAGCCGGGCATGGCGGTACATTCGCGTCATCACAGACCAGAGTTGGGCTCAGGCGAGGAGGATCCGTTGACCAGGCGTGCGCTGCTCACCGGCATCACCGGTCAGGACGGCTCCTATCTCGCGGAACACCTGCTGAGCGAGGGCTACGAGGTGTGGGGTCTCGTGCGCGGCCAGGCCAACCCGCGGGTGCCGCGCGTGCGCAGACTGCTCCAGGACGTACGGCTCGTCCGCGGCGATCTCCTCGACCAGGGTTCGCTGATCTCCGCGGTGGAGAAGGTGCAGCCCGACGAGGTCTACAACCTGGGCGCCATCTCGTTCGTGCCGATGTCGTGGGAGCAGGCCGAGCTCACCGCCGAGGTGACCGGGATGGGCGTGCTGCGCATGCTGGAGGCGATCCGCGTCTGCTCGGGGATCACCGCCTCGCGCGGGGCGGCCGCCGGGCGGATCCGGTTCTACCAGGCGTCGTCCTCGGAGATGTTCGGCCAGGTCAGGGAGACGCCGCAGACCGAGCGCACGCCGTTCCATCCCCGTTCGCCGTACGGCGTGGCCAAGACGTACGGGCACTTCCTCACGCAGAACTACCGTGAGTCGTACGGCATGTTCGCGGTGTCGGGCATCCTGTTCAACCACGAGTCGCCCCGGCGGGGAGCGGAGTTCGTCACCCGCAAGGTCTCACTGGGCGTCGCCCGGATCAAGCTCGGCATGGCGACCGAACTGCGCCTGGGCAACCTGGAGGCACGGCGCGACTGGGGCTACGCCGGCGACTTCGTCCGCGCGATGCACATGATGATGACGGCCGACACGCCCGAGGACTACGTGATCGGCACGGGCCGTACGCATTCGGTCCGTGAGCTGGTGGAGGCCGCGTTCGGCGCCGCCGGACTCGAGTGGGAGCGGTACGTCGTACCCGACCGGTCGCTGCACCGGCCGGCCGAGGTGGACCTGCTGTGCGCCGACCCGAAGAAGGCCAGGACGCAGCTCGGCTGGGAGCCGACCGTGTCCTTCGAGGAACTCGTCGCCATGATGGTCGAGGCCGATCTCCGTCTGCTGACCGACGGCGGAGACCCCGAGCAGTACTCCCCCTGGCCCTGACCACACCCCTCCCCCGTGATCTTGCACTTGCTCGCACGCATCCGCCCTGAGCTGCGCCGATCCCTTTTGTGATCTTGCAGTTTCTC
The DNA here is from genome assembly GCF_001417795.1 of Sphaerimonospora mesophila. Taxonomy (NCBI): domain Bacteria; kingdom Bacillati; phylum Actinomycetota; class Actinomycetes; order Streptosporangiales; family Streptosporangiaceae; genus Sphaerimonospora; species Sphaerimonospora mesophila. Next base: position 79,608 of record NZ_BCBX01000033.1, on the reverse strand, counting down.
GCACACACATGCGCTGATCTGCGACTCGCCGGCCGGTCGGTCTGGTAGGCGACGACATCGGGCCCGCGAGGCGGCGTGCGCGCACGACTGGGCACGACGACCTCCACCGGCCACTGCGCCTGGCCCTTGCCCGGCGGCGGCACGTCGAGCCCCCAGAGCCAGGCGGCAGTCCGGCGGCACGCGATCACGTCGGGCGACGTGGCACCGCCGACCGCGCGGGCACGTACGGCAAGCGCACGGGGTCGGCGCCCGCGTAGAAGCCGCCACGGGTGATCCGCTGAAGCCGTCCGGTCGCCACCATTCGGGACAGATCGGAATACGTCAGCCCGTACGCGCCGACGAGCGGTGAAGAAAGATAGTCCTCCATGGCTCAGATCTTGCGCCCTCAGGCCATCCGTCCAGGCCGATCCCCCTTCGTCTGTGGATAACCAGATGCAAGATCACGGAAACGACAGACGCAGGTCGTTGTGGTCGCCTGCGAGAAAATGCAAGATCACGACTGGTGTCGTGGCCGGTCAGCCGCCGTTCCTGCGAGAATTCGCAAGATCACGGCTTGAGAGGGGGGTGATCATGGTTTGAGGGCGACGGGGAGGGATTTGATGCCGTTGATGAAGTTGGACCTGAGCCGGGTCGCCGCGCCGATCTGGCGGATGTCGGGGAAGCGCTCGGCCAGCGTCTCGAAGAGAACCTTGAGTTCGAGCTTGGCCAGGTGATTGCCGAGGCAGAAGTGCGCCCCGCCGCCGCCGAAGCCGATGTGCGGGTTGGGGTCACGGCCGACGTCGAACACGTCGGGCAGGGCGAACACGTCCTCATCGCGGTTGGCCGAGGAGTAGAAGACCACGACCTTGTCCCCTTCGGCGATCTTCTGACCCCGGATCTCGGTGTCGGCGGTCGCCGTACGCCTGAACAGGTTCACCGGGGAGACCCAGCGGACGATCTCGTCGGCGGCCCGCGCGGCCAAGGACGGGTCGGCGACCAGCCGGGCCCACTGGGCCGGATGCTCGAACATGGCCAGCATGCCGCCCGACGCGGCGTTCCTGGTGGTCTCGTTGCCCGCGACGATGAGCAGCAGCACGAACAGGTCGAACTCGTCCTGGCCCAGCACCTCACCGCTGTCGTCGGGACGCAGGAGCCGGGTGACGATGTCGTCCCGCGGGTCCTCCCTGCGGGCCGCGGCCAGGGCGTCGGCGTAGGCGTAGACCTCCATCGCGGCCGCCTGGCCCTCCTCCGGGGTTGCGGCGTAGTCGGGGTCCTCACTGCCGATCAGCCGGTTGGACCACTCGAAGATCTTGTCCCGGTCCTCCACGGGGGCGCCGAGCAGCTCGCAGATCACGTACAACGGGAGCGGCGCGGCGAGGTCCCTGACGAAGTCCACCTCGGGCAGGCCCTCCGCCTCGTCGATGAGCCGCCGGCAGATGTCCCTGATGTGCTCCTCCATGCGGCCGATCACTCGTGGGGTGAACCCGCGGTTGACGAGCGAGCGCCGCCGGGTGTGCTCGGGCGGATCCTGGTTGAGCATCATCAGCCGCTGGAGCTCGATGTCGGCCTGCGGCATCTCGTCGAACAGCGCCAGGCGGCGGTAGGAGGAGAACAGGTCCGAGCGGCGGGAGACGTGCACGACGTCCTCGTGCCTGGTGATCGCCCAGAACCCGGGCCAGCCACGCTCGGCGTCCCCCTCGTGCCAGAAGACCGGCTCGTTCGCCCGCAGCCGACGGAACTGGTCGTACGGAGCCCCGCGCCGCGCGTAGAGGTCCTGGTCGACGAGATTGACTTCCATTTGCCCCACCCGTTCCGCCCGTCCTATTGAAACGTGTTCTATTACGGTCCCCAACAGACCGTCAAGGGCGGCCGGAGGCACAGGCCGATGTCCGGCGGGTAAGGGACGTCGGTGCGCCGCCCGAGGAGGGAGGTCGGGCGGCGCACCGCGCGGGGGTCGATCACACCTTCATCGGCGGATCACTCGGATGAGAACGCCGCGTCGAAGGCGGCGTCGGGCGGGGTGATCGAGTTGAGCGTGCGGATGTAGGCGAGCGACTCGGGGGCGCCGGCGAGCCGGTCCATGCCGGCGTCCTCCCACTCGATGGAGATCGGGCCGTCGTAGCCGATCGCGTTCAGCGCGCGGAAGCAGTCCTCCCATGGCACGTCGCCCCGTCCGGTCGAGACGAAGTCCCATCCGCGGCGCAGGTCGGCCCACGGCAGGTGTGACGAGAGCCGGCCGCGGCGGCCGTCCCCGATCCGGACCTTCGTGTCCTTGCAGTCGACGTGGTAGATCCGGTCGGCGAAGTCGAGGATGAACCCCACCGGATCGACCTGCTGCCACACCATGTGCGAGGGGTCCCAGTTGAGCCCGAAGGCCGGCCGGTGTCCGATCGCCTCGAGCGTCCGTACGGTGGTGTGGTAGTCGTAGGCGATCTCACTGGGGTGCACCTCGTGGGCGAACCGCACGCCGACCTCGTCGAACACGTCGAGGATCGGGTTCCACCGGTCGGCGAAGTCGGCGTACCCCGCCTCGATCATCGACGGCGGCACCGGCGGGAACATCGCCACGGTGTGCCAGATCGACGACCCGGTGAACCCGACGACGGTGGAGACGCCCAGTCTGGCCGCCGCCCGCGCGGTGTCCTTCATCTCCTCGGCCGCGCGCCGTCGTACGCCCTCGGGCTCCCCGTCGCCCCAGATGCGGGCGGGCAGGATGCCCCTGTGCCGCTCGTCGATGGGGTCGTCGCAGACCGCCTGCCCGACCAGGTGGTTGGAGATCGTCCAGACGCCGAGGTTGTGCTTGGCCAGGATCTCCCGTCTGCGCTCCACGTAGGAGTCGTCGGCCAGGGCCTTGTCGACCTCGAAGTGGTCGCCCCAGCAGGCGATCTCCAGGCCGTCGTACCCCCACTCCGCCGCCAGCCGGCAGACCTCCTCGAACGGCAGATCCGCCCACTGCCCGGTGAACAACGTGATCGGACGCGTCATCTCACACCTGCTCTCTGTCAGTCATACCGTCGTCCAGCGGGAGTCGCTCGCTGCGCTCTCCTCGACGGCCGCCAGCACGCGTTGCACGCGCAGGCCGTCCTCGAACGACGGCGTCGGATCGGTCCCGGCGGCGATCGCCTCCAGGAAGTCCTTCACCTCGTGGACGAACGTGTGCTCGTAGCCGAGCCCGTGCCCGGGCGGCCACCACGCCCCCGCGTACGGATGCTCCGGCTCGGTGACGAGGATCCGCCGGAAGCCGGCGTCGGCGCCGTCGGCGGCGTCGCAGAACCACAGCTCGTTCATCGCCTCGAAGTCGAAGGCGAGGCTGCCGAGCGAGCCGTTGACCTCGATGCGCAGGGCGTTCTTCCGGCCCGTGGCGAATCGGGTGGCCTCGAACGAACCGAGCGCCCCACCGTCGAACCGGCCGATGAACAGCGCCGCGTCGTCGACCGTCACCTCGCCCGTCAGATCGCCGGTGCGGCTCCCGCCGGTGAGTCCGCTCGCGCCCTCGGCGAGCGGCCGCTCCCTGATGAAGGTCTCGGTCAGGGCCGAGACCCCGACGAGCGTCTGACCGGTGATGAACTGGGCCGTGTCGATGATGTGGGCGCCGATGTCTCCGAGCGCCCCCGACCCCGCCTTGTCCTTGCGCAACCGCCACACCAGGGGGAAGTCCGGGTCCACGATCCAGTCCTGGAGGTACTGTGCCCGGACGTGCCGGATCTCCCCCAGCCTGCCCCCCTCGACGAGACGCCGGGCGAGCGCTACGGCGGGCACCCGGCGGTAGTTGAAGGCCACCATGCTGCGCACGCCCCTGGCCGCCGCCGACCGCGCGGCCGCCGTCATGGCCTCGGCCTCGGCCACGGTGTTGGCCAGGGGTTTCTCACAGATCACGTGCTTGCCCGCCGTCAGCGCGGCGATCGCGATCTCCGCGTGCGAGTCGCCCGGCGTGCAGACGTCGACGATGTCCACATCGTCACGCTCGATCAGCCGCTTCCAGTCGGTCTCCGCCGCCGCCCAGCCGAGCTTGGCCGCGGCCGCGGCCGTACGCTCGGCCGATCGGCCGGCCAGCACCGCCATCACCGGCCTGACCGGGAGGTCGAAGACGGCGCCGACGCCGCGCCACGCCTGTGAGTGCACGCGTCCCATGAACGCGTGCCCGACCATGCCGACGCCGAGCGCCGGCCTGCTCTCTGTCACGAGATCTCCCCCAGATCTAGGATTCGAAGCCGAGCGGCAGATACGCCTGCACGTTCTCCTTGGTGACGGTCTCCGACGCCAGCGTGATCGACTGCGGCACCTGGTTCTCGACCAGGTCGCTCATGCCCTTGCCCTGGGCGATCAGCCGGGCCAGCTTGACGGCCGACGAGGCCATGGTGGGGCTGTAGGTGACGGTCGCCTCCAGTACGCCGCTGCCCGACTGGATGTCCCGCATCGCGTTGGCCGAGCCGGCCCCGCCCACCATGAAGAACTCGTCGCGACCCGCCTCCTTGATCGCGGCCAGCACACCGATGCCCTGGTCGTCGTCGTGGTTCCAGATCGCGTCGATCTTCTTGTGCGCCTGCAGGAGGTTGCCCGCGACCTGCGTGCCCGACTCGACGGTGAACTTCGCGTCCTGCTGCGCCGTGACGCTGAAGCCGTACGACTTGAGCGCGTCGGCGAAGCCCTTGCTGCGGTCCTGGGTCAGCGGCAGCGTCGCGATGCCCTGGATCTCCAGGATCACCGGGTCGGCGACGCCCTTGTCCTTGAGCTTCTTGCCGATGTAGTGGCCGGCCGCCACGCCCATGCCGTAGTTGTCGCCGCCGACCCAGGTGCGGTAGGACAGCTTGTCCGGGAAGACCCGGTCGAGGTTGACCACCGGGATGCCGGCGTCCATCGCCTTGCGCGCGACCTGGTTGAGCTGCTCGCCGTCGTTGGGCAGGAGCACCAGCACGTCCACCTTGGCCTGGATGAGCGTCTCGACCGCGGAGATCTGCTGGTTGATGTCGTTGGTCGGCTCGACCGGTTTGAACTCGACATCGGCGTACTGCTTGGCCTGGGCCTCGGCGTTCTTGGCGATGGCGGCGATCCAGCCGTGGTCGGCGGCGGGCGCGGAGAAGCCCATCACCACGCGCGTGCCGGGCTGGTCGTTGTCGGTGCCGCCGACGGCCGCCGTCTGCTGTGTCGGAGCCGCGGCGGCCTCGGGCTCGTTGCTCGTGCAGGCGGTCAGCAGGGTGCCGGCGCCGACGACGGCTCCACTCACCAGGAAACCGCGCCGGCCGACGCTTCTGTTCATGGCACTTCTCCTCGTATAAGGGGATCTATGTTCGGGACTCGAGACCGCGTCGCTGCAGGAGGACGGCGATGACGATGATCAGGCCCTTGGCGATGAGCTGGTCGCTCGTGTTGAGCCCGTTGAGGATGAACAGGTTCGTGATCAGCGTGAAGATCAGCAGCCCGAGGATCGAGCCGATGATCGTGCCGCGACCGCCGGTGAGCAGGGTGCCGCCGATGATCACCGCGGCGATGGCGTCCAGCTCGTAGAGGTCGCCGTGTGTGCTCGACCCGGTGGTGGTGCGGGCCATGATGATGATCGCCGCGATCCCGCAGCACAGGCCCGACAGCGCGTACAGCATCATCGTGTGACGCCGCACGTCGATCCCGGCGAGCCGGGCCGCCTCCGGGTTGCCGCCGACCGCGTAGGTCCTGCGGCCGAAGGTCGTGCGGTTGAGCACGAGCCAGCCGACGACCACGACGAGGGCGAAGATGTAGACCAGCAGCGGTAGGCCGAGCACCCGTGTGGTCGACAGCTCCACGATGGCGCTGTTCTCCGGCTGGATGAGCTGGGTCTTGCGGTCGGACATCCGCTGGGCCAGCCCGCGCGCCGCCACCAGCATGGCCAGCGTGACGATGAACGGCACCATCCGGCCGTAGGAGATCAGGAAACCGCCGACCAGCCCGGCGCCCGTGCCGACGAGCACGGCGCAGACCGCCATCACCACCGGCCCGTACGACTGGGTGGCCAGGGTGGTCGCCCACACCGAGGCGAGCGCCATCACCGCGCCGACCGACAGGTCGATGCCGCCGCCGATGATGACGAACGTCATGCCGACCGTGATCACACCGATCGTCGAGGCCAGCGCGAGAATGCTCACGAGGTTCGACGACGTGCCGAAGGTGTCCGGACTGGTGATCAGTCCCACGGCCGCGAGCAGGAGCAGCGCCACGACCAGACCGAGGTGGCGGGCCTCCCGTACGCGGACGAGCAGGGTCACAGCGCACTCCCTTCCATGATCATGTCCAGTACGCGTGCCTCGTCGAGATCGCGGGCGTCCGACTCGTGGATGACCGTGCCGTCCCGCAGCACGAGGACCCGATCGGCGAGCCCGAGCACCTCGGGCACCTCGCTCGACACGAGCAGCACGCCGATGCCCTCGTCGGCGAGCCGCCGGATCAGCGCGTACAGCTCGGCGCGGGCGCCGACGTCGACTCCGCGGGTGGGCTCGTCGAGCAGCAGCAGCCTGCGGCTCCGCACCCCGTCGCCGTGGCGGGTGAGCCAGCGGCCCAGCACGGCCTTCTGCTGGTTGCCGCCGGACAGCGTCCGTACCGGGCGATCGGGATCGGGCGGGCGTAGCTCGAGCGCCTTGACCAGCCGGGCGGCCTCCGCCCGCTCGCGGCGTCGGTCGATCCAGCCCAGCCTGGCGAACGTGCCGAGGCCGGCGATCGTGATGTTCCGCCCGACCGTCTCGTTCATCAGCAGCGCCTGCGACTTGCGCTCCTCGGGCGCCAGCCCCATGCCGAGCCGTACGGCTCGCACGGTGCTGCCGGGCCGCACCGGCTCGCGGTCCAGGAGCACCCGGCCGGCGCTGGGCCGGCGGGCCCCGTAGATCGTCTCGACGATCTCCGAGCGGCCGGAGCCGACCAGGCCGGCGAGGCCCACGATCTCGCCCTCGCGCACGGTGAGCGTGACGTCGGCGAAGCGGCCGGGAAGCGTGAGGCCCTCGGCCCGGAGCACCTCAGGGCGGCCGTCATGCGACCCGGGCTCGGGGCGGGGCGGGAAGACGTACTCCACGTTGCGGCCGGTCATCAGCGACACGACGGTGGCGGTCGGCGTCTCACGTGCGGGCAGCCCGACGGCCGCCGTCCTGCCGTCCTTCAGCACGGTCACCCGGTCGCCGATCTCGCGGATCTCCTCCAGGCGGTGCGAGATGTACACGACCGCGACCCCCTGGCCGGTGAGCTCGCGGACGACCCGGAACAGGTTGGCGACCTCGTCGTGTGCGAGCGCGGCCGATGGCTCGTCCATGACGATCAGGCGGGCGCGGTGCGACAGCGCCCTGGCCATGCTGACGACCTGCTTGGCCGCCGCCGGCAGCCGGCCCACCTCGGTGGCCGGCCGCAGCTCGCCGTGCCCCAGCCGGCCGAGCAGCTCGGCGGCCGCCCTGTTCATCTCACCGCGCCTGATGAAGCCCAGCCTGGCGTGCTCGTGGCCGAGGAAGACGTTCTCCGCGATCGTCAGCCCGTCGACCAGGTCGAGCTCCTGGTAGATGGTGGAGATGCCGGACCGGATGGCCGCCACTGGGCCGCTGAAGCGCACCTGTTCGCCGCCCAGGGTGATGGTGCCCTCGTCCGGCTGGTGCACCCCGGCGAGGATCTTGATGAGGGTGGACTTGCCCGCTCCGTTCTGACCGAGCAGGCAGTGGACCTCACCGGCCCGGACATCGAGGTCGACGCCGTCCAGCGCGCGTACGCCCGGAAACTGTTTGACGATCCCCCGCATGACCAGCAGCTCGCTCATCTGCCTCTCCCGATCGAAGGATTGACCAGAAGGTACGCCGACTTTGGTCGTTCTGTGAAGGTCTTTCCACTCAGATTTTTATAACTTTCGCTGTTATCAACAAAAGGTGGAGGCGGTGGACACCCGTACCGATAGGAACGGCACCGGGAGGGTAAGGACGTAGGACGACCGGGAAGGGGACGCCGACCGATCGGGAGGGGCGATGCTGGGGCTGCCCGACGGGGTGCGGGGCTGCCTGTTCGACATGGACGGCGTGCTCACCCGCACCGCCAGGATCCACGCGGCGGCGTGGCGTAGGGCGTTCGACGACTTCCTGCGTGAGCACGCGGAACGGACCGGCGTGCCCTTCGTGCCGTTCGACGAGGTGACCGACTACGAACGCTACGTCGACGGCAAGAAACGGCTCGACGGGACGCGGACGTTCCTGGCGGCGCGCGGCGTCGACCTGCCGGAGGGATCGCCGGACGACCCGCCCGGCACACCCACGTTGTACGGCCTGAGCAACCGGAAGAACGACCTCGTCAGCGCCTACCTCGACGAGCGCGGTGTGGAGGTCTTCGAAGGATCGGCGCGCTATGTGCGTGCCGTACGGGACGCCGGGCTGCACCGGGCCGTCGTCTCCTCGAGCGCCAACACGGAACGGGTGCTCGCCGCCGCCGGGCTCGCCGACCTGTTCGAGGCGCGGATCGACGGCGTCGTCGCGCAGGAGCGGGGCCTGGCCGGCAAACCCGACCCCGACATGTACCTCGCGGGCGCCGAGGCGCTCGGGCTGAAGCCGGCCGAGGCGGCCGTGTTCGAGGACGCGCTGGCCGGGGTGGCGGCCGGTCGCGCGGGGGACTTCGCCTTCGTCGTCGGCGTCGACCGCCTCGGGCAGGCGGACGCGCTGCGCGAACACGGCGCGGACATAGTGATCACAGACCTCGCCCAGCTCCTCCGGCCATGACGGGCAGGGAGGCACAGTGATCAAGCATCCGGCCTTCGTCGTCGAACCCTGGTCGGTGCGGGAATGCCGGCTGCACATGGACGTGCTGGCGCAGACCGAGTCGGTGTTCGCGCTGTCCAACGGGCACATCGGGCTGCGGGGCAACCTCGACGAGGGCGAGCCGCACGGGCTGCCGGGCACCTATCTCAACTCCGTCTACGAGCTGCGGCCGATGCCGTACGCCGAGGCGGGCTACGGATATCCGGAATCCGGACAGACCGTGGTAAACGTGACGAACGGCAAGCTGATCCGGCTGCTGGTCGACGACGAGCCCTTCGACGTCCGGTACGGCACGCTGCACGAGCACGAGCGGGTCCTCGACCTCCGGGCCGGCACCCTCACCCGGAGGGTCCACTGGACCTCGCCCACCAAGAGTGAGATCCGCATCACCTCGACACGGCTGGTGTCGTTCACCCACCGCGCCGTGGCGGCCGTCCGCTACGAGGTCGAGCCGGTCGGCCATCCGCTGAAGGTGGTGGTGCAGTCGGAGCTGGTGGCCAACGAGACCCTGCCGGAATCGGGCCCCGACCCGCGCACGGCGGCCGTGCTGAAGGAACCCCTGGTCGTGGAGGAGAACCTGCCGGCGACGGGCGGGGTCTCCGTCATGGTCCACACCACCAGGACCAGCGGGCTGCGGGTGGCGGCCGGCATGTGGCACGACGTCGACGGCCCGGAGGGCACGCGGGTCGAGGCCGACGGCCGCGAGGACGTCAGCCGGGTGACCGTCGCCACCACTCTCGACCCGGGGCGGCGGCTGCGGCTCACCAAGCTCTTCGCGTACGGCTGGTCGGCGCAGCGCTCCCGGCCCGCCATGCACGACCAGGTCGTGGCCGCGCTCGCCGCCGCCCGGCTGGCCGGGTGGGACGGTCTGTGCGCCGAGCAGCGGCGGTTCCTCGACGAGTTCTGGGCCGGCGCCGACGTGGAGGTCGAGGGCGACACGGAGGTGCAGCAGGCCGTCCGCTTCGGGCTGTTCCACCTGCTGCAGGCCGGCGCCCGGGCCGAGGAGCGGCCCATCCCGGCCAAGGGGCTGACCGGCTCGGGCTACGACGGGCATACCTTCTGGGACACCGAGACCTTCGTGCTGCCCGTGCTGACCTACACCCATCCCCGGCCGGTCGCCGACGTGCTGGCCTGGCGAAAGTCGATCATGCCGATCGCGGAGGAGCGCGCGACGCAGTTCGGGCTGGAGGGCGCGGCCTTCCCCTGGCGGACGATCAACGGCGAGGCGGGCTCCGGATACTGGCCGGCCGGCACCGCGGCGTTCCACGTGAACGCCGACATCGCGGAGGCGGTCACCCGGTACGTCGACGCGACCGAGGACGTGGAGTTCGAGCGTGAGACCGGGCTGCCGCTGCTCGTCGCGACCGCCCGGCTGTGGTCCTCCCTCGGCCATCATGACGTCGAGGGGAACTTCCGGATCGACGGGGTGACCGGTCCTGACGAGTACAGCGCCGTCTCGGACAACAACGTCTACACCAACCTGATGGCCCGGCGGAACCTGCGCGCCGCGGCCGAGGCGGCCATCCGGCACCCGGACCTGGCCGAGCGGCTGGGGGTGACGCTGGAGGAGGCGGCGAGATGGCGGGACATCGCCGCCGCGATGTTCGTCCCGTACGACGAGCGGCTGGGGGTGCATCCGCAGAGCGAGGGGTTCACCCGGCACGCGGTCTGGGACTTCGCCGCCACCAAGCCCGACCGATACCCGCTGATGTTGCACTTCCCCTACTTCGATATCTATCGGAAGCAGGTGGTCAAGCAGGCCGACCTCGTGCTGGCCATGCACCTGTGCGGCGACGCGTTCACGCCCGAGCAGAAGGCACGCAACTTCGCCTATTACGAGGCGCTGACCGTCCGCGACTCGTCGCTGTCGGCCTGCACCCAGGCGGTGCTCGCCGCCGAGGTCGGGCAGTTGGAGCTCGCGTACGACTACCTCGGCGAGGCGGCACTGGTGGACCTGCGCGACCTGGCGCAGGACGCCCGTGGCGGGGTCCACATGGCCTCACTGGCCGGCGCCTGGATCGCGTTGGTCGACGGGTTCGGCGGAATGCGCGCGGGCGGCGGCCGGATCCGCTTCGCCCCGAGACTGCCCTCGGGCATCACCCGGCTGGGCTTCCGCCTGCGTTATCGGGGGCGCCGCCTGCGGGTGAAGGTCACCCGGGGCACGACGAGTTATCACCTGCTGGACGGCCCGCCGCTGCCACTGGCCCACCACGGTGAGGAGTTCGTCCTCGACGAGCATCCGGCGACCCGGCAGAACCCGCCGCCGCCCGCCCCGATCCCGCGGATCCGGCAACCACCGGGCCGTGAACCCATTCCCCGCCGCCCCCAGATCTGCTGACCCCGGCGGAAGGCACCCCCCACCCTCTCCCCGTGATCTTGCGAATACTCGCAGACACCCTCGCTCACCTGGGCGGATCCCTTTCGTGATCTTGCAGAAACTCGCACACATGGCCCTCGACCAGGGGAAACATCCTCAGTGATCTTGCAGTACAAGATCACTGAGGATGAATTCCCAGGTAGACGACGACATCTGCGAGCTTTTGCAAGATCACGAAAGGTGAACGGGCAGGTCAACGACCATCTCTGCGAGCAATTGCAAGATCACGGGGAAGGGGGGTGGGGGGAGCCGGGGGGGAACCACAGGTCGGGGTCGCCGGGCTCACCGGGCACGCGGGTGAGCAGTCCGCGTGCCTCCAGCCAGACGAGATGCGCGAGCGTCTCGTTGTTCGCGGTCCGCCGCATGTACAGCGGGATCGTCTCCCACGGCCTCGACCAGGACAGCCGGGTGGCGATGTCCCAGCAGGTCAGGCCGGGCGACTCCGCCACGGCGCGCTCGATCTCGGCCAGCCGCTCCTCATGGTGAGCGATCACGTAGTCGATCCGCGCGGCCAGATCGAGGAAGCGGAACTCATGGGCGGGCAGCACCTCGTCCACGTCCAGCCCGCCGATCTCGCGCAGCGAGCCGAGGTAGTCCGCGAGCGGGTTCGGCCCCGATTGGGGATGCGCGGCGACATGGGGTGTGATCTTCGCGAGCACGTGGTCGCCGGAGAAGAGGAGCTTCCGCTCGGGCTCCACGAAGCACAGGTGGCCCGGCGTGTGGCCGGGAGTCCACAGCGCCCGCAGATCCCAGCCGGGCAGTTCGAGCCGTTCGCCGTCCTCGATGAGCCGGTCCGGCATGACCATCGTGACGAAATCGCGGACCGACTTCGATGCCTGGGCCAGTTCGTCCGCGGTGAGGCCGGGCACCCCGCACTTGACGAGCTGCCTTCGCTGCAGGTCGATCAGGGAGACCATGGCGTCCTCGTCATAGCGGTCGTGCAGGAGGCGGGCGTCCGCCTCGTGCAGGCCGATCCACGCGCCAGATCCCTCGCGTACGCGGCCGGCGAGACCGTAGTGGTCGGGATGCATGTGCGTGACCAGCACGCTCTTGACGTCGCCGATCTCATATCCGGCGGTCCCCAGCCCGGCCACGAGCGCGGCGTACGCCTCATCGGTGTTCCAGCCGGCGTCGATGATCGCCACGCCGTCGGGGATCTCAAGGGCGTAGACCAGGACATATCGCAACGGGTTGATCGGGATCGGCACCGGGATCGACCACAGGCCGGGCCGTACCCGCTCGACCTGCGGCATCGCTCCATCGAACCATGCGGCACGCTGCTCCGCGCTCGCCGCCGTCACGACGTTCCCGGCCATCCGCCCCTACACCCCTCTCTCAGCCTCGATCACGCTCGATTGTGCCCCTCAACGGAATTTCGTTCTACAAGGGGGTCCCCGAATGCCGGGCGCGGGGCGGGCAGCCGTACGTAGAGAAGGGCCGAGCCGAGCACGATCACAGCGGCGGCCGTCCAGGCCACGCCCGTGCCCGCGGCGTTCGCGAGCGGCGCCAGGGCCACCGACGAGAGCATGGCGCCGAACTGCAACTGGAGCGAGTCGACCGACATCACGGTCGCCCGGCGGCCGGAGGCGACCCGCCGGTGGATCAACTCGCCGCGCAGCAGTTCGGCGACCGAGGCCCCGGCGAAGATCAGGACGTACGCGACGCCGGCCGCGACGATCCCCACCCGGCCGTTGAGGCCGGCCGAGGCGGCCAGCGCGGCCACCGCCCCCGCGACGACGATCGTCGCGAGCACCGCGGCCCGCACCGACCCTCCGGCGAGGCGGGCGACCGCCGGGGCGGCGAGGCTGCCCGCCGCGTTGGCGGCGAAGCCGAGGGCGGTGACCACGGCGTAGGCCGCGCTCGCCGTGTCCGCCCGGCCCGTGAGCGCGGCCAGCCGCCCGGGGGTCAGCAACTCGATCCCGTTGAGCATCACGCCTGCGGCGATGGAGACCAGCAGGAGCCGGCCGAGCCCGCGGTCGGTCAGCCCGAGGCGGATCCCGTCCACGATCGTCGCCGGCACGTCGCGCATCACCTCGGCCACGCGTCCCCGCGCCCCGCGAACGGCCCCGCCCCGGGCGGTCCTGGTCTCCGGCATCGCCCACAGCACGGTGACCAGGAGGACCACCGATGCTCCAGCCGCCGCCCAGACGGGCACGGCGAGAGCGTCGCCGCGCGCGACGAGCGGGAGGAGCCCACCGGTCAGCGCACCGATGGTGAGGGCGACCGCCCCCGCCGTCGCGCCGACGGCCAGACCCGGTTTGAGGTCGGCCTCCGGCCCCTCGGCCGCGTGCAGCGCGTCGACGTACCACGCCTGGGCCGGTCCGCTCGACAGCGCCCGGGCGACGCCCTTCAGCACCGAGGCGACGAGGAACGGCCAGACCGAGTCGGCCAGCGCCATGGTGACCAGCCCGACCACGTTGACGGCCGCTGCGACGGCCAGCACCACCCGCCGTCCGATGACGTCGGCGAGGCCTCCGGTGGGAAGCTCCATGACGACGATGACGGCCGAGTAGGCCGCGAACACGAGGCCGATCTGGGCGATGTCCAGTCCCCGGACGGACATGAGCAGCACCATCGGCGCCATCGTCAGCCCCGGGGGCAGCCACGTCAGGAACTGGATCAGCGCGTACCGCCGCCGGGCCGCCTCAGACGACATCATTCACCCGCCTCCGCATCGGCGGCCGGCCGGCGGGCAGGCTCGAGTGCGCCTTCGGCCGAGCCGGGATAGGCGGCGAAGAAGACCGAGACGACACGGGCGTCGGGATCCTCCCGGTCCCGGTCGTCCGCCTCACGCAGCAGCGCCGAGACCGTCTCGTACAGCGAGGTCAGGGTCGCCGGCGACAGCCGTACGAGCATGTCCGACATCCCGGCCGAATCGGTCCACTCCTGGCTCCAGGACTCCCGCTCCCGCTCGAACGACTCCACCCGTGCGATCAGCACCTCGAGCTGACGTCGCCGGAGGAAGGCCGCGGCCTCCCGGCCCTCGGCGGTCGCGGACATCTCGGCGTCGCTCCACGAGGTGAGCATGTGGACCGCCCGCCATCGCCGTTCCCGCCGGTCACGCTGGTCCGGGTCCTGCTCGACGAATCCATATCGGGCGAGCTGCCGCAGGTGATAGCTCGTCGACCCCGAGCTCTCCCCGAAGCGCGTGCCCAACTCGGTCGCGGTCGCCGGGCCGTCCATCCGCAGCGCCCCCAGCAGCCGTACCCGCAGCGGGTGCGCCACCGCCTTCAGCGTCCGGGGATCCCGCACCTGGAAGACCTCGTGATCCATGACACCACCTCCCAGGACGGAAGGTAACATTGCAAAGAGTATTTTGCAAAGGATGCTTTGCAGAAATGAAATTTTCAGCGGCCGAGAGGACAACAGCACGGTCAGAGCGGTCTCACCCCCGCGAGTCGTTGACGCCGGATGAAGCACAGCGGAAACATCTAGGCGCTCACCGATTTGGGAGCGCTCCCACACCCCCGAGGAACACTGTGCTCAGAAGATTCAGCATCCTCGCCGTCGCCGCGCTGGCCGCCACCTGTCTGAACGGGTCGCCGGCCACCGCTGACGCCGACGGGCCGGAACAGATCCCGAACGGCACCTTCGACACGACCACCGCCCCCTGGTGGCACACCGGCAACCTCGAGTTCGCGCTCACGGACGGGCGGCTCTGCACCGACGTGCCGGGCGGCACCGTCAACCCATGGGACGCGATCGTCGGCGTCAACGACATCCCGCTGGTGAAGGACGAGACCTACGCCTTCAGCTTCTTCGCCACGGGCACCCCGGCCAAGGTCGCCCGGGCGTACGTCCAGCTTCCGGTCGATCCGTACACGCAGTACGTCTCGGCCGCCCCCGAGGTCAGCGTCTCGGGCAACGCCTACACCTACACGTTCACCTCACCCGTCGACCTGCCGGACGCCCAGGTCGTCTTCCAGCTCGGCGGCAGCGCGGAGCCGTGGCGGTTCTGCGTGGACGACGTCTCGCTCAGGGGCGGGGCCGAGCCCGAGGTCTACGAGCCCGACACCGGTCCCCGGGTCCGCGTCAACCAGGTCGCCTACCTGCCCAAGGGGCCCAAGAACGCGACCCTGGTCACCGACGCGACCGAGGCACTGCCCTGGCAGCTCAAGAACGCCGACGGCGAGACGGTCGCGCACGGCACCACGAAACCGCGCGGGGTCGACGCCAGCTCCGGCCAGAACGTCCACTCCATCGACTTCGGCTCGTACGTCAAGGCCGGCACGGACTTCACGCTCACCGCCGACGGCGAGACCAGCCGTCCGTTCGACATCAAGGCCGACGCCTACGCCGACCTCAAGCTCGACGCGCTGAAGTTCTACTACACCCAGCGCAGCGGCATCGAGATCGACGACGCACTGCGGCCCGGGTACGGCAGGCCGGCCGGGCACATCGGGGTCGCCCCCAACCAGGGCGACACGGACGTCCCCTGCCAGCCCGGGGTGTGCGACTACCGGCTCGACGTCTCCGGCGGCTGGTACGACGCCGGCGACCACGGCAAGTACGTCGTCAACGGCGGCATCTCGGTGGCCCAGCTCATGAGCGAGTTCGAGCGGACCAAGAACGCCTCGACCGCCAAGGCCATCGGCGGCCTGAACATCCCCGAGAGCGGTGACGCGGTCCCCGACATCCTCGACGAGGCCCGCTGGGAGCAGGAGTTCCTGCTGAAGATGCAGCGGCCCGACGGCATGGTCCACCACAAGATCCACGACCAGAACTGGACCGGCCTGCCGCTGCTGCCCCACCTCGACCCGCAGAAGCGCGAGCTGCACCCGGTGTCGACGGCGGCCACCCTCAACCTCGCCGCCACCGCGGCCCAGGCCGCCCGGCTGTTCGCGCCGTACGACCCGGACTTCGCGGCCCGGAACCTGACGGCGGCGAAGAAGGCGTGGGCCGCGGCCAAGGCCAACCCCGCCATCCTCGCCGACCCGGCCGACGGCAACGGCGGCGGCGCCTACAACGACTCCAACGTCGAGGACGAGTTCTACTGGGCGGCGGCCGAGCTCTACATCACCACCGGTGAGACGGAGTTCAAGGACTTCGTGCTCGCCTCGCCGCGCCACACCGCCGACATCTGGAGCCCGGGCGGCGCCATGGACTGGGGCAACGTCGCGGCGCTCGGCCGCATCGACCTCGCCACCGTGCCCAACGACCTGCCCGGCCGCGACGACGTGCGCGAGTCCGTGGTCGCCGGCGCGGACAAGTACCTCGCCACGCTCAAGGCCCACCCGTACGGCCTGCCGTACAACCCGGCGACCTACGAATGGGGATCCAACAACCTGGTCCTCAACAACGCGATCGTGATGGCCGCGGCCTTCGACATCACCGGGGAGATCAAGTATCGCGACGGCGTGCTGGAGACCATGGACTACATCTTCGGCCGCAACGCGCTCAACCAGTCCTACGTGACCGGCTATGGCGAGGTCGCGTCGAAGAACCAGCACAGCAGGTGGTACGCCCACCAGCTGGACACCTCGCTGCCCAACCCGCCGCGCGGCACGCTCTCCGGCGGCCCCAACTCCGGCATCCAGGACCCGGTGGCCCAGGCGAAGCTGGAGGGCTGCAAGCCGCAGTTCTGCTACATCGACGACATCGAGTCGTGGTCGACCAACGAGCTGACGATCAACTGGAACTCCCCGCTGTCGTGGATCTCGGCGTTCGTCGCCGACCAGGGCGACGGCACCGTGCCGGCCGCCCCGACGTGCAAGGTGACCTACACCGTGCACGGCTCCTGGCCGCAGGGCTTCACCACCCAGGTGACGCTCGAGAACACCGGCAAGAAGGCGATCGACGGCTGGTCGCTGAAGTGGTCGTTCCTCGGCGGGCAGAAGGTCATCCTCGACTGGAACGCCTCGCTCACCCAGCAGGGCGCGACCGTCACCGCGGCCAACGCCGCGCACAACAAGAAGATCATGCCGGGTCAGTCGGTGACGTTCGGCTTCAACGGCGCCTCGGCGCCCGGGCCCAACCCCGTGCCCGACCTGTTCCTCCTGAACGGCGCCGCCTGCGCCTAAGGGCGGGTGCCGTCTGCGCCTGATCTTCGGTACGGAAATCCCGCAATTCTCCGGCCGCCACCTCAGCAGAGGTGGCGGCCGGCTCCATCTCCACCGCTCGGCCTCATCCGCCGTCCGGCTTCACAGATCGCTGCCTCCGGTGGCGTCGATGGTCGTACCGGTCGCCCAGCGTCGTCCGACGCGAGGAACGCCACCGCTCCGGCGACGTCGTCGGGCGTCCCGACCCGGCCCAGTGCAGCGCCAGGCCTTAGGGTTGGGAGCGTGATCAACGACATCTGGGTGGACGAGGCGGTCACCGCGCTGCGTCCGGACTTCGCCGTGCTGGTCGTCTGCGCGTACGGACTGCGCAACGGTCCGAGCGACGACAGGTCGCGCGAGTGGCTGAGCGCCGCCGCCGCCGATGCCGTGCCACTCGACCACGAGAAGATCGAGGCGTGGCGCGCCGCCTACCGGGCGTTCGGGGCGAAGCCGCAGCGCACCCGGCCCTCGGTCGACGCGCTGATCCGGCGGATGCCGCTGCCGGAGATCAACCTCGTGGTCGACGCCTACAACGCCGTGTCCGTACGGCACGGCCTGCCGATCGGCGGCGAGGACCTGCGGCGCTACCAGGGGACGGCGCGCCTGGTCCGGGCGGCCGGGGACGAACCGTCAGACGAGGTGCTCGGCGACCCGCAGATCGGCGAGGTCGTGTGGCGCGACGACGCGAGCGTCACCTGCCGCCGGTGGAACTGGCGGCAGTGCGTGCGGACGAGGATCACCGAGGAGACGGTCGACGCGCTGTTCCTGCTCGAACGGCTGGAGCCGCTGTCGCTCCACGAGCTGAGCGCGGCCGGGGACGAGCTCGCCGCGCTGCTGGCCGAGATCGCCCCCGGGGTGCGCATCGAATCCCGGCTCGTCGAACCCGGGCCATCCGAAACCCCGATGACCGGTGAGTGACCACTCTCACATCGGGCTGACAAGCCGGGGCCCCCGGCCATCGATGTTCTGCCCGGTGGAAAGTCCGGGCCTGCGAGGAGTCTTCATCGGGTGAAGCAGAGGAGGTGCCACCTCGGTCGACGCGACCGGGCTATGGTTGGCGGGAGAGGCATCAGGTGAGCGTGACCTCATCGATCGATCCTGGGAAGATAGGGCGGAGCCTGGAACAAGCTGCGCGCTCCTGACCGTTTTAAGGCGAGTAGCCTTGGACAGGTTCACCAAACATCAACGCCGATCTGCGGAAGAGGGCGATTTCCGCCGTGTCGTCTGAGTCGTCGCGGACAGACCCGCTGGCAAGCTTCGGGCAGAACGAATGGCTTGTCGACGAGCTTTACCAGAAATACCTCGAGGACCCCGAGTCCGTGGACAAGGCCTGGTGGCACTTCTTCGCTGACTACAGCGGGGCCGGGAAGACCGCGCCCCCCGAGGCCGTCACTCCGCCGGGGGGACCGGGCGAGACGCCGAACGGGGCGAAGGTCGCGGCCACCGGGGCGGCCGCGCAGACGGTGCCCGCGGCGCGGCCCGCTCCTGCGGCTCCCGCCGCTCCCAAGGCCAAGGCCGCCCCGGCGGCCAAGAAGGCGAAGCCGGCGGCCACCCCGGTTCCCGCCGGCGCCGCCGAGGAGCGGCTGCGCGGCGCCGCCGCCCGTACGGCGCTCAACATGGAGGCGTCGCTGGCGGTGCCGACCGCGACCAGCGTGCGCGCGGTCCCGGCGAAGCTGCTCATCGACAACCGCATCGTCATAAACAACCACCTCCAGCGCGGGCGCGGCGGCAAGATCTCCTTCACGCACCTGATCGGCTACGCCATCGTCAAGGCGCTCGAGACGATGCCGGAGATGAACCACTCCTACGCCGAGGTCGACGGCAAGCCGGTCCTGGTCAAGCCGGAGCACGTCGGTCTGGGCCTGGCGATCGACGTGCAGAAGGAGGACGGCAGCCGCCAGCTCCTCGTCCCGTCGATCAAGGAGGCGGAGACCCTCGACTTCCGCGAGTTCTGGGTGGCGTACGAGGAGATCGTGCGCAAGGCACGCGGCGGCAAGCTCGGCGTGGAGGACTTCCAGGGCACCACGATCTCGCTGACCAACCCGGGCACGATCGGCACGGTCCACTCGGTGCCGCGACTCATGCCCGGCCAGGGCACGATCGTCGGTGTCGGCGCGATGGAGTACCCGGCGGAGTACCAGGGCGCTTCGGCCGACACGCTGTCCCGCCTCGCGATCAGCAAGGTGATGACGCTCACCTCCACGTACGACCACCGGATCATCCAGGGCGCCCAGTCGGGCGACTTCCTGCGCCGGATCCACCAGCTACTGCTGGGCGCGGACGGCTTCTACGACGAGATCTTCCAGTCGCTGCGGATTCCGTACGAGCCGATCCGCTGGGTCCCCGACATCTCCGCCACGCACGACGACGACGTGGCCAAGTCCGCCCGCGTGCTCGAGCTGATCCACGCCTACCGGGTACGCGGCCACCTGATGGCCGACACCGACCCGCTGGAGTACAAGCAGCGCAAGCACCCGGACCTGGACATCAAGTCGCACGGCCTGACGCTGTGGGACCTGGAGCGCGAGTTCGCCACGGGCGGTTTCGGCGGCCGTCCGCTGATGAAGCTGCGCGACATCCTCGGCGTGCTGCGCGACTCGTACTGCCGCACCGTCGGCATCGAGTACATGCACATCCAGGAGCCCGAGGAGCGTGCCTGGATCCAGGCGCGGGTGGAGAAGCCGCACGCCAAGCCCGACCGCGAGGAGCAGCTGAACATCCTGCGGCGGCTCAACACGGCCGAGGCGTTCGAGACCTTCCTGCAGACCAAGTACGTCGGGCAGAAGCGGTTCTCGCTGGAGGGCGGCGAGTCGCTCATCCCGCTGCTCGACTCGGTGATCAGCGCGGCGGCCGACGACGAGCTCGACGAGGTCGTCATCGGCATGGCCCACCGCGGCCGGCTGAACGTCCTGGCGAACATCGTCGGCAAGTCCTACGCCCAGGTGTTCGGGGAGTTCGAGGGCAACCTCGATCCGCGCAGCGCGCACGGCTCCGGCGACGTGAAGTACCACCTGGGCGCGAGCGGCGACTTCGTCGGCGTGAACGGCGCCAAGATCAAGGCGTCGGTCGTGGCGAACCCCTCCCACCTGGAGGCCGTCGACCCCGTCCTCGAGGGTGTCGTCCGGGCCAAGCAGGACCTGCTGGAGCGGGGCGAGGAGGGCTTCACCGTCCTGCCCGTGCTCATCCACGGCGACGCGGCGTTCGCCGGTCAGGGCGTGGTGGCCGAGACCCTGCACCTGTCGCAGCTTCGCGGCTACCGCACCGGCGGCACCGTGCACATCGTGGTGAACAACCAGGTCGGCTTCACGACCAGCCCGGCGAGCTCCCGCTCCTCCGTCTACGCGACGGACGTGGCCCGGATGATCCAGGCGCCGATCTTCCACGTGAACGGCGACGACCCCGAGGCGGTCGTACGCGTCGGCAGGCTGGCCTTCGAGTACCGCCAGGCGTTCCGCAAGGACGTCGTGATCGACATGATCTGCTACCGGCGGCGCGGCCACAACGAGACCGACAACCCGGCGTTCACCCAGCCGCTGATGTACGACCTGATCGACGCCAAGCGGTCCACCAGGAAGCTCTACACCGAGGCCCTGATCGGCCGCGGCGACATAACGGTCGAGGAGGCCGAGCAGGCGCTGCGCGACTACCAGGAGCAGCTCGAACGGGCCTTCACCGAGACCCGGGAGGCCTCGAAGAAGCCGCTCGAGCCGGGGTCCGTCGTGGTGCCCGAGCCGGACGAGGTGATCCCGTGGTCGCACGAGGACACCAAGACCGCGATCTCGGAGGAGACGGTCAAGCGGGTCATCGAGACCCAGCTCAACCTGCCCGATGGCTTCACCGTGCACCCGCGTCTCGCGCCGGTGCTGCAGCGCCGCGGCACCATGATCACCGATGACACCATCGACTGGGCGACCGGTGAGACCCTGGCCTTCGGCTCGCTGCTCATCGACGGGCACCCGGTGCGGCTGGTCGGCCAGGACTCCCGGCGCGGCACGTTCGGCCAGCGGCACGCCGTGCTCGTCGACCGGATGACCGGCGAGGAGCACACCCCGCTCAAGGCCTTCAACCGCGACACGACGAAGTTCTATGTGTACGACTCGCTGCTCAGCGAGTTCGCCGCCATGGGCTTCGAGTACGGCTACAGCCTGGTCAGGCCGGACGCCCTGGTCTGCTGGGAGGCCCAGTTCGGCGACTTCGCCAACGGCGCCCAGTCGATCATCGATGAGTTCGTCTCGTCCGGTGAGCAGAAGTGGGGTCAGCGCTCCTCGGTCGTGCTGCTGCTGCCGCACGGCTACGAGGGTCAGGGGCCGGACCACTCCTCCGGCCGCATCGAGCGTTTCCTGCAGCTGTGCGCCCTGGACAACATGACCGTGGCCCAGCCGAGCACCCCGGCGAACTACTTCCACCTGCTGCGCTGGCAGGTGCTGTCCAACCGGCATCGGCCGCTGATCGTGTTCACGCCCAAGTCGCTGCTGCGGCTGAAGGCGGCCGCGTCCGCGACGGCGGACTTCACCTCGGGCTCGTTCCGGCCGGTCATCGGAGACTCGACCGTGGATCCGGCGGCGGTCACCCGGGTCGTCGTCTGCTCGGGCAGGATCTACTACGACCTGCTCGCGCAGCGGGAGAAGACCGGCAGGCACGATGTCGCGCTGGTCCGCCTGGAGCGCATCTACCCGTTCCCGGAGAACCCGCTGGGCGCCGAGCTCGACCGCTACGGCGCGAACGTCGATCTGATCTGGGCACAGGACGAGCCGGTCAACATGGGGCCCTGGCCGTACCTGAGCCTGAAGATGATGGAGAAGCCGGAACTGCTGGGCGGGCGCAGGATGCGCCGGGTGTCGCGGACGCCGAACTCGTCGCCGGCGACCGGTTCGCACGCCAAGCACGACGCGGAGCTGGCCGCCATGCTGGGGGAGATCTTCGGATAGCGACCCCGATTCGCGACCCGGCGAGCCGTACGAGAAAGATGGAAGTCCCCCGCGATCTCGATCGTGGGGGACTTCCCCATGAAGAGGCACATTTCGCGCGAGCGTGGATTCCACCGACTGGAGAAAAGAGGATATGTACTTCACCGACAGGGGCATCGAGGAACTCGTCGACCGGCGCGGCGAGGAGGAGGTCAGCATGAGCTGGCTGGCCGAGCGGCTGCGGGAGTTCGTCGACCTCAACCCGGAGTTCGAGACCCCCATGGATCGGCTGGCCACCTGGCTGGCCCGGCTGGACGAGGAGGACTGAGGCGGCCGGCCCGGCCCCCTCCCCTTCCTCGAACGCGATACATCTTGACTTCCCGGAAACGCGATATATCGTGTTAATGGAAGCTTCGATCGCACGGGAAGGGCCGAGCCGATGCCCCAATGGACCGTCCACGAGCCAGGACGGCTGACCTTCGACACCGTCACCGATCTGAGCGTGCGGATCGTGGCCGGACGTCTGGCCGTGCTGGCCAGCGACGGACCCCCCACGCTGGAGGTGACCGATGTCCAGAAATCACCGCTCATCGTGACCCACGACGACGGTCACCTGTCCGTGGCGTACCGAGACCTGACCTGGGACGGCGTCCTCGACTGGCTGAAGCCGGGGTCGCAGTCGACGACGCTGACGCTGACCGTGCCGAGCGACTGCCCGGTCCAGGTCGGGGTGATCTCCGCGTCGGCCGTCGTCGCCGGTTTCGAGAAGCGCGCGAACGTCAAGAGCGCCTCCGGTGAGATCGTGCTCGACGGGGTGAGCGGCGAGGTCCACGCCGAGACGGTGTCCGGGGCGGTGGAGAGCCGGGGCCTGGCGGGTGACATGGATTTCACCAGCGTGTCGGGAGATCTGACCGTCGCCGGCGGGACCCCGCGGCGGCTCAACGCCAAGACCGTCTCCGGCCGGATAACGGCGGACCTGCTGCTCACGCCGACCGGCCATGTCACGCTGAACAGCGTCGGCGGCGCCATTGTCGTACGGCTCCCGCGATCGGTCGACGCCGACGTCACGCTGCGGTCCGCCTCGGGCCGGCTGAAGTCGGCCTTCCCCGGGCTCGCCGGCGGTCGCCCGGGGTCGAAATCGCTCACCGGGCGGCTCGGTGGCGGAATGGCGTACGTCTCGGCCAACACGGTCTCCGGAGACGTCACGCTGCTCAGCAAGGAGACCACGGAAGCGGACGCGGAAGAGGAGATGGCATGAGCCCGGTGTTCGGGCACGGACGGCTCCGGCTGTACCTGCTGAAACTGCTGGAGGAGAGTCCCCGGCACGGCTACGAGGTGATCCGGCTGCTGCGGGATCGTTTCCTCGGCGTCTACTCCCCCTCCCCCGGCACCATCTATCCCCGGCTGGCGAGGCTGGAGGAGGAGGGCCTGGTCACCCACGAGGTCGTGGACGGCAAGAAGGTCTTCACGATCACGGACAAGGGGCGGGCCGAGCTGCTCGACCGGATGGACGAGCTGGCCGAGCTGGAGCAGGAGATCACCGCCTCGGTGCAGGACATCGCGCGGGAGGTCAAGGAGGACGTACGGCAGACCGTGCGCTCGCTGCGGGAAGAGCTGACCCAGATGGCCCGCGACATCGGCAAGGACGCCGACCGCGACGCCTGGCGGGCCAACCGGGAGGAGTGGAAGCGCCACCAGCGGCAGGCCAAGGAGGGACTGCGTCGGCAGAAGAACGAGTGGCGCCGGCACAAGGACCATCTGCGTGAGGAGGCCGAGCGCTGGCAGCGCGAGTGGCGCCGCATCTGGGAGGAGAGCTGGTCGTGGACCGACCGGCCGGAAAGCCGCGGTCCCGACGCCGAGCTCGGGCGTCTGCTCGCCGACTTCGTCGGCGACGTACGCCGGGCGGCCGACGAGGGACGGCTGACCGAGTCGGCCCTTGCGGAGTGCCGGGCCGCCCTCGACGAGGCCGCCCGGCGCATCCGCGACTCGCTGGGAAACGGCTAACCGAGGGTGAACACGATCTTGCCAAACAGGTCGCCGCGGTCCATCGCGGCGAAGCCCTCCGCCGCCTCGGTGAGCGGCAGCACCCGATCGATGAGCGGGCGCACCCCGGTCTGATCGAGGAAGACCAGCAGCCTGGCGAGCTGCTCCCGGGTGCCCATGGTGGAACCGACGACGGACTTCTGCAGGAAGTACACCTGCACGAGCTGCGTCGAAGCGACCATCCCGCTGGTCGCGCCGCTGATGACGACCCGGCCGCCGGGGCGAAGCGAGGCCAGCGAGTGCTGCCAGGTCGCCGCGCCGACCGTCTCCATCACGGCGTCGACCCGCTCGGGCAGTCGCGCGCCGGACTCGAAGACCCGGTCGGCGCCCAGTTCGAGGGCGCGGGCCCGCTTCTCCTCCGACCGGCTGGTCGCCCACATGCGGAAACCGGCGGCGCGGCCGAGCGTGATCAAGGCGGTGGCCACGCCGCCGCCCGCGCCCTGGACGAGCACGGTGGACCCGGGCTCCAGCTCGGCCTTGTCGAACAGCATCCGGTATGCGGTCAGCCAGGCGGTGGGCAGGCAGGCGGCCTCCTCGAAGGAGATCGTCTGCGGCTTCGGCACCAGGTTGCGCCTCGGCACGGCGACCTTCTCGGCGAACGTGCCGTCGTACACCTCCGAGAGCAGGGAGCGCTTGGGATCGAGGGTCTCGTCTCCGTTCACGGGGGTGCCGATCACCGAGTGGACGACGACCTCGTTGCCGTCCTCGTCCACACCGGCGGCGTCGCAGCCGAGAACGATGGGCAGCCGGTCCTGACTGATGCCCACTCCCCTGAGCGTCCAGAGATCGTGGTGGTTCAGCGCGGCGGCCCTGACGGTCACCGTCGTCCATCCCTCGGGCACCGTCGGCTCGGGGTGCTCACCCAGGGTCAGCCCCTTCAGTGGGTCGTCGGCATCGATCTGTGTGGCGGTAACGGCGAACATAGCCGCACCCTACTCGCCGCTCCTCCGGACGATCCGGAGCCCCGCCGCCGGTCGGACGGGAAGAGGGGCCCGGCGGACGAGCCGCCGAGCCCCCTCGTGATCCCTTTTACGCCCCTCATATGGGCGGCGCGGTCAAATGGAGAATACGCCCCCCTCGATCGACCGCATTTCGCACCTGTTTCCGAAGGTATGGCGGTACCAGAAGTACCTGCCGTCCCAGATTCCATTGGCGGTTACCGTGACCGGGCTGAACACCATCGGGCAGTTCGACCCCTCGCGCGGCCGTAGTCCTGCGGGGTCGCCCTGGACCTTGGCCAGCGCCGCGCATGCCTCCTTCGCAGCCGGGTGGGACCCGCCCACCGGCCGGCAGTTCAGGAAGGCGTACCGGTCGGGGAGATCGGACTCGGACTCGTCCCCGGACGTGACCGTCAGGATCAACGCGCGAACGCCGCCGAGGTCCTGTCCCCCGTTGGCTCCCGGCCGGCCGATCAGGGTCATCGGCCCCGGGGCCAGGACGGTGCGTGACTCGGAGACGCCGACGGGCAGAGGCCTGGCGTGAGGTGAGGACGCGGCTCCGGACGGCGGTGGCGACGGCGGCCCCTCGGCAGCCTGCGCCGGCGTGACGAGGCCGGCGGCGAACGCCGGACCGGCCAGTAGAACAAGGAGTGGCTTCATTGGATCCCCCGTTTCGGCTGATGGTCAGCCTTCCGGGAGGGGGCGCGCGCGATCAAGCGCCCACCCCGGGCCATAGCGAAATCTGACGCATCGCAGATCCCTTTGGTTCCAGCCGTTTCATAACGAGGTGGACACGAAGCTGTGCCACAACCGTATGGATCTGGAAAAATCACCCCTTAGTATCCATATCCCCACCATGGAAGGTCACAGTGGCCAGGCATCTCGCACTCGGCATCGGCGGCGCCCTCGCCGTCGTGAGTGCGATCGCCGTGCTCGTGAGCGGGCAAGAGCCGGTCCCGGCCACCGCACCGCCGTTGCCGGTGAGCGCCGCCGTCTTCCTCCAGGGCGGGGTGAGCTCCTATCCCCTGGCGCCGACCAAGGCCGACATGCAACGGGTCGCGGCGTACTGGAGCCCGGAACGGCTGAAGCAGGCGAGCAGCTACGAGCCGAGCACCAAGCCGTCAGCACGGGGCGCCACGCGGAAGGCGACGACCTCGGCCGCCGAGCTGAGCCGGCCGCCCGCCCGGGGAGAGACGACGCGGCGCACGGTGACGTCGACGACCGAGACGGCACCCGGGAACGGTCTGGCCGCCGACTCTCCACCCATGGTCGGCAAGGTGTTCTTCAAGGTCGGAGCCAAGGAGTACTGGTGCTCGGCCTCGGTGGTGCACTCCAGGTATCGCAACGTGGTGGCGACCGCCGGGCACTGTGCGTACGCGCTGTCACAGGACAGGCCGGTCGAGAACTGGATCTTCATCCCGTCCTATCACGACGGCAGGACCGACGCCGGGATCTTCGTGGGCCACACGCTCTACATGCACGAGGACTTCGCGGGCAAGGGCGACTTCGACCGCGACTACGCCTTCGTCACGGTCCACCGCGGCTTCACCTGGCAGCCCTACACCCAGGCGGGCAAGGCGAAATATCGGCTGGTCGACGCGGGCCGGGTCGAGGACAAGGTCGGCGCCTTCCAGTTCTCCTCCGGAAAGTCCGCCGGGCGACGGGTGCGGGTCTTCGGTTACCCGGCCGGCGCACAGCCCGACGGCACCCGGCCGTACACGGGACAGGTCGTCAAGAACTGTGGCGGCACGACGCAGAAGAAGCTCGTGAGCGCGCCGACCTGGCAGCTCGACCACGGGGTGCGGCTGCCCGGCTGCGGCTTCACCTCGGGGGCGAGCGGCGGCCCCTGGGTGATCGGTTACGACAGCGTCAAACGGACCGGCTATCTCGCGGGCGTCACCAGCCTGACCTGGAACCTGACCGGCGGCGGGCGGCTCGACGCGATCTCCGCCCCCTACTTCAACGCGTTCACCCAGCGGGTGTACGCACAGGCGACCCGCCAGTTCACGGGCTGATCTTCCGCGGCTCACCCGAACCTGTGTGAGTTATGTCACACAGGTTACTTACAGGTACGCGCGGAACGGGACGACTCCCATAAGTCAGAGAAGGCACGGGAAATCCCCAGGCTGCTCGAATCTCGGATATGCCTCGCCGACAGAAAGATTGTCTCCCTGTCAGTCGAATAACGGGAGCATCTCAGCGACTCCGCTCGAAAAGAACGCGGTCTTCACCGCTATCACGGTCCAAATTACGCGCTGTATGGTCTGCCCATCCCTTTACTGACGCATGGGACGCAAGAGGCGTCCCACGACAGACCAAGGAGTTTCCATGAAGCGCACTATCGCCTTCGGTGGCGTCGTCGCCACCGCCGGCCTCCTGGCCGCGGGTCTGGTCACCCCGGCTCAGGCCGCCGGCGATGTCGCCAGCGACGCGCTGGCCAACAACGGCATCGCCGCTTACGCGATCGCCGCGTACTGGAAGGCCAACAACGCGGCCAACCTGATCGGGGCCACGCCGTACAACGTCGAGACGAAGGTCGTCGCCAAGCACGTCTCCAAGGGCGGGCCGACTCCCGACAGCAAGCCCGGTGTGGTTCCGGCGATCGGCGACGAGAAGAAGACCGCCGCCAAGTCGAAGAACGTCAACCTGCCGAAGACCACGGGCAAGGTGTTCTTCACCGGCGCGGACAAGAAGCCGCACTGGTGCACCGCCACCTCGGTCCAGTCGCAGTACCGCAACCTGGTCGCCACGGCCGGGCACTGCGTGTACGACACCGAGTCGAACGCGACCACGATGGACAACTGGGTCTTCATCCCCGGTTACTACGAGGGCAAGACCCCGTGGGGCATCTACGTGGGCAAGCAGGCCTTCACCCACTACGACTACGACGTCTACGAGGACGCCGACCGCAACTACGCGTTCGTGACGGTCTACAACGGCCTCAAGTTCCACCACGACGGCGTGATCAAGGACCGGTGGGGCAAGCCCTTCGACTCGAACCCCGGTGCATGGAAGGAAGTCTCCAAGGAGACCTTCGACAAGTTCCCGCACAGCTTCCACGCCGCCGGCTACAGCTGCAGGGTCGGCAACAAGTACTACGTCTGGGCCTTCGAGGACGCGGGCCGTCTCGGCGACAACGTCGGCGGCCAGGGCCTGGCGTACAACCAGAAGGTGGGCAAGCCGGTCTTCGTGTTCGGCTACCCGAGCGGTGCGCACCCGGACGGCAACCACGCCTTCTCGGGCAAGACCCTGAAGTGGACGTACGGCAAGACCTTCGCGGTCCAGGCCCCGGCCATCAAGGGCGAGGAGCTCGTGGGAACCAAGTCCTCCTTCACCGGTGAGGGATCGCTCGGTTCGGCGTGGCTCGTCAACTACAAGAGCGCCAAGCGGATCGGCTACCTCAACGGTGTGACCATCGGCGTCTCCGACACCGACGGCAACAACCGGTACGACACCAGTTTCTCCCCGTACTTCGACGGCGAGACCATCGGTGTCTACAACGCCGCCAAGAACCTGTGGTCCGGCTCGATCGCGGTTCCGTTCGAGTCGCCCGCGCTGCACTAGTCGGGACAGGGGTCCAGACCCCGAACCGATATCCGCTTCACCGAAGGGCCCGGCTGGCTTCAGCCGGGCCCTTCCGGCGTTCCCCGGCCCGCTCCCTCCGGCGCGGCGGCAGTACGACAGGACTGTCTTTGACAGCATCATGAAGCGCACCCTCACCTTCGGTGGCGTCGTCGCCGCCACCGGGCTGCTGGCCGCGGGCCTGGGCGCCCCGGCACAGGCAGCCGACAGCGTCGCCGACGTGAACCTGGCCAACACCCCGTACGCCGCTTGGCAGGTGGTCGACTTCTGGTTCAAGGAGAACGCCGCCAACCTGATCAACGCCAAGCCGTACGCCGTCGAGACGACGATTCCGGCCAAGCACGTCTCGGGTGGCGGCCCGGCGGCCGACACCAAGCCGGGTGTGGTTCCTGCGATCGGCGACGAGAAGAAGACCGCGTCGAAGTCGAAGAACGTCAACCTGCCCAAGAGCACGGGCAAGGTGTTCTTCCGCGGTTCCGACGGGCAGCCGCACTGGTGCACGGCGACCTCCGTGCAGTCCACCTACCGCAACGTGGTCGCCACGGCCGGACACTGTGTGTACGACACCGTGACCAACAAGGCCACGTTGGACAGCTGGATCTTCGTCCCGGGTTACTACCAGGGCAAGACCCCGTGGGGCATCTACGTCGGTAAGACCGCGTACACGCACTACGACTTCGACGTGTACGAGGACGGCGACCGCGACTATGCGTTCGTCACCGTCTACAACGGCGTGAACCGTGGTGCCGTCAAGCGGGCGTCCGACCTCACCGACGCCGAGAAGAAGATCGTGGCTGAGGCCGGCCCGGGCAAGCCCCACCCCTTCATCCACTTCAAGTGGAAGGGCACCGACCTCTACCAGTTCCTGACCGACGCGGGTCGCCTCGGTGACAACGTGGGCGGCCAGGGCCTGGCCTACAACCAGAAGCTGGGCAAGAACGTCTTCGTGTTCGGCTACCCGAGCGGCTCGCACCCGGACGGCAACCACGCCTACTCCGGCAAGACCCTCAAGTGGAGCTACGGCAAGACCTTCGCCGCGCAGGCCCCGGCCATCAAGGCCGAGGAGCTGCAGGGCATCAAGTCCTCCTTCACCGGCGAGGGCTCGTCGGGTTCGGCCTGGCTGCTCCAGTACAAGAGCGCCAAGCGGATCGGCTACCTCAACGGCGTGACCATCGGCGTCTCCGACACCGACGGCAACAAGCGCATCGACACCAGCGTCTCCCCGTACTTCGACGGCGAGACCTACGGCGTCTACAAGGCCGCCGCCGCCAACTGGTCCGGCAAGATCGTCTGATCCTCCCACCGCGGAGATCGAGCGATCACCCGTCGGGGGTCCGAACCCTGACGGAACCCAGCTCCAACCGAAGGGCCCGGCTCTCCAGCCGGGCCCTTCCGGCGTTCTCCGGCCGTTTCCCCCCGATCCCGGCGGACCGACGCCATCGGCGGCTCTCAGCCCCGCAGCCGGGCTTAGACGAGACGACGCATCCTCCGGTGCCATCCCACCTGTGTGATTTGCGCCACAGCACGCGACTTCGATCTTGGTGGATTTCGCCGACACCGCACGGCAAGAGGGCTCTTCCACGTCCATTCAGCTGCGGAGATCCCGGACGCGAATCCATTACTGGGACACTTTCGGCCTGTCATCCAGATAACGGGACGATATCGGCCACTGGAGCGACCAACGAGTGCCGAAAGCGGGCCTACCAGGAGCTGATCTCCGCTGTATGGTGCGTGTCATCCCTTTACTGACGTATGGGACGCAAGGGGCGTTCCACGACAGACCAAGGAGTTTCCATGAAGCGCACTCTCGCCTTCGGTGGCGTTGTCGCCACCGCCGGCCTCCTGGCCGCAGGCCTGGCCGCTCCGGCCCAGGCCGCCGGCGACGTCGCCAGCACTCCGCTGGCCGCCACCGGCATCCAGGCCAAGAACATCGCCGCATTCTGGCTCGCCGAGGGCGCGGCCAACCTGATCCAGGCCACGCCGTACAACGTCGAGACCCAGGTCGCCGCCAAGCACGTCTCCGGCGGTGGCCCGTCCGCTGACAGCAAGCCCGGTGTGGTTCCGGCGATCGGCGACGAGAAGAAGGTCGCGTCGAAGTCGAAGAACGTCAACCTGCCCAAGACCATGGGCAAGGTGTTCTTCGCTGACGCGATCAAGTGGGAAGAGCGCCGGGTCGGCGACTACACCTACAGGTTCCCCCGGGCCGTGAACCCGCACTGGTGCTCGGCCACCTCGGTGCAGTCGCAGTACCGCAACCTGGTCGCGACCGCGGGTAGCTGTGTCTACGACACCGCGAGCAACAAGTCCACGATGAACTACTGGGTCTTCGTCCCGGGCTACTACGAGGGCAAGACCCCGTGGGGCGTCTACGTGGGCAAGCAGGCGTTCACGCACTACGACTACGACGTGTACGAGGACGCCGACCGCAACTACGCCTTCGTCACCGTCTACAACGGCATCAAGATGCCGCCGAACGGCTTCGCCGAGGCCTGGCGCATCCTGAAGCACGCCGCGCGCACCGGTGACCTCACCGAGGTGGACAAGTACGTCGGTATGCGGGAGGTCGACAAGGCCACCTACGACGCGTACGTCAAGGAGGGCGTCCTCCCCGCGGCCGAGGTGCCCACCAAGCACGGCAAGAAGTACTACGCGCTGAAGTTCACCGACGCGGGTCGCCTGGGCGACAACGTCGGCGGGCAGGGCATCGCCTACAACCAGAAGCTGGGCAAGAACGTCTTCATGTTCGGCTACCCGAGCGGCTCGCACCCGGACGGCAACTACGCCTACTCCGGCAAGACCCTCAAGTGGTCGTACGGCAAGACCTTCGCCGCGCAGGCCCCGGCCGTCAAGGGCGAGGAGCTGCAGGGCATCAAGTCGTCCTTCACCGGCGAGGGCTCGCTCGGTTCGGCCTGGCTGCTCAACTACAAGAGCACCCGCCGGATCGGCTACCTGAACGGTGTGACCATCGGCGTGGCGGACCGCGACGGCAACAAGCGGATCGACACCAGCGTCTCCCCGTACTTCGACGGCGAGACCATCGGTGTCTACAACGCGGCCAAGAGCCTGTGGTCCGGCTCGATCGCCTAGTCTTCGCCCCCGCGAAGGCACGGTGATCGGCTGTCAGGGGTCCAAACCCTGACATCCCCCGGCTTCACCGGCACAGCTTCACCTGTTTCATCCCAGGGCCCGGCTTCCAGCCGGGCCCTGCGGCTTTTTCCGAAACGCGGGACTTCCCGGCGACAGGTGGTGTGATTCACCTCACACCATCCCATTTCGGTCCCGGTCGAATTCCCTTACCAATCGAAGAAAGAGCGCAGACGCGATCCCCTCAGCTGCGCCGATATTCAATTGCGGGACTTCTTCACGCCTAAGGAGGACACGGGCGTCACCGACGACGGCAGCCTCACTAAGGAGCAGTACAAGGACGCTGTCCCATACTCCCTCCCCTTCTACATCGTCAAGTACCACAAGCGGACCTTCTGGGTGAACTACGGCTTCAAGGCCATCACCACGGAGATCTGGACGTACAAGGCGGAGCGCTACTTCGCGCTCGCACTGAAGGACGTCGGCCGCCTGGGTGACAACGTGGGCGGGCAGGGCCTGGCCTACAACCAGAAGGTCGGCAAGGCGGTCTTCGTGTTCGGCTACCCGAGCGGGTCGCACCCGGACGGCAACTACGCCTACTCCGGCAAGACCCTCAAGTGGTCGTACGGCAAGACCTTCGCCGCGCAGGCCCCGGCCATCAAGGCCGAGGAGCTCGTGGGGGTCAAGTCGTCCTTCACCGGTGAGGGTTCCTCGGGTTCGGCCTGGCTGCTCAACTACGTGAGCAACCGCCGCATCGGTTACCTGAACGGCGTGACCATCGGCGTCTCCGACACCGACGGCAACAAGCGCATCGACACCAGCGTCTCCCCGTACTTCGACGGCGAGACCTACGGCGTCTACAAGGCCGCGGCCGCCCTCTGGTCCGGCAAGATCGTCTGAGTCTCCGACTCCTGAGGCGACGAGCACACGGGGCCCGGCTTCCAGCCGGGCCCCGTCGTGTCTCCCCCGAGCGGCGGCCGGATCCCCCGTACGACAGTCCCGTTTTAGACGGACCAGACCCGGCGAAACGTGCCGCCCGGATAACGTGATTCGCCTCACATCGGCGGAAGGGTGCGAGCAGGATCTTTCCGCGACACCCTTCGCGTCCGGCCCGTCACCCGAGCGTTGATCTGCACGTTCGCCGACCTCGATCCCGGGCCTCGCGATCCGCCGTAGGTAACGGAACGATCTCGACGCGGTCCGGTGCGAACGTCTCGCCGTGAACCGCTTCCCGGCCGCCATGCTCCGGGTAGTGTTCTTTGACGTTTCCTTTACTGACGCTTGGAGCGGAGATGACCGTTCCACGCCAGAGCATGGAGAATTACGTATGAAGCGCACCCTCGTCTTCGGTGGCGGCGTCGCCGCCGCCGGCCTTCTGGCCGCAGGCCTCGTCGCCCCGGCCCAGGCGGCCGGCGATGTGAAGTCCACGAACCTGGCCAATACGAACTTCGCGGCCTGGCAGGTCATCAACTACTGGTGG
This sequence comes from Sphaerimonospora mesophila, assembly GCF_001417795.1. Lineage (NCBI taxonomy): Bacteria > Bacillati > Actinomycetota > Actinomycetes > Streptosporangiales > Streptosporangiaceae > Sphaerimonospora > Sphaerimonospora mesophila. The sequence continues at coordinate 46,439 of NZ_BCBX01000033.1, read as the reverse complement.
GGCGAGAAGTACTCCAACTTCGTGAACGCCACGCCGTACAACGTCGAGACCGACGTCAAGCGGGCGAAGCACATCTCCACCGGCGGCCCCTCTGCCGACAGCAAGGCGGGGATCGTCCCGGCGATCGGCGACGAGAAGAAGTCGGGCGGCACGTCGAAGAACGTCAACCTGCCCCGGACCACCGGCAAGGTGTTCTTCCGCGGCGCCGACGGCAAGCCGCACTGGTGCTCGGCCACCTCGGTGCAGTCGCAGTACCGCAACCTGGTCGCCACGGCCGGCCACTGCGTGTACGACACCGTGAGCAACAAGGCCACGCTCGACAAGTGGGTCTTCGTGCCGGGTTACTACCAGGGCAAGACCCCGTGGGGCATCTACGTCGGTAAGACCGCCTACACCCACTACGACTTCGACGTCTACGAGGACGGCGACCGCAACTACGCGTTCGTCACCGTCTACAACGGCGTGCTTCCCGACGGCTGGGACCACAAGAAGCGCCGGATGAAGATCAAGGACGTCGGCCGTCTCGGCGACAACGTCGGCGGTCAGGGCCTCGCCTACAACCAGAAGGTCGGCACGAACGTCTTCGTGTTCGGCTACCCGAGCGGGTCGCACCCGGACGGCAACCACGCCTACAACGGCAAGACCCTCAAGTGGACGTACGGCAAGACCTTCGCGGTCCAGGCCCCGGCCATCAAGGGCGAGGAGCTCATCGGCACCAAGTCCTCCTTCACCGGTCAGGGCGCCATCGGCTCCTCCTGGCTGCTCCAGTACAAGAGCGCCCGCCGCATCGGCTACCTGAACGGCGTGACCATCGGCGTCTCCGACACCGACGGCAACAGGCGCTACGACACCAGCGTCTCCCCGTACTTCGACGGCGAGACCTACAGCGTCTACAAGGCCGCCGTCTCCAACTGGTCCGGCAAGATCGCCTGACGTCCTGGTCCAGGCATACCGGGCCCCGCTGTCGCATCGTTGACGGCGGGGCCCATCGGCGGGACCCGGCTCACGCTTCCCGGGCCCCGCGTTCCCCCGCCCACCGCGGGCGAACCCCACGGTGACGGGTGGAGCACACCTGCGCATGAGTGCCATCGAGGCCCCGGCGGCGACGCCGGGGCCTCGATGCGTTCGCGGGCAGGTTAGACGTCCGGGAAGCGTAATCGGTGCCGGTTCGTCAATGTGATTCAGGCCACATCTATCTCACCATTTGAGATGACGGCGACGGTCCGCCCGAGGCGGGCCCATCGACGCGACGGTGACCCGATCTGCGGATACGTGGATCAAGCGAGTGGGAATCTGACTGACCCAGTCAACATCACGGAAACATCTCACAGTTCACCAAGATCAAAATAGGGTGGGAGCGCTTTCCCTGCCCAAGATCACCCAAGTATGGTCCTTACCATCCCTTTACTGACGTATGGGGCGCATAGCCGTCCCGCGACAGAGCAATGGAGAAGAACCCCGTGAAGCGCTCCCTCGCCTTCGGTGGCGTCGTCGCCACCGCCGGCCTCCTGGCCGCCGGCCTCGCCGCTCCCGCGCAGGCCGCCGGTGACACCGTGGCGGACGCCCCTCTCGCCGCCACCGGTATAGCCGCGCAGAACATCGCGGCGCTCTGGCTGGCCGAAGGCGCCGCCAACCTGGAGTCGGCCAAGCCGTACAACATCGAGACTCCGCTCAAGTCCAAGCACACCTCCGTGAGCTCCCCTGCCGGGGACGACAAGCCGGGCATCGTGCCGGCGATCGGCGACGAGAAGAAGAGCAGCACCGGCACGTCGAAGAACGTCAACCTGCCGCGCACCGTCGGCAAGGTCTTCTTCGCCGACAAGATCCAGTGGGTGCGGGGCAAGCAGGGCCGCCTCTACCCCAAGGCCATCAACGCCCACTGGTGCTCGGCCACCTCGGTCCAGTCGACCTACCGCAACCTGGTCGCCACGGCCGGCCACTGCGCGTACGACACCAAGAACGCCAAGAGCAACCTGAACTACTGGGTGTTCGTCCCGGGCTACTACAAGGGCAAGACGCCGTTCGGCATCTACGTGGGCAAGCAGGCCTTCACCCACTACGACTACGACGTCTACGAGGACGGCGACCGCGACTACGCGTTCGTCACCGTCTACAACGGCCTGAAGATGCCGATCGGCGGCATCAAGGACATCAGCGAGATGGTCAAGGCCGGCAAGTGGGACGAGCTCCAGCAGTACGCCGCCTACAAGGAGGTCGACAAGGCCACCTACGACGCCTACGTCAAGGCGGGCTTCTACAAGGAGTACGTCGGCTACTACACCGTGCCGGCCAAGCACAGCAAGGACCAGAAGGATCACTACTACGTCCTGAAGTTCGCCGACGCGGGTCGCCTGGGCGACAACGTGGGCGGCCAGGGCATCGCCTACAACCAGAAGCTCGGCGCCAACGTCTTCGTGTTCGGCTACCCGAGCGGCGCGCACCCGGACGGCACGCGCGCGTTCACCGGACTGACCGCCAAGTGGTCGTACGGCAAGACCTTCGCCGCGCAGGCCCCGGCCATCAAGGCCGAGGAGCTCATGGGCGTCAAGTCCTCGTTCACCGGTGAGGGCTCGTCGGGCTCGGCCTGGCTGCTCCAGTACAAGAGCGCCAAGCGCGTCGGCTACCTCAACGGCGTGACCATCGGCATCTCCGACCGCGACGGCAACAAGCGGATCGACACCAGCCTCTCGCCGTACTTCGACGGCGAGACCTACGGCGTCTACAAGGCCGCCGCCGCCGTGTGGTCGGGCTCGATCGCCTGATCACCCGGCTGCCGCCGAATCACCCGGCCAGCACAGGGCCCGGCTCCTCCCGCCGGGCCCTGTGCCTTTCCCGGGTCTTCCCCGGCGTCTCCCCTCATTTCCCCCTACCGTCCACCCGGCCGTTTCCGCTACGAAGCCCGCGCGCTGTATGTTCCGATGCGTCTGATGAATGCGGCGGCGGTATTTCAGCGCGAGGAGTTTCGGTGAAGGGCATGCCCCTTTCTGCCCGGGGTGTGGTGGCGTTGGCATTCATGCTCGTCGCGGGCATGCCGGCCCCCGCTCGGGCCCAGGCGGTCTCCGGCGTGATCCCCCGGATGGGCGGCTACGACATCGCCGTGAGCGACATCCTCGCCACCTCGTCTGCGGCCGTCTCGACGGCGTCGTTCTGGCTGGAGCAGGGCGGCCGGGCACTGCTGTCCGCGACGCCGTACACCCCGGAGACCGGAATCACCGCGCAGCGCGCCTTCGACGACGGCCCCGGCCCCGACGGCGAACCGGGCCTGGTGACCGCGATCGCCGGGACGGCGGCGAAGCGGGCCGCCGCCGACCCGGCGCCGAGCGGCGGGAACGGGACCGGGAACGGGACCGGGAACGGCAGGCTCACGAACGGCGGATCGAAGAACGTCAACCTGCCCAGGACCGTGGGCAAGGCGTTCTTCATCGGGGCCGACGGCCGCCCGCACTGGTGCTCGGCGACGTCCGTACGCTCCGATCACGGCAACCTGGTCGCGACGGCGGGACACTGCGTCTACGACGTCCGTCCCGGCACGGCCGCCACCACCCTGCGCAACTGGGTCTTCATCCCGGGATATCGACGGGGCGGCGCACCGTGGGGCGTCTACGTCGGCAGGCAGGCCTTCACCCACCGCGACTTCGTCACCTATGGGGACGCCGACCGCGACTACGCCTTCGTCAGCGTCCACACCGGCCTCGCGCCGCGACGCGCCGGAGCCCCCGACCAGCCCGCGAACCAACCCGCGAACCAACCCGCGAACCAGGCCACGAACCGGCCCGCGACCCGGCAGGAGAACCGGCCGGACCTGACGGACACCGGGCGCCTCGGCGACCGAGTCGGCGGCCAGGGCCTCGCCTACAACCTGAAGATCGGCAGGACCCTCGTCGTCATCGGCCATTCCACCCGCGGCGGCGATTCTCTCGCCTCCTCGTACGGCAGGCCGTTCGGCGCGGCCGATCCCGCCATCAAGGCGACCGGGCTGATCGGTCTGCGGCCCGCCCGTGCCGACGCCGCCGGCTCCCCCTGGCTGGCCGGCTACCGCGGCCCCCGCGGTCTCGGTTACCTCAACGGCCTCACCATCGGCTTCACGGGCTCTGGCCGTACGGCCACCGCCGTCTCCCCCTATTTCGACGGTGAGCTCCACACGGTCTACCAGGCCGCCCGCCAATTCCGGACCTGACGCAAAAAGAATATAGAGGCTAAAACCACCAAAAATCCGTCATCTTCCCTGCCGACAACTTATGTGATGCCGGTTTCTGAGATCCTTTACTGATACATGGGACAAACGAGCTCATGTCCAGCGAACATGTCCATCTCAGGAGCTGCCCCCCTCATGAAGCAGCGTGTGCTACTCCCCGTCGTCGCGGCCGCCGGTCTGGTCGCCGCGGCCGTCACCGTCACCGGCCCGGTCCAGGCCGCGCCCAAGAAGGCCACCGGCATGAAACTCGCCTCGGCTTCCGAGGCGTCCAAGGCCGTCAAGTTCTGGCTGACCGACAGCGGCGCCAACCTGAAGGCCGCCAAGCCGTACGGCCTGGAACACCGGGCCGCACCGAAGCACGTCTCCACGGGCGGCGGCCCGGCGGCGGACGGCAAGCCGGGCGTCGTGCCGGCGATCGGCTACGAGAAGCCGACGTCGGGCAAGTCGAAGAACGTCAACCTGCCCAAGACCGTCGGCCGGGTCTTCTTCGCCATCGACAACGGCCTCTACTCCTGCACCGCCACCTCCGTCCAGTCGCAGTACCGCAACCTGGTCGCCACGGCCGGACACTGCGTCTACGACCTCGACGGCCACTCCGTGGCCGACTGGGTGTTCATCCCGGGCTACTACGACGGCAAGGCCCCCTGGGGCGCCTACATCGGCAAGCAGGCGTTCACCCACCACGACTTCGACGTCTACGAGGACGTCGACCGCGACTACGCCTTCGTCACCGTCTACAACGGCGTGCGGTACGACGCGAAGAAGGACGTGTTCGTCGACCTCGGCCCGCTGGGCAAGAACGTCGGCGGTCAGGGCCTCGCCTACAACCAGAAGGTCGGCGGATCGGTCTTCGTCTTCGGCTACCCCATGCTCGCGCACCGCGACGGCAACCACGTCTGGACCGGTGAGAAGCTCAAGTGGTGCTACGGCAAGCCGTTCTTCCCGGTCCAGGAGGCCTCGGTCAAGGTCGAGGAGCATGTCGGCCTCAAGTGCTCGATGACCGGCGGCTCCTCCGGCGGCCCCTGGATTCTGAAGTACAACAGCGCCCGCCGGCTCGGCTACCTCAACGGCGTCACCAGCCTGGGCGGCGACACCGACGGCAACGGCCGCACCGACACGATCACCTCGCCGTACTTCGACGGCGAGACCTACAGCGTCTACAGGGCCGCCTACCCGCTCTGGTCGGGCTCGATCGTGCGCAAGGACGGCTCGCTCGGCATCACCGAAGTCCCGTCCCGTTGATCCACGCCGTGTGGTTCACAGCGCCGTGATTCACTCCGCTCTGGTGCACAGCGCTTTGGTCCACACCCGCTGATTCACACGGGTCGGCTCACACGGGCCGATTCACACCGCTGCGGCTGGCACGCGGTTCTCCACGGGCCGGCCGCAGCGCTCGATCAGCGCCGCCACCCGCGGCTGCTTCGCGTACGGCGCGAGCCGCCCGCGCAGGTCCGCGACGTACGACCGGGTCCTGACCGACTGGATGCCCTCGGCCAGGTCCAGGGCCGACGTGGCGGCCTCGCACGCCTCCTCCAGCTCCCCCTGCTGGATGAGCGCGGACGCCAGCAGCGAGAAGTTGAACATCTTGCCACGGACATACCGCCCGTCCATCACCAGCGACCGCCTGGCGTGCCGTACGGCTCCGCCCCCGTCGCCCAGATCGCGCAGGCAGTGGGCCGACTTGGCGGCGAGATACGCCTCGTCGAAGTAGCCGATCCAAGTCGGCTCATCCCGTGGCGAACGCCGGTCGAAGGCGACGTCGGCGGCGTGCAGCGACGTGGCGCACGCCGTGCCGTCGCCGAGCCGGGCGAACGCGTGCGCCTCCAGCACCCGGGCCTCGGCCAGCAGCGAGAACACCCCGGAGCGCTCGGCCGCCACCACGGCGGCCCCGGCCAGTTCTAGCCCGTGCCGAGGCTGCCCGATGTAGATCGCCTGGTGGCTCATGCCCGCGAGGATCTCACCCGCGAGGCCGTCATCGCCCGCGCTGCGGGCCAGCCCCAGCGCCTGGATCAGATAGCGCTGGGCGAGCCCGTGCCGTTCCAGGTCGTAGGCCATCCAGCCGGCGAGCCGGGTCAGCTCGGCCGCCGCCGTCGCCAGCGCACGCCCGGTGGCGTCGCCGTACGACCCTTCGCGCAGCAGCGGGGTCACCGCCGTGTGCAGATATCGCACCACCGGCCCGCGGATGCTGCCACCGCCGAATCGGTTGTCCAGCTCCCCGAACGAACGGGTGACCTCCCGGATCGAGGCCACGTCGGAGGCGCCGACGCGGCGCGGACCGTCGGCGGAGAGCCGTTCCGGGGAGGAACTCGTCAGCCAGCGTCCGACCCCCACAGAGCCCGCTCCCAGCGCGAAAGTGGAGTCGATGAGGAACCTGCGCCGCTCGACGTCGGCCCGCCACAGTGCTGTCACGCTCGCCACGCCCTCCTCCCATGAGTGGGGGAACTCCTGCCCGAGGCCGAGAGGTACCGCTCCGCACGACACGCCGAGGCCGTCGTCGGCGCGCCGTCGCACGGTCCTGCGTGAGAAGAACCCGGCCAGCAGGCCGGGCAATCGGCCCGTACGGAACGGCCGGGCATCGGCGGGACACCGTTGCGACGGCGGGGCACTTCGCATCGCTCTCCTCACCAGGACAGGTATAGCCGATAGGTAACGGAGAGCTTTCTTTATAGCACGGACCGTGAACCCTTAAAGGGATTACCAAATGTTCACCGCCGTGAAAACGACCGGGGCCGGTGAGCGGGATGTGCTCACCGGCCCCGGGGTCGCCCGCCGACCGGTCAGCGGGCCGGCGGGATCGATCGATGCCGATTCCATGCCGTTCCGGTCGTTTCGGATCGTTCCGGAACGGGGTTCGGGTCGTCCCGATGGTTCGGGTTGTTTCGGTCGTTCCGGATCGGACCAGTGGTTCGGGTCGTCCCGATGGTTCGGGTCGTTCCGGTCGTTCCGGATCGGACCAGTGGTTCGGGTCGTCCCGATGGTTCGGGTCGTTCCGGCCGTTCGCCGGACGGAGACCGGGATCAGGCCATGCGGATCAGGGCGGTCACTTGCGCGCGACGCCGTCCTCGCGTGCCTGCCGCGCCACGGCGGCGGTCACCGCGGGAGCCACCCGCGCGTCGAACGGCGAGGGGATCACGTACGCCTCCGAGACATCGTCGCCGACCACCTCGGCCAGCGCGGTGGCTGCGGCCACCTTCATGTTCTCGGTGATCGCCGTGGCCCGGACGTCGAGCGCCCCGCGGAAGACCCCGGGGAAGGCCAGCACGTTGTTGATCTGGTTCGGGTGATCGGAGCGGCCCGTGGCCACCACCCGGGCGTGCCGGGCCGCCACGGCGGGCTCCACCTCGGGCGTCGGGTTGGACAGCGCGAAGACGATCGCGTCCGGCGCCATGGAGGCGATGGCCTCCTCCGACACCGTCGACCCGGACAGGCCGATGAAGACGTCGGCCCCGGCGAGCGCCTGCTCGGTCGACCCGGTGAGGCCGAGCTTGTTGCTGTCGCGGGCCAGCGCCGCCTTGACGGAGTTGAGCCCCTCCCGGCCGGCGTAGATGACGCCCTTGGAGTCGGAGACCGCGATGTCGCCGATGCCGGCCCCCATCAGGATGCGGGAGACTGCCACCCCGGAGGCGCCGGCGCCGGCCACGACCGCGCGGAGCTCCCCGAGCGAGCGCCCGGTCAGGCGCGCGGCGTTCTGCAGCGCGGCGAGGACGACGATGGCCGTGCCGTGCTGGTCGTCATGGAAGACGGGAATGTCGAGCAGGTCGCGCAGCCGCTCCTCGATTTCGAAGCAGCGCGGCGCGCTGATGTCCTCGAGGTTGATGCCCCCGAACGAGGGCGCGAGCCGGACGATGGTCTCGACGATCGCGTCGGCGTCGGTGCAGTCGAGGCAGATCGGCACGGCGTCGACGTTGCCGAACTCCTTGAACAGCAGCGCCTTGCCCTCCATGACGGGCATGGCGCCGGCCGGTCCGATGTCGCCGAGGCCCAGAACGGCGGTGCCGTCGGACACCACGGCGACCACGTTCGACACCCAGGTGTAGTCGTTGACCAGGTCAGGGGTGTCGGCTATCGCGGTGCAGACACGGGCGACCCCGGGCGTGTAGGCAAGGGACAGATCATCCGCGTCCCGGACCGGGATGGTGGAACGGACCTCCAGCTTGCCGCCGCGGTGCAGGGCGAAAGCGGGATCCAGGTCGAGAGATTCGAGAGAGACAGGTGAGACGGTCACAGCGACCCCAGTGTCATAAGGACGATTTCCTTCGGTAGACGCCGCAAGGAACGAGGGACCCAGGCTTCGGTAGCCGCCGGAGGCCGTCGTCGATTGACGGTCGTCTCTTGAGGGGGTACGGGGGTCACCCGTTCCCCGATTGTGCCATACGACGGGCACCTCGTCTGGAGGAGGTGTTCCCCTGAAGCCCACCGCGTGTAATACTCAGTCTTATAATTGATCCCTTACGTACCTAGGCGTCCCAGTGGACTTGACGTCATACGCCGAGCTGGCCGTCCTGCTGGTCAACAGGGGCGACGAGCTCAGGGGTCTCACCGAGCTGCGGGAGCTGCTCGAGGAGGCCGGCCGCGGAGAGGCGGCCGCCCGGATCACCCGGAGGGATCTCGACGCCCTGCGGGAACTGCGCGAAGAGCTCGCCGGGGTCTTCAACGCCGCGGCCGAGGGCAACGAGGACGACGTCGTCGAGCGGCTCAACGGCCTCCTGGTCCGGCATCCCGTGCATCCACAGATTTCGGGCCACGAAGGCCAGCGCTGGCACATGCATCTGACCGAGGGCGGGCGGGTGGCCGACGCGCTCGCGGTGGGATCCGTCATGGGCCTGGCGAGCGTGATCACCGGTCTCGGCGTCGACCGGCTCGGCATCTGCCAGGCAGCACCCTGCCGCAACGTCTACCTCGACACCTCCTCGAACCGGTCCCGCCGCTACTGCTCGGAGCGCTGCGCCAGCCGCGCCAACGTGGCCGCCTACCGAGCACGCAAACGCGGCGCCTGACCTCCGCCCCCTCCCCCCAGGCCCGTGATCTTGCGAATACTCGCACACCGGGCCAGGAGCAGGGGTTTCCCGTCCCTGATCTTGCAGTTTCTCGCAGGCCTACCCTCTGGGCAGCGAAAACACCATCCGTGATCTTGCTCTGACAAGTGCAAGATCACTAAACACATAGACGCGGCTCAGGCAACCCGTCTGCGAGTTTCCGCAAGATCACGAAGTTGATCTGCGCAGGCCAGGAGGAAGGCTTGCGAGAAACTGCAAGATCACGGGAATGGGTTGGCGGGGGCTAATCCGGCGGGGGCGGCGGAAACCGCCGGGTCGGCCGGGGCCAGTAGCGCAGGACGACCCGGCCCAGGACATCGGATTCCGGTACGGCGCCGAAATCCCAACTGTCCTGCCGTCCCGGTGCCGACTGGTTGTCGCTCTCCAGCCACCACCCTTCCGGGGTGAGCCGGAACGCCCGTTTGACGATCAGTCCGTGCGGACGTCTGGCGATCACCAGGTCGCCCGGCCTGATCGGCGCGCGGGGCCGTACCAGCAGCAGGTCTCCCGGCCGCAGGACGGGCAGCATGGAGTCCCCGGCGACACGCACCGCGGTCAGCATCATCCCCCTCTGCGTAAGCATTTCTCTACGAGTAAGGTCGGTCTTGGACAGTGCTGTCACCAGCATGCCTAAGGAAGGATTCCGATGCTCGCACGACTGCTGCGACCCAAGCGCGTAGTGTCCGCCCACTGCGACCTGCCGTGTGGGGTCTACGACCCGGCGCAGGCCCGCATCGAGGCCGAGTCGGTCAAGGCGATTATGAAGAAGTACGCCGACAACGACGACCCGGTCTTCCGGACTCGCGCTCTCATCATCAAGGAACAGCGGGCCGAGCTGGTCAAGCACCACCTGTGGGTGCTGTGGACCGACTACTTCAAGCCGCCGCACCTGGAGCAGTACCCCCAGCTCCACCAGCTCTTCTGGGACGCCACCAAGCTCGCCGGCGCGGCCGGCGCCAAGGGTGCCGTCGACCCCGCTCAGGCGGACGAGCTGCTTGCCAAGATCGATGAGATCGCCAAGATCTTCTGGGAGACCAAGGCCGCCTAGTTCAAGCGATCTTCCGGCCCCGCACGATCTCCCGACCCGCGCCGTTCCCTGGTCGAGCGCGGCCGCCGGATCGGGCGGGGCCCTCTCCTGTCGGCGACCACCTTGCCGACTCAGGAAAGACGATCTAGCAGGGAATTTACCAGGACTTACCGCCAAGGATCGCCCTAACCGTGGCCTGCGAGCGGAGCACCACGTGGCGAGTGGCGGTAGGTTGCACTCAGGGCACTGAGCCGATGCGAGGGGCCGTTTGGGAAGGGCCGACCGGAAGGGGCCGACGCCGGATCGATCATGAAGGCCGGCCACCGGGACGGCCGCGAAGGGGCGAGGAGGAACGTGACCGAGGAAACCGAGACGCCTGCGGTGGAGCTGACCGAGATTCGCGACGCCGTCACCGTCCGGCTGCCCGCAGCCAGCGCCTATCTCTCCGTGCTGCGTACGGCCACGGCCGGGCTGGCGGCACGGCTCGACTTCACCCTCGACCAGATCGAGGATCTCCGCATCGCCGTCGACGAGGCGTGCGCCATGCTTCTCCGGCATGCCGTTCCCGGCACCGACCTCCTCGCCGAGTTCGAGCTCACGGGGCAGGAGATGACGGTCCGGGTCGAGGTGAACACGGTGGGGGTCAGCTCCCCCAACCGGGAGGACTTCGCCTGGATGGTGCTCACGGCCCTCGCCGACGACGTGGACGCCCTCTCCGATCACAGCGACCACATGGCGATCGTCCTGCGCAAGCGCCGAGGCACAGCGAGGCCGGCGTGATGGAAAGGACGAGTGCCATGGCCTCCGGCGACTCGGCCGTGCCGGACCGCGTACGCGCGCGCACGCTCTTCGCCGAGCTGGCCGAGCTGTCACCGGACGACCCGAGGCGCCAGCGCATCCGCGACGAGCTGGTCGAGCTCCATCTGCCCCTGGTCGAGTACCTCGCGCGCCGCTTCCGCAACCGCGGCGAGTGGCTCGACGACCTCACGCAGGTGGCCACGATCGGGCTGATCAAGTCGATCGATCGGTTCGACCTCGCCCGGGGCGTCGAGTTCTCCACGTACGCGACCCCGACCATCGTCGGCGAGATCAAACGGCACTTCCGCGACAAGGGATGGGCGGTCCGCGTGCCGCGCCGCCTGCAGGAGCTCAAGCTCTCGCTGACCAAGGCGATAAGCGAGCTGTCGCAGCGGGAGAGCCGGGCCCCCACGGTGGCCGAGCTCGCCGCGCATCTGCAGATGAGCGAGGAGGAGGTGCTGGAGGGCCTGGAGTCGGCCAACGCCTACTCGACGGTCTCCCTCGACGCCCCCGACTCAGGGGACGACGACGCACCGGCCGTGTCCGACTCGCTGGGCATCGTGGACGAGTCGCTGGAAGGCGTCGAGTACCGCGAGTCGCTCAAGCCGCTGCTTGAGCGACTGCCGCCGCGTGAGAAGCGGATCCTGCTGCTGCGCTTCTTCGGGAACATGACCCAGTCACAGATCGCCAACGAACTGGGGATCTCGCAGATGCACGTCTCCCGGCTGCTGGCCCGGACCCTCGCCCAGCTCCGCGAGGGCCTCACCGCCGAGGACTGAGCTCAGGTGTCGGAGCGGCCGTCCCCGTCCATCAGGGCCCGCGTCGACGACGGCGCGAGCAATGTGACGAGAGCGACGGCCGCCGCCGCCACGAGCGGGACGCCGTAGCCGTACTGCTCGGACTGGATCAGTGTGATCGCCAACGGCAGCGCGAAGATCTGTGTCACGACGGCCGGGCCCCTGCTCCAGCGCAGCATCTGCCACAGGCCCCAGGCGACCCACAGCAGCCCGGCTCCGGTGAGCAGGCCGAACCCGGCGACGGCGAGGCTGGTGACCGTGTCGGTGGGCCTGCCGACCAGTGTCTCGACGGCGACGTACCCCCCGAGGACCAGCGTGAGCAGGCCCTCGGCGGCCAGGGCTGCGGCGGCCACGATCACCGTGACGGGGCGGCCGGCGGAACTGCTGATCACATCGCCCAACCCTACCCGCAGAGAGCCTCGGTCGCCGCGGCTCCCTGCGGTGATGCCGGGGCCGATCTCCGCCCGGCCGCGCGTGGCGTCGCGGGCGTCGGCGGTAAAGCGTTCGTTAACCTTCAGGGCATGCGGACACTCCTCCTCGTCAATCCAAAGGCGACAACAACCAACGAACGCACCCGAGATGTACTAATCCGGGCGCTCGGTGCGGCCGTGGATCTGTCCGTCGAGGAGACCGCCCGTCGGGGCCACGCCACGGAGCTCGCGGCCACGGCACACGCCCGCGGATTCGAGGCGGTGGCCGTGCTCGGGGGCGACGGCACGATGAACGAGACCGTCAACGGGCTGCTCGGGGCGCAGCCCGACCAGGTCGCGAGTGGACGACCGGCACTGATGATCATCCCCGGCGGCAGCGCCAACGTGTTCGCCCGGGCGCTGGGCCTGCCCAACAACCCGGTCGAGGCCACCGGCGCCGTGCTCGACGCGCTTCGCGACGACCGGCGGCGGACGATAGGGCTGGGCCAGGCCGTCTGGCACGACGAGGTTTCGGGTCCCGATCCGGGGGCAGATGGCGGTCCAGACCATCGTCGGTCTCGATATTTCACATTTTGTGCAGGACTTGGGTACGACGCCGAGGTCATCAGGGCCGTCGAGGGGCTGCGGAGCACAGGCCGGCGCGCATTGCCGGCCCTCTACGTGAACACCGCGGTGCGTCACTTCTTCGTGACGGACCGCCGGCACGCCGCCCTGCGGCTGAGGCGTCCGAACCGGCCGGACGAGGAGGGCATCTTCCTCGCCATCGTGTCGAACACGGCGCCGTGGACGTACGCGGGGCCGCGTCCCATCAACCCGACGCCGTTGGCCACGTTCGAGACGGGTCTCGACCTGCTGGGGCTCCGGAAGCTCAACCTGCCGACCATGGCGGCGCTCGTCCGTCAAATCGTCGGGGAACGGCACGCACTACCGACGGGCAGGCACCTCGTCCAGATCCACGACGAGGCCGAGTTCACCCTGGTGGCGACCCGGCCGATGGCCTTCCAGCTGGACGGCGACTACCTGGGAGAGCACGAGTGGGTGATCTTCCGCGCTATCCCGGATGCATTACAAGTTCTCGTCTAAAGCGTGACAGATCGTCACAATGTGACGCATCCGACAGCCATGGAGGGCAAAACCTTGCCCTGAACCTCTTGTGTGGGGTTGGTACGACTGAAAAGCTGACTACGACGTCGGAACGTAGGACCTTTACGGAGACCACCGCCTCCGCAACGGTCACCGGCGATCACGCGGACACTCCGGCCCAAACCCTGGTCCGGGCAAACGTTCGCACCAGTTAGTGAAAGACTTCACAAAGTTGACGACCAGCGGAGGCCGGCACGGCCCCGCTCGACGAAGGAGTGGAACGCATGGACTGGCGCCACCGAGCCGCCTGCCGTGACGTGGACCCCGAGCTGTTCTTCCCCATTGGGAACACCGGTCCGGCGCTCATGCAGATCGAAGAGGCCAAGCAGGTATGCCGCAGCTGCTCGGTCATCGACTCGTGCCTCAAGTGGGCTCTCGAATCCGGCCAGGACGCCGGAGTCTGGGGCGGACTGAGCGAGGACGAGCGTCGCGCGCTGAAGCGCCGTACGGCTCGCGCCCGCGCCCGCGCCGGCGTCTGACCCCCGGTCGGATGGCAACGGTCGCAGCACGCACCACGGCCGCACGGACCCTCGGGCCCGAGTAGTCCACTCCGGGCCCGAACAGGCCGTTCAGCGTGACGATGCCGATCTCCCGGCCGTCCGCTCAACCGTCGTTCACCGGTCCCGGCCAGTGTCTCGGCCACCGTCCCGGCGCGACCGGATGAGAAACGGCATTCAAAACGGCGTGGCCTTCTCGGCCGCTCCGCCTCTGGCTCTGGCTCCGGAAGAGCCCGCACTCCCATAAGACCCGGCGGTTCCCGAGGGTGTACCCCCGGACGGCATGGGAATGCTGAGGCTGACCTCCGTGCCCCCCTCGTCCCTCCTTCCGATGCTCAGACGGCCTGACAACTCGGCCTCCACGAGCGTGCGGACGATCTGCAGCCCCAGACTCCCGGTGGATTCCAGATCGAAGTCGGGCGGCAGACCCTGCCCGTCGTCCGCGACCACGACCTCCAGCCGGTCCACCTCGCGTTTCACGATCACTTCCACGTTCCCCGACCTGTGCGAGAAGCCGTGTTCCACGGCGTTCTGCAGCAGCTCGGTGAGGACCATGGCGATCGGCGTCGCCACCGCTGCCGGCAGCACGCCGAACCCGCCGATGCGCTTGGGCATGACATGGGCCAGCGAGACCTCGGCCGTCATGGCGATCACCCGGTCGGCGATGTCGTCGAACTCGACCATCTCCTCGGGCATCTGCGCCAGGATCTCGTGCACGATCGCGATCGAGCCGACCCGCCGGACCGCCTCGTTCAGCGCCTCCTGCCCCTCGGGGTTGTTCAGCCTCCGCGCCTGCAGCCGGAGCAGCGCCGCGACGGTCTGCAGGTTGTTCTTGACCCGGTGATGAATCTCACGGATCGTCGCGTCTTTGGTCAAAAGTTCGCGCTCGCGGCGGCGCAGCTCGGTCACGTCGCGGATGAGCGCCAGCGCCCCGATCCTGCCACCGCCCACGATCAGCGGGATGGCCCGGAGCTGCACCACGGTGCCGCCGTTCTCCACCTCGATCTCCCTGGGCGCCCGGCCGCTCGCCACCAGCATCAGGTCTTCGTTGATCGGCTCGTCGGAGAAGCACAGCGCCGCCGTCGTCCGGCCGAGATCGGCGCCCACCAGGTCCGCGTACAGGCCGAGACGGCGGTAGGCCGACAGCGCGTTCGGGGAGGCGTAGGTCACCCGTCCGCCCTTGTCGAGCCGGAGCAGGCCGTCGCCGACCCGGGGGGACCTGACGAGGGTCGGCTGCTCCCCGGCGAACGGAAATCCGCCCTCGGCCACCATCTGGGCCAGGTCCGACGCGCTCTGCAGGTACGTCAGCTCCAGCCGGGACGGCGTACGCGCCGACGACAGGTTGGTGGAGCGCTGGATGACCCCGATGAGGGGCCCGGCGTAGCCTCGCCGTACCGGGATCGTCTCCTCCCGGACCGGTACGCCACTGGACCAGTCGGGATCGCCCTCGCGGCAGATCCGCTGCTCGTCCCACGCTATGTCGATCAGCGGCCGCTCCCCCTTCGCCACGATGACTCCGACGACGTCGTCGTGGTAGACCGTCGGGCCGGTCGTGGGCCGCATCTGGGCGACCGCCACCCAGCCCGTGCCGCCACGATGGGCGACCCACAGGATGAGATCCGCGAAGGACAGGTCGGCCAGGAGTTGCCAGTCCGACACAAGGGAATAGATCCAGTCGACATCCGCCGCGTCGAGCGCGGTATGCCGGGACACCAGGTCGCTGATAGTGGGCACCCTCGCATCATGCGCCGGGGTCCGGCCCGGAGGCGAATCGGCATTCACCACCTGGCAAGATGCACTCCATGAAACGGCCACTCGACCGATTCCGTGAGGCCACCGCCCAGCGGGAGGCGGCCGGGCTGCGGCGTGTCCTGCGCCCTCGCACGCCCGACCATGACGGCCTGCTGGACCTGGCCTCCAACGACTACCTGGGGCTGTCGCGGGACGAGCGGCTCATCGAGGCCGCCGTCCGGGCCACCCGGGAGTGGGGCACCGGCTCGACCGGTTCCCGTCTGGTGACCGGGACGACGCGGCTGCACGCCGAGTTGGAGGAGCGGCTGGCCGCCTTCACCGGCGCGGCCAGGGCACTGGTCTTCTCCTCCGGATACCTCGCCAATCTGGCCGCCGTCGGTCTGGCCGCGGTCGCCGGCCGGGACGGGCGCGGCAGCCTCGTCGTCTCGGACTCGGGCAACCACGCGTCGATCGTCGACGCCTGCCGGCTGTCGCGTTCACGGGTGGTCGTCACCCCGCATCGAGACGCCGAGGCGGTCGGCAAGGTCCTGGCCGACCGCGCCGAGGAGCACGCCGTCGTCGTCACCGACGCCGTGTTCTCCGTCGACGGCGACCTCGCGCCGCTGCGCGAACTGCACGCGGCCGCCGTACGGCACGGCGCGCTGCTCGTGGTCGACGAGGCCCACGCGCTCGGCGTGGTGGGCGAGCAGGGCCGTGGCGCGGTGCACGAGGCGGGCCTCGCCGACAGCCCTCACGTGGTGAGGACGATCACGCTGTCGAAGTCGCTGGGATCGCAGGGCGGCGCCGTGCTCGGCGCGCCCGAGGTGATCGAGACGCTGATCGACACGGGCCGCTCGTTCATCTTCGACACCGGGCTCGCGCCGGCCTGCGCGGGGGCGGCGCTGGCCGCGCTCGGCATCCTCGAAGACGCCGCGGCCGACCTTCCCGGACGGGCCAGGGCAAACGCGCGCGCCCTGGCCGCGACGATCCACGAGCTGGGCCTGTCCATGGACCTGGAGACGAACCCGGCGGCGGCCGTCGTGCCGGTCGTGCTCGGCCCGCCGCGGCGGGCGGTGGCCGCGGCCGCCGTGTGCGCCGAGCACGGCCTGCGCGTCGGATGCTTCCGCCCGCCATCGGTTCCCCAGGGACGGTCATGTTTGAGGTTGACCGCGAGGGCCGATCTGAGGTCGGATGATCTCGCGGTGGTCAGGGGTGCGCTCACCGCTGTGGCCGAATTGAAGGTGGATACGTGACGGAGCACAGCGAGGACTCTCCCCGGGTCCCGAAGTACTACGACGTCAAGCGGAGCCTGCTGGAGCTCACGAAGACCCTCCCCCCGGGCAGCGCGCTCCCTCCGGAGCGTGCGCTCGCGGTGAGCTTCGAGACCTCGCGGACCACCGTCCGCCAGGCGCTCTCGGAGCTCGTTGTGGAGGGCAGGCTGCTGCGGATCCAGGGCAAGGGCACGTTCGTCGCCCAGCCCAAGGTGGCCCAGGTGCTGCAGCTCACCTCGTACACGGGTGACCTGCGCATGGTCGGCCTGGAACCCGACACCAAGATCCTGGACATCAGCTACATCACGGCGGACGAGGCGCTCGGCAGCCGTCTGGCGATCAACCCGGGCGGGCGCGTGCTGCGCATACACCGTCTCCGGCTGGCCAACGGCGAGCCGATGTCGATCGATACCACCCACCTGTCCGCCCGGCGCTTCCCCCGGCTGCGGCGGGAGCTGGAGGCCCATCCGTCGCTCTACGAGACCCTGCACAACGCCTACAACGTGCAGCTGACCGACGCGGAGGAGGTCATCGAGACCGTCCTGGCCACGCCGTACGACGCACAGGTGCTCGGCGTCGACGTCGGGCTGCCCATGCTGCTGCTGACCCGGCACGCGTTCGACGCCGAGGGCAACCCGGTGGAGTACGCCCAGTCGCTCTACCGCGGAGACCGCTACAAGTTCGTCACCCGGCTGCGGCGGCCCTCGGGCGGGATCGCCTGACGCCCCCGTCGCACCGAGTCGTACGGCTCTCGCCGGGGCGGCGCCGACCGCCGCCCCGGTGACACGGCCGCGTCCGGCGCGCACCGCCTGCGCCGCCCCGGCCGCCGTCACGCCGTACGCTGCGGTGAATGAGCATTCTCGTTGTCACGGGCACGGACACCGGCGTCGGAAAGACCGTGGTCACGGCGGCCCTCACCGCGTTGGCCCTGGAACGCGGCTCGACGGTCGCCGTGGTGAAACCGGCGCAGACCGGAGTGGCGGCCGGCGAGCCGGGAGACCTCGACGACGTGATCCGGTTGTCGGGGGTCACCACGACGTTCGAACCGGCCAGGTTCCCCGACCCGCTGTCGCCCGCCGCCGCCGCCCGCGTGTCCGGCCTGCCGCCGGTCTCGCTCACCTCGGTGGCCACGCTCGTCGCGGAGCTGGCGGAGTCGAACCGGCTGGTGATCGTGGAGGGGGCCGGCGGGCTGCTCGTCCGGTTCGACGAGGAGGGGAGCACGCTCGCCGACCTGGCGTACGAGCTGCGTGCACCGGTCCTGGTCGTGGCCAGGGCCGGGCTCGGCACACTGAACCACACCGCGCTGACCCTGGAGGCCATGGCGGGCCGTGGCCTCGACCTGGCCGGAGTGGTGATCGGCTCCTGGCCGGCCGAGCCGGGGTTGGCCGAGCGGTGCAACGTCGCCGATCTGGAGATGCTGGCGGCCCGGCCGCTCGCCGGAGCGCTGCCCGAGGGCGCGGGCGCCCTCGATCGGCCGGCGTTCGCCCGCGCGGCACGGGCGGGACTCGCCCCCGTCCTCGGCGGCGCCTTCGACCCCGCCGTCTTCCGCACCACCCTCAAGCTCCCCGGCTGAGGTGGGCCGGCCCGTCGGAGGTCCCCCGACTCCCGACGGCCGTCGGGAGTCGGGGAGTGCGCGGCACGTACGAGAGATTCGTAGGCGTCGGTCGCACGCTCCGGTTCTACACAGCGGTCGCACGCTCCGGTTCTACACAGCGGTCGTACGCTCCGGTTCGACGCGGAAGGAGCGTGCGACGACATCGAGTTCTTCGGTTCGCTGCCGGCCCGAGTGACGAATGGATCGTCCCAGTCGGTCTCATCCAGTCCTTCAGTGCCGCCGTTCACGATCCGATCATGGCGAAGACGACGCGGCAGCGCCGTAGAAGCCGGCAACGATGGGAAGCGGCCAGAGCGTACGCGGGAGCGCGGGAGCGGCGGGAGGCCGCCCGAGCGCGGGCGGAGGCGCAGGAACAGCGCCTCACCGAGGAAGGCTCTTCTTCGACGGGCAAGGTCGGCGCGAACCTGTTCGCCGCGTTGGGGATGCTCATGCTGCTCTTCGCACTGGTGGGAATTCCGTTCCTCATCTTCGGCTCCACCCTGCCCGAGGTGCAGACGGCGCTCGGCATGAAAGGCACGCCCGGGACCGCGACCGTCCTGTCCTGCGAGACGCACCGGAGCCATACTGCTGTTCTGCTTCGGCCTCCTGGTGGGATCCAGGACGATGAAGATCGGAGCGGGCGTGCCGGTGGTGGTCATGGCCCGCGGCCATGATCGGAGGGTTCACACTCGGCCGGTGAACCGCCGGTCGATCCACCGCCGGAGTGCTAGGGGGTGGGAAGGGCCGCGCCGAAGACCTCGTCGCGTACGGAGGTGAGCGCGAGCTCCAGTGCGCCCGCGAGGACCGGGTTGCCCTCGACCGCGGACAGACGCAGCCGCGGGCGCGGAATGGTGAGCGCGTACAGCTCGCGTTCGATGAGATCACGCAGGTGCTCGCCGCCCGCCGTCATGACGCCGCCGGCGAGCACGATGAGCCCGGGATCCACGATCGACGTGATGGCGGCCAGCCCCACGGCCAGCCGCGCAGCGACATTCCGCAGCCCGGCCCCGGCGTCTTCGGCCGTGCTCCCCGAGCCGTGCTCGGCGCGTCGCACCGCGGTCTCGATGGCACGCCGGAAGTCCGGAGCGTCCACGCCGTACGAACGCAGCAGTTCATGGATGGTGGGGCCGCCGGTCAGCGCCTGATAACCGTGGTTGGCGAAACGCCCGACGTCACGCCCGGTCGGCGCGCCCGGCGTCGGCGTGTAGCCCACCTCTCCCGCGCCGCCGGTGACCCCCCTGTGCAGACGTCCGTCGAGCATCAGGGCGGCGCCGAGCCCCTCGTCCGCCCACAGCAGCACGAAGTCAGGGCAGTCGGCCGCCACGCCGTACGTCCGCTCGGCCAGCGCGGCGAGGTTGACGTTGTTCTCCACGTCGACCGCCGTGCCCAGCCCGTCGGTCAGCGTCGCCACCAGCTCGGGGATCTGCCAACCGGGCATGTCCTCTGCGGTCGCGTACCCCAGCCTGCCGGTGGTGGGATCGACGGCGCCCTGGACGCCGATGACCGTCCGGCGGATCGGCCCGGGAGGTCGCGCGCTCCTCAGGGCCGCGTTCAGCCGTTCGATCAGGGTGCCCGCCGGTTCGCGCGGCTGGGGCAGTACGGCCTCACCCACGATCGCACCGGTGATGTCGGCGACCCGGGCGCTGATCTCCTCAGGTGTGACGTCCAACGCGGCCACGTGGGCGACCATCGGATTGATCCGGTAGGTCTCCGCCACCCGGCCGGACGATCCGGCCCTGACCCCGTCCTTCACCACCAGCCCGGCATCCTGCAGCCGGGCCAGCACCTGGAACGCGGTGGGTTTGGACAGCCCGGTGAGGTCGCCGATCTCCGGTCGGGTCAGCGGCCCGCGGTCGAGGAGCACGCGCAGGGCGGCGCGGTCGTTGATCGCGCGGAGCGTGCTGGGCGTCGCGGGGACAGGGGTCTTCACGTCACCTCCACCGCCGGCATCGAGGCTGCGATCATGACAAGCCGGCGGAGCGGCCGTCAAGCCGCTGGGGAAGTTCTCCTAACCTACAAGCCGGCATGGCAGGCGGGTTCTCAGCCTCCCCGGCGGATATCTCGCCGATTTTTGGGCCTTGTCCCGGATGCGACACGCCCATACTCTGCGGCTAGGTTAGGAAGCTTTCTTAACTATTCCCTATCGCTGGAGATCCGGGAAGACGGGAGCCGCTTATGAAGCGAAGCAGACCTGCACAGATCTTCTTGACCGTGCTCGCGTTGCTGACGCCGCTGATCGTGCCGTCGGCCGCGGCGAACGCGCGGCCCGCGACGGCCGACCCGCTGGTGTCGGTGGGCAAGCCCGCGACATCCTCGTCGATCGAGGCAGGCGGGTTCGAGGCCGGCAGAGCGGTGGACGGCAGCACGTCCACACGGTGGGCCAGCGCGGAGGGGCACGACCCCGAGTGGATCCGCATCGACCTGGGTTCCACGCACACCGTCAGCCGGGTGCGGCTGAACTGGGAGGTCGCCTACGCGAAGTCGTACAAAATCCAGATCTCGGCGGACGGATCGTCCTGGACCGACGTCCACTCCACCACGTCAGGCGACGGCGGCATCGACGATCTGACGGTCTCGGCGAGCGGCCGATACGTGCGGATGTACGGCACGCGCCGGGGCACCCCGTACGGCTACTCGCTCTGGGAGTTCGAGGTGTACGGCACCGGAGGAGGCGGTGGCGGTGGGGTCGCCGTGCCGTTCGGCAGCCACCGCATCCCCTACGCCTCCGGCATGTTGCGCCCCTCGGGCGGCCAGTCGGCCCTGGACGACCAGGTGATCGACTACTACCGGCGATGGAAGTCGGCCTTCCTCCGGCAGAACTGCGGGAACGGCTGGTATCAGGTGATCTCGCCCGACGCGGATCATCCGTACGTGGCCGAGGCCCAGGGATACGGCATGGTGATCGTCGCGACCATGGCGGGCGCGGACCCCGACGCCAAGAAGATCTTCGATGGCCTGGTGAAGTGGATGATCGATCACCCGTCCTCGATCAACCCCGACCTGCTCGCCGCCGAGCAGGACGCCTCCTGCCGTAGCGTCAACGGCGGTGACGGCGCCACCGACGGCGACCTGGACGTGGCCTACGGCCTCCTGCTCGCGGACCGGCAGTGGGGCAGCTCCGGCGTCTACGACTATCGGCAGCTCGCCATCAGGCACATCAACGCGATCAAGAAAGACGAGATCAACTCGGCGACGAACCTGCTCAAGCTGGGCGACTGGTCCAGCCCGGGCGACGAGTACTACTACATCTCCCGGACCTCCGACTGGATGGTCGACCACTTCCGCGCCTTCAGGAGGGCGACCGGCGACAGCGCCTGGGACACCATC
The DNA here is from genome assembly GCF_001417795.1 of Sphaerimonospora mesophila. NCBI lineage: Bacteria > Bacillati > Actinomycetota > Actinomycetes > Streptosporangiales > Streptosporangiaceae > Sphaerimonospora > Sphaerimonospora mesophila. The sequence continues at coordinate 24,592 of NZ_BCBX01000033.1, read as the reverse complement.
AGATCGGCGCACCAGCGCCTGATCGGCACGCTTCAGGCGGATTACTCCCCCAACACCGGACTGCTGCCCGACTTCGTGGTCGACACCGGCACCACCCCCAGGCCGGCGCCCGGCGAGGTGCTGGAGGACGCCAGGGACGGCCAGTACTGGTGGAACGCCTGCCGCACCCCCTGGCGGATCGGCGATGACGCGGTGACCAGCGGCGACGCGGCATCCCTGGCCGCGGCGCGCAAACTGAACAGCTGGGTCAAGTCCAAGACCGGCGGAGATCCCAACAAGATCGCCATCGGATATCGGCTGGACGGCACGGCGATCTCGGGCGGAAGCGAGGCGGCGTTCTTCGCCCCGTTCGCGGTCGCGGCCATGACCGACTCCGGCAGCCAGGCATGGCTCGACGCGCTGTGGAACAAGATGCGCGCGACGCCGATCGACACCGGCAGCTACTACTCGGCCAGCATCCAACTACAGGTCATGATCACGGTGACCGGCAACCACTGGGTGCCCTGAGGTCGCCCACGCCGGGGCAGGTGGACCGCCGGCTGCCCCGGCACCAGCCGATTCGCGAGGCCATGGCGGGTTGACCACCCGCGATTGCGGGCAGGTTGGCGAGACCGACAAGTCTTCTCCCCCGGCTAAGTGACCGACTGGTAGGTTTCCCGCATGGAGTCCCCAACGCACGCAGGCGACATCGCCGTCGCCGTCTCCCAGGCGTACGGCGTCGACACGATGTTCACGCTGTCGGGCGGGCACGTGTTCCCGATCTACGACGGCGCCGTCCACCGGGACATGCGCATCCTGGACGTACGCCACGAGCAGAGCGCGGTCTTCGCCGCCGAGGCGACCGCCCGTCTGACCCGCCGTCCCGGTCTGGCGGTGCTCACCGCCGGTCCCGGCGTCACCAACGGCGTCTCCGGGGTCGCCACGGCCCACTACAACGGCTCACCGCTCGTCGTGCTCGGCGGCAGGGCGCCGCGCTCCCGGTGGGGCTCGGGCGCGCTGCAGGAGATGGATCACCCTCCGCTGTTCGAGCCGATCACCAAGCTCGCCTTCACCGGCTCGGGCGCCGACTCCATCGGGCAGGACGTCGAGATGGCGTTCCGTACGGCACTGGCCCCGCACCGCGGCCCGGTGTTCCTGGACGTCTACATGGACGACCTGTTCTCGCCCGCGGCCGACTACGACTCCCAGACACTGACTCCGTCGCCGCTCGAGCCCGACCCCGACGCGCTCGCCGAGATCGCCCGGCTGATCGCCGAGGCCGAACGGCCGGTGCTGGTGTTCGGCTCGGACGTGTGGATGGATCGCGCCGAGGAGGCGGCCCGGGACTTCGCCGAGGAGTGGCGTCTGCCGGTCATCCCCAACGGCCAGGGCCGGGGCATCCTGCCCTCCGGCCACGACCTGCTGGTCACCCGGGCCCGGGGGCACGCGTTCAAGCAGGCCGACCTGGTCATCGTGGTCGGCACCCCGCTCGACTTCCGGCTGAACTACGGCTGGTTCGGCGGCAAGGACGGCGCGCCGCTCGCCCGGGTCGTCCACATCGTGGACGCGCCGTCGCAGCTGGCCACGCACATCGGTCTGGCCGGGTCGGCGGCGGGCGATCTCTCCCTCATCCTGTGGGGGCTCGCCGCCGCCTGCCGTACCGCCGGGGTGAACCCGAAGGCGTACGAGCCGTGGAAGGATCGGCTGGCCGAGGAGGCGGCGGCCTCGATCGCGTCCGACGCGCCGCTGCTGGAGTCGGACGCCGACCCGATCCACCCGATGCGGATCTACGGCGAGTTGAACCGGCTGCTGGACGACGACGCCGTGGTGATCGGCGACGGTGGCGACTTCGTGTCCTACGCCGGCAAGTACGTCGAGCCTCGCAAACCCGGCAACTGGCTCGACCCGGGGCCGTACGGCTGTCTCGGCACCGGCCTCGGCTACTCGATCGCCGCCCGGCTCGCCCGGCCGTCCTCGCAGGTCGTGCTGCTGCTCGGCGACGGCGCCGCCGGGTTCTCGCTGATGGACGTGGACACGCTGGTACGGCACCGCCTGCCGGTCGTCATGATCTGCGGCAACAACGGCATGTGGGGGCTGGAGAAGCATCCCATGCAGCTGCTGTACGGCTACGACGTGGCGGCCGAGCTGCAGCCGCAGTGCCGGTACGACCAGGTCGTGACGGCCCTCGGCGGTGGCGGTGAGCTGGTGACCTCACCCGACGAGATCGGCCCGGCGCTGCGGCGGGCGTTCGACTCCGGCGTGCCGTACCTGGTGAACATCGCCACCGACCCGCAGATCGCCTACCCCAGGAACACGACCGGCGTCTGACCCCCCACCTCCATAGGCGTGATCTTGCGATTTCTCGCAGGCATGCCGCCTGGCCTGGTCATTCACCTCTTGTGATCTTGTAGAAACTCGCAGCCAAGGCCATTGACCTGCGGTTTCATCGTCCGCGATCTTGCACCTGGAACTGCAAGATCGCGAACGGCATCGTCGCAGGCAGACCGGGTCGTGTGCGAGTTCCTGCAAGATCACGACAAGGGTACGAGCACGTCAGAGACCATCCCTGCGAGTAACTACAAGATCACGCGGGAGGGGTGGGGGGATCTCAGGGGCTGGGGCTGGGTGACGGGCTCGGCGACGGGTGGGGCGAGGGGGACGGACAGGCCTTCTTGTGGACCGCGATGACGACGTTGGACCCCTCGGGCTTGAACTTGCCCGCCTCCGGCGACTGGCTGCTCACCGGGTCCTTGCAGGCTCCCTCGCCCTTGTAGCGGACGACGGGCTGGAGCCCGACCTTGGTGAGCCTGACCTTGGCCACGTTCTCGGCCAGCCCCGTCAGCTCCGGCACCTTGACGAGCTTGTCCGTCGGGCTGGGCGAGGGACTGGGTGACGGGCTCGGCGAAGGGCTGGGCGAGGGACTCGGCGAAGGGCTGGGCGACGGGCTCGGTGACGGACTCGGCGGCCGGTTCGGCTGAGCCGGAACCGCGCGCGTCGGGCTCGGCGAGGGGCTCTTGGGCGGGCGCGGGCTGGGAGTGGTCGGCTTCGGCGACGGAACCTCGGCGGTGACGGATGGCAGGATCGGCGTCTCCTCACCGGAACGGGCCGAGGCGAGGTTCACCCCCGCCGCGACCAGGCCGACCACGACGACGCACCCGGCCATCCCCGCGACGATGGGCCCGGTGCGCGTCCTGCGTCCCCTCTTGAGCTGCGCACGGCGAGACGAGCGCGACCCGGGGGGCGGCCCCTCCTGGCGCCCCACCGGGGATGCCGCCTGCGTGGTCAGGGCCGGGGGGACCAGGTGCGGCGGAGCGGTGCCGTCATGCCAGGTCTCCCTGGTGACCCGGTAGGTCTGCCCCTCCTCCAGGTAGTCCGTCTCCTGGAACGCCGCCTCGATCATCGCGGCGTCCACCTGCTGCTCGGGCGCGGCCGCGCCGGGCTGCCCGTACGGCGCCGCCGCACCGGACTGTCCGTACGGCGCCGGCGCGCCGGGCTGTCCATAGCCGTGATCGGGCGCGGCTCCGGTGCGGTGGACCGACTGGCGGGCCGCCTGGCTCATCGCGGCGGCGGACGGCCACCGGCGCGCCGGGTCTTTCGACATCGCGCGCTCCACGACGGCGCGCACAGCGGGCGGCACGTCGGGCGGCAGAGGCGGCGGAAGCTCACGGATGTGCTTGAGCGCGATCGTCACCGGAGTGTCGCCGTCGAACGGCCGCTGACCGGCGAGGCACTCGTAGGCGACGACGCCCAGCGCGTAGATGTCCACGGCGGGGGTGACCGGGGCGCCCTCCGCCTGCTCGGGAGCGCAGTAGGCGGCGGTGCCCAGGACCATGCCCGCGTCGGTGAGACGACTGCCCGAGTCGGCGCGTGCGATGCCGAAGTCGGTGAGCACGAGCGTGCCGTCGGAACGGACCAGAAGGTTGCCCGGCTTGATGTCGCGATGCACGATGCCGCTGTCGTGGACCGCCTGAAGCGCCGAGGCGGCCTGCGCGATCAGCTCCATCGCGGGCTCGGCGCCGATCCGGACGAGCCGCGTCAGCAGCCGGTCGAGGGGCTCGCCGTCGACGAACCGCATCACCAGGTAGGCCGTCGGGCCGTCGCCGGGTACGTCGGCGACGCCGTAGTCGTACACGTCGACCACGCCCGGGTGGTTGATGGTCGCCATCGCCCTGGCCTCGCCCTGGAAGCGTACGGCGAAGCCGGGGTCGTTGAGTCGGCCGGGGAGCAGCACCTTCACGGCGACCGTGCGTGCGAGTACGGTGTCCTCTCCTCGCCACACCTCGCCCATGCCCCCGGCGCCCAGCCGGGCATCCAGCCGGTAGCGCCCAGCCAGGGTCGTGCCTTGGGCCACCATCTGCGCCCCGTACCCCCTAATTCACTCTGCCCCCGAAGTGTCCAACAAAGCAGCTTCGCGTCGCGAGAAGATAACGACAGGGTCGCAGAAGCCTGAATTTGACTGGGCTCCCACTCCAGGGTCAGACCCCGAGCCTAGCGGTTATCCGCCCGTATCGCCGTGCTTCGAATAACGGTCCGGTCAGCTTCTCGGGGTCACCTGGACGATCACGGTGGCGGCAGCGCGGACAGAAGCGGAAGAACAGCATCGTTCTCACGGCCCGGCGGGCCGTACGATCGCCTTCAGTCGCCGGCCGACCATGGTGATCAAAGTGGAAATTCACGATATCACCCCGGCCGTCCACCGCCGATTCGCGTCAGCGGCGCTGCGCTGTCTCGCGTCCTAATAGGCTGACGTACATGAGAGTTGTCCCTGGTCTGCACGCCGAAGTCCTCATCATGGTCGAGCGTGAGGACACCGCCATCAGGGTCGGCAGCGGCGACGTCCCGGTCCTCGGCACCCCGCGGCTGCTGTCGTTCGCCGAGGGCGCCATGGTCAAGGCCGTGCAGCCCTACCTGGAGCCGGGGCAGACCACCGTGGGCACGAAAATCGCGCTCGATCATCGCGCGCCCAGTCCGGTCGGCATGCACGTCGAGGTCAGCGCGGAGCTGGTCGAGGTGGACGGCAGGCGTCTGATCTTCTCGGTCAAGGCCGTCGACAAGAACGGGACGCTGGTCGCCACCGGGCGGGTCGAGCGGGTCATCGTCGACCGCGAGCGGTTCCTCGCCCGCCTGTGACACGCACCTCCGACACCCGCCTGTGACACCTGACCGTGACACGCGGCTGTGACATCTGACCGTGACACGCGCCTCTGACACCCGCCTATGACGCCTACCTGTGATTCCACCTGTGGGCCACCTGTGACAACCCGCGTGTGACGTCGGCCTGGGACACCCGTCCTACTCGATGACGGCGATCAGGTCGCCCTCCTGGACGACGTCGCCCTCGGCCACCTTGAGCTGCGCCACGACGCCGGAGTCCTCGGCGATGACCGGGATCTCCATCTTCATCGACTCGAGGATGACGAGTGTGTCGCCGTCCTCGACCGTGTCGCCCTCGCTCACGACGATCTTCCAGACGTTCGCCACCATCTCGGCGCGCACCTCGGCCACCCGGAACTCCCCTCAATCAGCGATCCAGCGGATCAAACTTGCCTCATCCGGGCGACCAGCCCGGTGTCATAATCCCCGCTCACGAACTCGGGGTGGTCCAGTAGCTCGGCGCAGAACGGCAGGTTGTGCTTCGGCCCCGCCAGCCTGAAGGCCGAAACGGCGGTACGGCCGCGGGCCAGGGCCTCCTCCCTCGTGGCGCCGTGAACGCAGAGCTTGGCCATCAGCGGATCATAGAACGGCGTGACCATATTGCCCGCGACATATCCGGAATCGAGGCGAATGCCTTCACCGACCGGCTCCTCCCATGTGTCGATCTTCCCAGGTCCGGGGAAGAACCGCTTGGGATCCTCGGCGTACACCCGGAATTCGATGGCGTGCCCGCTCGGGGGGCCCACCTCGACCGGGAACACCTCACCGGCCGCGATCCGGATCTGCAGCTCGACCAGGTCGAGTCCGGTGACCAACTCGGTCACCGGGTGCTCCACCTGGAGGCGGGTGTTCATCTCCAGGAACACGAAGTCCTGCGCGTCGGCGTCCACGAGGCACTCAACCGTGCCGGCGCCGCGATAGCCGACCGCCTCCCCCGCTCGTACGGCCGCGGCCAGCATCCGCTCACGCAACTCGGGGGTGATGCCGGGCGACGGGCTCTCCTCGACGACCTTCTGGTGCCGCCGCTGGACCGAGCAGTCGCGCTCCCCCAGGGCCACCACCGTGCCGTCGGCCAGACCCAGGATCTGCACCTCGACGTGCCGGGCCCGCTCGATGTAGCGCTCGAGCAGGATCGCCGAGTTCCCTCCGAATCTGGCCGCGGCGCGGGCCGCCTGCTCGAAGGCCTTGACCAGGGAGGCGTCGTCACGTGCGACGCCCATGCCGATGCCGCCGCCGCCACCGGCCGCCTTCACCATGACCGGGTAACCGATCCGGGCCGCCGCCTCGAGGGCCTCCGCCTGGTCGGCCACCGGCTCACGCGTGCCGGCCGCGACCGGCACACCGGCGCTCTCCATCAGGTTCCGGGCATTGATCTTGTCGCCCATCCGCTCTATCGCGTCGGGGTCCGGACCGATCCAGGTGAGGCCCGCTTCGGTGACCGCACGGGCGAACGCCGCGTTCTCGGCGAGGAAACCGTAGCCGGGGTGAACGGCCCGCGCTCCCGTGGCTCGAGCGGCGGCGATGACCTTACCCGCGTCGAGATAGCTCTGGGCCGGGGCGGCCGGGCCGAGGAGCACGGCGTCGTCGGCCTCGCTCACGAACGGCAGGTCGGCATCCGCCTCCGAGTGGACCGCGACCGCGCGCAGCCCCATGTCTTTGACCGTACGGATGATCCTCCGGGCGATTTCGCCGCGATTGGCGACGAGAACTGAGTCGAACACGCAGTCAACCCTATGGTGATCTAGCGCTCCGTTCCCCCGCCCGATTCCGACTGAACCGGCAGGGCGAAACTGTAGGGTCGCCACAACAACCATGCCCTCGGCGCGGCGTGCAGCGGCTTCCAGTAAGACATCTGCTACAACCGTTGCTACAACCGTGTCGGCCCGGGGTGTCCGGCGGACGGTGTCCGGCGCGCAACGGGACACGGCCGGTCAGACACCCCTTGGGTCGAGATGGTCGATCGCCCGCGCCATCGCCTCCACTACGGCGGGGTCGTACTCGCTGCCGACGCCCAGGCGGAGCCGTTCGAGCGCGGCGCCGGCCCGGTCCCGGTCGGCCGAGCCGCCCACCAGATCGTCGTAGGCGTTGGCCGCCCTGATGATCCGGCTCGCCAGCGGGGGCGAGTCGGCGACGGGATCGCACTGCCGCCGCACGATCTCCGCCACGCCGTGGAGGACGCCGGTCTTCCTGATCACCTCGGCGCCGAGCTCGGCGATCCGCCCGGCCTGCGCGGGATCGGCCAGCACCGTCGCCCCGCCCGGGATCGGATCACGCAGTGAGAGCTGCCCGATGTCGTGCATGAGCGCGGCGTACTCCAGCTCCAGCAGCTGCGGCTCGGACAGGCCGAGCTCGCGTCCGATGGCCAGGGAGAGCCTGCTCACCCGGCGCGAATGCCCTGGCTCGACATATCCGCCGACCTCGGTGACCCGGCTGAGCGCGCGCACGGTCTGGAGGTAGGTCGCCCGGATCCCCGCGTACTTGCGGAAGGCGACCTGGGTGACCAGCAGGGGCGCGGCGAAGGCCGGCAGCGCGGTCAGGTCCATGCTGTGCGAGGCGAGCGCGAGCAGCATGCCGGAGGCGGCCACGGCCGCGCCGAGCGGCGCCGCCATCCTGATCTCGTCCCGTACGGCGACGCCGAAGGCGGTCCGCACCTGCTCGGCCCGCAGCATCGCCGCGATCATCACGTCGGCGGCGAGCATGACCGTGCCGAGTACGGCCATCACGCCCAGCGCCGGCCACCAGTTGTCGCGGAACGCGATCTCCCGGAGGAGGCCGGTCATCGGCCGGTAGGCGAAGGCCAGCAGCGACCCGGCGAGCAGCCGCCGGGCCATCGCGTCGAGCCTGGGCGGGCGGCCGACCGCCAGATGCGGCAGTCCACCCGCGATCATTCCCACCGCCATCACCGCGACGACCTGCAGGGCCGGGTGGTCGGCCGGGCGGCCGCCGACGTCGAGCAGCAGGGCGTAGCCGAGAGAGGCCGCCGTTGACACCGGGGCCACCTCCCGGTTGCCCGGCATCGTCAGCCGGGCCAGCTCCCCGGCCGCGATGAGCGCCCCGAAGCCGATCGCCACCTGGGAGTCGACCAGGCCGACCGCCGCTGTATGCGCGATTCCCGCGACGGTCAGCAGCACGGCCGCGAAGATGAGCAGGAGGTGCCCCGACTCCAGACCGTACGGCGACCTCGCCGCCACCATCCGCCGCTGTCTCATCGCTCCGACGCCACCTGGATGGGAGTGGTGGGATCGTCGTGATCCTTGACGGTGGTCTCGACGGCCACGCCGTCGGGCGGCTCCGGCATGGTCTGCGCGTGCCGCCAGCCGTCCCGTTCCAGCGCCCTGACGAAGGTGTCCACCATGACGGGGTCGAACTGGGTCCCGGCGTTCTTGCGCAGCTCGGTCGTCGCCTCCTCGATCGACTTGGCCTTGCGGTAGGACCGGTCGGACGTCATCGAGTCGAACGCGTCGGCGACCGCGATGATCCGGGCGAACTCCGGGATCTCGGCACCGGCCAGGCCCATCGGGTAGCCCTTCCCGTCGAACTTCTCGTGGTGATGCATGATCCCGGCGAACGCCTCGTCGAGGAAGTCGATGCCCCGCACGATCTCCAGCCCCCGCATCGGATGGAGCTGGATCGCGGCGAACTCCTCCTCGGTGAGCTTGCCCTCCTTCTGCAACACCTTGGTCGGCACGCCCAGCTTGCCCACGTCGTGGAGCATCCCGGCGTACCGGATCGCCTGCAGCCGCTCGGTGCCCATGCCGAGCTCCTCGGCGATCATGGAGGACGCGGCCGAAACGCGGGTGCAGTGCCCCCGGGTGTAGTAGTCCTTGGTCTCCACGGCCTGGCACAGCGCCGCGATGGTCGCGTCGTACGACCGCTGCTCCGCGTGGTAGTGCCCGAGCGCCCAGCGGGCGACGAACAGCGGGAGCAGCACGAGCACGGTCGAGATCGACTGCACCGTGGCCCACAGGGCGGCGATCAGCAGGCCGAACACGGCGTACCCGACGTACGACCCGAGGAACTGGACGGTCGCGCGCAGCGGCACCTGGTTCCTGCCGACCTCGGAGGCGAGTTGCAGGATGCCCGCGGTGAGCAGGAAGTTGATCGGCACGAATGCCCCGGTCGCCGCGCCGAACGGCACGAGGATGCCGGGGAAGTCCGCCGTCCTGGGCAGGCCGGGCACGCCCCCCGCCCACTCGAAGGCCCAACCGGCGGCGTAGCCGCAGATGGCGTACTGCGCGCCGTTGAACAGCCGTTTCACCAGCGAAAGCCCGGGACGTACGTTGACCAGGGCCATCAGACCGACCAGGGCCGCACCCTCGGGGCCGACCAGCACGACGGCGGCCAGCGCGGCGGAGTAGCTCACCGACACCGCCACGTGGGGCACGTTGAGCAGGGTCGGCACGGACTCGCAGAGCAGGAAGAGCAGGGCCAGCACGAGGAGCGTGGCCCAGTCGAGGCCGGCGACGAGGCCGGGCGTGCTTATGCTGTGCGCGACCAGGAGACCGGCGACCCCGATGAGCGCGACGAAGTAGACCCTGGCAGGCCACGGAAGTTCCCGCAATGCGGCCACCTCGGCTTAGAGAGGAGCCCGCGACCCCGCGATCTGCTCACAGATGATCAGCCACAGGGGCCACGGGCGCGGGTTGGGGTATGTCGAAGACGATGCGTCGGACAACCCCTAGATCCAGGAGATTCCCTGGGTGGTCCCGGTGACCGGACCGGCCAGAGCCAGGACCGGCGCGAGCAGCGTCAGCGCCACGATCAGCCTGACGATGGTCTTCCCAAGCATGTGCCGCCTCCACATTCGTTCGCCAGATCAGGCTACAGAACGGGACACCAGACCTCAGGGATGTCGAAGCATCGCGGCCAAACCGTAATCAAGCCATCACACCCCGTTGAATTGCCCGAGTCTGTCGTGGTTGCACGGTTGCGCCCGGCCTCAGGATGTCGAGACCCCCGAGCCGGCCGTCCCGCCGATCCCACGTACGCCATGAAACGCCGAGCGCCGAACAAGCAGGCGTCCCCTCAGCTTGTTCTGATCCTGGGCTGGAGCATCCTCAAGATCCGCGCTGCGCGCCTGCTTCATCAGTCGTCGTCGGTGGTGCCCTCGCGGCTGGTCAGCAGACGCCGGAGCGACTCCAACCGGGTGGGCTCGGCGTGGCCCTCCGCGACGAGGCGGTCGAGTGCGCAGTCGTCGCCCAGATGGGTGCAGCCCTTGGGGCAGTCGACCGTGGCGTCGATCAGATCGGGGAAGGACGCCAGCACGGTCTCCACCGACACGTGAGCCAGCCCGAAACTGCGCACGCCGGGCGTATCGATGATCCAGCCGCCCTCGGGGAGCTCCAGCGCGACGGCCGACGTCGAGGTGTGCCTGCCCCGCCCGGTGACCGCGTTGACGTGCGAGACGGCCCGCCGGGCATGCGGCACCAGCACGTTGACCAGGGTGGACTTGCCGACGCCGGAATGCCCCACCAGCACGCTGATCCGGTCGATCAGCCGCTCGCGCAGCCCGTCGAGCGGGCCGCCCTTCGCGACCACCACGTACGGCACGCCGAGCGGCTCGTAGAGCGCCACCAGCTCGTCGGCCGGAGCGAGATCGGCCTTGGTCAGGCACAGCAGCGGCTCGATGTCGGCGTCGAACGCCGCGACCAGCAGCCGGTCGATCATCCGGGGACGCGGCGGCGGATCGGCGAGCGCGGTGACGATGACGAGCTGGTCGGCGTTGGCCACGACCGGCCGTTCCACGCCGTCCTCGGTGTCGTCGGCGCTGCGCAGCAGCACCGAGCGGCGCTCCTCCACCCGCACGACCCGGGCGAGCGTGTCGGGCTGTCCGCTCACGTCGCCGACGAGTGCCACGCGGTCTCCCACGACGATGCCCTTGCGTCCCAGCTCACGGGCCTTCATCGCGACGACGAGGACCGGCTCGGCGCCGGGCCTGCCGGCGCGGCCGTCTCCGTCCGCGGAAGGCGCGCCGTCGTGGCCGACCAGGCAGGTGTACCGCCCGCGGTCGACCGCGACGACGAAACCCTCGACCGCTCCCTTGTGGGCAGGGCGGATCCGCGTCCGGGGGCGGGACCCTTTACCCGGCCTGACCCTGACGTCGTCCTCGTCGTAGTGCCGCCGCCTGCTCAGCGCTCGCGCCTCCTCGCGGACGCGGCGGCCGTACGGCTCGTGCCACGTCCCATCAGGGGGCTCCGTCCAGCATCGCGGCCCACATGCGGGCGAACTCGGGGAGCGTCTTCGCCGTGGTGGCGATGTTCTCCACCTCGACGCCCGGCACGGCGAGGCCGATGACGGCCCCGGCCGTGGCCATCCGATGATCGTCGTAGCTGTGGAAGACCCCGCCGGACAGCGGCCTCGGCCGGATCTCCAGCCCGTCGTCGGTCTCGCGGGCGTCGCCGCCCAGGCGGTTGATCTCGGTGGCGAGCGCGGCGATGCGGTCGGTCTCGTGACCGCGGATGTGGGCCACTCCGCTGATCCGGGACGGCCCGTCCGCCAGCGCGGCGAGCGCCGCGATCGTCGGGGTCAGCTCGCTGACGTCACGCAGGTCGACGTCGATGCCCCGCACCCCGCCTGCGCCGGTCACCCGCAGGCCATCGGCCGTCGGAGTGACGCTCGCGCCCATCTCGGTGAGCAGGTCGCGCAGCCGGTCACCGCCCTGGGTGGTCTCGGCCGGCCAGTCGGGGACGGTCACGGTGCCGCCGGTGACGAGGGCCGCCGCCAGGAACGGGGCCGCGTTCGACAGGTCGGGCTCGACCGTGACATGCCCGGCGCGGATCGGTCCGGGCTGCACCCGCCACACGTCGGGCTCGGAGTCGTCCACCTCCACTCCGGCCTGGCGCAGCATGTGCACGGTCATCGCGATGTGCGGCATCGACGGGACCGGCGGGCCGCTGTGCCGCACCGTCACGCCCTTCTCGAACCGGGCCGCGGCCAGGAGCAGGCCGGACACCATCTGGGAGGAGGCGGACGCGTCGAGCACCACCTCGCCGCCGGCGATCGGCCCGCGGACCGTGAACGGCAGCGCGTCGCCGTCGACGGTCGCGCCGAGTGCGCGCAGAGCCGTCAGGATCGCGCCCATCGGCCGCTTGCGCGCGTGCGGGTCGCCGTCGAAGGCCACCGGTCCGTCGGCGAGCGCGGCGACCGGCGGCACGAACCGCATGACCGTGCCGGCCAGACCCACGTCGATCGACGCGCCGCCCCTGATGGGGTGGGGGACGATCGACCAGTCCACGCTGGAAGGGGTCTCGTTCGACGGAGTCATCTCCGTGCCCAGCGCGCGCAGCGCGGCCGCCATCAGGTCCGCGTCACGGCTGCGCAGCGCCAGCCGTACCGAACCCGGGGCCTCGGCCAGCGCGGCGAGCAGCAGCGCGCGGTTGGTCACCGATTTCGAACCGGGCAGCCGTACGGTCGCGTCGATCGGACCGGCGGCCGTCGGAGCCGGCCAGAGCGACCCGGTGTCGTTAGGTTCGTCGTCACGTGGTGCGGACAGTGCGGAGACCATGTTCGCAAGCTTATCGACCCGCCCGCCTCCGGAGGGGCCGCGCGTGATCCCGTTGTGGATGGCAGAGTTGTGACATGTGCGGTAGGTACGCGTCTGCGCGCAAGAAGCACGAACTGCTGGAGGAGTTCCAGGTCGAACTGGACGGCGTCCCCGACCAGGAGCTTCCCCCCGACTACAACGTCGCGCCCACCAAGCAGATCTACGCGGTGATGAGCCGGGTCCCCAAGGTCGACGGCGAGAGCCTGTCGGACCGCCCGGTCAGGCAGCTGCAGATCGTGCGGTGGGGACTCGTGCCGGTCTGGGCGAAGGATCCCTCGATCGGGTCGCGGCTCATCAACGCCCGGGTCGAGACGGTGGCGGAGAAGCCCGCGTTCCGCCGGGCGTTCGCCGCGCGGCGATGCCTGCTCCCGGCCGACGGCTACTACGAATGGATGCCGGTCGAGGGCAAGAAGAAGCAGCCCTACTTCATCCACCCGGCCGACGGCGGCGTCCTCGCGATGGCCGGGCTGTACGAGTTCTGGAAGGACCCGGAGCGGGCGGACGACGACCCGCTCAAGTGGCTGTGCACCTGCACTGTGATCACCACCACCGCCGAGGACGAGGTGGGGCACATCCACGACCGCATGCCGATGATGATCGAGCGTGACCGCTGGGCCGAATGGCTCGATCCGCGGACCGAGGACCCCTCCGGGCTGCTGGTCGCGGCGGGCCCCGACCGGCTGCGGGCGTACCCGGTCTCCACCGCCGTGAACAACGTACGCAACAACGGTCCGGAGCTGCTCGAACCGCTCGACGGAGATCCGGAGAAGAGGGAGGCGCTTTTCTGACCATCCCGACAGGAGAGGGGTGTAAAAGGGCGCTGAACTGGGAATTTGTGGGGAAAGTGATTTACCCGCGGTGACCGGCTCGACCCGTCAGGAGGCCGGGGCTCCAGGCGGTTTCCCCCCCACTCTCCCGGAGGTGCGGACTCGTGGATGACGCGACCGTGCGCATGCGCCTGGAAGGCATGCTCCAAGAGCTCGACAGGTCCATCAGGGTGCTCACGGGGGACGGCGCCGACCTGCGGGACAGGTCGGCGGCGGACGGCGGCGCCCATCTCACCGATTCCGACCGGACCCGGGCCATGCTCGACGTGGCCGCACGGCAGCGCACCGCGGTGCTCGCCGCACTCAAGCGGCTCGAGGACGGCGGCTACGGCCGGTGCGTCGACTGCGGCGGCGCCGTACCCGACGGCAGGTTGGAGGCGCGTCCCGAGGCCGCACGGTGCGTGCAGTGCCAGTCGCGGGTCGAGCGCCGTCGCCGCTGAACGCCGCTCACAGCCGCGTCATCACCGCCGCGTCGCACAGCGGCTCGTCACAAGGGCCTGTCACAGCGGCCTGTCACAGCGGCTTGCGTGCGCTGGCGACGAGGTGGATGCCGACCGTGTCGTCGCCGTCGGCCTCGGACTCCAGCTCCGTACGCACCAGCCAGGCGAGTGAGCGGCTCTCCGTGCTCAACACGTGATCGACCATCGAGGGAGACAGCACGGTGCGCGGCCGGATCCACTCCGTCTCCAGCCCGGCCGAGGTGATCAGCTCGCGCATCTGGGCGCTGGTGAAGCAGCGGGTGATGCTGCCGTCCGGCCACGGGACCAGCATGACCTCGCCGGTCTGGCGGAGATGCGCCCAGTAGTTCTGCTCGGCGAGTATCGCCATGCCGAGCACCAGCGAGTCGACGCACAGCAGCGCACGCCCGCCGGGCTTCAGCACACGCGCCACGTCCTCCATGACCGACTCGGCCATGATCTCGACCGACAGGACGCGCTGCTCGGCGATTATCCCGTCGACGCTCCCGTCGGGCAGGAAGCTCAGATCGTCGGCGCGCACCTTGTGAATCCGATCGCAGGCCGCCCTGAGCCGAGGCTCCGCCGGACGGCGGAAGTCCACCACTTCGATCACGCGGTGTCCGGCGCGCGCCGCCTGGGCCGGCCACCGGCTGCGGCCGCCGGACAGATCCAGCAGAAGGGAGGGGCGAGTGGGAAGCCACTGTCTGAGCTGCTCGGCGACCACGGCGTGATAGAAGGTCCAATAAGGCCCGAGGGTGCCCGAGCCGTTGAGTTCGGTGGCCGGGATAGGCAGCACGAGCGGCTCCTGGACGTCGGTTACCGGGCTCCAGCCGGTACTTGGTTTCTTTCCCCACCCGGGGGCGTTCATCACCTGAAACTGCACCGGGAACAGACTCTACGCCTGCCCTGTTGCAGTTGGGCATGAAGACGTTGGTGCTGCCAGAAGTCTCACGGCCGGCCCCTTGCCCCGGACCGGTATCCTCGGCTGGGTACGGCGTCCTGAAGGGGGTGGGTCCGGTCGCCAAGACGGCCGAGGAGACTCTGGAACAGCGTAGTGAACGGTTCGAGCGCGACGTCATGCCGTATCTCGACCAGCTTTACTCCGCAGCGCTCCGGATGACCCGAAACGCAGCGGATGCCGAAGACCTCCTGCAGGAGACCTTCGCCAAGGCCTTCGCCTCCTTCCACCAGTTCCAGCAGGGGACGAACCTCAAGGCCTGGCTGTATCGCATCCTCACCAACACCTTCATCAACAGTTATCGCAAGAAGCAGCGGGAGCCCAGGCAGTCCGGCACCGAGGACATCGAGGACTGGCAGCTCGCACGGGCCGAGTCGCACATGTCGACGGGGCTCAAGTCCGCCGAGATAGAGGCGCTGGAGCACCTCCCCGACAGCGATGTGAAAGACGCGCTGGCCGCGATTCCCGAGGATTTCCGCATCGCCGTCTATCTGGCCGACGTCGAGGGCTTCCCGTACAAGGAGATCGCCGACATCATGGGCACTCCGATCGGGACCGTGATGTCGCGCCTGCACCGGGGACGGCGGCAGCTGCGGACCCTGCTCCATGACTACGCGCGCGAACGCGGACTCGTGCGGGCGGACTCCCCTGCCGGAGGTTCCGACGGGTCGCTTGGGGAGGAGAAGCGATGAGCTGCGGGCGGCATCACGACACGCCGTGTAGCGACGTACTGGACCGTGTGTACAGCTACCTCGACGGCGAGTTGGACAGCAGCCGCTGCGCCGAGATCCGGCAGCATCTCGACGAGTGCGGGCCCTGCCTGGAGGAGTACGGCCTGGAGCAGGCCATAAAACAGCTCGTGGCCAAGAAATGCGGCTGCGACCCCGTCCCCGAGGACCTGAGGGCCAAGGTCCTGTCCCGCATCGCCCAGCTCCGCGCCGAGCTGGCCGACTGAACCGACCGGCCCTCAGCGGGCCGGGATGTCCTACCCGCCGGTTAAGATCTGCCGTCTAGGGAGTGTCCTGCGGATCTTCGCCGCCGCGAGGGTCGCCGGACACGACCTGAACCTTCGAGGGAGGGCGGGACATGCGGGCACTGGTCACGGGCGGGGCGGGGTTCATCGGGTCGAACCTCGTCGATCGGCTCCTGGCGGACGGCCACGACGTGGCGGTGGTGGACGACATGTCCTCCGGGCACAACCGGAACCCCCACGCGTCGCTGCACGTCATGGACGTACGGGACCCCGCGCTCGGAGACCTGGCCCAGACGTGGCGGCCCGAGGTGATCTGCCATCTGGCCGCCCAGATCAGCGTACGCAGGAGCGTCGCCGACCCACGCGCCGACGCCAGCATGAACGTCGAGGGCACGGTCAACGTGCTGGAGGCCGCCCGGCGCGGCGGCGCGCGCAAGGTGGTCTACGCTTCGTCGGTCGCGGTGTACGGCAAGCCGGCCGTGATCCCGGTGCCGGGCGGCGCCCCCACCGATCCGCGTTCGCCGTACGCCGCCTCCAAGCTCGGCGGCGAGCTCTATCTGGCCACCTACCGGGCGCTGCACGGGCTGGAGTACACGACGCTCGTGCTGTCCAACGTGTACGGCCCGCGGCAGTCGCCGGAGGGTGAGGCCGGAGTCGTCGCGATCTTCACCGACGCGCTGCTGTCCGGCAGGTCCACGGTCGTGTACGGCGACGGCACGCAGACGCGGGACTACGTCTTCGTCGAGGACGTCGTCGACGGTTTCATTCGCGCCTGCGGGACCGGCGGCGACGGGCGGCGCTTCAATCTCGGCACCGGTGTGCAGACCACGGACCGGGAGCTGCACGCGCTGATCGCCGAAGCCGCCGGAGCCCCGGACGAGCCGCGGTTCGAGCCGCCGCGCCCGGGCGATCTGCCCGCCATGGCCGTCGACCCCGCCCCGGCCCTCGAAGGGCTCGGCTGGCGGCCCAGGCACGACCTGCCGACCGGGCTCAAGGCCACGATCGAATGGGCCCGCGAGGCCAGAGAACGCGGCTGAGCCCGGCCGTCGTTCATGTCACGGCCGGGTCACCGGCCGATTCGGCCGCAATGTCCACACGACGGTCATCTCGGCCACCACGACGCCGTCCGTGTCCAGGATCTCCACCGCGACGTCGAACTCGGGCCGCTTCCCCTCGTCGAGCTGCGCGACCACCTCGGCGCAGTCGGCCCGGAGGGTGGCGGCCGCCGTCACCTCGCCCATGGCCAGCTTCCGGTAGTCGACCCGCGCCCCCTTCGCCAACGGCACGGCCTTGGAGAGCTGGTCGGCGAACGCCGACAGCATGGCCGCCCCGGAGGCCGTCTCGGCGAGCGTGAACATCGCTCCCGCGTGCGGCCCGCCGACGTGGTTGTGCAGGTCGGCCCGGTCGGGCATGCGGGCCACGGCCGTACCGGAGCCGGCGGAGTCGAGGGAGATGCCGAGCATTCGCGCGAACGGCACACTGTCGAGGATGAAAGCCGCGAGGTCCATGAGCGGATATTACCGATCAGTACGGTATGACGCACGGGTCGGCGCGCGTCCGGCGCTGCTGCGCCCGGGTGGCGGCACGATACCTTGGTCCATGTGATGGGATACAGCGACGATCTGCATCTCGCGCATCTGATGGCGGACGCCGCCGATGACATCACGATGCGCCGGTTCAAGGCCGTGGACCTGAAGGTCGACACCAAGCCCGACCTCACGCCGGTGAGCGACGCCGACCGGGCGGTGGAGGAGGCCATCCGCGGCACGCTGCGCCGCGCCCGTCCGCGCGATGCGGTCGTGGGCGAGGAGTACGGCAGCACCGGGGACAGCACACGCTCGTGGATCGTCGACCCCATCGACGGCACGAAGAACTACGTGCGCGGCGTCCCCGTGTGGGCGACGCTCATCGCGCTGATGGAGCGGGGAGAGATCGTCGTGGGAGTCGTGTCCGCGCCGGCGCTGCACCGCCGCTGGTGGGCGGCGAAGGGCGGAGGCTCCTGGACCGGCCGGAACCTCACCAAGGCGTCCCGCTGCCAGGTGTCGTCGGTCGGCCGCGTCGACGACGCCTCCCTGTCCTTCTCCGATCTGGAGGAATGGGAGAAGAAGGGCCGGCTCGACGACTTCCTCGACCTCACCAGGGAGGTCTGGCGGACCCGCGCCTACGGGGATTTCTGGTCGCACGTGATGGTCGCCGAAGGCGCGGTGGACGTCTCGGCCGAGCCCGAGCTCTCCCTCTGGGACATGGCCGCACTGACGATCATCATCGAGGAGGCGGGCGGCACCTGCACCACGCTCGACGGCACCTCGCCGCTCGACAGCGCCTCATCGCTCCAGGAGGTCAGCCTGGTCTGCACGAACGGCCTGCTCCACGGCGAGGTGCTCAAACGCCTCAGCCGGAGCGCCCCTTAGCCGAAGCGGCCGGTGATGTAGTCCTCGGTGGCCTTCTCGGCCGGGTTCGTGAAGATCTTCGAGGTGTCGTCCATCTCGATGAGCTTGCCCGGCCGCCCCTGGGCGGCGAGGTTGAAGAACGCGGTACGGTCGCTGACCCGGGCGGCCTGCTGCATGTTGTGCGTCACGATGACGATCGTGTAGTCCTTCTTGAGCTGCGCGATCAGGTCCTCGATCGCCAGCGTGGAGATCGGGTCGAGGGCCGAGCACGGCTCGTCCATCAGCAGGACCTCCGGTCGTACGGCGATGGCCCGCGCGATGCACAGGCGCTGCTGCTGACCGCCGGACAGGCCCGCCCCCGGCTTGTTGAGCCGGTCCTTGACCTCGTTCCACAGGTTCGCGCCCTTGAGCGACGTCTCGACGACGCCGTCGAGCTCCGAACGGGAGACCCGCCCGTTCAGCCGCAGCCCGGCCGCGACGTTATCGAAGATCGACATGGTCGGGAACGGGTTGGGACGCTGGAACACCATGCCGATGGTCCTGCGTACCGAGACCGGGTCGACGTCCGGTCCGTAGAGGTCCTGGTCCTCGAGCCTGACCTTGCCCTCCACCCGGGCGCCGGGGATGACCTCGTGCATGCGGTTCAGCGTGCGCAGGAACGTCGACTTGCCGCAGCCGGACGGGCCGATGAACGCCGTGACCGACCGCGGCTCGATCGTCATCGTGATGCCCTCGATCGCCTTGTGCGACCCGTAGTAGGCATCGAGGTCCGACACCTCGATCTGCTTGGCCATTGTTCCTAGGACCCCTTCCTCGCGGGCGACCGCCACCACCCGATGAGGCGCGCGACCAGGTTGAGCAGCATGACGATCAGGATCAACGTGAGCGCCCCCGACCACGCACGGTCGATCGCGGCGTCGGTCGGGCGGCCGGCCTGGTCGAAGACGTACAGCGGGAGACCCATCTGCGGCCCGTTGAACGGGTCGTTGTTGATGGAGTCGGTGAAGAAGACGGTGAGCAGCAGCGGCGCGGTCTCCCCGGCCACGCGGGCGACGGCCAGCATGACGCCGGTCGCGATGCCGGTGAACGCCGTGGGCAGCACCACCTTGACGACGGTCCGCCATTTCGGCACGCCCAGGGCGTACGACGCCTCGCGCAGCTCGCGCGGCACGAGCCGGAGCATCTCCTCGGCCGACCTGACCACGACCGGCATCATCAGGATCGACAGCGCGAGCGCGCCGGCGAAGCCGGAGAACGGCATGCCGAGGACGAGGATCCAGAAGGCCAGGACGAAGAGCCCGGAAACGACGGAAGGGACGCCCGTCATGACGTCCACGAAGAAGCCGATGGTTCTCGCCAACCGTCCGCCGTTGCCGTACTCGACCAGATAGATCGCGGTGAGCAGACCGATGGGGACCGCGATGAGCGAGGCGAGCAGGACCTGTTGCAGCGTCCCGATGATCGCGTGGTAGGCGCCGCCGCCCACGTCCCTGGCCCCGATGTTGCGCATCGAATGGGTGAGGAACTCCAGGTCGAAGCGCTGCATGCCGTTCTTGACGACCATCCAGAGCACGGACGCCAGCGGGATGAGCGCCAGGACGAAGGCCAGGCAGATCAGCACCTGGACGACCCGGTCCTTCACCCGCCGTCCGACGGAGATGGGCCGGATTCCGGTCCGTACGGTCGCGGTGCTCGGTGTGGTCATGCCGCCGCCCTCGCGTACTCCTTGCGCCGCGCGATGACGAGCCGCGCGCCCATGTTCACCAGCAGCGTGATCAGGAACAGGACCAGCCCCGAGGCGATGAGCGCGCCCCGGCCGGTCTCCGTCGCCTCGCCGAAACCGTTGGCGATGTTGGCGGCGATGCTGTTCCCGTTCGGGCCGAGCACCTGGAACGTGACGGTGAACGTCGCGGGGAAGATCAGCGCGACGGCGATGGTCTCGCCCATGGCGCGGCCGAGGCCGAGCATCGCGGCGCTGATGACGCCGGGACGGCCGAACGGCAGCACCGACATCCTGATCATCTCCCAGCGGGTGGCCCCGAGCGCGAGCGCCGCCTCCTCCTGCGCCTTCGGCACCTGGAGGAACACCTCGCGGGAGATCGCGGCGATGATCGGCAGGATCATGATGGCGAGCACGAGCGCCGCGGTGAGCATGCTCCGGCCGACCACCTGGTCGCCCCCGAACAGCGGGATCCATCCGAGGTAGCGGTTCAGGAACCGCGACGGCTCGAGCATGAACGGGACCAGGAAGGCGATGCCCCACAGCCCGTAGACGACGCTCGGCACCGCCGCGAGGAGATCGACCACGTAGCCGAGTGCCGACGCGAGCCGCCGGGGCGCGTAATGGGAGATGAACAGCGCCACGCCGACGGCCACCGGGGTGGCGATGACGAGCGCCAGGAACGAGCTGAGCACGGTGCCGAACGCGAGCGCGCCGATGCCGAACACGGGCTCGGTGGCGTTCGGCTGCCAGGTGAGCTCGGTCAGGAAGTTCGTGGTGTTCGCGCGGAGCGCGGGGACGGCCTTGACGACGAGGAAGGCCCCGATCGCCGCCATGATCGCCAGGAGTACGGCACCCGCCGCCGTGGCGGCGAAACGGAACGGCCCGTCACCGCGGGCGCCCCCGATGCCCACGGCACGCCGACGGGCGGCCCGGCGCATGGCCGGGCCGCCCGTCTCCCCCCTGTCGAGTTCCCCAGACGGCTCCCGCAGCGCCGACCCGCTTTCGGGTGCGCCGGCGGATCCGTACTGCAGCGGCTCGACCTCGGGCGTGCTCTCGGCGCCGGTCACGGACCCCCCTGCCGGTTCCTCGCCGTGGCCGCCCTGCCAGGTGCGGATTGTCGTGGCCATCGTGATCAGGAGATCGCGTCGATGGCCGTACGGACCTTGCCGACGAGGCCGGTCGGCAGCGGGGCGTAGCCGAGACCGCTGAGCGCCTGCTGGCCCGCGTCGCTGGCGGTGTAGGCCAAGAACGACTTGACCAGGCTCACGTCGGCGGCCGGCAGGCCCTTCTCGCAGGTGATCTCGTACGTCACCAGGACGATCGGGTAGGCACCCGGTGCGTCGGTAGCGTAGTCGATCTTCAATTTGAGGTCGTTGCCGGTGCCGACGATCTCGGCGGCCTCGACGGTCTTGCCCGCGCTCTCCGGCGTGAGCTCGACGAACTCACCCGAGCCGTTGGCGACCTTGGCCTTCTGGAGCTGCGAGTTCTCCGCGAAGGACAGCTCGACGTAGCCGATCGCGCCCTCGGTGCCCTTGACCGCGGCGGCGATGCCGTCCGAGCCCTTGGCGCCCTGGCCCTTGGCCTCCGCCGGCCACGCCTTCGCCGCCTCGTACGGCCAGTCCGACGTGGCCTTCAGGAACTTGGTGAAGTTGTCACTCGTGCCGGACTCGTCCGACCGGTGGAAGGCCTGGATGGCGGTGGAGGGCAGCTGGGCGTCGGGGTTGTCCGCCTTGATGGCCGGATCGTCCCACTTCGTGATCTTGCTGTCGAAGATGCCGGCGAGGGTCTTCGGAGACAGCTGCAGACCGTCCGCCCCCGGCAGGTTGTAGACGACCGCCACCGGGCCCGTCACCATGGGAAGGTTGATCGCCTTGCCGGTCGCGCAGCGTGCGTCCGCCTGAGCCGGCTCCCCCTTCCCTTCGTTCAGCGCCGAGTCCGAGCCGGCGAACGCCACGGTGCCCTGGATGAACGCCTGCACCCCGGCGCCGGAGCCGCTCGGCTGATAGTTGATGCTCACCTCGGGATTCGACGACTGGAACGCCTTCCGCCACTCCGCCATCGCGTTCGCCTGAGCCGACGAGCCGGCGGCGTTGATGGTGCCCGACAGCCCGCTCGGCGCCGGCCCCTCGGCCGCCGCCGCCGAGGTGCCCGACGTGCTGGAAGTGACGTTGTCATCGGTGCCGCATGCGGCGAGCGAAAGCACGCCGGCGATGGCGGCGGTGGCGGCGAGCCGGCCTGCATACTTCACGGTTGTTCCTCTCAGTTGCACTGTCAACGAGAGGGACGCTAGGCGGCAAAGGTGAAGCAAAGCCCTGGTAAAGGTGAACGGGTGGTGAATGAGCCAGGTCGATCTCCGTCACCTGCCGATCCTGCCCGAGCACACACCTCCCATCGGTCGCGACCATGACCGGTATAGGAGAGCATTGGAGTCATGAAACGCGTGTGTCTCGTCTGCCTGGGTAACATCTGCCGCTCTCCGATGGCCGAGGTGGTGCTGCGCCGTACGTTCGCCGAGCACGGGCTCGACGTCGTGGTCGACAGCGCGGGCACCGGCGACTGGCATGTCGGCAATCCGATGGACGAGCGGGCGCTGGCGACGCTCGCCGAGCACGGCTACGACGGCTCGGCTCACCGGGTCCGTCAGTTCGATCGCGCCTGGTTCGCTGAGCGCGACCTGGTCCTCGTGATGGACCGAGAGAACCTGCGCGACATCCGCCGCATCGCGCCCCCGGACGCCGATGTGCGGCTGCTGCGTTCATTCGATCCCACCGCACCGGAGGGAGCCGAGGTGCCTGACCCCTACTACGGCGGCCCCGAGGGTTTCGTCGAGGTGCTCCACATGATCGAGGCGGCGGCGGAGGGACTGGCCAAGCACCTTGAAAATCATTAGAGACCTGGGCGGAAGCCACGCCTGGACGCTTCACCAAGCCGAGCTCGACGACGGCAGGAGAGCGTTCGTCAAGAAGGGGATCGGATCCGCCGGCTCCCCCGGCTTCACCGGCTTCGGCTCCGAGGCGGCGGGCCTGCGCTGGCTCGCCGAGCCCGGCCTGGTGGCCGTACCCGAGGTGATCGACGTCGCCGATGACACGCTCGTGCTCGAATGGATCGAGACCGGGCCTGCGACGGCCGCGGCCGCGGAACGATTCGGACGTGAGCTCGCCGCCCTGCACGCGACCGGGGCCCCCGATTTCGGGGCGCCCTGGTCCGGGACCATCGCGCACCTGCCGATGGACAACACCGCCCTCCCCGACTGGCCGTCGTTCTACGTCACCCGCCGGGTCCTGCCGTTCGTACGGCTCGCGCGCGACGACGGCCGGCTCTCCGCCGCCGATGTCGAACTCATCGAGGACGCGTGTGCGTACGTCCCCGAGGTGGCGGGCCCGGCCGAGCCGCCGAGCCGGATCCATGGCGACCTGTGGAACGGCAACCTACTGTGGACCGACGGGAAGGTCGTGCTGATCGACCCGGCGGCCCATGGCGGCCACCGTGAGACCGATCTGGCCATGCTGGCGCTGTTCGGGGCACCGCACCTCAGCACGATCCTCGGGGCCTACCGCGAGACGGCGCCCCTTTCGGACGGCTGGCGCGAACGTGTCCCACTGCACCAGCTCCACCCGCTCGCCGTCCATGTCTGCCTGTTCGGTGAGGCATATCGGGGCAGCCTGACCACGGCGGCGGCCCAGGTGCTCGCTCTGTGACCATCGTGGTGCTCCGCGTCGCGGGGAGCGGAGCACCCGGTCACGAGCGGCGTACGGCGGCGCGGGGAGACCACGCCCAGACCAGCACGGCCACGGTGAGACCGAACAGCACGAGTCCACTCGGAACGTGCGTGCCGAGCATCTCCCAGCTGAAGTGCTGGCCCATGCCGACCAGGAACAGGACCAGGCTGGCCAGAGCCGGCCAACCGGCGCCACGGCCCGGACGCCACACCAGCACCGCCGCGATGATCTGAAGCAGTGCGATCAGGTGAACGACCATGCCGACCATGACATGCGTCTCAGCGAGTTCCGCCCCGCCGTTGACGGCCTGACCGGCGTACGACGCCGCGACCACGAGCCCGAGCGCCTGAGCGACGACCAGAATGCGCAGACCGTAAAGCAGACCTGCGGAGACCTGACGTTGGTCAGCGGGTGCCGCCAGACCGATGACGTTCTGCATGTGATGTGCCCTTCCTAGTGAACGGAGTCGGAGCACATCCTCATCAGCGGGTCGTCCTTCGTCATCATCCCCGAGAGCTACCATGCATCCGCCCCGGGATGTAGCCGGAACCGCGGAACCCCCGGGCACAAACAAAAAAAGGGAGGCGCGACCCCCCCCCCCCAACACCACACAGCCCGGAAACGCGTCCAAGCCCACAAAACACAAAGCCCGGAAATGCGTGTGGGCCACCCCAAAGGGGCGGCCCACACCACAAAATTGTCCGGCGGCGTCCTACTCTCCCACACCCCCACGGGTGCAGTACCATCGGCGCTGGAAGGCTTAACTTCCGGGTTCGGAATGTAACCGGGTGTTTCCCAACCGCTAAAACCGCCGTAACCCTACCAAACAGCCAACCACCAACCCACACACCAACCCCACAACAAGGCA
>NZ_BCBX01000032.1:428282-546617 GCF_001417795.1 Sphaerimonospora mesophila | reverse complement strand
GCGAAACCTCCGGCCACTGGAGATCACACATAGCTATGCTTTCCTCTCGCATAGCTATGCTTTCCTCTCGCTGAGTAGGCGGCAGTGGTTCATCCGAGCACCTGTTGCATGGGGGACATTGCGTTGACGATCGGCGTTGCCCTGGGGACCGCCGCCATCGGACTCCTCACCGGGCGAACCGTCCTGATCATTGCTACTCGCTTCTGCCCGCAGCCGGGCCTGCCGTACGCAACGGAAATCACTACTGCGGCGGTGTTCGGGCTTCTCGGCTGGAAGATCGGACTTGATCCCCTCCTCCCGGCGTACCTCTACGCGGCCGGCACCGGAGTCGCGCTCAGCATGATCGACCTACGAACGCGACGACTGCCCGACGCGCTCACACTGCCCTCGTACGTCATCCTCCCGGCACTCGTGGCCATCGGCGCGATAACCAGCAAGGAGGGGCGCTTCCTCGTCGGGATGCTCCTCGGCGCGCTCGCCGCATTCCTCCTCTACTTGAGCTTCCACCGGATCAACACCGCCCTCGGGGCCGGAGACGTCAAGGCATCCGGCTTGGTCGGCGGCGTCCTCGGCACCCTGGGCGCAAACGCCTGGATCCTCGGCATCGGCGCCGGCCTCGTACTGGCAGCCCTGTACGCGGTAGCCCTGCTGACCAGGGGCAAGGGCACCGGCTCCACGCTCATGCCGTACGGACCGTTCATGTTCGCCGGATGCCTCTTAGGCATCCTCACGGCGTAGAGCGCCGAATACTCTCCATCGCTGGCGCAGGGGACTAGCCTCGGGCTTTCGCGGTGAATTTCTCCGAGGTTGATCGTTTACATGAGAAAAGTGCCTCCGAGCTGGGAGGATGGGCTTGTCGAGAGTCCTGTCCGCACCAGTTCAGAAGGCACCTTTCACGTGCAGGCTATCGCTTCCCAACGCAAGATCGTCGCCTCTGCCGACGGAACGGGGCTCATCTCCCAAGCAGGCGGACTGCTCCTGCTGGAGACACTGCGAGTCACCGGCCTGGACCGATCACTCTCCACGCAGCTGGAGCGGTGGCGCCCGGCACGTGCCGTCCACGATCCGGGCAAGGTCATCGCGGATCTGGCCATCAGCCTCGCCCTCGGCGGGGACTGCCTGGCCGACATCGCGATACTGCGCTCCCAGCCGGAACTGTTCGGCCCGGTGGCCTCCGACCCGACCGTCTCCCGGCTGATCGACCGGCTGGCCGCCGACCCAACCCGGGCGTTGAAGGCCGGCCATCCGCGCCGCTCGTGCCACCGCCCGTCAGCGAGCCTGGACCCTGGCCGGACAGCATGCGCCCGGCACCGACAGCGAGCCGATCCCCCTCGATATCGACGCCACCATCGTCATCGCCCACTCCGACAAACAACAGGCCGCACCGACCTGGAAGAAGACCTTCGGCTTCCATCCGATGACCGTCTTCGCCGACCACGGCGCCGACGGTGCCGGCGAGCCCCTCGCCCTCGTGCTGCGGCCAGGCAACGCCGGATCCAACACCGCCGCAGACCACATCGACGCCACCCGGATCGCCCTGGCCCAGCTACCCAAACACCGCCGCCGTCAGGTGCTGATCCGCACCGACTCCGGCGGTGGCACCCACGAGTTCCTGTCCTGGCTCACCACACCCGGCCGGCGGCTCGCCTACTCCATCGGATTCACCCTCACCGACGATATCCAGCACGCCATCCTGACCCTGCCCCCTGATGCGTGGACGCCCACCTACGACGCAGACGGCCAGGTCAGAGCGGGCGCCTGGGTCGCCGAACTCACCGGCATGCTCGACCTTTCCTCCTGGCCGAAGGGGATGCGGGTCATCGTCCGCAAAGAGCGCCCGCACCCGGGAGCGCAGCTGCGCTTCACCGACATCGACGGGCACCGCTTCACCTGCTTCGTCACCAACACCCGGCGCGGGCAGCTCGCCGATCTGGAGCTGCGGCACCGCCGCCGCGCCCGCTGCGAAGACCGCATCCGGGCCGCCAAGGACACCGGCCTGCGCAACCTGCCGCTGCATGAGTTCACCCAGAACCAGATCTGGTGCGAGCTCGTGGCGCTGGCCTGCGAACTATTGGCGTGGATGCAGATGCTCGCCCTGCACGGCACCCCTGCTCGTCGGTATGAGCCCAAACGCCTTCGGCTGCGCCTGTTCGCCGTCGCCGCCCGGCTGGTCCGCGGTGGACGCCGACTACGGCTGCGCCTGGCCGCGCGCTGGCCCTGGTCCGACCAGCTCATGGCCGCCATCACCCAGCTGCAGGCGCTCCCGACACCGACCTGACCAGCGAAAAGCCGCCCCTACGAGATGGAAAGGACACCCTCGGGCCCGTGGAACCCCGCCCACCCCGGCGCGACAGCCGGGCCAACGGGCTGACTACCACCGAGAAATCAACCACCAGCCGAACCACTCAGCCGACCACGCGAAGATCACGAAAGATCGAGGCTAGGCTAGATGCGACCGATCTCATTTCTCTTTCGCAAAGAGTGGAACCGGTCAGGGGCCGTTCCCTCTCGGGGGATCGGCCCCGCTACTCGTTGAGGAGTTCCTTCAGCAGGGTAAACCCGGGCATGCTCTCCCTGGGCCGTATGCCGACCTCGAACATCTCCGGCTCTTCGAAGACCGGTTCGCCGCTGGGGCGGCGTGCATAGGCCACGCGGCCGTAGTCGACACCGTCATCCCGGTCGAAGCTCATCCATGTGATGGCCTCCTGCTCGCCTTCACGTAGAGGATGGTTGGAGACAGCGCGAGTGGCTATGGTGCTCGGCGGCTTGAAGATCCAGACCTGTGGCACCGCCAAAACCCATCGAGCTGCACGGACCTCCAGTGCCTTCGTGGCGACCCTGTGTTCGAACGCGGCGGCTGTCTCTCGATCGCGCAGGTAGTCGTAGTCACTGAGCACGAGGCGGCGCTCCCCTTCCAGCATGACGATCGCGGGGCAGTCACGAGCGAGAATGCTCTTCTCCAGCCGTTCGATCACGTCGAAGAGCAGATTCGCCGTCTCCTCGTTCATCCGACCTTCTCTCGCAAGACTGCCCTATCGCTCGCAGTCGGAGCCGATAGCTAGCTGACATGGTGCCAGTACTGAACTGAACACTAATGCGATGAGGTCGCGGTCCACCGCTAGATCGACCAGCACGAACATCGGGCGCGACCACCCCTTGTTGGAAGCAGTTAGGGTGATCAAGCGAGTGGGCGACATAACTCACGTGATCTTTCAGGTGGAACAGTGATCCCGAGATGCGACAAGCACGCGCACGCCTCCAGCCATGACGCCCCATAGCCTTTCTGCCAGTAAGAACGCACCTCCGGCAGGAACTCCAACTCCGGTATGGCGGCGGACCTTGCGAGCCTCATGAAGCTCGTGATGGCTGAGGCTGCCTGGCCGCTATCCCGCCGTCGCCGCCGAAACGGACGACGCGGCCACCGTGCGCGAAGCGGGTGTCCGAGGCCGTCCTCCCCCCGACGTCGCCGACACCGCCACCGTCGTCTGCGCCAGCCTGGAGGCGGCGCATCAGCACCCCCGCGCGGACAGCACCCCTCGGGCTGGTTCCCGAACCTCCTGCACATTGTCCGGGTCGTCCGGGAGTCCGCTACGGCTCCAGTCCCGCTCACCATACGGCCCCCGGCAGCCGGGGCGGCGGGAGCCGTACGGTTTCAACGTTCAAGGTCACGATGCCGCAGCAGCGGTGAGTGGGCGGTCGACGACCTTGGACAGGGTGAGCAGGGTGCCTTGGTCGAGGTCGTCGATGCCGCCGGTGACGGCGCGAAGCATGTTGCGTTCGGCTCGCTCGGCGCCGCGTACGTTCTGCTCGTGATGCGTAAAGGTGTTCACCGCTTGGACGACGCCCCAGGCTGTGCCGCTCCACGGTGCTACCCGGTGATCGTGGTTCCAGAGCTTGGTCAGGGTGTCGCGCTTGTGTTCGGCCATGGTGCGGCTGCGGCCTCGCTCGTCGGGCATCGGGACGTGGGCGTCCAGGAACTTGTTCCACTCCCGCCGGGTGACCTCGACCTGGCACAGTTCGCGTACGGCCATTGAGAACTCATCGGCCAGCGTGTACACGATGTTCAATGCGTCGCGGGCTTCGGCGAGCCGCAGCCGCGAGTGCCGTGAGTGCTTGATCTTGAGCTGCTGTCCGCGTTCGGCGAGGCCGGCGGCCATCGTGTTGTCGCACACGATGCTGGTCACTGCCCGTTTAAACGTGGTGGCCAATGATCCGTCGAAGGAGGTCGCGCCGAACAGGTGGGGGCGGAACTCCACGCCCTCGGGCGTGACCACGTTCTCGGGAACCTCTACCGACACCCACGCCACCGCCCCGTTCTTCAGCAGCCCGGCGGAGCCGATCGACAGGTCTGAGTCCAGGAGCCGGGAGATGGTGTTGATCAGCCATTCGACGTAGGGATGCGGCTCGTATCCGTCGGAGAAGATGCCCATGACGTGGCCGTTGTCGCTACGCAGGATCGCCTGCCTGCCGGGTACCTGGGCGAGCCCGCCGCGCGGGTCCTCCACGTAGACCGGGCTGGACAATGCCTCCCAGTCGAACAGGCGGCGCTTGACGTCGTCGACGGGGATCGGGCCGGGGTAGTGGTTGGTTTCTTCCTCTTGCATGCTGGCGCGGTAGTGCCAGGCGGTGCCGCGCTTGTCGGTGAAGCCGATCAGGGTGTTGGCGTTGAGCCACTCCAGGGTCTCCTTGGACATGTTCTTCTCCGTTTCGGCGGAAATGGGAAAGGCACCGGCCACGGGCCGGTGCCTTCGGTGTGTTACTTGGGTGTCGCGTGCAGGGGCGGGACATGGCCGGATCCGTTCCGGCCTCCGCTGCCTGGGGGGTTCGGGTGCGCTGCCGGTGTTCGGGTGCCGGTCAGGTGGCGCGGTGCTGTACGGCGTAGGCCATGCGTTCGGTGAGTTCGCGGTCGGCGTCGCGGATCTCGATGGTGCTGGTGGTGGTGTCGCCGTGCACGGTGAACGTGCCGATGGTGTTGCCGAGCCGCCAGCGGATGACCGTTTCGCGTTCCTTCTCAGTGAGTGTCGCGTCCGGCAGCAGGGTCATCAGGGTTTCGGCGAACTCGACGCGGGTGCCGTTCTCGGTCGCCCTGGCGGCCAGCCGTTCACAGCACGCGGCCAGGTCTTTCCGGTAGTCGGGCAGGAGACGGCGCTCGATCCTTTTGGCGATGAATTTGGCCCCGCGGACGGCCGTCACCGTGATCTCGTGCCGTCGCAGGTTGAGGAGCAGGCCCCGGCTTCCGTCGGGGTAGATGCCGAGCACCCTGATGCGCCCGTTCTGGTTCCAGATCGGATGCACGACGAGCCGGACGCCGGCCGGTCCCATCAGGTAGGCGGGATGACCGGGCCGCACCAGCGGGGTAAAGCCTTCAAGGTGTTCGGCGACCTCGAACACCAGCTCATCGACCTCCCATTCATTCAAGGCAGGTCTCCTTTCGCATTTGTTGGTTGGCAAGTATGGGAGCGGGCCGATCTCGCCCGAGAGGAAGCGTCGCGAATTGCCGAATCGGAAACCGGAACCGCGCTTTCCGGTCGCTGATTACTCACACCTAAATACGGGAGGCAGGACGGCTCGAACGTCCACACCTCCGAGATCAACAAGTATGCTGAGCAGCGCGGACAGCTCGAACGGTGGCACGCCTGGCGTCAGGATCGATGGGTGCTGCACCCTCCTACACAGCACCCACCGAACCGTTATGTGCCAGCGACTTGTTTATGGTTACTCTTCGTTGCGGAGCCGTTCCTGTTCGGCCCGGAACCGATAGATGTCGCGGCCGGGTGTAGCGCATTCCTGACAGCGGCAGCCATATTTATGGATGGCGCTGACATGGAAAAGCTGAACACGGCTCTCCCACGGTGTGGGATACAGCGAGTCGTCCAGTTCCACACGGGCGCGGCTATGCTGCTCGTCGACCTCGGTGACCGTCCCTGGGTAGAAGAACGGGGACTCGTAGCTCTCTGACCACCAGGGCCGTATCGGGATGTGGAAGGAGGGCCGGACCAGGACGCGGTCACCGACCTTCAACGTTGTCGGCCCTCTTCCACAGCTCCAGCGCGCCCGCCGCGTCGTCGACGCCGGGCCGGTTGGCTCCGCGCAGGTCCGCCAGCGTCCAGGCCACCCGCAGTAGCCGGGGAAGCCCCTCGACCGTCAGCAGCCCGGTATTCACAGCGGACCGCAGCAGTTCGACGGCCTCCGGCTCGGCGGCGAAGCTGGTGCGCAGCTCCAGCGCGGGAACCTCGGCGTTGGTCCGCCAGGGCGTTTCGGCCAGCCGGTGGGCCGCCCGTACCCGGGCCGCGACTACTCGGGCGGCTACCGCCGCGCTCGGCTCACCCGCCTGCGCCCCACGGTCCCCCCACTCGATCGGGGCGCATACGGCGACACGTGGCAGGAGCAGGGCCAGACGCCCCAGGTAGCGGCGTCTGTCCACCGGTCTGCACGTGCACGCCTGCCCTTCCGGACATGGGCAGCGGCGGGCGTCGAGTACGAGCGTGAACCGTGCCGGATAGCGGACGGTGCGGCCGAGTCCGGTAATGCGGACCTGTCCGGTGTCCATGGGCCGGCTCAGCCCGTCCAGGGTCGGGCGGGCGAACTCGGGTGCGTCGGCCAGGTGGAGCACTCCGCGGTGGGCGAGCGAGACCGCGCCCGGGCGGTTTCCGGCGACGCTGCCGAAGATCGCCGCAGGTGTGGACGTGTGGTGCGGCGAACAGATCGGCACCCTTGCCCCCGGTGCCCGGTCGGATCGTCCGGCCAGTGAGTAGATCTCGGCGACCTCCCGGGCAGCCTCCACCTCCAGCGGCGGCAGGATGCCCGGCAGGCGTTCGGCGAGCATCGAGGCCGGGCCGTCCCCGATCAGGAACAGGTGGTGCCCGCCCGCCGCGCATACCTCCAGCGCGCGGCGGGCGGCCTCGTTGCCGGGAACATCGGCCAGATCCACCCCTGAGGATTGCCCGGGGGGTGCCGGGGGTTCGGGCGGCCGGTAGCGGTAGCCGTCCAACGTCCCCTTGCGCAGCCGTTCGATCACCTCGGCCAGCCTCGTCACGGGGATCACCACGGCGCCGGGTACCTGTGCCGCTTCCGGCGCGCAGCCGGCGGGCACCACCACCGTGGTGATCCCGGCCTGTACGGCGGCGCGGACGGCGGGCAGGACGCCCCTTATGGGGCAGATCCCGCCGTCCAGCGCCAGTTCCCCGAGGAACACCCGTCCGGCGATCCGCTTGGGCGGGATCACTCCGGAGGCGGCCAGGGTGGCCAGGGCCAGCGCGAGATCGGCCGCCGCGTCGTAGACCGGCGGGATCGCCGGGCTGATGCTGACGGTGACCTTGGCGTCCGGCCACGCCGTTCCGCTGTTGAAGATCGCCGAGCGGATCCGCGCACGGGCCGGCCAGACCGACAGTTCGGGCAGGCCAACCAGGTGCAACTCCGCTCCGCCGGGTACGGCGTCGGCCTCGATGTCCACCACGCGGGCATCGAGGCCGACCAGCACCGCCGACCGGGTGGACGCGTACCCCGTCGTCATCCCCTCGGTCACCACCCCTCCGGCAGCACCGGCCGCGTCCCCGCCGGGTACTGCGCCGCCTGGGCGCTGATCTCCTCAGCCATCCCGGCGTGATCGATCCCGGAGGTCACCTCCGGTGGCAGCCCATGGTTCAGGGCGAGCTGGACCAGCCGGGCGAGCCGATAGTCGCCGTCGGCGGACAGGGAGCGCTCGACCGCGACGCGCGCCAGCGGTCCGTCACCGGTACGCAGGGCGATGAACGCCAGCAAGGCGGCGGGGGCGGCGGCGAACTCCGGCTCCACCCGGCAGGTCAGTTCGGTCCACAGCCTGATGTGCGTGTCGTTGTCGTATCGGCCGATGAAGGTCATCGCTCCGTCCCGGACGATGATCGAGGTCAGCAGCACGCCGAGCCAGGCGACCATGTCCGGGGGTAGGTCCTGCCCAGCTTTGACCTTGTCGAGTGCGGCGCCGACCTGCGTGAGCCCCTCCTGATACCAGCCCTGGCCCCCGTCACGGGCGAGCGTGGCACGGACTTGCGTGCATACGGCACGCGTGGCGGCTGTCATCTGCTCGCGGTCTGGTCCGCCGACGGGGGCGAGCGTGGCGACCAGCGCCGCGCGGTCGGGCCGGGCGACGTATCCGGCGAACACCGCCGCAGCGGCGGCCGGGTTGCCGGTGGCGTCGTAGGTGGTGCCGTGCGGGGGGCAGCATTCGGGATCGCGGCAGGAGTACGACCAGTAACGGCCGCCCTCGACCCGTAGGGCGTCGATCACCTCGATGCCGGCGTCGGAGAGTTTGCCGCATACGGCGTCCATTGCCGGGGTGACGTGCCATCCGGGCCCGTACCCGATCAGCAGCACGCGCCCGATGTCGTGGCGGGTGAGCAACTCGGCGAAGTGCCGGGCCATCTCCGGGCTGTCTTCTGAATCCTCCGGCAGGTCGACCCGCACGCTGACGCGCAACCCCCGCGCCCCAGAGTCTGGGTCGTGGCCGGGTTCGAAGGCCATGGCGACGATGCTGCGCTCCGGATGGAATCCCAGCATGTAGGGCACGATCGCGATGAAGTCCGCCGGGCGGCTCAGCCGCACGGTGTGATCCAGGCGAGCGGTCATGGATGTCCTCCAGACATGAGAAAGCCCCCGGCGGCCAATGGCCGGGGGCGAACGAACAAGAACAGAACGAAAAGCTGTAAAGGAAGTACGGGTCAGCAGTGCTCGATGCGGACGCCGCCGCGCGGTCCCAGGAAGATCCGCCGATCGGGGTAGTCCAGCCCGTCGCGAGAGCCGTACATGGTGATCTCGCAGTCCTCCCCCACGCACGGGGTGAGCACCTCGGCGGCTTCACGGTCGGTGAACGCGAACCGCGAACGCTGCCAATAGCCGTGCCGGTAGCGGTCGAGCAGCTTGCTCCGGGCCTCGGCCAGACAGGAGAACTCCTCCAGATCACCCAGTTCCGGCGGGCCGTACCCGCTGCCGCCGTACCACAGACCGAACCAGCGCCCCATGGTGATGATCACCTCCTTTCAAAAGTGGGGGCGCGGAGCCGCTATCAAGCCGCGTCACGGGACGGACACCCGGGCGAGGCGTGGTCGCCCCCGCAGTAGCCGCACCAGTCATCCATGGCGTAGATCGACAGTTCCTCGGCGTACTGTTCGCTCCACTCCCGCTGAGCCGCCGTGTAGGAGTCGAAATAGTCGGCGTCGGTGTCACCCGGTTGCACGGTCAGGAAGCGCAGGACCGTCCGTGCGGCGTTGATCAGCTCATCGGGCGTGAGGACCGCGCCGACGCCCGAGCAGACGTCGGAGGCGGTGAAGATCGTACGGCGGCGCCGCGACAGCCGGTACCGCCAGCGGATCCGGCCCTCATCGGTCCGCCCCGCGGCCTCCAGCTCCAGCAGGTGATCGGCGTCGATCTGCCACGCGGGCACCAGCCGGGAGCTGATGATCCACCCGGGCGGCAGGGTCAGGGCATGCGTCGGGGCATGCGTCATCGCCATGGCGACTCCAAAGAGACTCGGAAAGATGGAATGGAATGGCGGCCGTCACCAGGGGCGACGGCGGGCCAGATGATGCGGTCGTACGGTCGAGCTGACCGCGTGGATCTCGCAGTCCTGGAAATCCAGGGCCGAGATGAAGCAGCGTGAGCAGCGGATCAGCCGCACGCGCGCCCCGGAGGTCCGGTTGGTGTGCGTGGCGTCGATCCACAGATGGGTGCTGGCCAGGCAGCCGAGACAAGTGATCACCTCGGCGCCCGTGGGCATCGGCGTGAGCGCCAGCGTCGCCACATACTCACGTGCACCGCCGGGATCGGCTGCGCACACCAGAGTCGCGGCATCCGGGCGAACCTCGCCCAACGCGATCACCCGCATCACCCGGCCACCGCTGGAGACCGTCAGATCTCCCACAGTCCAACCGGGCGGGCCGGCAGCATTCACCTCCACAGGATCACTTTCCCTTTCGTACGGGTGCCCGTTCGGGCGGCCTACGTCCGTACGGATGCGCGGGAATCACGACAGCAACGTTCCGCGCGTTCGGCGAAGCGTGGTTTAACCGACGCTCGCACCGGCGCGAATTGCTCTCATTTAAATACGGTGGCCGGAACGGCCCGACCGTCCGCACGCGGCAACAATTTCCGCAGCATTGCCGCGCGCGCCGCACTTCGACGGTTTGCCCGTTCCGGCCACCGGTCGCCGTTCTGCGGTGTGATAATTCACATCGTAGAACAGCGTGTGAGAGCGGGTATCACGCGGTACGGGTGAGACGCGTACCGGCGGATTCCGCTCTCACTTAAATACGGGGACCCGAACGACCCGACCGTCCGCACGCGGCAACATTTTTCAACGTCACCGCGCGACATTCGGACAGTCGACCGTTCCAGCCCCCTAGCCGTTCCGCGATGCAGCAACATGCGCCGCAGAACAGCACGTCAGAGCGGGCATCTCGCCGATACGCGTGACACGCGTACCGGCGATTTTCGCTCTCACTTAAATACGGTGACCGGAACCGCCCGACCGTCCGCAGATGGAAACGCTTTTCAGCGTTGCCGTGTCGCGCCGACGGTCGCCGCTCCGGCCACCGTAACCGTTCCTAAAGCGCAGCAACTAGCGCTTCTGAACGGCATGTGAGAGCGGGCATCACGTCGGACGCGTCAGACGCGCACCGGCGGATTCCGCTCTCATCTAAATACGGGGATCGTAGCGGTCCAAACGTCCGCCCCTATCAAGATTCTTTTTCGTCTCAGGTGGAGTGATGGCGCATTCTTGCGGGCACGAGAAAGGGCCCTAGAACGCTTCCTAGAGCCCTTTCGTAAGCTTTTGTCAGTCCTCTGTACTGTGGGTGCCGACGTGAGCTATCGTGCTCCTGACGTCGTCAAGACGCTCCGACAGTTCCCGCCACTCCGCCCGACCGGCGTCACGCACCCTGATCACGTTCCGGCGAGAGCCGTACGTGCCGCCGTAGCGCGCCTGAGCAATGGCGCTCAGGATCCCCGCGCGCCCCAGATCATCAGCCTGAGACGCCGTTTCCATGACGTCGGAAATGATCGGAAAGTCGCGACCGTCGCCGAACGCCTGACGGAAGATGGCCGCGCTGTTCTGGGCGACGCAGAACGCCACAGCGGCCCCCGTGACCGTCTCCGCGCGCGGAACGCCGCGCATGAGCTGAGCCCCGGGTGTGGCGTCGATCTGATCCGCCGGAACATCGATCCTGTAGCCGTTACGCGCGGCGGCATCCCTGACCGCCCACCGCTGCAACGTGGTCCGCGTAATGGTCATCTCGCCACCGTCCCGCCGAACGTAGATCCACGCGGGCATGTCGACCGTGCTTTCGGGTGCCCTCTCACACGACGCGATGATGTCCCGCAGACGCTGCGCGAACAGAAGAACGGCGTCTTGCGTGACGTCGTCTGACACGTCATCCGTGCCGTACGGAGCGTGCCCTTCCTTGACGATGGTCGCGCTTCCGTCCATGCGCTTCCGTGACCTCGTGGCGTCGACCGTCCGGCAGTAGCCGCGTGCGAGCCTCTGAATCTCCGCCCAATCGTTCGGCGTCACTCGCGCCATGTCTTCCGGCGTGAGCTTCTCGCCCGGAACGTTGGAGGGGACGCACTTACCGGGAGCTCCATTCGACATCTTTCGATCTCCGATCTTCAGGGCCGCGAATGAGCGGCACCGTTTCTCTTTCGCAATTCAATTGAACCGCAGAACAGAGACCAACACAACAACATCCCGCACGCCTTTACGATGTTTTCCCTGGCCAAGAGGCGAGGATGAGCCATAGAGAAAGGAGCAAGAGGCGTGAACAAGAGCCAAACAAAAGAGGCAAAATGGACAGTGGCTCACCTTCAAGCCGGCGGGCTAGGAAACGAAATAAGCCAGAGAAGTAACACCGAATGAAATTCAATAATCTGGAGTCATTGAAAATCGCGAGCACGCCTCTCTCGCAGCCCTTCGATCAGGGAGGTTCCCTAGGGAGTTTCCCTATAGAGTCGGGCCGGCGAGAGGCCGCAGCACAAACCGTTGACCAGCGGCGATACTGCTACGATCATGACCAGTCATAAGTGGCGAACCACTGGCCAAGCATTGGCCATACGACTGGCCACTCTCTGAGCTCACCCCACCGCATCCCATGATCGAAACTATCGCGGTAACGTCAGCGCCCGGGCGTCCCCCTCTGACTACCAAGGCCCGAATTCTCGCTGCGGCATCATTGATAATGAGTCCAGCCCTGATCGAGAGCTGATCACTGTCTCGACCGGAACAATTCACGCCTTCGAATCCGAGATAGGCGCGGCTTATTAAGCACTACTGTGACGATCGAACATGCAATCGCATAGCCGATCCGACGCCGCAAGAAAGTCAGCCGATTACCAACCTCGGTGTAGTCGCTACCCTCAGAGTAGATCACAGTCCACTACAGTCAGACCAGTCACCACTTCACCGCAAAGACGAACCGCCTGGTTCGCCGCCATCAATTTGCACCTTGGAGAGAGGGGTTCGGTCGGGTGTTCAGTCGTATTGCCATCGTCAACCGCGGTGAGGCCGCTATGCGGCTCATTCACGCCGTACGGGACATCGCCGCAGAGACCGGGGCACGGATCGAGACCGTCGCCCTGTACACCGATGTCGACCGCACTGCCATGTTCGTGCCTGAGGCTGACATCGCCTACAGCCTGGGTTCCGCGTCGGCCCGCCCGTACCTCGACCTAAAGGTGCTTAAGGGTGCTCTGGTGAAGACCGGTGCGGACGCTGCCTGGGTCGGTTGGGGTTTCGTCGCTGAAGACCCGGCGTTCGCGGAACTGTGTCAGGAGGTTGGGGTTACTTTCATCGGCCCCAGTGCCGAGGCCATGCGCGAACTCGGTGACAAGATCGGTGCGAAGCTGATCGCGGAGAAGGCCGGGGTGCCCGTCGCGCCGTGGAGTCGCGGAGCGGTGGAGTCTCTGGACGCTGCTTTGGCTGCTGCGGCTGAGATCGGCTACCCGCTGATGCTGAAGGCCACGGCGGGTGGCGGTGGGCGGGGTATCCGTGTGATCACCAGTGAGGGTGAGTTGGTCGACGCCTACGAGCGCACCGGCCAGGAGGCCGCGCGGGCGTTCGGCAGTGGCGTCGTGTTCCTGGAGCGCCTGGTCACCGGCGCCCGCCACGTTGAGGTGCAGGTGATCGCCGATGGCCAGGGAACGGCGTGGGCGCTGGGTGTCCGGGACTGTTCGGTGCAGCGGCGCAATCAGAAGATCATCGAAGAGTCGGCCTCTCCGGTGCTCGGCGCCGCGCAGAGCGCCGAGCTCAAAGCCTCTGCCGAGCGGCTGGCCATCGCGGTCGGCTACTGCGGTGCCGCCACTGTCGAGTTCCTGTACCACCCTGGCGAACAGCTGTTCTCTTTCCTGGAAGTCAACACGCGGCTGCAGGTCGAGCACCCGGTCACCGAGTGCACCGCGGGGTTCGACCTGGTCAAAGCCCAGCTATGGGTGGCGTCCGGGAACCGGCTGTTGGGGGAGCCGCCGGTGGAGCGTGGGCATGCCATCGAGGCCCGGCTCAACGCCGAGGATCCCGACCGGGACTTCGCGCCCGCCCCAGGCCGCATCGCGCGGCTGGAGTTGCCGGCCGGACCCGGCATCCGGGTGGACACCGGGGTGGGTGAAGGCGACACCATCCCCGCCGACTTCGACTCGATGATCGCGAAGATCATCGCCCATGGCCGGGACCGTACCGAGGCTCTGGGCCGGTTGCGCCGGGCTCATGGTGATCATCGACGGTGGCGCGACCAACAAGAGTTTCGTGCTCGACCTCCTCGGCCAGCCCGAAGTCATCGATGCAAGCGCTGACACCGGCTGGATCGACCGGGTTCGCGGCGCGGGACGGCTCGTGTCTCACCGGCATTCCGCCGTTGCCTTGGCCGCCGCCGCCATCGCGGCGTACGAGGAAGAAGAACGCGTTGAACAGCAGCGGCTGCTGTCCACGGCCTTCGGCGGTCGCCCGCAGGTGCAGCATGAGCGTGGCCGTCAGCTGGAACTCAAGCTGCGTGGCGTCGGCTACCGGGTGTGGGTCGCCCGGGTCGGCGCGCACCGGTTTCGCGTCGGCTTTGAGTCGGGGGAGGGCGTCCGTACGGCCGATGTCGAACTGAACCGGATCGACCGGCACACCGGGCAGATCGTGGTCAACGGAGCCCGGTACCGGCTGCTCACCGGCACCCACGGTGCCATGCACCTGGTGGAGGTGGACGGCGTCGCCCACCGGGTCAGCCGAGATGAAGGCGGCGTGGTCCGCTCCCCCGCCCCGGCGCTGGTCATCGCCACTTTGGTGGAGGCCGGGGCCGAGGTGGAGGCCGGGGCACCAGTGCTGGTGCTGGAGAGCATGAAGATGGAGACGGTGCTGCGTGCGCCGTTCAAGGCCCGGCTCAAGGAATGTCTGGTCACCGTGGGTAGCCAGATAGAGAGTGGGTCTCCGCTGCTGCGGCTGGAGCCCCTGGCCGAGGACGAGGCCGAGGATGCCGAGACCGCCGAGCAGGTGGAACTGGACCTCCCCGCCGTACCGAAGGAGATCCCGGCCCGTGACCGCGCCCAGCGTGGCCTGGAGGATCTGCGCAGCCTGCTGCTTGGTTTCGACGTGGACCCGCACGACGAAGGCAGGGTGCTAGAGGACTACCTCGCCGCGCGGCAGGCCGCCACCGCGGATGGGCACCGCTTCCTCACGGCGGAACTGTGCCTGCTGAACGTGTTCTCTGACCTCGCCGAGCTGAGCCGTAACCGCCCACCCGCTGAGGAGGTCAGCGGCGAAAGCCACGTGCACAGCGCTCGCGAGTACTTCCACACCTACCTGCAGAGTCTCGAGGTGGAACGCGCCGGGCTGCCGGAAACATTTCAGGCCAAGCTGGCCAAGGCGCTCGGCCACTACGGCATCAATGACTTGGAGCGCACCCCAGAGCTGGAAGCTGCGGTGTTCCGGCTCTTTCTGGCCCAGCAGCGGGCGGCCAGTGACGCCGATGTCATCACTACCCTGCTGCGGGCCTGGCTGCGCGAATCGCCGCCGGACGCCACGCTACGCGAACCCGTCGGCCTGGCCCTGGAACGCCTGGTGGCCGCCACCCAGCTGCGCTTCCCAGTGGTATCCAACCTAGCGCGTGGCGTGGTGTTCGCCTGGCTCAGCCAGCCGCTGCTGCGCCGCAACCGGGCCCGCGTCTACGCCGATGTCCGAAAGCAGCTGCGCTACTTGGACGCGAACCCAGACGCCGCGGACCGCGCCGAGCGGATCGCCGAGCTGGTGCGGACCACCGAGCCCTTGGTCCGGCTGCTCGGCCAGCGCCTCGTCCACAAGGAGCTGGACAACACCATCATGCTGGAGGTGCTGACCCGGCGGTACTACGGCAACAAGCGCCTCGTCGGCGTCCACACCCGCAAGAACGCCGGCTGCACCTTCGTGGTCGCCGAGCGCACCGACTTCACCGTGGTGTCCACCGCCGTCGGCTTCCATGCCCTGGGCGACGCTCTGCGCGGCCTGGCCGAACTGGCGGCTGGTGAGGACGCCCTGGACTCCGACATCTACCTGGCCTGGGACAACCAGCCGGAGGACTCCGCCGACGCGGCCGCCGAACTGGGCAAGGTGGTCAGCGTGCACCCGCTGCCCCCGCAGGTTCGCAGGCTCACCCTGACCGTCGCCGGCCGTGGTGGCGCGGTCATGCACCACCACTTCACCTTCCGCCCCTCGGTTACCGGAATGGTGGAGGAGCGGCTGATCCGCGGCCTGCACCCGTACATCGCCCAGCGGATGCAGATGGAGCGGCTGCGCAAGTTCGACCTCACCCGCCTGCCCTCCTCCGACGAGGAGGTGTACCTGTTCCGCTGCATCGCAAAGGAGAACCCTGCCGACGACCGTCTGGTGGCGTTCACGCAGGTCCGAGACCTGGTGGCACTGCGGGAGCACGACGGCCGCCTGGTCGCCTTGCCCACCGCCGAGGACGCCCTGGCCACCTGCCTGGACTCCATCCGCCGGGCCCAGTCTCGGCGGCCCTCAGCGACCCGGTTCCCCACCAACCGCATCGTGGTCTACGTCTGGCCTCCCAGCGATATCACTCGCGCGGAGCTGGACGTGCTCGCCAAGCCGGTGTTGCCGACCACCACGGGCGCCGGGCTAGAGGAAATCTTGTTCATCGGGCGGCAGCGCGGCGAGACCGGCAAGCTCACCAAGACCGCCATGCGCATCTCCTTCGACGCCACCGGCGGCAGCGAGCTGACCATCAGCGAGCCGTCCGACGAGCCAGTCGAGCCGATCGACGACTACCGGCAGAAGGTGCTGCGCGCGAGCAGCCGCAACACCGTGTACCCGTACGAGTTGACCAAGCTGCTCGGCGACTTCGTCGAGCACGATCTCGACGGCCACGCGCTGGTGCCGGTTGACCGGCCGAAGGGGCGCAACAGCGCGGCGATCGTCGCGGGCGTGGTCACCACGCCGACCCCGCTACACCCGCAGGGCGTCACCAGGGTCGTGCTGCTCGGCGACCCGACGAAGTCGCTCGGCGCGCTGTCCGAACCGGAATGCCGCCGAGTGATCGCCGCGCTGGACCTGGCCGAACGGCTGCGGGTGCCGTTGGAGTGGTACGCGCTGTCCGCCGGCGCCCGGATCTCCATGGAGTCAGGCACGGAGAACATGGACTGGGTGGCCGCCGCGCTCAAGCGGATCGTCGAGTTCACCCAAGACGGCGGCGAGATCAACGTCGTGGTCGCGGGCATCAACGTCGGCGCGCAGCCGTACTGGAACGCCGAGGCGACCATGCTCATGCACACCAAGGGCATCCTGGTGATGACGCCGGACTCGGCGATGGTACTCACCGGCAAGCAGTCGCTCGACTTCTCCGGCGGCGTATCGGCCGAGGACAACTTCGGCATCGGCGGCTACGACCGGGTGATGGGCCCGAACGGGCAGGCGCAGTACTGGGCGCCGAACCTGGCCGCCGCCCGGGACGTGCTGATGTCGCACTACGACCACACCTACGTCGCGCCCGGCGAGAATGCGCCGCGGCGGGCCAAGACGACCGACCCCATCGACCGGGACATCTCAGACTTCCCGCATGTGCTGGCCGACAGCGGCTTTACCCGAGTGGGCGAGATCTTCTCCGCCGAGGCCAACCCGGACCGCAAGAAACCGTTCGATATCCGGACGGTGATGCGGGCGCTGTCCGACCAGGACCACCCGGTGCTGGAACGCTGGGCGGGCATGTCAGACGCGGACACCGCAGTAGTGCAGGACGCACACGTCGGCGGCATCCCGGTGTGCCTGTTGGGCATCGAGTCCCGGTCGGTGCCGCGGCGTGGATTCCCGCCCACCGACGGCCCGGATACGTATACCGCAGGCACGCTGTTCCCACAGTCCTCGAAGAAGGCCGCGCGGGCGATCAACGCGGCCAGCGGCAACCGGCCCCTGGTGGTACTGGCGAACCTGTCGGGCTTCGACGGCTCGCCGGAGTCGATGAGGAAGCTGCAACTGGAGTACGGCGCGGAGATCGGCCGGGCGATCGTGAACTTCCGTGGGCCGATCGTGTTCTGTGTGATCTCGCGGTACCACGGCGGTGCGTTCGTGGTGTTCTCCAAGGCGCTGAATCCGAACATGACCGTGCTGGCCTTGGAGGGCTCCTTCGCCTCAGTACTCGGCGGCGCCCCCGCCGCGGCAGTGGTGTTCTCCGGCGAGGTCGCCGCCCGGACCGCAGCTGACCCGCGGGTGCGGGACCTTGAAGCCCGGATCGCGGCCACTACCGGTGTCGATCGGGCCACATTGAGTGCCGATCTGGACGAACTGCGCGCCGCGGTCCGGGCGGAGAAACTCGGTGAGGTGGCCGGAGAGTTCGACCGGGTACACAACATCGAGCGTGCGGTCGCAGTCGGCTCGGTCGACGCGGTGATCCGAGCCGCCGAACTCCGGCCGAGGGTCATCAAGGCGATCGAGGCCCGGCTGAAGTAAGAGGATCCAGTCGCCGACCGTGAGGTGATCGCGACGGACCTGCACCGGATTCGGGAGCTGTCCTAATTTACCGTCATCCCTTCTTCGCGATCTACTCACGGTGGTGGCCGGGTTCGGCGAGGCATTCACCGAGTTGGGGCTTGACCAACCGCACGTGGTCGGGCCTTCCCCGTTGTGTTTAGAGCGAGCCGGCAATCGCCGCGCGATCTGCCTGCCAAGCCGCGGCAATGGCCCGACACCCGGGGTGTGTTGTTATGCGAAGGATCGGCCAGAAAGGCGGTGGCGAGCCATGAGCGAGACGAAGAAAGGAGGGAGTCCCATCGGTCGATGATGGGGAACGTCATGCCTTTGTCCGCGGTGAGGTTTTGTCTCCTCGGCTGGGAGGTGGTGTGGTGCTCAGGGTAGGGACGATGGCAGCACGGATCCGTGTCTGGGCGAGCAGGCCGGCAGTGTCGGCCCCGTCCGCGCAGGTCATGCAGGACGGTGACGGGAGGATTCCGTCTGCTGTTCGGGCCGGGTTCGTAGAGGGGTGTCCAACGGGTCTCGCCCCGATGACGGTGGCCTATGAGCGGTCCGGAACGGGCGAGCCGGTGGTCCTGCTGCACGGCATCGGGTCACATCGGCAGGTATGGGACCCGGTGACCAGACTGCTGGTCACCGACCGTGAGGTGATCGCGGACCTGCCCGGGTTCGGGCAGTCTCCGGACCTGCGGACGACCTGGCCTCGTGATCTGCACACGGTCGTGGCCGGCTTCGGTGCGGTGTTCACCGAGCTGGGGCTCGAGCGGCCACACGTGGTCGGACACTCCTTGGGCGGGCTGATCGCGCTTCGGCTGGCCCAGACCGGTCTGGTCCGCAGCGTGACCGCGCTCGCACCTGCCGGATTCTGGGACGAGCGCGAACGCCGGTACGTCTTCGCCGTGCTGGCCGCAGCCCGGCAGATCGCGCGACTGCCGGAGCCGATCCTAACGCGGCTGTCCCAGACCTCCCTGGCCCGCGCGGCTGTGGTCGGCACGCTGTATGGGCGTCCCGAGCTGTTTGTGCCCGAAGCTGTGGCCGCGAGCCTGCGGACGCTGCGCCAATCGGCGGGGTTCGATGCCACGCTCCGCGCCGGTCGCGCCTCTGATCTGTTTACCGGTGACATCCCCGACGTCCCGGTGACCATCGCCTGGGGTACCCGAGACCGTCTTCTTTCCGTTCGACAGGCCGCGCGGGTGACCGCCCTGATCCCCGCAGCGCACATGCTGTGGCTGCCCGGATGTGGGCATGTCCCGATGCGTGACTGGCCGGACCTGGTCGCGCACGTCATCCTCCAGGCCACCAATGCGGAGACGGTGACCCGCAGCGCCGCCATGTCGCACGGGCGAGGCAGCGGCGCGCCGCTGCCGAATCCTGTTCAGCCATCAGCGAACCGGACGCGGGCAGCCCCGCGTCGGGCGAAGCGGGTCCTTGACCTTGTCTCGAAGGTTCCGCCGATCGTGTTCCGCCCGATCAGGCAACTGCGCAGATCAGATGGCGGTGCGCTGTAGAGCTGCCCCTGGAGGCCCGGCCGACGTCGGT
This sequence comes from Sphaerimonospora mesophila, assembly GCF_001417795.1. Classification (NCBI taxonomy): domain Bacteria; kingdom Bacillati; phylum Actinomycetota; class Actinomycetes; order Streptosporangiales; family Streptosporangiaceae; genus Sphaerimonospora; species Sphaerimonospora mesophila. The sequence continues at coordinate 527,122 of NZ_BCBX01000032.1, read as the reverse complement.
GCGAGCCGAGCGGGGCTCCTTCGGCGGCGTCCTGGCGGCGCTGGCCTTTGTGCCGGTGCCGGGATGGCCGCGTCGTGGCGATCACGAGCGTGGCCCACGCCGTGCCGGGCAACCCGACCGTTGTGCCCGATCTGGCATCAAGCCGGCGGGCATGACTGGTGGCCGTGCCCGCCTGCGGACACCTGACCTTGCGGCCCCCGGCTGCGCCGCTTGGCGATCAGGGCGGCCGGTCGCCGGGCTGGTCGGGTGCGGTCTCGGGGTGTTCAGGTTGCTGGTGAGCGGCGGCGCTGAGCAGCGGGGCGTGGTGCCGTTCGGGCCGGTCGTCGGCCATGCCCGTGACTTTGCGTCGCGGTGCCTCCGCAATGCCGGGTGGCAGGGGTATCGGCCGGCGGGCCAAGAGCTGGCCCAGCCAGCGGCGGCCGCAGTGCGGGCAGGGTGGTGCACCGTCGGGAGTGTAGGGGGAGGCCACGCCGATTCCGTCACGGGAGAAGTACTCCCAGTCCTCCCCGTGTTCATCCTGGTAGTGCTGAACGTCATAGTCCAGGCTCCACCGGTGCCAGCAGTGCCCGCAGGCGAACGCGACACGCTCCACGGCCAATTCAGTGATCATGTCGTGCCTCCGGTGGTGTTTTTCCCCCGTGTCTTGTCGTTCGGGAAGGCCTCGATCAAGCCAGGCAGTGACGACCGATTCCTCAAGGCAGGCGCCTCTCAGGCCCTGATGGCCGATAGCTGACCGGTGACCTGCGTGGGCTGCTCGGCGCTGCGACGGTATCGATCGTGTTGGCCCAGGTCTGGTCGGCGGTCAGATCGATGCGGCCGCCGCCGATGGCAGGCAGGTCGAATTGGGCCATGACGCTGTCTGCGCGCCGGGGGCGCCATCATCACGGCCGGGCGGGCGAAGGAGGCCGGGGTGAGTAGGTTCCGTTCGCGGAAAGACTCAGCGCGCGTCAGCATCGCCGATCACGCTCCTTCCGATGTGAAGGGGCTCCTTCTCATGACCTGCACTCAACAGCCGGATAACACAATCCGGGCATCTTGACAAGCCTCCTAAGAGATTTTATACAAGTCAAAGAGGAGGTTCCGCGCATACCTGCAGATCATTGGCTGACGAGGGTCATGCAGGAGGTGAGTGCGGTGCCCGGGCGACGCGCACCGTGCTGCCCTGCGGCGGGGTCATGACACGGTGCCGGTGTGGCGCCGGCGGCTGAGCGTACCCGTCGGCCGGTGCCGCTGTGAGCAGGTGGGCCCTCGCCATAGGAAGGAGGCCCGAGATGGCACGAGCGGTCGGTATCGACTTGGGCACGACGAACTCGGTCGTGTGCGTGCTGGAAGGCGGCGAGCCGACCGTCGTCACCAACACCGAGGGCTCGCGGACGACCCCCTCGGTGGTGGCGTTCGCCAAGAGCGGCGAGGTGCTGGTCGGCGAGGTCGCCAAGCGGCAGGCGGTGACCAATGTGGAGCGCACCGCGCGGTCGGTCAAACGCCACATGGGCGAGGTGAACTGGCGCTTCCCGGAGCTGGGGAGCGTGGATGGCAAGCGGTACACCGCGCAGGAGATCTCCGCCCGGGTGCTGCAGAAGCTGAAGCGCGACGCCGAGGCCTACCTCGGGGAGCAGGTCACCGATGCGGTCATCACGGTGCCGGCTTACTTCGACGATGCCCAGCGCACGGCGACCAAGGAGGCGGGGGAGATCGCCGGGTTGAAGGTGCTGCGGATCATCAACGAGCCGACGGCCGCGGCTCTGGCGTACGGCCTGGACAAGGAGAACGACCAGACCATCTTGGTCTTCGACCTGGGCGGCGGGACGTTCGATGTGTCGCTGCTGGAGATCGGCGAGGGCGTGGTGGAGGTGAAGGCCACCGCCGGCGACACCCACCTGGGCGGGGACGACTGGGACCAGCGGCTCGTCGACCACCTGGTCACTCAGTTCAAGAACGGCTACGGGGTGGACCTGTCGAAGGACAAGATGGCGATGCAGCGGCTGCGTGAGGCCACTGAGCGGGCCAAGATCGAACTGTCGTCCGCGTCGGAGACCACGGTCAACCTGCCCTACATCACGGCCTCGTCGGAGGGCCCGCTGCACCTGGACGAGAAGCTGACCCGCGTGCAGTTCCAGCAGCTGACCCAGGATCTGCTGGACCGCTGCATGGGACCTTTCCATCAGGCGGTCAAGGATGCCGGGATCAAGGTCTCCGACATCGACCATGTGATCCTGGTCGGCGGCTCGACCCGGATGCCCGCCGTGGCCGACCTGGTCCGGCAGTTGACCGGCGGCAAGGAGCCGCACAAGGGCGTCAACCCCGATGAAGTGGTCGCGGTCGGTGCCGCGCTGCAGGCCGGGGTACTCAAGGGCGAGGTCAAGGACGTCCTGCTGCTGGACGTCACCCCGCTGTCACTCGGCATCGAGACCAAGGGCGGCATCATGACCCGGCTGATCGAGCGGAACACCACGATCCCGACCAAGCGCTCAGAGGTGTTCACCACCGCGGAGGACAATCAGCCGTCCGTGACCATCCAGGTGTACCAGGGCGAACGCGAGATCGCCGCCTACAACAAGAAGCTCGGCATGTTCGAGCTGACCGGCCTGCCCCCGGCCCCGCGCGGCATCCCGCAGATCGAGGTCACCTTCGACATCGACGCCAACGGCATCATGCACGTCTCGGCGAAAGATCTCGGCACCGGCAGGGAGCAGTCGATCGCCATCACCGGCGGCTCGGCCCTGGCCAAGGAGGACATCGACCGGATGGTGCGTGATGCCGAACAGCACGCTGAGGAGGACCGCCGCAGGCGCGAGGCGGCCGAGACCCGCAACAACGCCGAATCGCTCGTCTTCACGACGGAAAAGATGCTGCGGGACTACCCCGACAAGGTGCCGGCGGACGTGAAGTCCGAGGTGGAAGCCGCACTCGCCGACCTCAAGGAGAAGCTGAAGAGCGAGGACGTCACCGCCATCCGTCAGGCCGCCGACAAGGCCGCCCTGGCCGCGCAGAAGGTGGGTCAGGCGATCTACGCCCAGGCACCCGGCGCCGCGTCCGGTGCGAGCCCGGCCGGCGCGGCTGCCGGTGACCAGCGGGGAACCGCCGAGGAAGAGGAGGTCGTGGAGGCCGAGATCGTCGATGAGGACAAGCGGCAGGGAGGCACACGATGAGCGGCCGGTCCGATTCCCAAAGCGATGGTTCCCGGGGCGAAGGTCGGTCGCGCACCGGCCTGCCGCCGCTGCCTGCCGGGACCGGGGAGAACGAGATCCTGGCTGGCGCCCCGCCGCCGGACAGCGGGACATCCACCGGGCCCCAGGGCGCGCCCGATCGGCCGCCCGCGGCCGATGAGGCAGCGCAGCTGCGGGCGGAACTCGCCGAACGCACCGCGGACCTGCAGCGGGTCAAAGCCGAATACGACAACTACCGCAAGCGGGTCCGGCGTGACCGTCTGGCCCTCCGCGAGATCGCCGTGTCGAACGTGCTGCGCGCCCTGCTGCCCGTCCTCGACGCCGTCGACCGGGCCCGCGAACTCGGCCAGGTCCACGGCGGCTTCCAGCAGGTCGCCGAGGAGCTGGAGGCCGAGCTGGCCGCTTTGGGCCTGCGCTCCTTCGGCGAGGTCGGCGAGCCGTTCGACCCCACACGCCATGAGGCGCTCTGCCACGCATACTCCCCCGAGGTCGACCGCACGACGTGCAGCGAGATCTTGGCCCCCGGCTACCAGGTCGGGGGCTGCCTCCTGCGCCCGGCCCAGGTGGCGGTCACAGAGCCACCCACCGATGGGTGACTCCTACGGCGACACGAGCGGTCTTGCAATCCACGCCCAAGTAACTTATAAGTGGAGTAGGAGCTTTCTTCTACGGTGGATCACATCATGGAGGAGGTTACGCCATGCTTCTCACATCGATCGACCCGTTCGTGCAGGAGTTCGAGCGCCAGTTCGACCGGCTTACCCGTTCGGTCTTCGGCGCGACAGAGGGCGGCCAGGCGGTGATGCCGATGGACGGCATCCGCCGCGCCGACGAGGTGGTCCTGCGGTTCGACCTGCCCGGCATCGACCCGGCCAGCATCGAGGTCACCGTCGACCGCGGCGTGCTGAGCGTCGGCGCGCGCCGTGAGGAGGAGCTCGCCGACGACGACCGGCTGTTCGTCAGGGAACGCGTGACGGGCCAGTTCATGCGCCGCGTCTACCTGTCGGAGTATCTGGACAGCGAACGGATCCAGGCCGACTACGACAACGGCGTCTTGACCCTGCGCATCCCGGTGACGGACAAGGCCAAGGCACGCAAGATCGAAGTACGCGGCTCCGGCGCGAAGGCGATCAGTCGCTGACGATGCCGGCAAAGGGGATCCCCCTTTGAGGCGGGTCCCGGCCAAGAACGGGTGGGCCGGTGCCCTTGTCGGCACCGGCCCGCCGGCGTGATGGAGAGGTGTCGATGTTCCCCCTGCCTATCGACGATGAGCACGCACCGCTGTACTCGGTCGGCCAGGTTGCCGCCATGCTCCAGGTGCAGCAGGCGTTCCTACGGCGCCTGGACGAGTTCGAGGTCGTGCGCCCTCATCGCTCGCCCGGGGGGCAGCGACGCTACTCCCGCCACGACATCGGCCAGGTGCAGTACGTCACCGCGCTCGCCAGCGAGGGAATGACACTGAACGCGATCCGCCGCATCCTGCAGCTCGAGCAGGAGGTCCAGCGGCTCAACGCCGAACTCGCCGAGATGCGCCACCGCCTGGGCAAGCAGGGCCACTGATCCCCCCAGTGATCACCTCTGCGGACGAAGTACGGTATATCGCACGCATTCCCCGCCCCGGGCGGTACCCGCGGTGCTCCAAACAACGGTAAGCAGGCAACGGCCGCGTGACACTTTCCCTCCGAGAACGTCATGGCCACCTCGACCAGGTACGGCCCGGCGAAAAGATCGGCCAGGCTTCGACCCCAGCGCGAGGCACGGCATGCCACCAGGGGGACCACTCCCGATCGTTGGGGTGTGTCCCAACGCGATGCGATGCCCGCGCCACCGGCCGCCTGGTCAGTCATCGAGGCGTGGCTGTGGCAGGTCCTGTCGCTGTCAGGCCCCTGCCCGAGCGTAACCGGCCCAAGCTCATACACCCGCCCCGCACCAGTGCCCATCGGACGCGCCCTACCGGGCCACCTGCCGGTAACCGAACGGGGCTTACCGCGCGCTTCTGTACCCCCACCCTCTGCGCCCTGCGACAGCTGCTCATCAGGCGGCTCAGCGGATTGATCTCGCCTCTCTTACCGGCAAGCCTGCGTTCACGCCTACCACGAGTCCGCCCGCCCCACCCCTTCGGGGATGACCTGCGGTGTGCCCCTTTCCGGCTTACTTGGTCTTTCCCCTTTTTTAGTCGGCCGGCCAAAGCCCGGTGAGGTGCCTTTTCCCCCGAGATGGCACCCACCGGAACTCACCCTGTGTAAGGGGTGGCTTCGCTCTCTTGCATCGCGGAGGCGAGAGAACGAAGCCGGGAGCGATTCGCCGATAAACCACCAGGGCGGTCTTGTCAGCGGCGAGCCCTGCCGGCGTTCGGACGCCGAAGCGCTCGTGATGAACCTCTCACGTCTCCCACCAAGCGCAGATCACGCCGCGTCCAGTTCCTCCTCCGGATTGGTTCAAAGACGAAGGGGCCTGCCCACCACTTGCTGATCTCCGCGGCCTCGTCCTGACCGACGCCCGCGCCCGGACGCAGAGGCGGGGCCCGCCGCCGTCCCCGGTTCTCGGCGAGTTTGGCCAGGTGGGCTTCACGATGGCCAAGCGGATCGAGCAGATCGAGTTCGTCGCCGACCACTCAAAGGTCGGGATGGGGGATGGGCACCGGCGCGAAGACAACGCCTACTTCGTCAAGGACATGGAGGACTGATGGGACGAGGAGATCAGATGGGGAGAGGAGTACCGATGGGAAGCAGACATGCGATGGAGGGCGGCGTCGACGTCGTACGCCGTCCGGAGCTCTTCTCGCTGACGGGGCAGCAGAAGGAATCGGTGCGTGAGCGGATCAGGCCAGCCAGATCACGAACAGGGCGTCGGCGGCTGTGATGGCCTCGTCGTAGACGTTGTAGAGGTCACCCTCCCCGCTCAGCGCAATGCCCACGACGAAAAGTGCGAGCGGCACCAGCAAGGGAGACGATGCCGTACCACACGGTTGTCCGCCTCCAGCGGCCGTCGCTTCACTCGCCTTGAGCGAGCGCGTCAGAGTGCCGGGAGCGGCCACAGTCAGCCCGGCGACGCCATGCCCGAGGACGCCAGAGTTCATTTCAGCAATTTCCGGACCGGCGTTTCGGCCCACCACTGCTCAACATGATCGGGAGACAGCGTCAGCCCGGCTTTGCCGTACATGACTAGACCGTCGGCACGGAGACCCCGGCCTCCCGCGCCACATCACCTATGTGGTGGCGGTCCAGCCGTGCCTGACGAAGAGCCGGCAACCGGCAAATGGCGTAGGCGCTGACGCGTCCCTTGAGGCAGAAGACGGTCGCGTCCAGGCACCACCGCGGCGGCCGAGGCGATGAGCTTGAGCAGCGATGGACCACTGCTTGTCAACCCGAGCGTCTATAGCCGCCGCGTCATCGGGAACCCGGGCGACCCCGGCTCACGCTAGGCGGTCGCGTACCCGCGACCACTCCAGCAGACCCGCGCCCTTTCTCGCCGTACCGCACGGCGTGCTCCGCCACCGGATCCGTCACTGGAGCAGCCATGCCGACCGACCCTGGTGATGAGTTGTCGCGCCCGCACCCGTCATACCTACGACCGGACACGACGAGGCGGAAGGATGATGTGATGAGTGCGGACACGCGGCTGGAGGAGCTGGGCGTGAGCGGTCTGGGCGAGGTCGACGAGCCGGTGTTCTCGGGGCTGGCGGAGCGGCACCGGCGGGAGCTGCACGTGCACTGCTACCGGATGCTCGGGTCGTTCGAGGACGCCGAGGACACCGTGCAGGAGACGTTTCTCCGTGCCTGGCGGCGGCGGGAGACCTTCGAGGGGCGGTCGACGTTCCGGGCCTGGCTGTACCGGATCGCCACCAACGCCTGCCTGGACCTGCTCGCCAAGTGCCGTCCGGAGCCTGCGACCGGCGGCGAGGTGCTGTGGCTGCAGCCCTACCCGGACCGGCTGCTCGATGAGCTGCCCGCGGGCGACGCGGACGAGCCGGAGGCCGTCGCCGTCGCGCGGGAGACGATCGAGCTGGCGTACCTGGTCGCAGTCCAGCACCTCGCGCCGCGCCCGCGGGCCGTGCTGATCCTGCGGGACGTGCTCGGCTGGCCGGCGAAGGACGTCGCGGAGCTCCTCGGGGACTCCGTCAACTCCGTGAACAGCGCGCTGCAGCGGGCCCGCGCCGGCATGCGGGAGCACCTGCCCGCCGAGCGGCAGGACTGGATCGGCGGCGAGGAGGACGCCGGGACGCGCGAGCTGGTGCGCCGCTATACCGATGCCAGCGTGGCCACGGACGTCGTCGGGCTCGCCGCACTGCTGCGGGACGACGTCCGCTGCTCGATGCCGCCCACGCCGGGCCTGTACGTCGGCCGCGACGCGGTGGTGAACGACTGGGTCGAGAGCGGCTTCGAGGGCCTGAAGCACCTGCGCGCCGTCCCCACCTCCGTGAACCGGCAGCCCGCCGTCGCCTTCTACCTCTGGCGGAAGCGGGAGGGCGCGTACCTGCCGCTGACGATCGACGTCCTGCGCGTCGTTGGCGGGGCGATCACCGAGATCGTCACGTTCCACGACGACCAGTTCCCGCGGCTCGGGCTGCCGGAGTGCCTGCCGGCGGACGGCACGGAGTAGCCCGGGTGCGCACGCTCGCGCTGCGGGGTGGCGCGCGTGTCGCGGTGGTCGAGGCCGAGTGGTGCGACGCGTTCTGCGTCGTCACCCGTGGGCGGGTGCAGCTGGAGCTGCGCGACGGCGAGCCCGGGCCGGTCCTCGGACGCGACGCGGGGTTCTGGCTCCGCGGCACCGGCGTCCGCGCCCTGCGAAACCCCGGCCGTCGCACAGCGAGGGTGCGCATCGTCACCCCCAGGGCCAGGACCGTCACATGCCGGTCAACACACCCCTACGCCAGTCAACGAACGATGGAGGATGACATGAACCGCATGAAGGACACCGGGGTCGTCGCAGACCCGGCATCGGGTCAGACCAGCCACACCCACCGACTCCGCCGGCTCGCCGGCACCGGCTTCGTCGCCACGCTCGCAGCGATGGTGGCCACCACCCTCGCCGCTGCGCTTGCCCAGGCCGTCGGCGTCGACTTCGAAATCCCCGACGGTGGCGAGACGATCCCGTTGTCCGGGTTCGCCGTGGTGACCGGCTTCTTCTCGGTCGTGGGCATCGTCATTGCCGTCGCTCTTCTTCGTTGGAGCGCTCGCCCCGCCGAGCGATTCGTGTGGACAGCGGTGTCGCTGACCGCGATCTCGCTGCTCCCGCCCCTCCTCGCCGGGGCGAACACCGCCACCACCACCGCCCTCCTCGTGCTCCATCTCGTCCCTGCGACGGTGATGATCCCCACCCTGGCACGGAGCCTCCGCACCCGGACCGATTGACCGACTATGAGTTTGCGCTGCTATACGTGCGCTTCCAGCCTCTGTGGCAATGGCAATCCTGCTCGGGAAAAGATTAATAACCCGATTTGAGCGCATCCGCAATCAGGCTATCTCCAGTATTCGTCGACGTGTATGCAATGCTTTTCCAGCCCCCGGTAGGGATGCCCGGCAGCTGCGCTGTGATGAAGGGCCAGGCGGTCAGCCGATCAGGGTCTCGGTGACGTCGCCGCCTTGGATTTTGTGCCGCTGAATTCCTCCAGGGACAGGGTCAGCGGGAGCATCGACAGGAAGTCGCGGGTAGTGGCGTTGTAGGCACCGATGACCACGTCCACGGAGACACCGCGCGCGGTGAAGCGCACGACGCTGCCTTCGACCTGGCGGGGAAGGGAGGCGGTGGTTGAAGGTGTCCGGGCCGCGCCGACGTTCGGGGTCTCCGTGACGTCAGCTGGCCGGGGCGACGATACAGAAGAACTCGGTGAGGAGGCTGCGGGGGGCCGGGCCGGTGGCGGCGCCCGCTGAGAGCGAGCAACATCGCGAGCGAGCCGATGAGCACGGTCGTCGGTAGCACGGAACTGGTCCCTTCAGGTGATCGACCGCGACGGCCGAGACGCTCATGGCCGGCTGCTGATCTGCATTTTCGTGTGACTGGGCGCATGGCTGAGGCCGTCCTCACGGGCGCTCGATCCGCTGGAGGCCGCTCTCGTGGGTCCTTGCCGGCAGGCCAGGTTACCGGCCCTGGTGGTGCGGCTGGTCCCCGGGCGGGAGGTGGGAGGCGGCTTCAAGGGTGGCGGCCCAGGTGGCGAGCAGGCGCAGGGCATCGTGGGCGGCGGTGTCCGGGGCCGCGGTGTAGACGGTCAGGTTCAGCCCCGGGTCGGCGTGTAGGTCCATCGACTCATAGTCGAGGGTGAGGTCACCGATGGCCGGGTGGCGGAAGGTCTTGGTGCCCGCGTGGTGGAGACGGACGTCGTGCCGGGCCACAGTCGTCGCTGCGGGTGGACAACTCCCCGATCAGCTGGGTCAGGTCGGCGTTGAAGGGGTCACGCCCGGCCTCGGTACGGCAGCAGCGCGACCGAAGTGTCGGCCGCGACGTCCCAATGCGGGAAGAAGGCGGAGCCGCCAGGGTCGAGGAACTGGAAGCGCGCGATGTTGGCCGGGCCCGGGCGCCGCTGCTGGAAGACGGGCCAGTACATGGCGCGGCCCAGCCGGTTGGTAGCCGGCAGATCCATGCGGCCCTTGCGGATGAGCGCCGGAGCGTCCGTCATCGCATCCAGTATCCGTTGCAGCCCGGGACGCACCTTCCCGGTCCGGCGCCGGGTCCTGGGGCGAGCGCTCGCGGCGTGGGCCAGGTCGAACAGGTGCGCCCGCTCCGCCTCGTCAAGCTGGAGCGCCCGGGCGACGGCGTTCAGGACGTCCTCGGACACGCCGGTGATGTGACCCTTCTCCAGACGGGTGTACCAGTCGGTGCTCACCCCGGCCAGGACCGCGACCTCCTCCCGCAGCAGGCCGGGCACCCGGCGGCGCAGGCCTGGGGCCAGCCCGGCCTGCTGCGGGGTGATCCTGGCGCGCCGGCTGGCGAGGAAGTCACGGATCTCACCTCGGTTGTCCACCTTTCCCACTGTAAGGAGCTGCTGGCCGGCAAAGGGGGTCGAGGTTGTCCCCCCGATAAGCACGACCTCCCGCCCGCGTGAACAAGCCGGTTGGCTGGACAGCACTCGGGGAGCGTCCGCGGCCAACCGGGCAAAGGAAGGCCCTGGACAAGCCCGCCTTCTCCGAGAACGGAGGTGACCGGGCTCGTGCCCAGAAAACAGGTCGTTGACGAAAGACCAGCGCACGACGCGCTCCAGCCAGACTTCAGAATTCCGAAGGGGATCCACATGCATGGCGTAGTACTGCACGCTCCCAGCGACGTCCGTATCGAACAGCGGCCGGACCCGGTGATCGTCGAGCCCACCGATGCAATCATCCGCGTGACGGCGGCCTGCGTGTGCGGCTCCGATCTGTGGCCTTACCGCGGCGTGGAGAAGCTCGACGGGCCGGCCCCGATGGGGCACGAGTACGTCGGCGTCGTCGAGGAGGTCGGCAGCGAGGTCACCACGACCGAACGCGGCGACGATGGCGTGGCCCGGATCAAGGAACTGACCGGCGGGCTCGGCGCGCACAGCGTCATCGAAGCGGTCGGCACCCAGGAGTCCATGACCCAGGCCATCCGCTCCACCCGCCCCGGCGACCACATGGGCTTCGTTGGCGTCTCCCACGACGTCTTCCTGCCGGGCGACGAGCTGTTCTTCTCCCTCGTCCACTTGCACGGCGGCCCCGCGCCGGTCCGCGAGTACCTGCCGAAACTGATCGAGCTGATCTACGGCCGCACGATCGACCCCGGCAAGGTCTTCGACCTGACCCTGCCGCTTGAGCAGGCTGCTGAGGCCTACCGCGCGATGGACGAACGACGCGCCATCAAGGCCCTCCTCACCCCCTGAGACGCCACCGGCAGCCCCTCAACACGACACCAGGTTCAGGAAGGCACCCATGACTCAGCCTGTTCACCGCCGCTTCGAAGGCCAGGCCGCGCTGGTGACCGGCGCGGCCAGTGGAATCGGGCGCGCCACCGCGCTGGCCTTCGCCCGCGAAGGCGCGGGCGTACTGGTCGCCGACGTCGTGGCCGATCAGAACGAGCAGATCGCCCAGCTGATCCGCGACGAGGGCGGGCACGCGCTGGCGGTCACCTGCGACCACGACGTGCGGGCGGCCCTGGACACCATGATCCGCGAGTTCGGCCGGCTCGACATCGCCTTCAACAATGCCGGAGTCGAACAACCGGTCAAACCCCTCACCGACATCACCGAGTCCGAGTGGGACTGCGTCGTGGGCATCAGCCTGAAAGGCGCCTACACCTGCATGAAGCACCAGATCCCGCTGATGCTCCGCTAGGGCGGCGGCGCGATCGTCAACACCTCCTCGGGCGCCGGGGTCAAGGGCTTCAAAGGCCAGGCCGCCTACGCCGCCGCCAAGCACGGCATCATCGGCCTGACCCGATCCGCAGCCCTGGACTACGCCGCCGACGGGATCCGCATCAACGCCATCTGCCCCGGCATCATCGACACCGAGATGATGGGCCGCTTCACCGGCGGCACCCCCGAAGGCCGCCAAAGCGTGATCGACCAGGAACCCGTCGGACGCATGGGCACACCGCAGGAGATCGCCTCGGCGGTGCTGTGGCTGTGCTCGCAACCGGCCGCCTTCACCATCGGCCACGCCCTCGTCGTCGACGGCAGCCAAACCGTCTGACCGGCCCGCATACCGTACCCATCTGTCACCAAAGAGATGCACACTCTTATGAATCCCACCTACGACTTCACCGGCCAGGTCGCCTTCGTCACCGGGGCCAGCCCCGGGATGGGCCTGGCCACCGCCCACGCCTTCGCCGAGTCGGGCGCGGCGGTGGCACTGACCGATCACGATCTGACCGACATGTAACGTGGCCGACAGAAGGTGCACCGAGTTGGGATTCCGACAGACTTGCCCTGGACCGATTGGACGTGATCTGTGTCAGGCAAGGTCCGGCTCGATCAACTGGGCCTGGGACTTGGTCTTGGGGTCGAGTAGGTCGCGAAGGGCGTCGCCGACGAGGTTCACTGCGAGGACGATGACGAAGATGAGCAGGCCGGGCAGCAGGGCGAGCCACCACGCCGTGGTGACATAGGCCTTACCATCGGCGAGCATCGCGCCCCAGGTCGGTGTCGCCGCGTCGACGCCCAGGCCGAGGAAGGACAGCGACGCCTCGGTGACGATGACCACGCCGATCTCAAGGGTGGCCACGACCATGATCGGCGCGAAGGTGTTCGGCAGGATGTGCTTGATCATGATCGCCGAATCGCGTACGCCCAGCATCCGTGCCGAGGCCACGAACTCACGCTCACGCAGAGACAGCGTCTCACCGCGGACCAATCGCACGTAGAGCACCCATTCGCTGGCGATGAGCGCGATGATGACGTTGCGCAGGCCGGGGCCGAGGATGGCCACCACGGCGATGGCGAACAGCAGGAACGGGAAGGCCAGCCAGGCGTCGATGATCCGCATCAGGGCCGAGTCGATCCAGCCGCCGAAATAACCGCTGACGAGGCCGACGAGGACTCCGATCACCACCGACACGGTGACGGCCGCGAGGGCCACGAGTAGCGCCACCCGGGTACCCATGATCAGCCGGGACAGCACATCTCGGCCGAGCAGGTCGGTGCCGAGCAGGTGACCTTCGGACAACGGGGAGAGCAATCGTGCGCCGAGGTCTTGGGCATTGGGATCCTGAGGTACAAGCAGCGGAGCAAAGATCCCAACGAACACGAACGCGACGCACAGCGTCACGGCGATCCGGATCGACCACCCACGCAGCGGCCCGGTACGCAGCATTCTGACCAGGCCTTTCATGCCCGTCGTCCCTTTCCTTGCCGAATGCGTGGGTCGAGAACACCGTGGACGATGTCGGTGCAAAGACTGACCAGGACGAAGAGTGCTGCCATGACGAGGACACCGCCTTGGACGAGGGGGTAGTCCCGGGCCTGGATGGCCTCGATGATGAGCCGGCCGAGTCCGGGCCACGAGAAGATCGTCTCGATGACGATCGCACCGCCCAGCAGTGAACCGATCTTGACGCCCATCATGGTGATCGTCGGCGGCAGGGCATTACGAAGCATGTGCCGGACGACGGTGGTGTGGCTGACCCCCCGCGAACGCAACGCTTCGACGAAGTCAGCGTTCTTCGCCTCGATAAGGCCGGCGCGCAGTACGCGGACGACGGTGGCGGCAAGCGCCGTGCCCAGGGTGATGCTCGGCAGGATGAGGTGCCGGACCGCGGATGCGAAGGCGGCGGGCTCCCCGTTCAACAGGGTGTCGATGAGGACGAGTCCGGTGATCGGCGTGACTTCGTCACCGAAGTCGATCTGCGCGCCGGTGGGAAGCAACTGCAACTGCACCGAGAAGAGAAGGATGAGCATGGGCCTTCAGCCCCTCAGCGGGCGCATTCCTCCGGAATACCCGTCCAGCACGGGATTCCGGGGGAATGCGCCCGCGGAGACGCGCCTCGCTGCCGGACGGGGTCAGAGCGTTACGGCAGAACCTCCAGCCGTACGTCGATGCCCTCATACAGGTGCGGGGTGGCGGTGATGATGCGCCATCCGCGCTGCGTGGCGTGGACGACGGCGTGCGCGGCGACGAGGACCTCGGGCAGCTGCGCGTCGGGGTGGCGCGCCCGGATCGTCTGGGCGTACGGGCCGCTGGCGATCGCGTCGCCGGGGGACAGGGCGCCGGGCAGGACGACGGACAGGCGCAGGAATCGCTCGAGCCGGGGGGCGATCGGGCTGAGCGCGAGGACCTGGACGGCGAGCGCGGGGACGAGCAGGGTGACGCCGTACGTGGAGGACTGGCGGACGAGCTCGCGGCCGTAGACGGATTTGCCCTCGATGAGGTGGGCGAGGGCGTCGAGGTCGAGGACGTGGCCGGACAGATGCCCGGCCGGGGGGATGGCGTCGGTCACGCCGCCGCCTCGCGCCCTTCGGCGAGGCCGGCGTGCAGACGCGCCGCCCGGTTGCGCTCGGCGTCGGTGATGTCGTCCTGCCAGCCGGGGCCCCACAGGTCGGCCATGATCGCCAGGTCGCTGTGGACCCGGTTCTGCTCGCGCAGGGCCTCGGCGATGTAGGCGGAGGCGTTGCCGGATGCCTGCGCCTTGTCCGCGAGGTCGTCGGGCAGGCTGATCGTGATCTTCTTGGTCATACCGGCAAGGCTATACGGTCATACCGGCATGGTCCAGGACCGAGCTCTCGACGCGAGCGTGCCTGCGGCGATGGCGTCCCGTGCAGCGGGCGTCGCCGCTGCACGGACGCCTCCGATCACGAGCGGCCGGCAGTTTCCCACGCCGCGACCACGCGCAGGGTCGTGCCGGCGGACAGGAGCTCGCGCGCGCTTGTACGGGGGCCGGCCGGTCCGGTCAGGACCAGGGTGAGCCCGGCGCGGTGCAGGGCCGTTTCGATATCGGCGGCGAGCTTGTCGCAGCCATCGGGCCAGTCCGCCCGGCCCATGTCGAGATAGACGGCGCCGCCGCGCAGGTGCAGCACGAAATGCTCGTGATCGTCCGCTCCGATGGCCTCCAGCGCGGCCATGGCGGCCCCGTACAGGCCGAGCGCGCCGACCGCGGCCGCGACGTCATGATCGGACAGCCCTTTCGCGGCGGCGGCGGCGATCGCCTCATGGCTGTGGCCCTGCCGGTAGGCCGTGCAGATCCAGCCCATCAGGCTCTCCGTCTGATCGGTCAGCTCCTGGCGGAGGCCGGCGATGTCGTCGGCGGTCGCGGCGAGCTTCTGCATCGGGTCGGACGGACCGTTGAACAGCGCTCGGTCCAGGCCGCGCAACTCCCATCCCGTGCGCGCGGCCAGGTCCTCGTTGCCGAGGTCACCGCGTTCCCACGCCTGCGCGTCCTCCAGATGCGCGGCGGCGTCGAGGGTACGGACGCCGAGGATGTCGCCGAGGCGCCGGGCGTGGGCCTGCTGTTCGGGGGTGAGGGACTTCCAGATCACGGTGCGGTTGACTCCTCACGCGGGTCGAGCATGCCGGCGGTGATCGCGATGGTGCAGCACGCGGCGATCGCCATGCTGGGTTCGTGGTGGCCGTCGCCGTCGACGGCGACCACACCGGAGGTGAACATGCTATTCATCGCGCCGTTGGCCACGCCGGTGAGGAATCCGTGTAAGTGGACGCCGCGGAAGGGCAGGCCGGCGTCGGCGACGGTCTTTTTCATCCGGGTGGCGTGTGTGGCGATTTTCTCGGCCATGACGGGGTCGTGCTCGGCGAGCTCGAGCGCGGCGCGGCCGTAATGAGCGTAGATCCGCTGCAGCGGCCATCCGTCATAGGCGGCGAGCTGGGCCGCTTTCCGGCGCCAGTACCACAGTCTCAGCGACGTCAGCATGCCGGTGTGAACCGCCCCGGCTTCGGTGGAGACCTCAGGGGTTGATTCCAACGGTCTCGTTGGGCTGGTGTTGAGCGTAGTAGAGAGCTTCGTACTCCTCCGGCGGGACGTTGCCGATTGAGGAGTGCAGGCGGGTCGAGTTGAACCACTCGACCCATTCGGCGGTGGCCAGTTCCACCTCGGCCAGGCTGCGCCAGGGCCCGCGGGGTTTGATCAATTCGGTTTTGTACAGGCCGATCTGCGATTCCATCAGCGCGTTGTCCAGCGCATCGCCCACCGTCCCGATGGACGCGTCGATGCCGGCGGTCATCAGGTGGGCGGTGAAGCGGAAACAGGTGTACTGACTACCGGCATCCGAGTGATGTACGAGTCCGGGCCCGGCGGGGCGTCCGGCGCGGTCGCGCCGCCACAACGCCATGTCCAGGGCGTCCAGCACCAGGCCGGCGCGCTTGGACAGCGAGGCCGACCAGCCGACGATCGCGCGGGAGTAGACGTCGACGACGAAGGCGACGTAGACGATCCCGCACCAGGCGTGAACGTAGGTGAAGTCCGCGACCCAGACCGTGTTCGGCCGGAGTGCGCTGAAGTCCCGCTTGACCAGGTCCGCCGCCCGCTGATGGCCAGGATCGGCCAGGGTGGTACGGATCTTCTTGCCGCGGCGGGCCCCGTGCAGACCCAGGGCCCGCATCCGCCGCTCCACCGTGCACCGGGCGACCTGGTGACCCTCGCGCAGCAGTTGCCGCCAGACCTTGCGAACGCCGTAGACGCCATAGTTATCGGCGTGGATCCGCCTGATATGACCATCCAGTTCGGCATCGCGGATCGAGCGAGCCGAGGGCGGACGCGCCTTGGCAGCGTAGTAGGTGCTGGGAGAGATCGACAGGCCATGCTCGCTCAGCACACGGCAGATCGGCTCGACACCGAACACCTCGCGGTGTTCGTCGATGAAGGTCACGAGTGCGTGTGTGGCCGGTCGAGCTCGGCCGCGAAGAAAGCCGAGGCGGCCTTCAGGATCTCATTCGCCCGGCGCAGCTCGGCGTTCTCCCGCCGCAGCCGCTTCAGCTCGGCTGATTCATCGCTGGTCGTGCCCGGCCGGGTGCCTTCATCGATCTGGGATTGGCGGACCCACTTGCGCAGCGTCTCGGCGGTGCCGATGCCGAGCTTGGCGGCGACCGCGTTGATCGCGGCCCACTCGGTCGGGTAGTCCGGGCGGACCTCAGCGACCATGCGCACCGCGCGCTTACGCAGCTCTGCGGGGTAGGGGGACTTGGCTGCCATGACTCGATCCTCTCAAGAGAACGAGCCTCCATCGAAGCCGGAGCGCTTCACCCGTACGAGTGGACGCTGGTAGTCCCCTGCAACCTCAGTCCCAACGAGCGCGAGTTCGTCAACGAGCTGGCGACCGGTCATGAAGTTCGGGTGTCCGCGATGGGCCGCGTGGAACTCGACTCACAGATGATCGGCCTTCCCGACCTGGAAGGCTACTACTAGCGCGACCACTTGAAGGAGGATGCCAAGATCTTCAACCAGGAGAAGGCGATCCTCTTGGGCGGCCCCCGCGACCTAGACGACCGCGTCCTCAACCTCGGTAAGGTCGTAGACAAGTGCGATAGGGATTGGACATTCGACTTCGCCCGACGCGGTGAGCAAGTCGTTCGCATTCTCCGCGGCAAACATCCGCGCGCACACCAGACAAGCCCCATCCATATCACCGTGGAACACTCGCTGAGCGAGGACTCAGAGCTCAGCAAACAAATACGACGGACCCTCGGTTACGGAACCGACGAGAAGGTGGTGTTGCCAGCGGAGATCGTTGAGCGACTGACCATTGATGGTCCCGAATGGCTGAGCGAGACGGTGGAGCACGTTCACGTAGAGCTACTCCCGCATACGATGCCAAGTGACCAAGAAGTCCGCATGGAGCTCAGGATCCTGGACAACAACGGCCGCGCTCTGGCCTCACACCATGCGAAGGTGCAGCACGGCAATACCGGTTATGAGGGGCGCTGTCTCAAGGCCACCTTCTACAACGTGGCCGAGTTGGTCTTCATGTTTCCCCACGACGAGGAACAGCCGACCACACTCTCATATGCATATACGGTGGCTGAAACCAGTCCGTCGGACCTACTACGCGCAATGCGGCTCATCAAGCAACTACACGAGACGTGCACTGGAGAGATCTATCTCAACGGCCAGCGCCTGGGGGTGATTGGCTTCACTGCGAAGGACCACTTCGCTGAGGTACGCGCTCACCTGGATGAGATCCGCCGGTGCGAACAGCTGGCTGAGGATCTGGATATTGTCCAACGCCATTGCGACAACTTCTTTCCGGTACCTGCCGAATTGTCTGGCATTGAACGAGCCGCTCTACGCATGGTGAGGCTTCTGATAGAAGGCAAGTGCGCCGTTCACCCGACAGCACGGCTCTTGACGGCCACCCTCACCGGTTCCGGAAGCGAAGAACTGCGCGTCATCCTCTCGGGGAACCCCCAGAGCCTCCGCTTGGATCTATCCGGGTGCACCGTGGATATTGCTGGCCACGAACTTCTGATCGGCGATGTGATGTTGTTCCACACCCGCGTAATCGCGGTGAATGCCGGGCAAGTCTTGGAGGCGCTTGACGCCGGGTCGGCAGAAGGCTGTGTGCTCAAGCTCCAGCCCGAGGGAGAAGATCACTTCCACGCCTTCATCCCAGCCAAATGGCCTGGTAATCATATGCCTGTTGTCCCCACGCCTTGGGGTCTCCCCGAACTGGTCGAACCCGCAGCCCGAACGGAGTCGGTGGCTTAAGTCGCCCGGCCAGCCCAACGGACTGTCCGCTCCATCGCAGAAGTGGCACGGCGTGTACTGCTGCTTCCGGCGGGCCGATCACCCTTACCTCTCGCCGATGCATGCGCTGACATGCCCACACTCTTCGCCCGAGTGTCGGACTGCGTTCCGATCAAGGGCGTGATCACCCGGTAGCGCGGTGCTCGCACTGGCTGCGGCGGCGACCGTGGCCGGGATGAAGCGCCACACCGCGATAGCCAGCAGGGTTATCGACCTGCCTGCCGATGTGCTGGCCGACCTGTACAGCTATCGGTCGGCCAGCCGTTCGTACCCCTCGCCGTGCCATATCCCGTACACATGAGCAATCACCGAGCAACCACGCGTCCTTGACGATCCATGTTCTGGCATTCTGGATCTCGCGCAGCGTGATGCCGAGGATGGCGAACCAACAGCGCCCCGTTGGGATCTCTGTGCTAAGTCTGAGTCGGATATGAAGACTGGACCTCCTCGGACATACCCTCGAGTAAGGGATCTCCTTTCTGATCAAGGATCCGGAAGGGTTCTGACTCAGGGGACGGCATCGAGTTGACCAGCGAGGCCCGCGCTCTTCACAAGGCGACCCCAGCGGGGGCTTCTTGCGAACTTCTGCGAGATGGCCCTTCCGCTGGGCAACGAGCCGTCCGACCCTCGATTTGCCAGTGCCCATCTCCAGGCTGCTTTCTGGACCTCTCGGCCCTCGCGAGACCCGTTCTCCGAAGGCTCAGAAAGCTTCACCCCTCCCGCGTCGACGTCATTCACGGCAGCGGGACCTACCGGCTCCTTAGCAACGTTCTCGGCCTCGGTCTGACGGAGGAGAAAGGCATGCCGGATCTGCCGCATGAGAGTCTCGTAGGCGCCGACCAGGGCGAAGGACGGCCAGGCCGCTATCACGCGGCCGATGAGAGTGGGCTCGGCGACGGCGACGTTGGCAGCCCAGCGATGCGAGACTCGCCACGATCAGCAGCGTCCATGGGAGGACTCCGCCCCGCCGGCCATGCTGGCTCTCCAGCAGCAGCGCCATGGACGAGCTGACGACCATGCCGTCTACGGACAGGTACGGAACGAGACGACCGCGGCGATCAAAGCCACCAGCAACGCGCTGCCCGTCGACGTCCGTCGGATCCAGAGGTTGGATGGCAACGGCATCATGTTCATCCCTCCGCCGCAGCTTGGAGGGTACGGACACGGCGCTGTGGAAGGGGTCGGACCGTTTCGATCGTGAGTTGTCGAGCGCGAACTACCTGGTCAGAGGCTGTGTCTCCGGTTTCCCTTCTTCTGGGTCCCTCGCCTGGGATTCGCACCTGCGGTGGCCGCTCACACGTGCCGGACACCAATGCTGCCGTCCAGCTGACCGAAGCCGACGGTCTGGTCGGGGCCGTACCAGGTGCCGGTCGGGTCCTGCGGCCTACGCGCGTTCCCTCTCGGGCCGCGAGCCGTCGGGGCCAGCGGCCAGCGCTGCATCGGGAAGATCACCTACCGGGAAAGTCCCGTCAGGCGAAGATTGGATCCACTACGCTCTGCGCGTCTGAAACTGGGAGGATTCGAGATGCCCCTCATTTACGGCGGGTTCGGTCTGGTTCTGCTCGCCTTATGGATCTTCTGCCTGTTCGACGTGATCGTCACGGCGGAGGAGGACTGCCGCAACCTGCCCAAGGGGTTGTGGATCGTGATCGTCCTGTTCCTCCCCGAGGTCGGGTCGATCCTCTGGCTGATCGCGGGCCGGCCGCAGACCGTGACGCGGCCCGGCGGGCTGCCGTACAAGGGCAACACCGGGCGCTTCCCCGAGTACGACCGGCCGGGCCGGTTCGTCCCCTCCAACCCCGACGACGACGAGGAGTTCCTCCGCCGCTGCCGGGAGCGGGCCGAGGAGCAGCGTCGCGCCTACCGCGAGCAGCAGCGTCAGGCGGAGAAGAACCAGGACCAGTAGTGGCGGGCTACGGGGCGAGCCCGATCCGGCGCAGCGTCAGCCAGGCGAAGCCGAGCACGGACCGGTCCCAGGGCAGCGCGAGGACGTCTGCGGAGATCTCGGAAGCACGGTCGCGCGCCTCGGCGAGAGGTTGCAGCGCGGCCTTCGGCAGGTGGTCGCCCAGCCGGGGAGATCGGCCCGGTGCTGGCGGCGCGCGGCTACCGCGGGTGGCCGCCGTCGAGCTGCCCGGGCACGGGCGGTCCGCGGCCGACTCCGAGGCCGACATCGAGTCGTTCGCGGGGTCGCTGCTCGAGTCGGTCCCGGCGCGGCCCGCGCTGGCGATCGGGCACTCGCTGGGCGGCTCGGTTGGCTCAAGTCCCACCAGATTGAATCCCCATCAGCCAAGATCATTGGTGTGCCCGCGCGGGCACACCGGGCCGACAGGAGTGAGTAGAACGCGGCAGAACCCAGCTCAACCCGGTAGGCGCGACCAGCCCGAATAGCAAACCCGCAGGTGAGAACCCTGTTACTGGTCCGGTTCGATTCCCGTCACCCGCTCCAGAGCAATCGTCAATACCTGTGGATCAAGATTTTTAGGCGGCTATCGACTGGTCCTC
Organism: Sphaerimonospora mesophila; assembly: GCF_001417795.1. Classification (NCBI taxonomy): domain Bacteria; kingdom Bacillati; phylum Actinomycetota; class Actinomycetes; order Streptosporangiales; family Streptosporangiaceae; genus Sphaerimonospora; species Sphaerimonospora mesophila. Next base: position 506,318 of record NZ_BCBX01000032.1, on the reverse strand, counting down.
GATGGCCGGTGAGTCCTCGGGCCGCTCGACGAGCTTGCCGTTGACGAACGTCGCTCCTGCACGGACCAAGGCGACGAGGTGGGGCCCGTTGACCGCACGCCAGCGCTTCTGCGCCGACTCGATGAGCTTGAAGGCCATCGCCAGCCCGGCCGCGCGGGAGCCCGGTCCCTTGGTCACCTTGGTCCGGTGCCGGACGGTGGCGAAGGTGGACTCGATGGGGTTGGTCGTGCGCAGGTGCACCCAGTGCTCCGCGGGATAGTCGTAGAAGGCGAGCAGTTCGGCCGGACGCCGGAGGAACTGGCCAAGGAGTTCGAGCCGACCGCGCAGTCCATCCGGAACTGGGTGCTGCAGGCCGATCGCGATGAGGGCCGCCGCGAGGACGGTCTGACCAGCGCCGAGAAACAAGAGCTGGCCCGGCTGCGGCGGGGAGGCCCGTCAGCTGCGGGAAGAGCGGGAGATCCTGAAGAAGGCCGCGGTTTTCTTCGCGCGGGAGACGGATCGGCCGAGATGAAGTACCGGCTGATCGACGCGGAGAAGACACGCTACGGCGTCTCCCTGCCGGCCCGGGTGCCGGGTGTGTCGCGCCAGGACTACTACGCCTGGAAGAACCGCGGCCCCTCCATGCGGGCCCGTCAGGACCAGGCCCTGACGGAGACGATCACGAAGATCCACGCGGGATCGCGGGGAACCTACGGTTCTCCGCGTGTGCATGCCGAACTGCGCCAGGAGTACGGCGTGCGTATCGGGCGCAAGCGGGTGGCCCGGCTGATGCGCACCGCCCGGCTTGAGGGAGTGCATCGGCGCCGCTAGGCGTGGGCTGACCCACCGCGACCCCGCGGCGAGTCCGGCGCAGGATCTGGTGAAGCGGGACTTCACCGCGCCGGGGCCGAACCGGACCTGGACAGCCGACATCACCTACGTGCCGACCGGCGAGGGATGGCTGTATCTGGCGGTGGTACTGGATGTGTTCTCCCGGCGGATCGTGGGCTGGGCGATGACCGATCACATGCGCACCCAGTTGGTCATCGACGCCCTGGAGATGGGGATCTGGAACCGCCGGCCCGCGCCCGGGCTCATCCATCACAGCGATCAAGGGGCGCAGCTTGGGTTCAAGGGGTCGTCGCAACACTGCCTTGTTGGATCAAGATTAGCTGCTCGTTCAGCGCCTCGGCGGGAGTCTTCCAGCCGAGGGTCTTGCGCGGCCGGCTGTTGAGGGCCGCGGCGACCGCGTCGAGTACGAACGCCGACACAACGCCGAACAAGACCGCTACGCTACCGCATAGCCGCAAACCCCGACCCGTCCACACAACCGGGGCAACTTCACCTCACTCCTGTTTTGCCGTTCTGATTTCGATCAGTATGCCTCCGGCGGGGGCACTCCGGCTCCGGGGTGATCGCAAAAGGCCTGCTCAGCGTTGCTGGCCGTAGCTGGCTGAGGTAGGGGGCTGATCACCCCGCCCGCCAACGACCCGGGACAAGCCGAGCAGACCAAGTCGCCGGGTCCAGGTCGTTCGTCCAGTTGGGCGCTCCACCTGGACCCGGCGGCCTTGGCCCGCTTCCCCTTCGGGCGGGTCGACGGCAGGCGGGGTGCGCACAGGTGCGCATCATCTGGCTCCCTTGCCACAATGACGCCATGTTCAAGGTGATCTACTGGCAAGGCTACTTGCGTGTGAACAAGCAGGCCGGAGCCGAACGAGTGATCGCCAGAATGGGCAAGGCCACGGGAGAGCCCTTCACGCTCCTGTCCTGCGAGCGCTACTGGAAAATCCCGGAGTTGGCCACGGTCCAGATGACTTCCCTGCTCGGGGTGCAGGAGCCGCAGGAGGCCGTGTTCCGTACCCTGCTCACGGCGCAGAGGATCGCCTTCCCCTGGTCCGTCACCTGCCATACCTTTGACGACGGCCTGAGATTCGAAGGCATCGCCGCCAAGACGGTCAATGCTCACTTCACTGTGCCCGGTGTCGACTGGTTGCTGTTCTCCGTGTCCACCGACGAACCTGCACCCTGGCCAGAGCAGGAACAACCCGCGTGACCCTCGTGCTATTAGCGTGCCATTAGGCAGGGTAACGAGGCGACAACCACGGTCACTCATGACCGGCACCACGCCCAGGTCAGCGCCCCTACGTGCGGTGATCCATGCAATTCTCAAGCTGATAGCGCGGTTCGATTCCCGTCACCCGCTCCAAGCACGAAGGCCCAGGTCAGCAGGTATTCTCCGACATGGGCATTGATCGCTTCTAGCGCCTTCTCGATCTTCCGTGCCCGTTACGTGCCCGATCCATCTGAATCTTGCTTGCTCAGCGCATCCTCGGCGAGCTTCCCGACGTCGGCGATGGCCCGGTCCCGCTCCATCGCGATGTGCTACTAGATCAACGCGGCCCGCGTGGTCAAGGACGGCGCTCCGCGCCGCCTCGCGGCTCTTCGCCCGCTCAGCGGCCGGGCATGCGGCCTGGTAGCCGGTCCCGGCCGCCAGTCAACTCGGACCGCCCATAGCGACACAGCTCCCTAGACTCCACGCATGACACGCACCACACCCGCTCCACCCATCGACGTCACAGCGAGGTTCCCCGAGCTAGTCAAATACGCGCGAACCACAGTACGGCTGCACCCCCGACCCGGAACACCAGCCGTTGGGGACAGCCACATCGGTGGGCCGCTCCTATGGCCGGCCCGCGAAGCCTGGCCTACATGCGATGTGCCGATCGTTGGCATCGCTGGTGAGCTCGACCAGCGGCGCCCGGATTCCCCCATATCCATGCTCGGGGTCGCCCAGTTCTTCAAGCGAGACATCCCCGAAATCCCCTTCCCCGAGGGCAAAGACCTCCTCCAGCTTCTCTGGTGCCCGAACGAGCACCAGCAACAGGACATCTGGGGCCCGGCCATCCAGCTCATCTGGCGGCACACGGCAGACCTCACCGATGTCGCGACCGGGCCCGCCGGCCCGGACGTGGCCGCCCTCCGTTCAGACATGGCAACCATCGCCGGGGAGTACTACCTCCCTCGCCCCTGTGTGCTGCATCCTGAACGGGTCACCGAATATCCCTACTCGGAGGAACTTCCCGCGGATCTCGAAGCGGCTCTCGATGAGTGGGATGCAGAGACCGAGGGCGACTATCAGTGCCTGCTTTCCATAGCGCCCGGATGCAAGATCGGTGGGTGGGAGTCCTGGCACCTCACCGACATGTACGAGCTGCCGTGCAACGTCTGCGGAACCGAAACCGAGCCGCTACTGAAACTTGCCAGCTCGGAATGGGATGGCGGCAGCGGCCCGCGATGGCAACCCTTGGAGGAACGCCACCTCACCTCCGACGAACCCGAATACCAGGACGCCCACGAGCCCACCGCACTGAATCTCGGCCGATGGGGCGCCCTGACCATCTTCCTCTGCCCGATGTCCCCCGAGCACGGCTTCCGCATGACCATTCAGTGACGAAAGACCACTGCCATTCGCATCCGGCGAGGGGTGCTCCGGCTCCGGGGCGATCACCAAGAACCTGCTCATCGTGGCTCGCCGTAGCTGGCTGAGGTAGGAGTCCGATCCCCCGCCATCGACCCGGGACTAGCCGAGCAGACCAAGCCGCCGGTCCCGGGGATGGGGGTGCGATCATCATGGCTATGACGTCGATCAGAAAGGGCTATGCCTCGTAGGCGCCCCTCTCAGCTCCGTGCATGTGGGTCGGTGTGCGGAACTCACAGAGTCTCGATCCATCAGGTCCCTGGTCTCGGCCGTCGTCCCATGGTCGAGGTGATCAGGCTTGAGCACACCAGAATGCGGCCGGGCGAGGTAGCCGAGGCGCTGCTTGCGTGGACACAGGCAGTCGTCCCCGGAACCGTCGACCGGATCGCCCCGACATGTATGTGCCCTGAGTGCTGCGGAGTGGCCCCTCGGTGGAGGCTTGAGCAGGCGCTCATGGCTTTGCCGCCATGGGCAAGGCCCTATCTGTACTCATTGATTCTCCCGCTGGATAGGCGGTTTCTCGCCCGGACGTCGCTAAATCCGCATGCGTCGCCTGAATGGCCTTGGTGGCAGCGAAGGCGCCGACTTCCGCGGCTTTAGCATGACCGGACGCGACAGGGCCAAGCTCAGGCAGGTGGGTAACGCTGATGGGAAAGACCTCGACGAGGTCCAGGAACGGCCAGGCGCCCGCTGGCGTACGGAGGCTTCGTGAGCGACGCGTACTCCCCCTTCCATGAGCTGAATCTGCTCAAGGAATTCCAGGACCGACTCGAAGGCCGGTCCTACGCGGGTGACTTCACGCCAATCGACCACGGAGAGAGGATCCGTGGTCTTGACGATCCGGACCTCAAGGAGCGACTGATCTTCTTCGCCCATGCCACCGGTGCCCCTTCGTTGTACGCCCTGTGGCGGTGCGACGACCGGGAAGACCGCGCGGCCCTGCCCGTCATCTTCTGCGGAGACGAGGGTGAGATCTTCATCGAGACGGCCAGTCCGCGTGACCTGCTGCGGATTCTCACTCTCGACGTCGCCCACATCAACGGTGCCGAATTGGAGGAGGAGGATCACACCGAGGCCCATCACGAGTATCTCGCCTGGCTGGACGAGAACTTCGGGCTAAAGCCGTTCCACGACCCCGCCCCGATACACAAGACGGCCTTCGAGCAGTACGGCCGGCCTTTCGCCGAATGGTGGCTGCAGCGCGAACCGGGCTACGCCTCCCTTGCGGAAATGCTCCAGGAACTGGCCTGCCGCTGGCGGCTTGGCTCGGCTCCGGACGGTCCATGTTCTGGATGTGGAGTTCCGGGGTGTGAGATCGAGTGGGGCAAAACCTGGACCATGCACCACTTCTCCCAGGCCAACCCGAAAGGCCCAGGGCAAGGCGATGGACAGGCCGCAGGACAGGCATCGCCAGGCGCTCACCACGGACGGAGGCAACGGTAGCCTGTTCAGACATGCGCACCGTTCGCCCCGAAGGTCCGATCATTTACGTTACCGATGACCCGAACCTGGTCATCAGTGACTTCCTGGGTTATGCGCTCTCGCTGCACAAAATCTCCGGACGTCCTCGCGCTGAGGAACTCGCCGAGCGCTTCTCCCCCGAAGGCAGTGGAATGGCCCTTCCCATCTTCGTGGCCTACCGGGCCACCGAGCCGGATGACATTCCTCCGGAGTTGAATGAGTTGAGTGAGTACGCCAAGGATGACTTTGACCGCATGGAGATCTGGGTGCTTACGCGTCTCCCGCCTGGCCAGCTGTCGGAGTCGGCCGTCGTCGAGGGCTCCGAGTTGCGACACCTGCTGAACGAGGCCCTCGCGCAAACCACCCGATCTAATTAAGAGGCTCGTTTCTACCACCCGTGTCAATTTCAGCGAACCCCAAGGCGACCAAGCCGGACCGCACCGCTTCAGCTTCCCGATCGAGCAGGCTTCGACCCCTCGTGCACGCCCTCGCAGCGAAGGTGGCCCGTCGGGCATGCGCCCCTTAGCATCCCTTTGTGGAGCTGGTGGAACGTGCGGCACTTCTGGTGTCACTACGGGAGCTCCAGTCTGCTGCCGCAGACGGTCGCGGGTGCATGGTCTTCGTTTCCGGTGAGGCCGGCATCGGCAAGACCGCGTTGGTGGACAGGTTCTGTGCCGACCTGCCGTCCAGGACCCTGGTTCGCCGGGGCTACTGCGATGCGCTCGACACCCCGCGCGCACTGGGTTCGCTGTACGATATCGCCCGCACCGCCGACGACGGGTTGAACCGGCTGCTGGCCGCCGGAACCGACCGGCACACCATCTTCACCGCGTTCCTTGATCTGCTCGCCGCCGCTGCGTCGGTCACCGTGGTGGAGGACGCGCATTGGGCCGACGAGGCGACGCTCGATCTTCTGCTGTTCATCGGCCGCCGCGTGAGCGACCTGCCGGCCATGGTGATCGTGACGTACCGGGATGAGGAGATCGGTCGAGACCATCCGTTGCGTCGGATTCTTGGCGATTTGGCCACCGTGCGCTCGGTGCGGCGCCTGTCGGTGCCATCGCTGTCTCGCTCTGCAGTGGTGACGCTCGCCGAACCGCTCGGCCGCGATGGCGACCGGCTCTACGACGTCACCGGCGGCAATCCGTTCTTCGTCAGCGAAGCGCTCGACGCGCCGGAGCACGAGATTCCGGCGACGGTGCGCGATGCGGTTCTGGCCCGCGCCGCCCGGTTGGGCACCCTGGCGCGCCGTACCCTGGACGTCGTCGCCATGGTGCCGGACCGGGCCGAGGTCGCGCTGCTGAAGGCGAGCGGCGGAGCCGACCTCGCCGCCCTGGATGAGTGCGTGCAGGCCGGCATGCTGGTCGTCGAGGACGCGACCGTGCGGTTCCGCCACGAGTTGGCGCGGCTGGCCGTCGAGACGGACGTGCCGGCCGCCCGTCGGCTCGGGCTGCACGCTCAGATCCTGCGATACCTGTCCAGGGTGCCCGACGCCGACCCGGCCCGGCTCTCCTACCATGCCGAGGCTGCGGGAGATCCGGCGGCGGTGCTGCGGTACGCACCCGCCGCGGCCCGGCGGGCGGTCGGCCTCGGGGCACACCGGGAGGCCGCCGCGCACTACGCGCGGGCGCTGCGCCATGCCGCCGGCGTGCCACCGCGGCAGCGGGCGACCCTGTGGGAACATCGGGCTGAAGAGTGCAGTCACACCGGTCAGCTCAGTGAAGCGGTCGAGGCCTCGGCGCGGGCCGTCGACCTGTGGCGGGAGGTGGGCGACACCGAGCGGTGGGGCACCGTGATGGCCCGCCGCGCGGGGACCCTGTGGAACCTCGGGCGCAACGTCGAGGCGTACGAGAGCGCTCGCGCCGCCGTCGCGTTGTTGGAGCCTCTGCCGCCAGGTCCCGGACTGGCCCGGGCGTACACCGAACTGGCGTACCTGCTGATGCTGGCCCGCGACGGCGCCGGCGCGATCGAGGTCGGCTCGGCCGCGATCGAGTACGCGGAGCGTCACGCGACCGGAAACGTGCTCGCCCGGGCGTTGAACGCGGTCGGCAGCGCCTACTGGTTCACCGATCCCGACCGGGCGGTCGAGATGTTGGTGCGCAGCCTCGGCGCCGCTCGCCGGGCCGGCGACGATCAGGCCGTGGCGGCCGCCATGTGCAACCTGGGCTCAGGCGCCGGGGAGGTCCGGCGATACCAGACCGCGGATCACTGGCTGGCCGAAACGGTGACCTGGTGCACCGAGCGGGACCTGGACACGCTGCGCGGCTACGGGCTGGTCTGGCTGGCCCGCACCCGCCTGGAGCAGGGACGGTGGTCAGAGGCGACCACCACCGCCACCATGGTGCTCGACGCGTGTCCCGAGCACGTCCCCACCCGCATCGTCGCGTTGACCGTGCTCGGCCGGTTGCGGACGCGACGCGGCGACCCCGACGCCCGGACACCGCTGGACCAGGCGTGGACGCTCGCCGAGCAGACCGGCGACCTGCAGCGGCTCTGGCCGATCGCCGCCGCAAGGGCCGAGCTTGCCTGGCTACGCGGCTCTCCCGAGCAGATCGAGGAGGCGGTCGGCGACACCTACCGGCTCGCGGTCCGGCTCGGCCACGAATGGGCGGTCGGCGAACTGGGGTACTGGCTGTGGATCGCCGATGCCTCCACACGGCCGGCGGAGGTTGCGGCGAGCCCCTACAAGCTGCAGATGACCGGTGACTGGGCCGACGCGGCCCGGTCCTGGCGTCGGCTCGGCTGCCCGTACGAGGCGGCGCTGGCGCTGGCCGACGGCGACGATACCGATCAGCAACTCGTCGCGTTACGCGAGCTGCAGCGGCTGGGCGGGTGGCCTGCGGCCGAGTTGCCTCGCCTACCACGGCGGACCACCCGAGGTAACCCGGCCCATCTGACCAGCCGTGAGATCGACGTGCTGCGGCTGCTGTCCGAAGGCCTGCGCAACGTCGACGTCGCCGCGCGGCTGCACATCTCGCCGAAGACCGTCGACCACCACGTCTCGGCGATCCTCGCCAAGCTCGGCGTCGCCTCCCGGCAGGCGGCGGCGCGCTGGGTGCGCGACAATCCGGATGCCCTCTCCGAAAATGGGGAACCGACCGGGGAAACATAGGGAACGTTTCCCGATCCCCCGGCTCCGGCGGCCAGGCAAAGTCCTTTCCACAAGTGGTTCTCCCTTTTCTGGAAGGAACAGAATGCCCCGCTACCTGGTCGAACGCACCTTTCCCGACGGCCTGGCCATCCCGACGGACGGCGAAGGCGCCAAGCAGTGCCTGCGCGTGGTGGACGGCAACGCCGAGCACGCCGTGACCTGGGTGCACTCGTACGTCAGCCCCGACAACACGAAGACCTACTGCATCTATGACGGCCCGACCCCGGAGTCGATCCGGATGGCCGCGGAGGCCAACGGTCTGCCGGTGGAGCGCATCACCGAGGTCCGCGTGCTGGACCCGTACTTCTATCACTGAACCGGGCAGCGGCACGATCGAGCCGCGAGTCGTCTCGCCGGTCCGTGCACGGCCACCGCTCGACGCCGCCGCCGACCCGTTCGCAGGAGCGGTCGGGGAGCCGGAGTTCGCCCTCCTCGCGCTCCCCGGCCGCAGCGCGTGACGTTGAAGACTAGCTCGGTGATCCGGGCCCTGGTCTGATGATGTGGCTCGCACCTGACGGGCTGTTGTCGGGTCTCCGGATTCGGAGACCGTTCGGTCCCGGTCGCGCCGCCATCGCGCTGGGCCGGCCGCTCATCGTGACGCTCGATTGACGTTGACGGCTCTCCGGGCGGGTGCGATCCTCGATCCAGCTCGGTCGTCGAGATGGCGGTGGAGCGCTGGGATGTGAGTCACCGGTTCAGGGCCGGTGGTTGACACCGCATCGTTGCGCCGCTCGACCGGGGCCGGGTCATGTCCGAATGGCTCTTTACGGAAGGTCGACAGGCGATGAAGGTCGCTTTCGTGGGCGATGTCCACGGTTGTGTGCTGCACGCGTTGGGTGCGGTGGCGCTGCTCCAGGATCGTCGCGGGATCGGGCTCGACGCCGTGATCCAGGTCGGGGATCTGGGCGCATATCCGTCGCTCGATCGGTTCGACGAGTCCAGCCGCCGCTTCTGGCGGGACCATCCCGCCCAGGGCGACTTCTTTCGGCTGCTGGATCCGTCCCCGTCGTTCGCCGAAGGCGTGCGCCTGGCCCTTGAGCGGGTCCCGTCGGTGCTGTTCGTCAGCGGCAACCATGAGGACCACGACTGGCTGGCCTCACTGCACGAGGCGGCGGGCGCCGAGTCCGTGCCGGTGGACCCGTTCGGCGCCTACCGTCATGTGGCATGCGGCAACGTGGTGGAGGTCGCCGGGCAGCGGGTGGCGTTCCTCGGGCTCGTCGAGGCACCGGGGAAGATGGATCTGGACGAGAGCGCCTACGCGCGGCTGATGGCCGTCGAACCGGGTGGCGTGGACGTCCTGGTCACCCATGACGGTCCGTACGGGATGTCCCGCGACCGGCAAGGGAGCGTGCAGGGTTCGGGCAAGCTGTTGCGACTTATCGAGCACCTGCAGCCGCGCCTGCACGTCAGCGGCCATTACCACCATGCCAACGGCCCGCGCCGCTACGGCCGCACGACCTCCTACGCGCTCGCCCAACTGGTGCAGCCCAAGGCCACCCGGTGGGAGCCGGAGCCGATCAACCCAGGCCAACGGGTGACGGCCGGGAGTGTCGGCCTGTTCGACACTGGGACCGGCGACTTCGAGTACGTCTGTGACGAGTGGCTGGCCGATGTCAGAGGTGACGCGCTCGACCTCGCCGAACTGGTCACCGCTACCCGCTGATGCCGACAAGCACACCTGGCCGGTTTGCTCGCCCTCCGGGGACACAGGAGTTGACGGGGCCGAGGCCGGCGAGGCTGCCGACTACGACAGGCTCCATGCCAGGGCTCCATCGCAGGAACCACGGCGGTTGACCAGGAGGACGGACATCGAGGCGATGGTGGTCAGACCGTCGACCGCGATGAGCATCGCTGCCAGGTGTTCCTCACAGTGACGCAGGCAGGGCTTGCGATGTGCACGCGGGTCAACCGCCACCACATCCCTGCTGACATTGCGGAGTTCGTAGAGTTTCCCGTCATCCTGCAGGTGTTCCATGGCCATGGAACAATGATCACGCTATGTGCTACCGGTCCGTGGAGAAGGGTCATCGGCGGCCGGCCTCCCCATGCGAGAGCTACAGCTTGTATCAGAAGCTCAGGAGGGGTCATTTCCGTTCATGAACGACGTGAACCGACGCCCGAGGAAGTCCAGCGGGGGATTGAGGTGTTCGAGGAGTACGTCGAAGTCGCCACCACCCGCTCGGTACACGCTCCGGAAGGAAGCGGTCCTCACGCCTGTCCCTGCTGCGGTTATCTGACCCTCGACTCGCGCGGCTGGTGCCAGATCTGCCCCGTGTGCTTTTGGGAGGACGACGGGCAGGACGACCACGATGCCGACGACATTCGGCGCGGCGGCCCCAACCATGGACTGAGCCTCACCCGGGCTCGGCTCAACTTCCAGCAGATCGGCGCCTACCACGAGCGAGCCGTCCCCCATGTACGCCCCCCGCGACGCGAGGAGCTCCCCACCGATACAGACCCAGGGCCGCCTACCCACAAACCGGACTGAAGCGCGCGGGCCAGACACATGATCGTCGTGCAGCCCGGGTCAGCTGGTTCGGCGTCCCATGCCTCCAGGTGGAGGGTGGCGGTGTAGTGGAGCGCCTCCGACTCGTCGTCGCGGAACTCCGGGTAGTCAGGGCCACCGTAGAGACAGAGCCCGCCGTACTGCACGTAGAGCTCGTCGTCGAGGTAGCGGAGCAGGCGGGCCAAGAGTGTCCTTTGTGTCGTTGAGGGGTTCGGAGGCAGCAGGCACTACGGGACCGACAGAACTTTCTCCACGCCGGCGTTCCCAGTCCAACCGAGCGCAGCCTGATCCCCTGATCACGGCAGGACAGTCCTGATGAGAACCACGTCAGAGCCATGATCGCGTGCCAGATCGCACGGCGATCAGCGATATTCCCAAGCCGATAGCGCGATTCACGTCACTCGCTCCATGCTTGTGCACACGCTCGGGATCTCTCTTGACCGAACCGGACAATCATGCAGGCGTTTCTCCCACGCCTCGCGGCCTTCGTCATCGGCGGGACAGCTGAGGCAGGAGTGCTCAAGCGCCCGTTCGAACCCCTCTCACCTGAGGGGCCTCGCACGCGGCGCGCACCGCTCCCGCCACTTTCACTGTATAGCAGATGCCGGCGTCTCATGAGGCGTCGAAAAGTGCTTCATACTTGCCCGTTGCGAACCGGCCCGACGAACTACGGAGCGACGGAATTGGGCTACGTGCTGGATTTCGAGCAAATCGACTCGACGAATATCGCAGACGTCGGCGGAAAGGGGGCGCACCTGGGCGAGCTCTCGCGGATCGATGGCATTCGCGTGCCGGAAGGCTTCTGCGTCACGACGGACGCCTTCCGGCGGGTCGTGGCCGAGACGCCGTCGATCGACGCTCGGCTTGACCTGCTGTCGCGGGTGAAACCGGACGACCGCGCGGCGATCCGCACCCTGAGCGCGGATGTCCGCCGCGTCATCGAAGGCGTCGCGGTGCCCGACGATCTTGTGGCGGCGATCGGCGAATCGCTCGCCCGGCTCGGGGAGCAAGCCTCCTACGCGGTGCGTTCCAGCGCGACGGCCGAGGACCTGCCGAGCGCGTCCTTCGCCGGCCAGCAGGACTCGTACCTGAACATCGTGGGCCTGGCGGCGATCCTTCGGCATGTCCGGCTGTGCTGGGCCTCCCTGTTCACCGAGCGTGCGGTGACCTACCGGCGCCGTAACGGCTTTGACCACCGGAAGGTACGGATGGCCGTGGTCGTACAGCGGATGGTGTTCCCGGACGCGGCCGGGATCCTGTTCACCGCGGACCCCGTGACCTCGAATCGGAAGATCGCCACCGTGGAAGCCGGTTTCGGGCTCGGCCAGGCGCTCGTCTCCGGTCTGGTCGCCGGGGACGTCTACACGGTGCGCGACGACCAGGTCGTCACCACAACGGTCGCCGCCAAGCCGCGGTCCGTCCATGCGTCGCCGGGAGGCGGTACCCAGGACGCACCGGTCGAGCCGCGGCGGCAGACGCAGCCGGCCCTGACGGATGCACAGGTCGTGCGCCTGGTGCGGCTGGGCCGGCGAATCGAAGCGCACTTCGGCCGGCCTCAGGACATCGAATGGTGCCTGGTCGACGACGACTTCCACATCGTCCAGAGCCGGCCGATCACCACCCTGTTCCCCGTCCCCACGGCCGATGATCAAGAGAACCACGTCTACGTCTCGGTCGGGCACCAGCAGATGATGACCGACGCGATGAAGCCGCTGGGGCTCTCCCTGTGGCAGCTGACGACCCCACGGCCGATGCACGAGGCGGGCGGACGGTTGTTCGTCGACGTGGCCCCCGCCCTGGCGACACCCGCGGGTCGCGCGAGCCTCCTCGGGACACTGGGCAGGTCCGACCCGCTGATTCGGGACGCGCTGCAGACGGTGCTCGACCGCGGCGATTTCCTCCGCTCGCTTCCGGACGAGGATTCCGGCGCCGCACTCCCCGGTGACGCGCCCACACTCCCCAGTGACGCGCCCACACTCCCCGATGACGCGCCCGCCCCCATCGAGACCGATCCGGCCATCGTCGCCCAGCTGATCCGGAACAGTCAGTCGTCCATCGCCACCCTGCGGCGCGAGATCCGGGCTCTGTCCGGGCCGGCGCTGCTCGACTTCATCCTGGCCGACATCGCAGAGCTGAAGCGCATCCTGTTCGATCCGCAGGGCCTCCAGGTGATCATGGCGGCGATGGAGGCGACCTGGTGGCTCAACGACCACCTCGAGGCCTGGCTGGGTGAGAAGAACGCGGCCGACGCGCTCACGCGATCCGTCCCCCACAACGTCACGTCGGAGATGGGGCTGGCGCTCCTCGACGTCGCGGACACGATCCGACCGCACGCGGACGTCGTGGCGTTCCTGCACCGCGTCGTGGACGAGGGACGGGAGGGCGACGGCTTTCTGGACGAGTTGGCCGGGCCGGCCGGCGGGCGGGAAGCCCGTGACGCCATCCGAGGCTTCCTCGACGAGTACGGCATGCGCTGCGCCGGCGAGATCGACATCACCAGAACGCGCTGGAGCGAGCAACCCGCCACGCTCGTGCCCACCATCCTCGGCAACATCAAGAACTTCGAGCCGGGCGCCGGCAGGCGACGCTTCGAACAGGGACGCCAGGAGTCACGGCGGAAGGAACAGGAACTGCTGACGCGATTGCGCGCTCTACCCGATGGGAAGCGGAAGGCCGAGGAGACCAAGCGGATGATCGACCGCGTCCGCACCTTCGCCGGATATCGGGAGTACCCCAAGTACGGCATGGTCAGCCGCTACTTCGTCTACAAGCAGGCGTTGCTGCGGGAAGCCGATGACCTCGTCCGGACCGGCATCCTACGCGAGAAAGAAGACATCTTCTTCCTCCGGTTCCAGGAGTTGCAGGAAGTCGTACGCACCAACGACGTGGCCGCCGAACTCATCCTGGAAAGGCGCGAGGCGTTCCGGTCGTACGAGGCACTCGTCCCTCCCCGGGTCATCACGTCGGACGGCGAGGTCATCACCGGCCGGTATCGGCGTGACGACGCTCCGCCCGGCGCGCTGGCCGGCCTCCCGGTCTCGGCCGGGACCGTCGAGGGCCGTGCCCGTGTCGTCACGGACATGGCACGGGCCGACCTCGAGGCGGGCGACATCCTGGTCACCGCCTACACCGACCCCGGCTGGACCCCCCTGTTCGTCACCGTCGCCGGACTCGTGACGGAGGTGGGCGGTCTCATGACGCACGGGGCTGTGATCGCGCGGGAGTACGGCCTACCGGCCGTCGTGGGCGTGAAGCAGGCCACCCGGCTGATCCGGGACGGGCAGCGCATCCGCGTTCACGGAACCGACGGGTACGTCCAGTTCCTCGACTGAACCGTGGCACCACCCGTGGGGGCGGGCCCTTCCGCGATGGCGTGCGGGTCGAGCAGTTCGTCCACTGCCTTCCGGTCCGGGAGTGATGGGCTGGCACCGGGCAGTGTGGTCGCCAGGGCTCCGGCGGCCATCCCCCGGCGGATGGCGGTGTCGGTGTCGAGACCGGCGGCGAGGGCCGCGCCGAAGGCGCCGGTGAACGCGTCACCCGCGGCGGTGGTGTCCACAGGGTCGACGGGGTATGCGGGAAAGTGCCGGGTACGCTCCGGGGTGACCGACAGGGCACCGGCCGCGCCAAGCGTGATGAGCGCATGCCGCACGCCGCGATCGAGGAACCAGGCCGCGGCCCGCTCGGCGGACTCGACGTCGACGACCTCCACGCCGGTGAGCGCGCCGGCCTCGCTCTCGTTGGGGGTCACAACGGCGACGTACGGCCAGACGCGGTCGGGGAGCGGCTGCGCGGGCGCGGGATCGAGCACCACTGTCAGGCCGGCCCGCGCAGCCGCCTCGGCGGCGTGACAGGCGACCTCCGTACGGATCTCGAGTTGGAGGAGAAGCACGCTCGCCTTGTCGCGCACGGCCCGGATGCTCTCGTCCACCATGTCCGCGCTCAGGTCGGAGTTGGCGAGAGGAGTCATGACGATGTCGTTCTCACCCGACGCGTCGACCCTGATGTGAGCGATGCCCGTGCGGTCGCCGACGGAGCGGATCTCCGACGAGGCCACCCCCTGGGAACGCAGCGCCGACAACACGATCTCGCGGAACGGGTCCTCGCCGACGCAGCCGACCAGCCACGTGGGCGCTCCCGCGCGGGCGGCGGCGACCGCCTGGTTCGCGCCCTTTCCACCGAGGACCAAGGTGACGTCGTCGCCGAGAACCGTCTCTCCCCGGCGGGGCAGCCGACGGCTGAACGCTGTGACGTCCACGGTGATGCTCCCGACGACGACGACACCTCGCGGTCGCATGACGGGTCCTCCTGTCTCAGGCTCTTTCAGAAAATGGTGAACCGAGGTCGCGGCGTACGGCGATCTTCCCGGGAGGCCGCTGGAGGCGGAATCGTGGTCGGCGTGTTCCGCCGCCTTGTTCCCGGGCGTTGGCCCCAGGCGTGCCCGGGGCCGCGGCGGCTGCCGTACGCCGCGACCGACCTCCCAGGAGGCCTATCCGAGCGCCTTGATCGCGCCGATCATGAGATCCCAGAAGCGATCCCTGTCCAGCCCGATCCCGACGTTCGCGTTGGGCTCCCAGCCCATGCGGCGGTGCAGGTCCGCCACCGTCGTCCCCCGGGTGTGCCGGCCGTCCAACTCGATCCGCAGGCCCACCCGCTCGGAGGTGAGGACCGCGGGATCGATCAGGTACGCCACGGTGATCGGGTCGTGCAACGGCGGAGCGGAGAAGCCCCAGGTCTCGTGATAGGTGGAACCGAAGAACGTGAGCAGTTCCACGCAGACACCGGCGAGCGGTGTGCCGAGCGCCTCGATCCTGGCGAGCACGTCGGCGGTCACCAGCGCCTGATGGCTGACGTTGAGCCCGACCCACGTCGTCGGCACGCCGCTGTCGAGCACCTCCGCCGCCGCCTCCGGATCGGCGTACACGTTGAACTCCGCGTAGGGCGTGTGGTTGCCGCGATCCGTCGAGCCTCCCATGATCACGATTTCCCTGATCCGCTCGCGGTCGCCCGGGTGGCGGCGCAGCAGCGTGGCGATGTTCGTCAGCGGGCCGATCGCCACCACGGTCACCGGCTCGGCGGCCGCCGCCAGCGTGTCGTGGATGAGGTCCACGCCGTGGCGGGGGTCGAGCGGGACGCTCGGTTCCCCGAACGCCGGGCCGTCCAGGCCGCTCTCCCCGTGCACGTAGTCGCCGATCTCCAGCGGCGCCGCCAGCGGCCGGTCGCAGCCCGCCGCGACCGGCACCCCGGTGACGCCGGCCAGGCTCAGCATCCGCCGCGCGTTGAGCGCGGTCTTCTCCACCGTCTGGTTCCCCGCGACCGTCGCGACCGCGCGCAGCTCGATCGCCGGGTGAGCCGCCGCGAGCAGGATGGCCATGGCGTCGTCATGGCCGGGGTCGCAGTCGAGGATCACCGGAATCGGCACGTCAGATCTCCTTCGCCAGCCAGCGGACCGCCCGGGTGAACAGGGTGCGGTAGCCGTCCCAGGTGACGAACTCGTCCGGGCACCAGTGCGGCGCGATGTCGGAGGCCCAGGCGAGCGTGCGGCCCGCCCCGGCCTGCCGTACGGCGAGCAGGGGGTCGCCGCCGACCGTGGCGAGCAGCGTCGCGTCCTCGGGCAGCTCGAAGCGGTTGTAGCCGAGCAGGCCGGGCCACTGGGCGGGCAGTCCGGCCACGATGGGGTGTGCGTCGTCGGCGAGCAGGCCGGGCACGCCCTGCGGGGTCTCGACGCGGTCGTCGTAACGGGAGATCCGGGCGGGGAGCACCCGTTCGACCGCCGTCCCTGCGTAAGCGGCCTTCGCCTCGAAGCCCTGGAAGCTCAGGTAGCCACCGGCCATGGCGAGGCCGCCGCCCTGCTCCACCCAGTCGGCCAGCAGCTCGATCCGGTTGACGGTCTTCTCGCTGGCCAGCCACGTGTCCGGGTGAAGCAGGATGCTGTTGGCCCCGATGTCGGAGAGCACGATCACGTCGTACGCGGCCAGCGCCTCGGCCGTGCCGGGGAACAGCGCCGGCACGTCGTGCCCGGGAAGGTGGTCGACGTCGATGCCGTCCGCGACCAGGGCGTTACGCAGCGGTTCGATCCCGGTGTGGTAGGTGGTCGAGGTGAACGAGTCGAAGCCCTTGTAGTGGGTCGACACGCTCACCCAGGATTCGCCGGCGACCAGCACGCGGGTCATGGAAATCGTCTCCTTCGTTTTCTCTTCGTGTGTCATCAGTGGCCGCACGCGGCGGCGAGGAAAAGCTCGCGCGGGTTCCCTACGAGCAGCCGGGTCGTGTCATCGGCGGTCAACCCGTGGCGGTGCAGACGGGGGACGAAATGGGTCAGGATGTGGGCGTAGCCGGTCCCGCCGTACCGGACGAGCATGGTCTTCAGGAACACGTCCTGGGAGAGCAGGACCCGGTGCCCCAGTCCGGCGCGGACGAGCCAGGCCACGGCGGCCGCATTCTCCTCATCGCACGGGGACTGGCCCTCGCCTGGATAGAAGTAGTCCATGCCGCACATGTCGTAGCCGAGGTAGGCGCCTCGCAGGGCGAGGGACACCTGGTAGTCGCGGTCCGCCCCGGTGGGGTTCAGATGCGAGAGCACGGTTCCGGGGAGCCGGCCGCCCTCCTCGGCGATGATGTCGAGCACGCGGTGGCCGTGCCGTACCCATCCGGGGAGGTGGACCGAGAGCGGCACACCGGTGCGGGCCTGCGCCCGGGCCGCGCCGCGGAGCACCTTCTCCTCCTCAGGGGTGAAGCCCGGCGAGACGCCGATCTCGCCGATCACCCCGGCGCGCACCCTGCCGCCCTCGATGTCCACGCCCTCGGTCAGGTCGTGCTCGATCTCGTCGGCGATGTCAGCGGCGGTCATCGAGCGGACCCGGTCGGGATGGGTCCGCTCCAGGTAGAAACCGCAGCCCATGACGACGTTCAGCCCGGTGGCGCGGGCGATCGCGACCAACTCGGCGGGCGCGCGCCCGATGCCGACGGGAGTCACCTCCAGCAGCGTTCTCCCGCCACGCTCCGCGAACCTGCGCACCTCGTCGATCGCGATCTCCGTATCGTCCAGCGACACGTTGTCCCGGGAGAGGTACGGGTCCTGGCGGAGCCTGCCGAGGAACTCCATCCGCACGGGTTGGCGCGCGATCAGGCCGCCCTCGGCGTCGCCCTCCATGGGAGGGTGCCAGGCACGGGCGCCGTCGTTGCGCAAGTGCTCGTGGCAGAGCGTGATCCCGAGGTCGTCGGGGGAGACTCGGCCGAGCACGGTCGTCACGGCCGAGACCGGGGCGGGGGAGGTCATTTCCGTATCGCCCCGAACTTCGCCCACACCTTGCTGTTGGCGAAGATGGCCAGCAGCAGGATGCCGCCCTGGACGATCTGCACGTAGAACGGCGAGACGTGCAGCAGCACCAGGCCGTTGGCGATCACGCCGAGCGTGAGGGCGCCGAGGATCGTGCCGAGCATGCTCGCCCGGCCGCCGAAGAGGCTGGTGCCGCCGAGCACGACGGCCGTGATGACCTCCAGTTCGAAGCCGGAGCCCGCGTTGGACGAGCCGGAGCTGAGACGGGTGGCGATCAGCACGCCCGCCACCGCTGCCGCCGCGCCGGTGAGCACGTATACGGCCAGCCCGACTTTCCGTGTGTTCACGCCGGTACGGCGCAGCGACTCGCCGTTGGAGCCGAGGCCGATGACGTAGCGGCCGAACGGCGTGCGGGTGAGTACGAGCCAGCCGACGAGCGCGACGACCACGGCGAGGATGGCGGGGATGGGCACCCCTGCGATGCGGCCCTGGCCGATCTGGACGATCCACAGATCTCCGTCGATGGGCGTCGAATAGCCCTCGGTGGCGCGCAGCGCCGTACCGCGCATGATCGACAGCATCGCGAGCGTGACGATGAACGGCGGGATGTGCTGGTAGGAGGAGAACCATCCGTTCACGAACCCGATCAACGCGCCGAGCGCGATGATCGCGATCAGGGCGACCGTGGGGTCCCACCCGTTCTGCAGCACGATCGCGAGCAGCGACCCGGACAGCGCGACCGTGGAGCCGACCGACAGATCGATGCCGGCGGTGCCGATCACGAAGGTCATCGCGGTCGCGACGATCAGCGTGGGGGCGATCTGCCGCATGAGGTTGAACAGGTTGCCCGTCGTGGCGAACCGATCGGCGGTGAAGGCGAAGAAGATCAGTAGGGCCACCAGCACGACCGCGATCGCGATCGTCTGCGCGTGTCGGCCGATGTGGGCGCTGGCACGGGCCGACCTGGTGGTCACGACCCGCTGACTGGTGACGGTCACCGTCGCCTCCCCTCCTTCTCTTCCGTGTCATGGGCGACGATCTCGGACACGAGCCGTTCGAGGCTGGTGCTCCGGGCGTCCAGGTCGGCCCGAAGCGTGCCCTCGTACATGACGCACAGCCGGTCGCAGACCCGGAAGAGATCCTGCAGACGGTGCGTGATGAGGATCACCGAGACGCCCTGGGCGGAGACCGTCTTGATCAGCTCGAGGACGGTCTCGACCTCGGCGACGGCGAGCGCCGCCGTCGGCTCGTCGAGAATGAGCAGTTTGGGGCCGAAGGTCACCGCCCGGGCGATGGCGACCGCCTGGCGCTGGCCGCCGGACAGCCCGCCGACGGGGATGTCCGTCAGCGGGATCCTGATGTTCAAGGCGTCCAGGTGGCGACGTGCGTCCGCGTGCATCTTGCGTACGTCGAGCAGCATCCCGCCGGCCTTGCGCGGCTCCCTGCCGAGGAACAGGTTCCCGGCCACGTCGATGTCGTCGCAGAGCGCGAGGTCCTGGTAGACCATCTCGATGCCCAGTTCGCGGGCGTCTTTCGGGGTGGCGAAAGAGACCGTCCGGCCGTCGAAGACGATCTCGCCGGAGTCCGGCACGACGGCGCCGGCCAGCACCTTCATGAGGGTGGACTTGCCGGCCGCGTTGTCGCCGACGAGCCCGACCACCTCTCCCGGGCCGACGCGCAGCGTCACGCCGCGCAGCGCGTCGACCATGCCGTAGCGTTTGCGGATGTCGCGCATGACCACCCGATCCACGCGACCCGCCTTCTGATCGGTCATGCGAGTCCCTTCGCCGCTCACTTGAAGGTGGCGCGATACGGGTCGACGTTGTCCTTGGTCACGATGGTCACGGGCACGTCGATCTGCTTCTTGGGCTGGGCGCCGCCGACCAGGGCCTTGGCCTCCTTGACGGCCTCGTAGCCCTCGGTCTTCGGATCCTGCTGCACCACACCGGCGACGAACCCCGCGTCGATCCCGGTGATGGCCTCCTTCGTCAGGTCCCAGCCGAAGACCTTGACCCGGTCGGCCGCGTTCTGCGACTTCACCGCCGCGACCGTGCCGAGGAGGGCCGGCTCCCCCGTGGCGTACACGATGTTCATGTCGGAACGGGAGGTGAGCAGGTTCTCGGCGGCCGTCATCGCGGTCTCCTGCTTGTTCTGTCCGTCGACGGTCTGCACGATCTCGGCGCCCGCGCCCTCGACGGTCTTGTTGAACTCGTCCTTGCGGATGTTCTGGATGAAGGAGTTCAGCGCCCCCACCACGCCGATTTTCGGCGCGGTCAGACCCTGCTCCTGGGCCCACTTGTTGACGAACTCGCCCGCCTGCTTGGCGGCGGCGGCGTTGTCCACGCCCACCTGGGTGTCCACGGCGGGCGAGTCGACGATGGCGTCCACGGCGACGACCTTCAGCCCGGCGTCCTTGGCGATCTTCACGGCGGGCTTGATGCCCTCGACGTCGATGGCGACCACGATGACCGCGTCGAACTGCTGCTGAACGAAGTTGTCGATGGCCTCGTTCTGTTTGGCCGGATCGTCGTTGGCGTTGAAGATCGTGAGATCGACGTCCGCCTCCTCGGCCGCCTGCTGGGCGCCGGCGTTCATCTCGTTGAAGAAGATCGCCTGCTGGTTGATCTGGACCAGTCCGACCTTCGGCCGGTCTCCGCCGGAGGCGCCGGAAGCGCCGGAGTCGTCTGAGCCGCCGCAGGCCGCCGCCAGCAGGCCGGTGGCCAGGATCGTCGTCGCCGCCGCCAGGCGGGTGAGTCGCGGGGATCGCGCCATGGGAGCTGAGCCTTTCGGGGGGGCGGGAAGGAGAGAGAAGCTTGGGTAATCGATTACCCGGTTTTCGGGCATGCTAGTAGGCCCAAAAATGCAGCGTCAAGATGCGAGTTTTCCAAGGAACCTCTATCGTTCGGTGTGGTCGTGGCATCCCGAAGGTCGGCTAGGTCGATCGAAGGTAAAGATCAAGGGAAATCGATTACACGATGGGCGTGACGATTCACGACGTGGCACGAGCGGCCGGCGTCTCCGTGGCCTCGGCCTCCCGTGCCCTCTCGGGACGGCGCAAGGTCACGCCCGAGATCGCCGAGCGGGTGGCACGCGCCGCCGCCGAGCTCGGCTACCAGCCGAACGCGGTCGCCAAGGCGCTTCGTGACCAGACCACCGGCACCATCGGCATGATCGTCCCGGGTATCGGCAACCCGTTCTTCACCACGATCGTCGAAGCCGTCGAGCGCGAGCTGCAGAACTCCGGCACGGACCTGCTCCTGTGCTCGTCCCAGTACAGTCCGGAGGTCGAGGCGCGGAGGCTGGAGACCCTGCTGGCCAGGCGCGTGGACGGACTGATCATCAGCCCGTGTGACATCGAGGCCAGCGTCCCGGCGGTGCTGGACGCGGCCCGACGGGTGCCCCTGGTGCAGCTCGACCGCTACATCGGGGGCGGCGGGGCCGACTGGGTGGGCGTAGACGACGAGGCCGGGGTGTCCCTGGCGGTCGATCACGTGGTCGCGGGCGGGGCCCGCTCGGTGATCTTCGTGGGCAGCCGGTTGGTGAGCTCCTCCGCCCGGTTGCGGCTGGGCGGGTTCGAACGCGCGGCGGCCCGGGCAGGTGTGGAGGCCCGGGCGCCGCTGCTGGGCGAGTTCACCCTCGAGTGGGGCATCGAGGCCGGGCGCGGCCTGCTCGACAGCGGCCCCCTGCCGGACGCGGTGGTCTGTGGAAACGACGAGATCGCCGTGGGCCTGGTGCGAGCGCTGCGGATCGGCGGGACTCGAGTGCCCGAGCACGTGTCCGTGGTCGGATTCGACGACGTGGGACACGCGACGATGTGCGACCCGCCGCTCACCACGGTACGCCAGCCGGTGGAGGAGATGGCGGCGGAGGCGGTGCGCCTGCTGGGCCAGGTCAGAGCCGGCGACCCCCGCCCCGCGCAGCGCATCGCGATCGCTCCCAGCCTGGTCGTACGGCAGACCAGCCGAGCGGTGGCGGCCGGGACGCCGGTGGAACCGGGCCGGAAGCCGGGAAAGGAGTCCGTGTGAACGAGGCGGTCGAGCTGACCCGCGAGCTGATCAGGATCGACTCGGTGGGCGGGAACGAGGCCGCGGTGGCCGAGCCGCTCGCGAGGCGGCTGTCGGACGCCGGTTTCGCGGTGCGGCGGCACGAGCTCGCTCCCGGCCGCACCGGGCTGGTCGCCCGTTGGGGGACCGGGGAGCCGGTGACGCTGACCGGACACCTCGACACAGTGCCTCTGGGCGGCCGCGCGTGGCGGCATGCGCCGCACAGCGCGGAGATCGACGGAGATCGCCTGTACGGGCGCGGTTCGAGCGACATGAAGGCCGGCGTCGCCGCGCTGGTGGTCGCCGCCGAGCGGCACGTACGCTCCACCGGGCCGAAGGTCGCCCTGGAAGTGGTTTTCACCGCGGGCGAGGAAACCGGGTGTGCGGGTGCGGCCGAGATGGCGGCCGCTGATCTGGTGGGCAGGTCACGCGCCCTGCTGGTGGCCGAGCCGACCGCCAACCGCGCGCTGCTCGGGCACAAGGGTGCGCTCTGGTTGGAGGCCACGACTCGGGGCAGAACCGCACACGGCTCGATGCCGCATCTGGGCGACAACGCGATCTACAAGCTCGCCCGCGTGATCAGCGCCGTCGAGAAGTTCGACGCCGGGGTGCCCGAACATCCCTGGCTGGGCCCGCCCACCGTGAACGTGGGGACGGCGCGGGGCGGGATCAACGTGAACTCCGTGCCCGACCTGGCCACCGCGACCATCGACATGCGCACCGTCACCGGCCAGGATCACGTACGGCTCCGCGAGCGGTTGCTGGCCGCACTCGGTGCTGAGGCGACCCTCGACGTGCTCGTGGACCTGCCCGCGATCTGGACGGAGCCGGACGATCCCTTCGTCCGGGCCCTGGTCGATGCGGGGGCGGGCGCGCCCGGCGACCGCCCGGCGGCCAGCTACTTCACCGACGCCTCGATCCTCGCCACCGCATGTGGCGGGGTGCCGACAGTCATCTGCGGTCCAGGTGAACCGGAGCAGGCGCACGTCACCGATGAGTACTGCCTGATCCACCGAATCGAAGAAGCCGTCGAGATCTACACCACCGCCCTGGCCGGACTCACCCCCTGACGCGGTGACGTCTGGATGCGGGAAGGCCTACGTCTCCAGGAGCGAAGGTCAGCTCGCTCTGGGAAGGGGCCGCAGTTGGACGCTGAGCCGCAGTTCCAGCGCTTCGGCAAGGCGTTCCCGCGGTCTCCTGGTCGTCCTGGTTGAGCGAGTCGAACCACTCGTCGGCCTCGGGCTCCAGTTCCACCTCCCCGACTCATAACACGAACGTCATATGCGAGGCGGCAAGGCTCCTGCCCCTGGAGCGAGAAAATCGGCCCCACCGGAGCGCTCATCCGCTTGGCAGAAGTTCCCGACACGGTCTCACCGGTCGACACGCCTTCGCGGTGCCGTCAGTCGAACCAGACGACCAATCGCACGCCGCCAGGTCCGAACCGCCCCGCCAATGCCTGCATGACCGCGAAAACGTGTTCCCACCCCGTGCCCGGTCCCAGCACATCTCGTCGCGTCACCGGACGATATTCGAGCGTCGCTCCAGAAACCTCCCAGCGGCCCGCCGGAGCCTCGACGGGCGAGGCACCCGACGGCGGCGTGCCGTACGCGTCCACGACACCCTCGGGCCACTGGTCATCGACCCGATACCGGCTGATCAACGAGCCATGTCGTGGCCGAACATCGAGCACCCCCCGAGCGGCAGGGCGGACGGTCAATCCAGATCACGCAACTCTGCCCAGGTGACCCAGGTGCAGCCATGTATGGCGGCGTCGATCCGGACACTGTCCTCATATTCGATGCGAACAGGTTCCGACGCGTCGGCGGGTAGACCGCGTCCGGCCGCGGCCGGAGACCAGCCGAGTCGATCACGAACGCCGAAGAGGCAGCCGAAAGACTCATGGTCACCGCCGTCATAGAGCGGGTAGAGAGGCATGAACACCGCCCAAGCATCCCCGTCGTACCAGTCCTCGTCAGCGGACGGGTGGCGAGCCTCGATATAGCCGTAGATGTCGGTGCCCACGCCGACAGGTTAGACATGTTTAGATCGATGGCCTTCCTGATCCCGTGCCGGCACGTCTTCTCGGCGGAGAATGACGCCAAACGGCAGCCACCTCGATGAGTGGGGCTTCCAGACCCGCATGGGAGTCGGCCACGAGCAGGCCCGCGCCGTACTGCACGTGATCAGCGCTGTCACTCGTGACCGGCCTGAAGCCCAGGTCGACGCGCTTACGCCGCCAAGACCGACTTCTGCGACCACTGCTTGTCGGATGAACAGGTTCGCGCGACGAGGGCAGCGCCCCTCCGCATGCTCTCACCGCATCAGCGTTCGGTCCCTATGCCGACCACGCCATGTCCACCTGGGGTGACCTCGACGAGTTCAAGCACTTCCTTGCCCGGCTCCTCGAATTGCTCATCCTCGAAGAACTCGACGGCTTCTTCCATACCGAGGCCCTGATGAACGGAAGCACCCGTTGGATGACCGGACCTACGCCCGGGTCAGCGCCTCTTCAGGACGTGGTCCGTACGATTCTCAAGCTGGTAGCGCGGGTTCGATTTCCCTCACCCGCTCCAACATCAAAGCCCAGCTTAAGAATGTGATCTAGGGCTGGGCATCCTCGTTTCCCTGGCGCTGACGACTCCGAGTAATCCTGTCGCGGCTGAAGACCGCTACCGCGGAAGGCGCAGCGGAAGCCTACGAACGCAGACTTGAAGTGGCCGCCTGCAACCTATGCGGTCGCGAGCTGTCGGTGATGCAACCTTAGAGGCTCGACTTCAGTGGTGTCGTCGTCGACGACGAGCTCGACGCGGAACCGAACCCCCATTGCCGCACCGAGGCGCAGCAATGTCGCTATATCCGGAATGCCGCCACCGCCCTCGATGCGAGACAGGGCGGGTTGGGACATCCCACCAAGCCGGAATGGTCATCTCGAATAGAGGGTCTGTGATCGTGTAGAAGGTCCCGTCGAAACTGATCACCGCTCCGCCTCTCTCTGCTCCTCCGGGAGACCATAACGAGATCGACACCGACAAGCAGGTGACGCAGTGGCAATCGCCCCCGGCCTTATCCATAACGACGACCAGGAGGCGCACCATAGAGCCGTGGTTCTCCAGGGCGCCCCTCTTCTCAAGGCCGCCCGTCTCTGTCCCGCCGACGTTCGAGCCGGGGAAACCGGCAGTGCCTTATGGGTGGAGCACCTCCGTACCGAGCCGGGCGCGACCGATCGCGATGCCGTCGGCGGGACCGCCGCGCAGGCTCATTCCGGTCACGCCTGGGCGCTCCGAGGCGTGCACCCGGACCGACCCGCCGGGCCATGACAGGTCCAGCGCCGAGTCGTCTTCGGTCACCCGAGCCCCCAGCAGTTCCCCGAAGACGAGCCGGGAGAACTCGAGGTCCGTCGAGCCCAGATGCGTGGTCCCCAGCCGTGCGACCGCTCCCGGTGCGGTCTCCCACAGCGGGGTCCACCACAGCGGCTCGGTGGCTCCCCGGGAGCTGGGGAGGTTTTCGACGTCACGGGTACGAGTCGACAGCAACCGGTCGACCGGCGGGTAGCTCCGATCGGACTGCGCGAGTTGGATGACGACACCGTGCTTGGCGTCCGGCGCGATGAACGCCTCACACCAGGGCGGGTGGTCGTAGTCCTCGCCGACGACGGTCAGGCCGAGTGCGCGGGCCCGCACCACCGTCGTGCGCAGGTCCGGTACGACGAAGGTGATGTGATGCGGACCCTCGCCGCGGGCGTCCAGGAAGCGGGTGAGGAACCCCTCGCCCCTCGGCTCGAGCAGTTCCAATCTCGCACCATCGTCGGCGGTGCCGACGTGGAGCAGCAGGTACCTGAACTGCGCGAGCTGCTCACCGAAGATCGGGGTCGCGCCCAGCTCGCGCCGTAGCCGCCGGGCCCAGCTCATCGCGTCGTGGACGGCGAACGACGTGTGGTCGAGGGCTACGCCGGCGATGGCGTGTCTCCTTTCACGCGGCCGGCCGCCAGGATGGCCGACACGATCATGGCGTCGCGCTGCGCGGCCAGGGCATCGAGGTCACCGGACCTGGCGGCCGTCAGTCCGTCGGCCAGCCGGGCCGCGGTGGCCTCGTCCAGATGTGGCTGACCCAGGTCGTCCCACCAGCGGTTGAAGCTGTCGGCGTACCGCTCGCAGAAGGCACCGATGCCGCCCTCGCCCGCGCCGAGGTGGAACAGCGTCGTCGGACCCCAGGCGGCCCAGCGCAGACCCGGTCCGGACGAGATGGCGGTGTCGATGTCGTCCACGGATGCCACGCCCTCGTTGACGAGGTGGATGACCTCTCGCCACAGGGCCGCTTGCAGCCGGTTGGCGACGTGGCCGGGGACTTCCCGCTTGACCTCGATCGTCACCTTGCCGACGGACTCGTAGAAGTCACGGGCCCGGTCGACGACGTCGGCGGCCGTCCGGTCGTTGCCCATGACCTCGACGAGGGGGATCAGATGCGGCGGGTTGAAGGGGTGACCGAGGACGAACCGGTCCGGATGGTCCCAACCGGCCTGCAGTTCTGTGAGGGTCAGGCCGGATGCCGACGACGCCACGATGGCGTTCTCGGCGAGGGCGGGTTCGATCTCGGCGTACAGCCGGTGCTTGAGCTCGATCCGCTCGGGCACGCTCTCCTGGACGAACTGGGCGTCCGCGACCGCCGTACGCGCGTCGGCGCACACGAGCAGTTCGCCTTCCGGCTCGGCCCGGGTCGTCAGACCGAGCTCGATCAGGGCCGGCCACGCTGTCTCCACCGCGCGGCGGACCCGCCCTTCCGCGGCCGGGTCGGGATCGAACAGCGTGACCGACTTTCCGGCGGCCAGGAACAGGGCGGTCCAGCTCTGGCCGATCACTCCCCCGCCGAGCGAGGCGACACGGGTGACCTCGACGGGCGCCCAGGCGCCCGCGGAAGGGGCCGCCTCGGAAAGGGCCGCCTCGGAAGGGGACAGCTCAGAAGGTGACATGGTCGGCTCCCTTGAGACCGAGCCGCTCGCGGGCCTGTGCCGGCGTGGCGACCTCATGCCCGAGCGCCTCCACGATGCCGCGGATCTTGCGTACCTGGTCCGCGTTCGACGTCGTGAGCTCGCCGGGTCCGATGAACAGGCTGTCCTCCATGCCCACCCTCAGGTTGCCGCCGAGCATGGCGGCCTGCGTCGCGAACGGCATCTGGTGGCGGCCGGCGGCGAGCACCGACCACTCGTAGTCGTCCCCGAACAGCCTGTCGGCCACCGTGTGCATGTGCTGGAGGTTGTCGAGGTCGGCACCGACACCGCCGAGCACACCGAAGACCATCTGGACGAAGAAGGGCGGCTCGATCCAGCCCTGGTCGATGAGCCAGGCCAGGTTGTAGAGGTGGCCGAGGTCGTAGCACTCGAACTCGAACCTGGTCCCGTGACCGTGGCCGAGCTCCTTCACGACGTACTCCAGGTCGGCGAAGGTGTTCTTGAAGACGAAGTCGCGCGTCATCTCCAGGAAGGCCGGCTCCCAGTCGTGCTTCCACTGCGAGTGCTTCCGCAGCATCGGGAAGATCCCGAAGTTCAACGAGCCGACGTTCAGCGATGCCATTTCCGGAGAGGTCGCGACGGCGGCCCGGAGCCGCTCCTCGCGGGTCATGCCGAGTCCTCCGCCGGTCGAGACGTTCAGGACGGCGTCGCAGGCGTCCTTGATCTTCGGCATGAAGTCCAGGAACAGCTCGGGCCGTGGGTCGGGCCGGCCGGTCTCGGGGTCGCGAGCGTGGAGGTGGATGATCGCCGCCCCCGCTTCTGCGGCCTCGATGGACGCGGCGGCGATCTCGTCCGGCGTCACCGGCAGGTGCGGTGACATCGTCGGCGTGTGAATGCCGCCGGTGGGTGCGCAGGTGATGATGACAGGCCTTGGCATGGCCGTACCTCTAGACGGTGCGGGTGGGGACGGCGTCCCCGTGATCGCGCTGGGCCGCGGTCCCTTCCACCCATGTCCGGTAGGCGTCGAGGACGAGGCCGTGGAAGTGATGCACGCCGTGCTCGGACAGCCCCGAGCCGGACGGGTCGTACACGATCCGGCCCTGGTCGAAGGCCGGGGTGTTCATGCCGCGCTGGACGCTCTCCACGATGGAGATGTCCTGCTGCTGCAGCACCTCGTCGATGTACCGCACTGCCTCCACCTCGGCGTCCATGAGCTCGGCCGTCTCGAAGTAGAAGTCCCAGGTCTCCAGGGTGCGATCGGGACCGGCCGGAATGACCTGCAAGACCATGAAGTTGCCGCGACCGGGATATCGCAGCAGACACGTGTTGGGCCACAGCCACCACACCGCGTGCTCCGTCACCGAAGCGCCCGAGACGTCGTACGCGGTGTTCTCCTGCTTGCCGGCCTCGGCGAAGTGACTCGACCAGATGCCGTGGGTCTTCACCTCGTAGGTGTCCATGTCGACGAGCTCGACGAACTCCTTGTGGGCGATGTGACAGTGGTAGCACTCCAGGAAGTTGTCGATGACGTTCTTCCAGTTGGAGGCGATGTCGTAGGTCAACCGCTTCGCATGGGTCAGCCCGGCCACATCGGGGGCCCACCTGGCGATCTCGGCCGCCAGATCCCCGGCCTGCTCGCGCAGAGGAGCGGCGGCCGGGTCCAGGTTCACGTAGACGAATCCCCCGAACTCCTCCACCTGCACCTGGTCGAGGCAGATCTCGCTCTTGTCGAAGGTCGCCATCTTGTCGGCGCGACGGGCCGCCTTCAGCTGCCCGTCCAGGCCGTAGGTCCACGCGTGGTAGGGGCAGACGATGTTGCGTGTCGTGCCGGAGCCCGTGAGCAGCTCATGGGCACGGTGCTTGCAGACGTTGTAGAACGCGCGCAGCGCTCCATCGCGATCGCGGACGATCGCGATCGGCATGCCGGCCACCGTGGCCGACACGTAGCTGCCCGGCGACGCGAGCTTCTCCACGTGACAGGTCCACTGCCAGGTGCGGGCGAAGATCGCCCGCATGTCGGCCTCGAGCCACCGAGGGTCGGTGTACGCCTCCGCCCGCAGCGACATCGATCGGTCAGGGGACTCGTGGAAACCGGTGCCGACACGGCGTACGTCGTCAATCGTGACTGGTGCCATGATTGGGAGCATACGAGTGTTTGAACGACCGTTCAATGCCCTTCTGGACGTCCGTCCAGTTTCGCCGCCGCGACCGGTCACTCGGCGAGCGCGATCTCCTCACAGCGGGCGACGCTCCGGCCGATCGCGGCGTGATCGAGCCCCAGCAGGGCCGTGAGCCACAGACCGTTCTGGATGACGTTGATGTCGGCGGCCCGCCTGTCGCACTCGCCCCGCGGCAACCCGGGACGGGCCGCGCGAATGAGCTCGGCGAGCCCGGCTCGATAGCGTTCCTGGGCCTCAGTGTTGATGCGCTCGAAGTCCTCGTGAGCCTGGGCCAGCGCCCAGAGCTGAAGGCGCAGGGACAGATACTCTGTGGTCAGGAACTCCGGGTCGGCCACCCGCTTCAGCGCGGCACGCAGCCGCTCTTCCGGTTCCAGGGCGGGGTCCGGCTCGACCAGCGCGATGTCCTGCTCCTCGATGCGGTGCAGGGCCGCGCGGATCAGGCTCGTCTTGTCCTCGTAGTAGTAGTTGACCAGCCCCAACGACACCCCGGCCGCACGCGCGACGGCCCGCATGCTGACCCCGGAGATGCCCTGCAGGGACAGCAGCCGAAGCACCGCATCGAGGATCCGTGCCTGCCGATCGACTTTCTCGTCGGCGTCCACCGCACGCACGGGCCTCAGACTCACAGCTCACAACCCTAGTGGCGGAAGCTCGCCGGCCGGTCCGGCCTTCTTGACCGGACGGCCATCCGTGATCAGTGTGAGTGGCGGGGCGTGGCGCTGCCGCTGCCCCCGATGAGGAAGTCCAGGTCCGCGCCCCTGTCGGCCTGCATGACGTGCTCGCTGTACAGCCGTACCCATCCCCGGTCGGCGGCCGGTTGCGGAGGCCGCCAGGCGGCGCGGCGGTGCTCGAGTTCCGCGTCGTCGACCAGCAGGTCCAAACGCCGCGCGGGGACGTCGAGCCGAACCGGATCACCGGTACGCACGAGTGCGAGAGGGCCGCCCACGGACGCCTCCGGGGCCACGTGCAGGACGCAGGTGCCGTACCCGGTGCCGCTCATGCGGGCGTCGGAGATCCGCACCATGTCGGTGACCCCTGCGGTGAGCAGCCGCCGCGGCATGGGCACGTTACCCACCTCGGGGAAGCCGGGATAGCCACGGGGCCCGGCGTTTCGTACCACTATGACCGTGTCGGCGGTGACGTCCAGGTCTGGGTCATCGGCTACCGCGACATAGTCCTCGATCCGGTCGAACACGAGCGCCGGCCCGGTGTGCCGGAGCAGATGGGCCGAGGCGGCGGAGACCTTGAGCACGGCCCCGGACGGCGCGAGCGACCCGCGCAGCACGACGGTCCCCGAGCCGGCGGGCTGAAACGGCTCCGCCATGGTGCCGATGACCTCTCGGTTCCAGCACCGGGCACCGCTGATGTTGTCGGCCACGCTCCTCCCGCTGACGGTGACCTGGTCCAGGTGCAGCAGGGAGGCGATCTCCTTCATCACCGCCGGGACTCCGCCCGCGTACGCGAAGTCCTCCATCAGGTACGCGCCGGAGGGCATCAGGTTCACCAGCATGGGCACATCGGCGGTGAGCGTGTCGAAATCCTCCAGCGACAGGGGGACATCGAGGCGCCCGGCGATCGCGAGCAGGTGCACCACGGCGTTGGTGGAGCCACCGATCGCGGCGTTGACCCGGATGGCGTTCTCGAAGGCCTGCCGGCTGAGCACGGTGGACAGCCGCTGGTCCTCCTCGACCATGGCCACGATCCGGCGACCGGCGGCGTGCGCGAGCGCGTAGCGGCGGGAGTCGACCGCCGGTACGGCGGCGGCCCCGGGTAGCTGAACGCCCAGCGCCTCGGTCACACAGGCCATGGTGGAGGCGGTCCCCATGGTCATGCAGTGCCCCCGGCTGCGGGACATGCAGACCTCCGCCTCGCTGCAATCGGCCGCGGTCATCCGCCCGGCGCGCAGTTCCTCGGTGAAGCGCCACACATCGGTGCCCGATCCGATGTCGCGGCCACGGAACTTGCCGTTGAGCATCGGGCCACCGGTGATCATCAGAGTCGGCAGGTCGACGCTGGCCGCGCCCATCAGCAGCCCGGGCGTGGTCTTGTCGCACCCGGACAGCAGCACCACCCCGTCGAGCGGGTTGGCCCGGACCAGTTCCTCCAGCTCCATCGACAGCAGGTTGCGATAGAGCATGGTCGTCGGCCGCATCAGCGGCTCCCCCAGGCTCATCGCCGGGAACTCCAGCGGCAGGCCGCCGCTCTCCCACACCCCGCGCTTCACCGACTCGGCCAGGTCGTGCAGGTGGGCGTTGCACGGCGTCAGCTCCGACCACGTGGTGGCGATGCCGATCACGGGCCGGCCGTCGAAGACGTCGTCCGCGAACCCCTGGTTGCGCATCCACGATCGATGAATGAACCCGTTGCGTCCTTCCGCTCCGAACCACTCCTGGCTGCGCAGCGGGCGATCCGTCATCGACATCGGCACACCTTCCTGTCATCTGTCCGGCCGCCGGAGAGGCGGCGATCAATGGGCAAGCGCTTGATCGGCGGAAGACCGGCCCCGGCCTACCTCAGGCCTCCGACGGACAGTCCGCCGCGCCAGTGTCGTTGGAGGGTGAAGAACGCGATGATGAGTGGGATCACCGACACGAGCGCGCCCAGGATGATGAGGCTCCACAGAGAGGTGCTGCCCGCGTTGTTCGCCGAGGCGATTCCCTGCCAGACGCCGAGTCCGACGGTGACCGGGAAGAGGCGGTTGTCCGAGAGCATGGCGAGGGGCAGGAAGTAGTTGTTCCAGGACGCCACGGCCGACAGGAGCAGCACCGTGACCACAGCGGGCCGCATCAGCGGGAACGCGACCTGGAGGAACGTCCGCACCTCACCCGCGCCGTCGGCCCGCGCCGCGTCCAGGATCTCGTCGGGCACCGCGTCCCGCGCGTACACGTGCATCAGGTAGACCCCGAACGGGTTGAGCAGCGATGGGAGGATCACCGCCCAGATCGTGTTCGTCAGGCCGAGCCCGGAGAACATGACGAAGGTCGGGATCACCAGGGCGGTCGCGGGCACCATCAACGCGCCGAGCAGGATCGAGAAGCCGAAACGTCTGCCGGCGAAGCGGTATTTGGCGAATCCGTAGCCCGCCATGACGGCCAGGATCGTGGCGCCGAGCCCGCCCGCGAGCGCGTACAGCGTGGAGTTGAGAATCCACCTGCCGTAGATGCCACCGTCGTAGGTGAACAGTTGCCTGAGGTTCTCGAAGTAGTCGATCCGGTCGGTGAACCACAGTGTGCTGCCGCCGCCGAACAGGCCGGGGGCGTCTTTGGAGCTGTTGACGATGACCCACCAGAACGGCACCAGGAAATACACGACCAGGAAGCCGAGGAGCACCTGCATGGGCAGGTTGCGTTGTGGCGGGCGGCGTGCGCCGGAGCGGCCGGTTCTCATAGAAAGCTCCTCCGCTTACGGGTGAAGAACAGGAATGCGTAGACGCCGACGAACACGAGCCCGCCGAGGGCGAAGGAGATCGCCGAACCGTAGTTGAAATTCGCGAGCGCGAACGCCTGCTGGTAGGCGTACATGTTGGGGGTGAAGTCCGGTCCGATGGTGCCGGCCGCGAGGGAACGCAGAAACTGCGGTTCGTTGAAGAACTGCAGGGTGCCGATGAGCGAGAAGACCAGGATCAGGAGCACCGCGGGAGCGATCAGCGGAATTTTGATCCGGAGCGCGATCTGCCATTTTCCGGCGCCGTCCATCCGAGCGGCCTCGTAGAGCGCCGGGTCGATCCCCTGCAGCGCCGCGTACAGGATGATCATGTAGTAACCGGCCCACTGCCAGGTGACGATGTTGACGAGGCCGTAGAAGATCAGGTTGCTGCTGAAGATGTCCGGAGCGGTGGCGCCGAACAGGCCGAAGATGTCGGAGAGCGGCCCGAAGCTCCTGCTGTACAGGAACCCCCACATGACGGCCCCGATGACCGTGGGAATCGCGTACGGCAGGAAGATCATCAGCCGCGAGAACCGGGTGAAAAGGGAGGTGACGGCATCCAGGATGAGGGCCAACGCGAGCGCGACGATGATCTGCAGCGGAATGGCGACGAGGGAGAAGCGTACGACGAACCACGCCCCGGAGAGAAAACTCGGGTCGGTGAACGCCTTCACGTAGTTGTCGAGGAAGACGAAGCTGGTGCCGCCGATCAGTTTCTTCTGGAAGAGGCTGAGATAAAGCGCGTACACGAGCGGCGCGATGAGCAACGCCAGAAAGACGATCCCGAACGGCCCGACGAAGAGCCACCCCATCAGGTGCTCACGAAGGCGCACCTTGCCGCGGACCTTGTGCGGTTTCTCTTGACTGCTCGGCACACTTTCCTCGATCAGGAGGGTCATCTTGGGCTCCGAGATGTCGATGCTG
Source organism: Sphaerimonospora mesophila (assembly GCF_001417795.1). NCBI lineage: Bacteria > Bacillati > Actinomycetota > Actinomycetes > Streptosporangiales > Streptosporangiaceae > Sphaerimonospora > Sphaerimonospora mesophila. The sequence continues at coordinate 472,949 of NZ_BCBX01000032.1, read as the reverse complement.
GGAGTCTCGGGTGGGCCAGACGGTCGAGGACGGCCTGGCCCACCCTGCTTGTCACTGAACGGTGAAGCCCTGTTCCTTGGCGTACTTCACCACGTCCTCCTGAATGCGGTCGGCGGCCTGCGCACCGGTGACAGAACCCTCGATGATGGCACTGACCTGCTTCGTCATGGCCTCGAAGTAGTACTGGCCGAACGGGCTGTAGGTGACGCCCTTGTAGGCGTTCGCCGCGGGGACGTAGACCTCCTTGTTCGCCTGCTGACCATCGAAGAACGACACCTTCAGGTCCACGAATTCGGGATCGTTGAGCGCCTTGAGGTTCATCGGGAAGATGATCTGGTTGGTCCAGCCGTCGGTGAGCGACTTCTCGTCGGCGTAGAGGCCGTACGCCGCCTTCGCCGCCAGTTCCGGGTTCTTCGCCTGACTCGTCACGGAGAAGGCCGACCCGCCCCAGTTCACCTGAACCGGGTTGTCGGCGTCCCACTGCGGGAGCGGCGCCACCGCGAACTTGCCGGTGTCCTTGCCCTTGCCGACGCCGGCACCGGTGAGGTAGCCGGGCGCCCAGGCCGCCGAGATGTACGTCGCGTACTTACCGTTGATCACACCGGAGATGTACTCCGGCGTGAACTGGTTCTGCGTTCCGACCAGCCCCTTGCGCACGAGGCCCGCCCAGTAGTCGAGCACGTCCTTGGACGCCTGGTCGTTCAGGTTGATACCGATCAGCTCCGGCTGCGCCGGGTCGTAGGTGAACGGCACGGCGCCCTTCTGAATCTGCAGCGCCATCGTGACGGCCGACACGTTCGCCCCCAGGTCGCCGAACAGCGGGCCCCCCGCGTCCTTCACCTTCTGCGCCGCCTGCTCGTACTCGGCCCACGTCTTCGGCGGCGTGATGTCGTACTTGTCGAAGATGTCCTTCCGGTAGATCATCGCCATCGGGCCGCCGTCCACGGGCACGCCGTAGACCGCGTCACCGATCGAGACGTCCTTCCACGCGCCCTCGCTGTAGTTCTCCTTCACGCTGTCAAAGCCGTACTTCTTGATGTCGACGAGCGCGTTCTGGATCTGGAAGGTCGGGATCCGGTCCATCTCGATCATGATCACGTCTGGCGCACCGGTGCCCGCCGAGATGGCCGTCTGGAACTTGCGGTACTGGTCACCGCCCTGGCCGACGTTGGTCCAGCAGACCTGCACCTCGTTGCTCAGTTCGTTGAAGTTGTCGACGACGAGTTCCATGTTGGGGTACCAGCCCCAGAAGGTCACGACCGGCAGGTCCTTCTTGCTGATCGTGTTCGTGCAGTTGCTCGCGTCGTTTCCGGTCACGTCGTTTCCGGTCGCTTCGCTTCCACCGTTGCTCGCGCTCGCGTTGCTCGCGCCGCCTCCCCCCGTGGAGGAACAGGCGGCGAGCACGCACGCGGCGGCGAGCATGGCTGCGGTGGCCAGTGGTCTTCTCGTCTTCGTTGACATGATTTCCCCTCCGGGATCGCTGCGCACACGGGTCATGCGCCGCCGCTGAGGCCGAGCGATCGACCGGAACGGGGCACGGGTGATACGACCCCGCGCCCCGTTCTTCGTGCCGATCCTCATGTGAGCGCTCACATGCCGCCGATGCCCGATGAGCACCACCTGGGGCGGGAGCGTGGCACCCCCGGCGGCGTGGCCTCGAACGGGCGGGCCCGGCTAGCGCTTGAACAGGCGCGGAGCCAGGTCGATGAGGTTCTTCTGCCACACGTCCCAGCCGTGCGGCCCGGGGGTCACCCCGTCGAACTCGTAGCGGATACCGAGGTCGTTCAAGGTGTTCAGGGACGCCATGAACGACGGGTACACGAAGTCGGTCTGGTCACCGACGTACAGACGCAGCAGCTTGGTCCCGTTGTTGATCGCCTCGGCGTCGACGCCGGCACCGCTGCCGAACCCGGCCGAGAACGCCGCGATGTAGGCGAACTCGCCCGGATGCGCCTTGAGCACCCCGAAGGTATGTCCACCGCCCATCGAGAGGCCGGCGAGCGCCTGCTGCGACGGGTCGCTGGAGATGTTGTAGCGGGCACGGGCCGCCGGGGCGATGTTCTCCCGCAGTTCCTTCGTGAAGTTGGACACGTTGCCGTTGCCCATCACGACGACCATCGGCACCAGGTCCCCGTCGAGGAACTGGTGGTCGAGGATCTGCTTGGCGCGTCCCATCTCGACCCAGTCCGTGTAGCTCTGGCCGCCACCGTGCTGGAGGTAGAAGACGGGGTACGGCTCAGCGCGGTCGGGGTCGTATCCGGGTGGGGTCCACACCAACGCGGTCCGGTCCTGGTTCGCGACGTTGCTCCGGTACGTCAGGCTTTCGACCTTTCCGCCCTGGCCGTCGGGAACGTCCGAGAGCAGACGCGACGCCTCTCCGGGGATGAGGAAGGTGCTCCAGGTCGGCTCGGTCGTCACCTTCGTCGGGTTCGACACGTCCTTGACCGCGACCCGATCCACGATCACCCGGTAGTAGTAGAACCACGGGTCCAGCGGACCCACGGTCCCCCGCCACCGGTCGCCGTCGCGGGACAGCGGAACGCGCAGCCAACTCCCGCCGGGAGCCCAGTTCGCCCACACCGTGACGTGCTGAGCGTCCTTGAAGTCGGTCGTGGTCTCGAAGGTGACGAAGCCGTCCTCGGTCAGGAACGGCGTCGGGGTGGTGCCGGCGGCCGGCGGGTCGAACTCGCCCTTCAGCGGCCCGTGACCGGCGCTCGGACCGTGATCCGACACCGTACGGAACAGCCGCGGCACGAAATCGATCAGGTTCTCCTGCCAGGCGCTCCAGTTCGCCCCGGCGTCGGGGTTGACCCCATCGAACTCGTAGTCGATGCCGGCCTCGTCCAGCGCCTTCGTCAGGCGGTTGGTCGCGTTGTACGCGGGATCGGTCACGTTCCCGGTGTACAGACGCACCAGCTTGACGTCGCGGTTGATCGCGTTGGCGTCCGCACGGCTGACGCTCTCCTCCAGAAGACCCGAGAACGAGCCGACGTAGGCGAACCGACCGGGGGTGGTCAGCGCGGCACGCAGCGCCCGCGTCCCACCCTCGGACACACCGGCGATCGCCTGGTGCGCCGGGTCGCGGAGGACGTGGTACTTGTCCGCGGCCGCCTTCCGGAGGTCCTTCAGCTCCTTGTCGTCGTCCGACGCGTCGCCGTCGCCGATCACGACCACCATCGGCGCCATGGCACCCTGGGCCGACAGGTTGTCGAAGATCTGCTTGGCCCGGCCGAGGTCGAGCCAGTCGGTGGCGGTCCCGTCATCACCGGACCGCAGGAACAGCACCGGGTAACCCTTGGGCCCCTTGGCCTGGTACCCCGGCGGCGTCCATACCAGAGCCGACCGCTCCTTGTTCTTTACGTGGTAGGTCAGGGTCTCGACCTTGCCACCCTGCCCCTGAGGCGCGTCCGCCAGCAGGCGCGCCGAGTCACCCTGGACGAGGAACGTGCTCCAGAGAGGCTTGGACGCCACACCGGTCCCGTTCGTCGGATCCTTGAGCCCCTTGGTGTCATCGCCCGTGACCTGGTAGTAGTACAGCCCCGGCTTGAGTGGGCCGAGAACCCCCGACCAGGCATCGCCACGACGGGTGAGACCGAACTCCGCCCAGGTGAAGGAGGGGCCGAAGTTCCCCTCGATGACGACCTGCGACACCTGGCCCACGTTGGCCTGGACGTAGGCCGCCGGGACGGTGAACGACGCATAGCCGTCCTCGGAAACATCCAGCCACGGCGTGTCCGCCGCCGCCGGTCGCGGCGCGAGCAGCACCGCCGCGATCGCCATGACTCCGGCGACGATCGCCGCCGAGAGCCGGCGCACGCCCGTGGGGCGCACGCCGCCGTGATACTGTAACGTCATAGAAAAGCTCCTTTGACGGCCGGCAGCGGATGGCCCCGACTTGCCGGCCCGGCTTATCAGTCGGATGTGTTGTGGACTCTGTGTCTACACCTCCGTCTGTCGTGGGTCTGCCTTATTCACCTGAACCTCAGGTGAGCCTGCGTGCCACGCTGTGGGCGTGTGTCACGGTTCGGTCGTGACCCTCGGTGATGCGGTGGAGCCGCGGACCACCAGACGGGTCGGGAGCAGTATTTGCCGGGGGCCCTCCCACTCACCGGTCACGAGCGACTTCAGCATGCGTGCGGCCTCGTACCCGAGTCGGTACATCGACTGGTCCACCGTGGTCAGCCCCGGCTCGGCCAACGCGGCCTCCGGAATGTTGTCGAAACCGACCACCGACAGGTCGCCGGGGACGCTGAGCCCCAACTCCTTCGCGACCTCCAGAACCTTCAGGGCCATCCCGTCGCTCGCCGCGAAGATCGCCGTCGGACGGTCCGCCCTTTTCAGCAACTCGCGCGCCAAGGGGACCGCGGACTCGGGATTGAAGTCCCCTCTGCCGATCAAGGCGGGATCGACGGGAACACCGGCTTCGGCCAGTGCCCTGCGGTAACCCTCCTCACGCGACCATGCCGCAGCCAGGCTGGAACGGCCCGCGATGAACCCGATACGCCGGTGCCCCAGGTCGAGCAGATGCTCGACCACCGTGGTGGCACCCGTGAGGTTGTCCGCCGTCACCGACGGCACCGTCGAGTCCCGCACCGGATCGATGACCACGACCGGAGTGCTGGTCCGCACCTCACCCCAGGGGGTGACCACGATGCACCCGTCCGTGAGCGTGCCCGACAGGCGGGTGAGATGCCGCTGCTCCCAGCCCTCCGAATACGTCCCGTAGAGATCACTGTTGGCGTAGATGATCAGGTCGAAGCCCGACTGGGTCAGCGCGTCCATCACGCCCTTGAGCACCTCGGCCGTATAGGACTGGAAGCTGTGGGTCACCAGGCCCAGAACGTTGGTACGGCTGCGCCGCAGGCTCGCCGCCACGAGGCTTGACTCGTAGCCCAGCCGCTCGATGGCCGAACGTACCTGCGCGATGGTGCCGGCGCTGACGCCGTACCGGCCGTTCACCACCCGGGAGACTGTCGCGGTGGAGACACCCGCCAACCGCGCGACGTCACTCATCGTCACCGGTGCCCCACCCTCGGCCATATCGTCCTCTTTTGCTGCAATCGTTATCGGTTACGTTTCCAGCAAAGTAAGCGATAACGATTGCGAACACAAGCCCCTTTCCGGTCTCTCAGTACACTGACCGCGTCCCCGGAAGAGAAGGCCAGATCAGGCGGGCGGGCCGGGGCATGGCGACCTATGAGCGCGGAGTCGAAAGGCGCGTCGCCCACAATGGACACGGCGAATTCGGCGCCGGCTCGCAGGCGGAAGCTTGACGACCTCACAGGCGTCAACGTTCGCCGACGGTCGGCGCCGAGTGGCCGGTGTCCGGCGGATGACGTGGACGACGTGCCCGACGGGTGGCGAAATGCCGTTCCTCCGCCACCCGCCCGGAACTAGCGCCCCTCCCGCCAACCTTTGCCCCGTCGCGTCGCCCAGGGCAGCACCTCGCCGCGTTGGAGTCGTCGCTCGTAGCTCCGCTACTCAGCTCCTCCTCCGCCTTGCGATGCACCACCCTGGACACCGCTCCTTCCGGGCAAACCTTGGCGGTCGCGGCACTAGCGGTCTCGCCTCACCACGCCGTCATGCCCGCCCGAGCGGGCCACGTGAGGTCGCCGGCGGCGGTTCGCCGACGCCGACCGTGCCCGCATAGACCTTTTCGACCTCCGGCCGGTCGGCGCCGCCGGTGATGGTGAACGTGCCCGCGTGGGTGTGGGTGTGGGTGTCGGAGGAGAAGCCGACGTACACCTCGATGTGTCCGGTCTCCACGGTGTAGTTCATGTCCCGGTCGTAGAAGCCGAGCTGGCCGGTGGGCAGGTGGAACCGTACGACCGATCGCCGCCCGGCATCGGCGGACACGCGGGCGAAGCTCTTCAACTCGAGCACCGGCCGGGTGACCGTTGCCCGCGGGTCGCGAATGTAGAGCTGGACGACCTCCTCACCGGCTCGATCGCCGATGTTGGCCACGGTGACCTCCACCGCGACGCCGTCCCCGGCGGTCACCTCGGTGCGGTCCAGCGTGGCCTGTTCGATGACGAACGGGACGTACCCGAGCCCGTGACCGAAGCGGTAGCGCGGGCGAACGGGCGAGTCGACGTAGTCACCGTGCCAGTGCGACCGTCCGCCGGACACCTTGTGTCCATAGAAGACGGGTATCTGCCCCACGGAGCGCGGGTAGGAGATGGGCAGCTTCCCGCTCGGGCTCACCTCGCCGAGCAGAACCTCGGCGATCGCCTGCGCCCCGGTCTGTCCGGGCAGCCAGGCCATCAGCACCGCGGCGCACTTCTCGTGCAGGAAGTCGCCGCCGACCGGTCGACCGGCGACGAGCACCGCCACCACGGGGGTGCCGGTGGCGACGACGGCACGGACCAGGTCCTCCTGGACACCGGGGAGATCCAGGCTGGACCTGTCCCGCGACTCTCCCGTGGTGGCCCGGGTCGTCAACCCCGAACGATCTCCCATGACCAGCACCGCGACATCGGCCGCCGCGGCGGCGGCGACCGCCTCGTCGAAACCGTCCCTCGATGTATCGATCACGTCGCACCCGCGCGCGTAGCGCACCCGGTCGCCCAGGCGGGCCGTGAGCTCGTCACGCACCGTGGGCAGCCCGTCCGTGCTCTCGTCGATCTCGAGGTCGTCCGGGATCGTCATCATCTGGCCGAGCAGGCCACGCCGCTCGCGTGCCTCCGCCAGCGACTCGACATGCGCCGCGAAGGAGTAGTCGCCGAGGAGGTGCCGGGCGTCGTCCGCGTTCGGCCCGATGAGGGCGATCGTTCCGGTGCCCGGCCGCAGCGGCAGGATGCGGTCGTTCTTGAGCAGGACGAGGCTGCGGCGAGCCATCTCGAGCGCGACCTCCCGGTGCCGCTCGGGGTTCACGGTCAGCGCGACCACGGCCTCGTCGACGTAGGGGTTCTCGAACAGGCCGAGCTCGAACTTGTGCCGAAGAACCCGTGAGACCGCTTCGTCCAGTTCCCCTTCGTCGACCTCTCCGGCGTCCAGGGCGCCTGCCAGCGCGCCCGCGTACGCATCCGTCGCCGGAAGCTCGACGTCGGTACCCGCGGTGAGCGCCAGAGCCGCCGCCTGCCGCTTGTCCTCGGCGAAGCGGTGATACGAATGGAGATCGTCGACGGCGAAGTAGTCCGACACGACGGTCCCCGCGAAGCCCCACTCCCCACGGAGGACATCGTTGAGGAGCTGACGGTTGGCGTGGCAGGGGATCCCGTCCAGCTCGTGGTAGCCGGCCATCACCGACTGAAGGCCCGCCTCGCGGACCGCCGCCTCGAACGGATACAGATACACCTCGCGCAGCAGACGAGGCGGCAGGTGCGCGGGCGCCCAGTTCAGCCCACCCTCGGACGCCCCGTAGCCGACGAAGTGCTTGGCCGTCGCGATGACGCCCTCCGTAAGAGAAGAACCCTGGAGGCCCCGGATGAACGCCACGCCCATGCGGGCCACCAGGTGCGGATCCTCCCCGTAGGTCTCCTCCGTCCGGCCCCATCGCGGGTCCCGTACGACGTCCAGCACCGGTGAGAGCCCCTGGTGGCTTCCCATCGCGCGCATCTGCTCGCGAACGGCATCCGCCAACCGCCGGTTGAGCTCCGGCTCCCAGGTGCTCGCGACACCGATCGCCTGGGGGAAGACGGTCGCTTCACGCGCCATCAACCCGGAGCACACCTCCTCGTGCACGATCGCCGGGATCCCCAGCCGGGTCTGCGTCACCAGAAAGCGCTGGATCTCATTCGCCACCCGCGCCACCTGTGCCGCCTTGAGGCTGGTGGCTCCCGCGATGCGAGTCACGTGCCCCAATCCGTGCCGAAGGACCGTACGCGCCCGCTCGGCCGAGAAACGGCCGCCCTCGATCACCGAGAACGCCCAGGCGCTCCCCAACTGAGCGAGTTTCTCCTCCCGGGTCATCCGAGCCATCAGATCCGCCACGCGCTCCCCAACGGACGCGGTCGGATCGGCGTAAATCGCCGCAGACTCCCGCCTCACAGTGGTCACCAGGTCACCCCAATCACCGCTACAGCCCCTTTCCTCCGCCATCGATGGCAGCGCCAGACGCCTCTGAACGCGCCCCGGCAGACCACATCGAGACCGGCCCGTACCTCGCCGCCGCCGATTCCCCCTCCGGGTGAGTGAGCCCTCCCGAGCGAGATTCGGACCACCCGGGGACAGCGTGGGTCGCCCCCCGTGGCGACGTCGATCACGTGGATCCCGCCTCTTCGCAAACGTAATCGGTAACGTTTACAATCCAACCGTTACCGATCACGTCCACTTTGTCCAGAGCTCGCACCGAAGACCCTCACGCACCCGCCGGCCCGACACTCCCGTGTCGGAGCCGGGCCGTCCGCGGAGTCGCGGTACGAAGGGAGCCACCTGCCGGTCACGACCCTGACCGCTGAAGCCCGCCCGCCCGGCGGCGACCACTGCCGCGACAGAAGGGAAACCCAAGTGCACATCGTTCGATACCGGCGGCATACCGACCCCGGCCCACGCATCGCAGTGTTGAACGACGGCGTCCTGTCCCCCCTGCCGGTAGCCGGCATGTTCGAGCTTCTTCAGCACCGGAAAGAGGAGATCGAACGGATCTGCGCCGACGCCGCCCCCGACTGCTCGGTCAGCGAGGTGCGGCTGCTCGCGCCCGTGGACGGCGCCATGGAGGTGTGGGCCTCAGGCGTGACCTACCTGCGCTCTCGCGATGCGCGCGTGGAGGAGAGCGCCCTCAAATCGGTCTACGAGCTGGTCTACGACGCCGAGCGTCCCGAGCTGTTCTTCAAGTCGCCTGCCTGGCGGGTGGTCGTCGACGGCGAACCCGTCGGCATCCGCTCCGACTCGGCGCTCAACGTTCCCGAGCCCGAGCTGGCCCTGGTGGTCAACCGCTTCGAGGAGATCGTCGGCTACGTTGTCTGCAATGACATGAGCTCACGATCGGTGGAGGGCGAGAACCCGCTCTACTTACCGCAGGCCAAGATGTACGCCGGCGCATGCGCCCTCTCCGCGGGCATCAGACCCGCGTGGGAGGTCGAGCCCGCCGATCTCGCCATCCGCCTGACGGTCGCTCGCGACGGCACCGTCATCTGGGACGGCACGACCTCCACCAGGCAGATCCGGCGCCCGTTCACCGAACTGACCGCCTATCTGTTCCACGCCGAGAACCATCCCCATGGGGTCGTGCTCTCCACCGGGACCGGCCTCGTGCCCGATCTCGACTTCCGGCTGCACGCGAGCGACGTGATCACGGTGACGATCGACCAAGTCGGCGAGCTCAGCAATCCGGTGGTCGTGGGCAAGGAGCACTTCGGCTTCCTGACGACCCCGTGACGCCAGAGGCGATCACCGCCCCACTCACGACGTCCTGAAGAGTCGGCCAGGTAACCGTCATCCGGGGGCAGGGAGCGGAGCGGGCGGGAGCGCGGACCGCACGGGAAGCCCGCGGCCGGAGGGCTTCGCAGCGGACCGGAGCGGGTCACACCGTCCAGGCCGGATCCCGGCCGATGACGCCGAGCAGGCGATCGAACAGCGGGGCGTCGTCCGGCACTGCCACCGGCGGCCCGAAGACACCGCGTTGCCTGCCCGTCTCCACCATCTGGTCGGTGAAGTGCAGCACCCGTGCGACGGCCTCGGGATCCGGCTCGTACCCCTGACCCGTGGCTCTGGCCAGGTCCCAGCCGTGCACGACCATGTCGACGAGGTACATATGGCCCAGCGCGGTCATCGGCATGCCCATGGCGGGACTGGTGCCCTCCCACGCCTCGGGCCGCGACCAGGCGGCCAGCGTGCCCTCCGCTCGCTCGGGGAAGTCGCCCGCGTAAGACCGCTGCTCGGTCATCGGCCCCTTGCGAGCCAGCGACTCGAACAGCTCCGCCACCCACTCGAGGTGGTTGATCAGGTCCTTGACGTCGAACTTCGCACACGGCGTCGGGAGCCCGAGTTGCTCCTGCCGAACCGTCCGCACCAAGCCGGCGGTACGTTCGGTGGCACGCCTCATCAGCGGCATCATGTCTTCCATGGCGACCAGCGTGCCCCGCCCGCCCGGAGGGCGGCTTGTAGAAACGCGACAGCGCGGCTGGGTCGACCCGTACGCCGGGCTCAACGCCTTCGATTTCGTCCGGCAGGCGCCATCACCCGAGATCGCGGCGTATGTGGAGCACTTCTGGGTCGTCACGTGGACCGATCTCGCCGAGCCGTACGAACAGCGCATCGTCTCGCACCCCACCGTGAACATGACCATCGCCCGGGACTTCCGCCGGATCGCGGGAGTGATCAAGGGCGGCTTCTCCTACACCATGCGAGGCAGCGGCCGCGTGCTCGGCACGCGCTTCCGCCCGGGTGGTTTCCGGCCGTTCCTCGGCGGTCCGGTGTCCCGGCTGACCGGCCGGTTCGTGGAGATCGGCGACATGTACGGCGCGGCGGGCGTGACCCTGGTCGAGCAGGTCCTGGCAGAACCCGACGTCCGGGCCGCCATCGCGCTCATCGAGACGTTCCTCCTGAGCCTGGGGCCAGATCACGATCCGCTGGCGGAAGAGGTCGCGGCATTGGTGGCGATGGTGGAGAGCGACGTGTCCGTGACCAGGGTCGACGAGCTGGCCGCCAGATCGGGGCGGTCCGTACGCTCGTTGCAGCGGCTGTTCCGGGACCATGTCGGCGTCGGCCCCAAGTGGGTGATCCGCCGCTTCCGCCTGCACGAGGCCGCGGAGCGGGTCTATCAGGGCCTCGACCTCGCCACGCTGGCCGCCGAGCTCGGCTACACCGATCAGGCCCACCTGACCCGCGACTTCACCGCCGCGGTCGGCATGCCCCCAGCGGCCTACGCCCGGCTCGCGGGCCCGGCCTGATCAGAATCGCCGTGACGCCACCTCAGCGGCCGCTCACCATGTGGGCCCTGCGGGGTGAAGACGAGAACGGGCGGACGGCTCGGCGAAGCCTAGAATTGGGCCATGCCGATCGACCTGAGTCTGCTTCACGGCGTGCGGTGGCGGGGGCAGGCGGTGGTCGGCGATAGGGCTCAGGCGCTGCTCGCCGCCCTCACGCTCGCCTCCCGGGCCGTGAACGCGGACCGCCTCGTCGCGGAGGTGTGGGGGGAAGACGAGCCGGCCAATCCGGCGAAGGCGCTGCAGGTCCTGGTGTCCCGGACCAGGTCGGTCGTGGGGCCCGAGGCACTGGCCACGGAAGGGGGCGGCTACCGGCTCGTGGTCGCACCCGGCCGGATCGACGCCGGCCGGCTGCACGGTCTGGCGGACCGGGCGCGGGCGCTGCTCGCCGAGGATCCGGCCGCGGCGGCAGCGGCGGCGGAGGAGGCCCTCGCACTGGGCGCCGGGGTGCTGCCTCCCGAGGGCGACGGTCCACTGGCCGAGGTGCGCCGGCGCGCGGAACGCGACCTGGCGTCCGCGCGGGTCGTGCTCGCCCGGGCCCGGAGCCGGAGCGGCGAGCACGGCACCGCCCTTCCCTGGCTCGAGGAGGCCGTGCGCGTCCACCCCGACGACGAGGGGCTGCTCGCCGACCTCCTGCACAGCGAGGCGGCGGTGCGCGGAACGGGTGCCGCACTGGACCGCTTCGAGCGCTACCGGTCGGATCTGCGTGACCGGGTCGGCGCCGACGTCGGCCCGGAGCTGCGGCGAGTCCATCGTGAGCTGCTGGCGCACGACAGTCCCGTACGGGCCGGCGTGCGGTTCGACACGACCCCGCTGCTCGGCCGTGACGACGACCTGCGTCGGGTGCGGGCACTGCTCGCCACCTCCCGGGTGGTGTCGATCCTCGGTCCGGGCGGGCTCGGCAAGACCCGGCTCGCCCATGTCGTCGCCCGCGAGGCCCAGCAGCCGGTGGTGCACTTCGTCGAGCTGGTCGGCGTGACCACGCCCGAGGACCTGGTCGGCGAGGTCGGGTCGGCGCTCGGCGTCCGCGACTCGGTGACCGGACGCCGCACGCTCACCCCGCGGCAGCGCGCCGACGTCCGTACGCGGATCGCCCAGCAGCTCGATCTGGCCCCGGCGCTGCTGGTGCTCGACAACTGCGAGCATCTGGTGGAGGCGGTCGCCGACCTGGTCGCCTATCTGACCGCGACGACACGGGAGCTGCGCGTCCTCACCACGACCCGCTCGCCGCTGGCGATCGCCGCCGAACGCGTCTATCCGCTGCCCCAGCTGGGCACCCGCGACGCGGTCGAGCTGTTCCGCGACCGCGCGACCGCGGCCCGGCCCGGTGTGCACCTCGACGAGGATGACGTGCGTGCCGTCGTGGCCCGCCTGGACGGTCTGCCGCTCGCGATCGAACTGGCCGCCGCGAAGGTGCGGGTGATGTCACCGGCCGAGATCGCCCGTCGGCTGGCGGACAGGTTCTCGCTGCTGCGCGGCGGCGACCGAAGCGCCCCCTCCCGGCACCAGACGCTGCTGGCGGTGATCGACTGGTCCTGGAACCTTCTCGGCGAGCGGGAGCGCCGGGCCCTGCGCCGCCTGTCGGCCTTCCCTGACGGCTTCACCCTCGACGCGGCGGAGGAGGTGCTCGGCGACGACGCTCTCGGCGATGTCGAGGAGCTCGTGGAGCAGTCCCTGCTCACCGTCGTGGAGGCGGCCGGCGGCGTCCGCTACCGCATGCTCGAGACGGTACGCGAGTTCGGCCGGGTGCGGCTGGACTCGGCCGGTGAGACCGCCGAGGCGCGGGCCGCCGTACGCGATTGGGCCGTCGGTTACGCGAACCGGCACGGCGCTCGGCTGTACTCGCCGGAGCAGGTCGACGCCATGGACCGGCTGCGTTCCGAGGAGACGAACCTCGCCGACATCCTGCGCGAGGCCCTCGCCGGCTCCGATCCGGAGGCGGTGGTGGTGCTGTTCTCCGCGCTGGGCGGCTACTGGTCGATCTGCGGGGACCATCCGCGCAGCATCGTGCTCACCCCGGCCGTCGCCGCCGCCCTGAGCGGCTGGACGCCGCCGCCCCGGCTCCTCGACCGGGCCCGGACGGCCCTGAGCATCGCGCTGTTCAGCACCGTCATCGTCCCCTTGGAAGAGACCGGGACGCTGACGCGACTGCTGTCCGGGCTGGGCGCCGACTCGGCGAACCCCGCCATCCGGGCGATGGTGACGGGGTTGCTCACGATGGTGTCGGATCCCGAGCACGGTCTGGACGAGCTGACCACCGATCCCGACCCGCTGATCCGCCGGATCGCGCTGCACTGGCTGAGCCACGGCAGGGAGAACGCCGGCGACCCGGTCGGTGCGATCGAAGCGGCCCGCGCCGCCCTCGAACTCGTCGGCGACGACGGCGGTCCCTGGCACCGGGCCGTGCTGCACACCCAGCTGGCCTCCCTGTACGCGAACCTCGGTGATACCGCGTCGGCCTCCAGGCATGCCACCGAGGCACTCCCGGTGCTCGAACGCCTCGGGGCGGTGGACGACGCCGTCCAGATCCGCGCCACCCTCGCCATGGCGGCGCTCGCCGAGGGGCGCCGCGACGAGGCCGCACAGATGATCGACGACATCGAGGCGTTCGCTCCCCAGGGCACCTACGGCGAGGTCCTGTCGGTCAGCGCCGGCCGAGCCCAGCTGGCCCTCGCCGACGGCGACATCGCCGAAGGGCTGCGGCGGCACCGCGAGACCGCCGAAGTCATCCGCGACCTGCGCGTCCCCGGCGCACCGGACGGTTTCGTACCGTGGTCCGTCCTGGGGGAGATCATCGCGCTCTCGGCGTTCGCCCAGTACGGCGAGGGCGACGACGGCGCGGACCTCTTCGAGTCGCTGCGGGCCAAAGTCCTCATCGTGGTGGATCCGGATCACAGCTTCAGGGATTACCCGGTGATGGGGATGGTGCTCGCCGGGCTGGGGATCTGGGGCCTGCTGAAGGGGGCGCTGCCCGCCGAGGATGCGATCCGGCTGCTCGTGCTCGCCGAACGGTTCGCCTACAACCGGTTCGTTCCGACGTTGCAGTGGCCGATCCTGTCCGCGCACGCCGAACGGACCGCCCCCGGCGTCATGGCCCGCATCGAGGCCGAGTACGGCGAACGGCGTGGCCCCGACCTGCTGGCCGAGGCCCGTGCCGTACTGGAGCGGGTGGTCTGACACCGCTACATCTTGCGGGAGTACGAGCGGACCGCCAGCGGAGCGAAGATCGCGACGACGACCACGCAGCCGATGACCGCCCAGCCGACCTCGGCCGTCACGGCTCCGTCGTTGAACAGGTCGCGCACCGCGGAGACGACGTGCGACACCGGGTTGACCTTCACGAACGCCTCCAGCCAGCCGGGCAGCGTCTCGGCGGGGACGAAGGCGTTGGACAGGAAGGTGAGCGGAAACATGATCATCATCGAGATGCCCTGGACGCTCTGGGCCGAACGCGCCATCGTGCCCAGCCAGGTGAAGATCCACGCCAGCGACCAGCCCGCGATCACGGTGAGCGCGACGCCCCCGACGCAGCCGAGCACTCCGCCGCCGGGGCGGTAACCGATGAGCAGGCCGGTGACGAGCGTCAGCACCGACGCGATGCCGTACCGGATCAGGTCGGCGATCATCGGGCCGGCCAGGGGGGCCAGCCGCGCGATCGGCAGGGACTTGAAACGGTCGAAGACCCCCTTGTCCATGTCTTCGCGCAGTTGCACGCCCGTCGCCATGCAGACGGTCAGGGCCGTCTGAGCGAGGATGCCGGGGATCAGCACCGGGAGGTAGTTCGACACGCTGCCGGAGATCGCGCCGCCGAAGATGAACGCGAACATCGCCGTGAACAGCAGGGGCTGGATGAGGACGTCGAAGAACTGCTCGGGCTTACGGCGCATCTTCTTCAGAGCTCGCCATGCCATCGCCAGGACCTGGGCCCAGGTCTCCCGCACCGAGCTTCGGGACGTGGTGCCGGCGACCACGGCGGACGGGTCGATGCGCCGAGGTTTGAACGTGGTCGGGGTCATGGTGCTCGTGGTGGTCATCGGGCCGCCTCCATCTGGGGTTGATCGTCGGCGCCGTGGCCGGTCAGCGCCAGGAAGACCTCGTCCAGCGTCGGCTTGGCGACGCTCACCGACGAGATGCCGAGGCCTGCTTCCCGCAGGCCGATCAGGACGTCCGCGGCCCGGTCGGGGTCGGGGAGGGGGATGTTCATGCGTCCTGATTCCGGGGTCAGGACCGGTTCCTCGCCCAGCAGTCGGCGTACGACGTTCGCCGCCAGGGCCGTGTCGGAGCCGTCCGCGAGGCGGAGCTGCAGCGTCGAGTCGCCGACCTGGGTCTTCAGGGCGTCGGGGGTGTCCTCGGCGACCTTTCTGCCCCGGTCGATCACGGCTACGCGGTCGGCCAGCTGGTCGGCTTCGTCCAGATATTGGGTGGTGAGGAGGATCGTGGAACCGTCGGTGACCAGCTCGCGGATGGTGTCCCACATCTGGCCCCGGGTTCTCGGGTCGAGGCCGGTCGTGGGCTCGTCCAGGAAGATCAGGGGCGGGCGGGTGATCAGGCTCGATGCGAGATCCAGACGGCGGCGCATGCCGCCGCTGAACTGGGAGAGGGGACGCTCGGCCGCCTCCTGGAGGTCGAAGCGTTCGAGCAGGTCGACCGCGATGGCCTTGGCCCGGGTGCCGGTCAGGCCCTGCAGGCGGGCGAACAGCCAGAGGTTCTCTCGGGCGGTCAGATCCTCGTCCACCGAGGCGTACTGGCCGGTGACGCCTACCAGCTGCCGGATGCGGTGGGGCTCCCGTCGAACGTCGACGCCGAAGATCTCCGCGTGGCCGCCGTCGATCGGGAGCAGGGTGGCGAGCATTCGGAGTGTGGTGGTCTTGCCTGCTCCGTTGGGGCCGAGGACTCCGAAGATCTCGCCCTGCCGTACGCGCAGATCGATTCCGTCCACGGCCCGGAAGTCTCCGAAGTCCTTGACCAGGCCCTCGGCGCGGACGGCGCTGAGGTCCGCCATGACGCGTCTCCTCTCTCCGCCGGGTACCTCCCGGCGTCCGAGGAGAGCCTCCGCGTCATCGGCTTCGTCGCGGCTTCACTCCGGTTTCACCCCTGATTTGGCGGTTTCACCGGCATGTCACGCGGGAGGGCGTCGGCCTTCCACCACCGCCACGCCCTCGGGTGAGCCCCGGGCGCGCATCAGGAGCCGTGGTCGAGGAGTCGTCGTGTTCTGTCCGCGACCAGCCGGGGCTTCTCCGCCTGGATGAAATGCGCCGAGTCGACCTCCTCGAACCGCCCATCAGGCAGGCTGTCGGCGAGACGGCGCTGGTGCTCGCGGATGCCGGCGTGCTGCCGCTCCCGCCCTTTGGCCGGCCGGGCCGCCGACAGCAGGATCGTCGGACATTCCGGGGAGCGGGGCGGCCGGTGGCGGAACTCGGGGATGGCGGCGACCACGGCTTTCATTTCTTTGCGGGTCTGGGAGATGCCGGCGGGGGTGAAGTCCTCGGCGAGCATGGTCGCGTAGGTGTCGGCGGGGAACAGGTGCCGGACGTTGCGCGTGAACAGCCTCGCCATCGGGCGGATGCCGGTGAGCGGCTGCGCCAGGGCCAGCACGCGGTCGAGCTTCCTCACCGTCTGGTCCCACGTGTCGTACACCGGGGCGGTCTCGGGAGTGGGGTCGACCAGCAGCAGTCCCCGGAGCCGGGAGGCCAGGCTCTCGGCCGCGCGCCGGGCGACCAGGCCGCCCATGCTGTGCGCGACGAGCACGAACCGGCCGGGGACCACCTCCTCGACCATCGAGACGAGATCGGCGGCCATGTCGTCGATGCTCAACTGCGCCGCGGTTCTGCCGCTGCGGCCGAACCCCGCCCGGTCGTAGGCGACCAGTCGGGCCCGGTCGGCCAGCAGCGGCAGCACCGGATCCCAGCAGGTGCGGCCGCAGCCCTGGCCGGCTTCGAAGACCACCCAGTCCGATCCCTGTCCGGACTCCTCGACATAGACGCGCCGGCCGTTCACCGGCACCGTCCGCCCCGGTGTTTCCCGCATGCCGCCCTCCTCCCACCTCAACGTTTTCATTTTGGATAATGGTAACGCATATGAAATCGTTGAGCCATGGACGTTGTCGAGCAGTTGCTGCACCCAGTGCGGCTGCGCATCGTGCACGCGCTGGCTGCAGGACACACACTGACGATCGCGCAGTTGTGCGCCCGCATGCCCGAGGTGTCGAAGATCACGGTGTACCGCCAGGTCGCGCTGCTGACCGAGGGGGGCTTCCTCCAGGTGGACGGCGAGCAGCGGGTGCGCGGTGCCGTCGAGCGCCGCTACCGGCTGCGTCCGGACCGGCCGACGATCGACGTCGGCGCCGCCGCGGCGATGTCGCTCGAAGACCATCGCCGGGGATTCGCCGCGGCCATGGCCGTCCTGATCGCCGAGTTCAACGCCTACTTGGACCGTGATGGCGCCGATCCGGCCGCCGACTCGGTGTCCTACCGGCAGGGCACGCTGTGGCTCAGCCCGGACGAGCTCGCCGCGACGATCACCGATCTGCGCGCGGTGCTGCGCGACCGGGTCGCCAACACTCCCACCTCGGACCGCGCACCGTATCTGCTCAGCGCGATCCTGTTCCCTACCGGGCGGCCGTCCCCGGACGAAGCCGATCGCTGATGCCGGTGACCGGCCGCTCCGCGAGCACGGCCCGGGGCGGACGATTCACGATCGGAACGCGCCGGTCCGATCCTCCTCTCGGAGGGCGGCGAGCAGGTTGTCCACCGCCGCCTCCGAAGCCCGTCGTACGCTTTCAGCCGTCGCGGCGCCGAGATGCGGCGTCGGCAGCACTCGGGGGTGGGCGAGCAGGGGCGAATGTTCCGGTGGTTCGCGATCGAAGGCGTCGACGGAGTACATCGCGAAACGGCCGGACTCGAGGTTGGCCAGCAGGGCCGCTTCGTCGACGAGCGTCGATCGCGCGGTGTTGACCAGGACGACGTCGTCGCGCAGCAGCGCGAGCTCGGCGGCCCCGAGGAGCGGGCCGTCCGGCGCCGGCGGAACGTGCAACGACACGACTTCGCTGCCGCTCAGCAGGTCTTCCAGCGACAGAAGCGGCACGTCACCGGCGTCGGTGACGTACGGGTCGTGCGCCACGACCCGCATGCCGAGGCCCTGCGCGAGGTGAGAGAGGCGGCGGCCGATCGCGCCGAAACCGACGACCCCGAGGGTGCGGCCGGCGGCCTCCCTGCCGATGGCGCGCCGCCAGCCCCCGGCGCGTAGGGCGGCGGCGGCCTCGGGCAGTCCGCGCAGCCCCGCGAGGGCGAGGGCGAGGGCGAGCTCCGCGACCCCCTGCGCGTTGGCGCCTCGGGCGGTGACCACCCGGACACCGGCCGCCGCGGCGGCGACGTGATCGATGGCGTCGGTGCCCGCGCCGTTGCGGCTGATCACCCGCAGCGAATCGGCGCGGGACAGCACGTTCGCGTCGATGGTCTCGACCCCGGCGATCCATCCCACGATCCCGGGCACCGCGGCCGCGAGCTCCTCCGGGGTCGGCTGACGCCCCGGTGTGGGGGTGACGACCGTGTAACCCGCGGCCTTCAGGCGCTCGACCGCGGCCGACCCGGCGCTCGACATCGATCGAGGAGTGACGAGAACCCGGGGCGCCGTCATCACGACACCACCGCCGGCCGGGGGCCGAGCAGCCTGAGCAGTCGTTCGACCTCGGCCGCCATCGCGTCGCGGGCCGGCGCGATGTACTTGCGCGAGTCCATCATCTTCGGGTCCGCCTCGAGCCGCTCACGCACCACGTGCGTGAACACCTTGTTCAGATGCGTCGCTATGTTGATCTTGGTCATGCCGCGGGTCACCACGGTCCGCAGCGTCTCGTCGTCGACGCCGGAGGAACCGTGCAGCACGAGAGGCACCGGCACCGCCTCGAAGATCGCCGTGACCAGTTCCAGGTCGACCACCGCGTCTCGCGTGGCCATCGCGTGCGAGGTCCCCACCGCGACGCCGAGCGAGTCGACCCCGGTGCGTTCGCAGAAGCGGCGCGCCTCGGCGGGGTCGGTACGCGCACCGGGCTCGTGCACCCCGTCCTTGCCGCCGACCTCGCCGAGCTCGGCCTCCACCGCGACCCCGCGGGCGTGACAGTGCTCGACGACCTGACGGGTGACCTTCAGGTTCTCCTCGTACGGCAGGCGGGATCCGTCGAACATCACCGAGGTGAACCCGAGGTCCACCGCCTGGTGCACGAGGTCGACGTCCTCGGCGTGGTCGAGATGCACGGCGACGGGGACGTCCGCGGTCTCGGCCAGGGCGAGTACGGCCAGCGCCAGCGGCCGCAGCCGGCCGCCGTGGTAGCGGACGGCGTTCTCGCTGATCTGGATCATCAGCGGCGCGCGGGCCGCCTCGGCGCCGGAGATGAGCGCCTCGGCGTGTTCGAGCATCGTCGCGTTGAACGCCCCGACGCCGTGCCGCGCGGTGCGGGCGGCGGCGAGGATCGGGCGGGGGTCGGCAAGGGGCACGCGTCCTCCTACTGTTTCGCGCTGGGGTCGCGCGTTGTCGTGCTGCGGCCGCCCCGATCGGGGTCGTGGCCGCCCTGTTCCGTGGCGCGGTCGCCACTTCCGGCGATGTGGTCGTCATGGGTCGCCGCCGCCCCGGCGTGGGCCCGGGTCGCGGCACGCGCGGCGTCGAAGCGCGCCCGCGGCAGCGCATAGGCCCGGGCGAGCTCGGGGCGCGGATCGACCCGCAGCGCCGCGTGCCGTGCCGTACGGCGCAGTGCCGCGGTGTCCGTCCAGGCGCCGATGCCGAGCAGGGCGAGCGCGGCCGCCCCCAGGGCAGTGACGTGCTGGGCGGAGTGCGGACGGCTGACCGGGCGGCCGGTGAGGTCGGCGAGCACCTGCAGGGTGAGCCGGCCGCGCGCACCACCCCCGGTCGCGATGATCTCGTTCGCGGCGATCTCAGCGGTGGCCGGCACCGCGGCGAGCATCGTGCGCGCCGCGTCCGCCAGGCTGAAACCGATCCCCTCGATCACGGCCCGGGCGAGGTCGCCGTGCGTGTGCCCGAGATCCAGCCCGAGGAACGCTCCACGCACGGCCGGGCCGCCCTCCGCCACGGTGCCGCCGGCCAGGGTGGGTACGCAGGTGAGGCCGCGGGCGCCCACCGGCGCCGCCGCGGCCTCCTCCAGCAGGACGTCGAGGTCGTCGCGGCGCAGCAGGGAGGCCAGCCAGGACAGGCTGCTGCCGCCGCCGAAGGTGGAGAGGGCCGAGATGTGAAGACCGGGGAGCACATGATCGAAGACGAACGGCCGGGCGACGTCGTCGAGCACCGGATCGCTCCCGGCCACGGTGACCCAGTTGGACGAGCCGAGCGACACGTACGCCTCGCCGGCGCGGTCGAGGCCCGCGCCGAGTGCCATGCACGAGTTGTCGACGCCGCCGGCCACCACCGGCAGCCCGGCGGGCAGTCCGGTGGCGGCCGACGCCTCGGCGCTCACGCTGCCGATGACGGCGGTCGACGGCACGATCCGCGGCCACCAGTCGGCGGGCACGCCGAGGTCGTCCGTCACCTCGGGGATCATCCGGCGGGTGGCGAGGTCGTAGCAGCCGCTGCCGGAGGCGTAGCTCGGGTCGGTGCGCTGGACGCCGGTGAGCCGCGCGTTGACCCAGTCCTTGCTGCCCAGCAGGCGGACCGTGCGGGCGGCGACATCGGGGTGCTCGGCGCGCAGCCACGCCGCCTTGAACACGGTGTACATGCCCCGGGGGAAGCCGTTGCCGGTGCGCAGATACCACTTGCTCTCATCGGCGCCGGAGAAGTACGCCGCCGCCGGTTCCTCTCCCCGGATGTCGGACCAGATCGGCACCGCGTCGAGCAGCGCGGCGCCACCGGCGTCGACCGGCACCATCGCCAGGCTGTGGCCGGACAGCGCCACGGCGAGCACGCGGTGCCGGTCGGCGCCGGCATCGGACAGTTCGCGAGCGGAGCGGACGAGCGCCTCCCACCAGTCCTCCGGGCGCTGCTCATGGCGTCCGGGCGCGGGATAGAACGTCCGGTAGGGGGCGAACGCCGTACGGACCACCCGGGCATCGAGATCGACGAGTGCGGCCTTGCACCCGCTGGTGCCCAGGTCGAAGGCGACGACGGCCTCGCCGGCGGTGTCGCCGTTCCTTCTCATGTCGCGGGATGTCATCGGGAACCCTTCGGGGATGCTTGGCTCACTCGTCCTGCCCGGGCACGCCTCATGGGTGATCGCACCGATCCGGGTCGATCACTGCCTCGTGCTGCATGCCCGACCGCATCCGCGACAGGCGCATCTTCATGGTGCGGATCTCGTCGAGCGCCGGGTCTCCGCGGCGCAGCAGCACCATCGTGGCGAGGATGTCGACGACGACGAGCTGGGCCAGCCGCGAGATCGTCGGTGTGTAGACGTCGGTGTTGTCGAGCGACTCCACGATGAGGGCGATCGTGCTCAGCTCCGCCAGCGGCGAGGCGCCGCCGGTGATGCCGATGACGGTCGCCCCCCGAGCCCGGGCGAGGCGCGCGGTGTCCAGGATCGACACCGTGCGGCCGGTGTTGGAGATGGCGACGAACGCCGTCGAGGTCGTGCTGGTCGACGCGGCGAGGAACTGCTGGTGGGTGTCGACGGGCGCCGAGCACGGGACGCCGAAGAGCGGGAACTTCTGCTCGGCGTCCATCGCCACGATGCCGGAGGCGCCGAGGCCGATGAAGACGATGTGCGAGCACGTGGAGAGCGCCTCCACCGCACGGTCCAGCGCGCCCAGGTCGAGATGGCGGCGGACGTGGTCGAGCGAGGTTATGGAGAAGTCGAAGATCTTGCTGACGGTGGTGGTGGTGTCGTCCTGCGCCTCGATCACCGATTGAGTGGCGGGTATGCCGAGCGCGACGCTCTGCGCCAGCTGGATGCGGAAGTCGTGAAAGCCGTCGCACCCGATCGCGTTGGCGAACCGGACGATGGTCGGCTGGCTGACGGCGGCGGCCCTGGCGAGCTCGGCGAGCGTCATCTGCACGACCGAACGCGGGTCGGCCAGCACCACGTCGGCGACCTTGCGCTCGGAGCGGCGCAGCTCCTGCAGGCTCTTGTTGATGCGCTCGAGCACCGGTCCGTCGCTCAACGCTGCCTCGCAAGGTCGAGCGCGGCGCCGTGCTCGGGCACGCGTACGGTGACACCGTGGCGACCGGCGAAATCCAGGTCGAAAGCGGCGGGATCGGCGGTGTTGAAGTCGAACATCCCCCAATGATGCGGCACCAGGGTTTCGATGCCGGAGAGCGCGCACAGCTCGACGGCCTCGGCGAAATCGAAGTTGCCGGGGACGCCGTTGGCCAGCCGCCGGGCGTCGCGGCCGTTGACCGGCAGCAGGGCGACGTCGATGTCGAGGCCGCTGAGCCGCTCGGCCAGACCGTCCCACGGCGCGCAGTCACCCGAGTGGTAGACGCGGGTGCCGCCCGCGTCGACGACGTATCCGAGGTAGCGGTCGTCGCCGTGCTCGTCGACGACCCGCTCCTCGTGCGCGGACGGCACAGCGGTGACCGTGAAGGGCCCGTAGGCGACGCTCTCGCCGTCGGCGAGCGGGTCGAGCCGCGACGGCGAGGCCGCCGAACGGCGCAGCGCCTCGTCCAGGACCGCGCGAGGGCAGGCCAGCCGCAGGTGCGGCTGGGCCGCCATGAGCGGTGCCAGGGTGTCGGGGTCCATGTGGTCGGTGTGGGCGTGCGAGCAGAGCACCGCACGCAGCGGCGGCAGCTCGTTCACGGCGACCGGGGCCGGGCGCATCCGGACATGCGGGAAGATCGTGCCCTTGTACTTGCGGGCCAGTGAGTCCGAAAGGTAGGGGTCGATGAGCAGGTGCTGCTCCCCCTCCTCGGCCGTACGGCCGGCCGGGGAGGTGAGCAGGAAACCGGCCTGTCCCAGCCACAGCGCCCGCATCGTCACCGGACCTCCAGTGCGGCCGTGTACAGCCGCTCGAAGCCCGGCCCCGAGGTGGGGATGTCGAGGTCGAAGACGGCGTCGATCACCCGCGTCCAGCCGTGCACGAAGTAGCGCCAGCCGTCTTCGATCGTGAGCCCGTCGGCCTCCGCCCTGGCGCGTGCCCGCCGCAGGAACCCGAGCTCCCCCCGGTAGTTGAAGTCCCAGACGTAGGCGCCGCGCGGGAAGACGGCCGCGTCGCTGAGCGGCGAACCGGGACGGTCCTTGCCCATGCCGGTGGCGTTGACGACGAGCGCGCCCGGAGCGAGGTCGGCCAGCAGCGCGTCGTGCGCCTCACCATGCCCGAGGTGATGCATCCGCCAAGTGATCTCGCCGTCGCCGCCCTCCGTCGCGGCGGCGATGGCGGCGAGCCGGTCCTCGGCGATATCGGTGACGACGACCCGCCCCGGCGCTTCGTCGGCGGCCCGATGGGCGAAGTAGTCGCACAGTGCGAGGGCCGCGCCGCCGGCGCCCATGACGAGCACGTCACGGCCGGCCAGCCGCGGGACGATGGCGTGCAGCGACAGCTTGCTGGTGATCGTGTCGAGCGCCAACCCGTCGATCCGGCCGTCGCGTGCCACCAGGGCGCTGACCTCGTGCAGCCGGGCGGCATCGTCGTCGACCCGCCGCAGCAGGCCGCGGCAGGCGGCGTACAGGTCGAGCTTGTGCGTGGTCACCAGCGCGCCGCGCGACAGCGGGTCGTCGCGCAGGTGCTCGACGACGCGGCGGTAGGCCTCCGGCTCGGCCCCGACGGGGATGTCGACGCCCACCAGGTCGACGTCCTCCAGGCCCAGCAGGGGACGCCACGCGGCGAACACTCGGTGGATCGCCGACGAGCCGGTGGTGACGCCGATGAAGTACATGGTCGGCCGCTCGGCCGGCCGCAGATCACCGAGGGTCACCGCCCACCCCCTCCCGTCTCGGCCCCGCTCGCTTCGGCGACCAGCCGTACGGCGTGAGCGGTGTTGATGCCGAACCTGGTCGCACCGGCGTCGAGCAGTGCCCGTACCTGCTCCAGCGACCGGATGCCGCCGGAGGCTTTGATCTCCCGGTCCCCGGCGACCTCGCGGATCAGGCGAACATGCTCGGGGGTGGTCGCCACGCCCTGCCAGCCCGTGCCGGTCTTCAGCGATTCCGCGCCCGCTTCGACCGCCGCACGCGCGGCCTCACGGATCTGGCGCTCGTCCAGCAGGCCGACCTCGAGGATCACCTTGACCGGCACCCGGCCGCCGACCGCGGCGAGCACGGCGGCGACGTCGCGCGTGGCCGCGGCCGTCTCGCCGGACCGGACCAGTCCGATGTTCATGACGACGTCCATCTCCTGCACGCCGGCGTCGAGCAGCCAACGGGCCTCGGCGACCTTCACCTCGGTGGCCGAGCCGCCGGAGGGGAAGCCCACGGGCGATCCGGCGTTCGTGGTCGACCCGTCGAGCAACGCGCGCAGCACGGGCAGCCAGGAGGGCAGCACATGCGCGGCGATGAAGTCGCCGGCCAGTGCGTGGCGGGCCAGCTCGACCACGTCGGCACGCCCGTGCCGGGCCTGTACCGCGCTGATGTCGACCATGCGGGCCAGCGCGTGCCCGGTGAGCTCAACGGGGGACATAACCGGGGTTCTCCTCAAGCCGCCAGCCCCCGGCCTCGGCGACCACATGGTGCCGCATGCCCCTGGAACGGGCGATGATCTCGTAGTCCTGGCCCGCGTCCGCCGGATAGCAGAACAGGGTGACCAGGTCCTCGTCGCCGACGTTGACGCTGCGGTGGATGTGGACCGGCGGGACGTAGGCGACGACGCCGGGGCGCAGCTCGGTCACGACGGTCTGGCCGTCGAGGGTCTCCATCAGCATCAGCCCGTGGCCGGACAGACAGTGGTAGATCTCGGTGCGGTCGTGCTTGGCGTGGATGTGACCGCGGGTCATGTGGAACTCCGCGCCGACACGGCCGGGCGACAGCGTGGAGATGCCGGTGATGAGGTCGCCTGTCTCGGTCGAGGGACGGAACTCGTCGACGTGGTAGATCACCCGGTCGGCTTCACGCTCCAGTCGTGCCGCGAACGCCTCGGCGTCGGCGAACAGGCCGTCGAGATCGGACAGCCTCTTCTCGTAACGGCCGGTGCGGCCCCTCAACCCTTCCGGTGTGATGACCAGACCCGGTCCTGGCAGCGGCTCGGACACCCTGCTCCTTCTTCTCGCCGGTAGCGCGGACTGCGCACTTCTCATCATCGTTGTAGCAGAATTACAAAAGCTTGTCATCCTCGGCCGACCGCACGCCGATCATATGTAGCGACGCTCCAGAAGATCCCGACAGGCGCACCCGCCATGCTGGATCTATCTGCCCATCTATAGCTTCGTGTCCGAATCGAACGGTGGGCGATGCGACCGCGACCATGTTGCCTGTGTAACGTTTGGAAGCACACCCGTTGACATCTCCCCCGCCACATGTAGTGTTGCTCCTCGAATTGGATGTCTTGCCACGTAAGACGTGGTCAAGGGCGTGGGAACCCACAGCGCTCGACGAAAGGAGCAGTCGCGATGGACGTGTCGGCCCGCCGTCGGGAAATCGTCGACCTCCTGCGCTCCGTGGGACGGGTGGACGCGACCGAGCTGTCGAGCCGCTTCGCCGTCAACGTCGAGACCATCCGGCGCGACCTGTCCGCGCTGGAGGAGTCGGGGGCCCTGCGCCGCGTACGCGGCGGCGCGGTCGCCGGCGCGAAATCGGCCGTCGAGGGACGCGTCTCCAGCCGCATATCCGAGCGGCGCGAGGAGAAGGCCGCCATCGCGCGCGCCGCCGCCGCCGAGATCCCGCCCTATGGCGCGATCTTCATTGAGGCCGGGTCGACCACCGGTCACCTCGCCCGGCTTCTCCCCGGCCGTGGCGACCTGCTCATCGTCACCAACGCCCTGCAGATCGCGCTCGAACTGGCCGACCTGGCGTGCTCTACGGTCATGACCATCGGCGGCCGGGTGCGCCCGGCCAGCTACGCCGAGGTCGACACCTGGGCGCTCGAGCGCCTCGGCCGGCTGCGCTTCGACGTCGCGTTCGTCGGCGCCAACGCCGTCGACGGCGTGTGGGGGCTGTCGACGCCCGACCCCGGCGAGGCCGCGGTCAAGGCGGCGATCCTCGCCTCGGCGAACAAGACGGTGCTCATGACCGACCACACCAAGTTCGGCATGCAGGCCACCTGCCGGTACGGCGCGATCGAGGACATCGACCTCATCGTCACCGACAGCGGAATCGACGACGCGACGGTCGAGGACCTGCGCGCGCACGGCACGGAGGTCCGGCTTGTCGACACCTGACTTCACCCGACGACGGCCGCTTCCGGCCACTCCCGCCCCCAGGCGTCACCTTGGAGGAAACATGAGATCACGCCCCCGACTCAGGACTCTCGCCGGCGGCACCGCCGCGCTGCTGGCCGCCACACTGTTCGCGACGGCCTGCGGCTCCGACAACGGCGACGGCGGCAACGCCGGCGCGGCCGCCGACAGCGCGGCCAGCCAGCCGATCGAGGGCCGGCCCGTCCCGACCGACCAGAAGCCGGACGCCGAGACCAAGATCGCCATGATCGGTTTCGCCAACAACCCCTACTGGGTCTCGGTGAAGGCCGGCGCCGACTACGCCGACGGCGTGCTCTCCTCTCGGAACGGCAAGGTCGACTGGATCGTCGCCGGAGACAACATCGACGTCCAGACGGTCTCCAGTGCCATCCGCGGCGCCGAGTCCCAGGGATACAAGGGCATCGGGTTCTTCATCGCCGGAGAGGGCAACTGCGCCGACATCAAGAACCTGTCCGCCAAGGGCGTCAAGATGGGCGCCTACAACACCCTCTTCGACTGCGTCGCCGACTCCGGCGGCACCGTCAACTACGCCCAGGAGCAGTACAAGGCGGGCCAGACCGCGGCCGAAGAGATGATCAAGGCCACCGGCGGCAAGGCCGGCAAGGTGGGCATCATCGTCAGCCAGTTCACCGCCCCCGGCTCCGAGCAGCGGCGCAAGGGCTTCATCGACGGGCTCAAGGGCTCGAACCTGACGCCGGTGGGCGAGGGCGTCGAGGCCAAGGACTCCGCGTCGAACACCTTCACCGCGGCACAGAACTTCCTGCAGTCCAACACCGACCTCGTCGGCATCTACGCCACCGCGGGAGGCCCCTTCGGCGCCGCCCAGGCGGTCGCCGCCGCGGGCAAGCAGGACACGGTCAAGGTGATCGGCTTCGACATCACCAAGGAGAACATCGACGCGATCAAGAACGGGTCGATGTACGGCGTGATCGGCCAGGACGCCTTCGGACAGGGGTACAACGTGGCGATCGAGCTGTTCAACGCGGCCGTGACGGGCAAGAACCCCGACTCGGTGACGCAGGAGGCCAACGCCCCCTTCGTCACCAAGGAGAACCTGGCACAGCACGACCCGTCGGCGTTGCCGCTCGGCACGCTGGGCACCTCCTGACGGAAAGATCCTCACTCCATGACGACCTCTGCCCAGGTTGGCAACGCCGGGCCGGCGGCCCTCTCGGTCGTCGGCCTGGCGAAGTCGTTCGGCGCCGTCAAGGCGCTGCGCGACGTGTCGCTCGCCTTCCCGGCCGGCCAGGTCACCGGGCTCCTCGGTGAGAACGGCGCCGGCAAGTCCACCCTCATCCGCCTGTGCTCCGGGGAGATGCAGCCCGACAGCGGCCGGCTCCGGCTCGACGGCGAGGACGTCGGCTTCGGTTCGCCCCTCGAGGCGATCGCCGCCGGTGTCGTCGTCGTCCACCAGGAGCCGCTGCTCATCAGCGAACTGACCGTCGCCGACAACCTCTTCCTCTATGACCTCGGCGAGCGCCCCGGCTACGCCATCGCACGCCGGAAGGACAACGTCCAACGGGCGCGTGAACTGCTCGACCGGCTGCAGATGACCGACTATCTGCCCGACCCGTCGACGCCGTGCCGGGAGCTGTCGGCCGCCGCGCGCCAGATGGTCGACATCGTGCGGGCGCTGTCGCGCCGGCCCAAGGTCCTCTTCCTCGACGAACCCAACTCCAGCCTCACCCACGAGGAGTCCGAGCGGCTGTTCGCGGTGGTGAAGCGGCTGCGCCGCGACGGCGTCGCGGTCGTGCTGGTCAGCCACCGCCTGGCGGAGGTCTACTCGATCGTCGACCACGTGATCGTGCTGAGGGACGGCACGTTCGTGGCGGCCGGTCCACCCGATGAGATCGACGAGAAGCGCGCCGTCGCCCTGATGGCCGGCGATCGCAAGCGCGCGGTCGTCGCGGAGGTCATGGCCGACCGCCGGGGCACCGCCGAGCAGGCCGAGGTCGCGCTCGATCTCAACGGTCTGACCGGCGAGGGCTTCACCGACATCGACTTCACCGTGCGCCGCGGTGAGATCGTCGGCATGGCCGGGCTCGTCGGCGCGGGCCGCACCGAGATCGCCGAGGCGGTCATCGGGGTGCGCCCGGTCGCGCGCGGGAGCATCAGCGTCGGCGGCCGCCGGGTGCGGATCTCCGGGCCGGGACGGGCCCAGAAGTTCGGCATCGCCTACGTCGCAGAGGAGCGCCGCACCGAGGTGTTCCACTCCCAGAGCGTCGGCTACAACCTCACCGTACGAATCCTGTCGACCCTGGGCAGACTGGGCTGGGTCTCTCCCCGCCGTGCCGATGCGAAGGCCCGCGAGCTCACCCGGCGATTCGGCGTCAAAACCGCCTCGACCGGCGCGCTCATCACCTCACTGTCCGGCGGCAACCAGCAGAAGGTGCTGCTCGCGCGGGCCCTCGCCGCCAAACCGAAGGTCCTGATCCTGGACGAACCGACCCGTGGCGTCGACGTCGGCACCAAGGCCGAGATCTACGCGACGCTGCGGGAGCTCGCCCGTACGGAGGGACTCGCGGTGTGGTTCATCTCCTCCGAACTCGAGGAGATCGTCGAACTCGCCGACCGTGTCGTCGTCATCCGTCGAGGGCGGATCGCCCTCGACGCCCCCAACAACGCCGGACCCCAGCCCATCGTCGCCGCGGCCATGGGCTCAACCGAAGGATGAAGATGAGTGCCTCCACCGTCTCCGGGCGGGCCCGGAAGCGCTCCTGGATGGACGTCCCCCTGTCGGTCGTCAAGCGCCAGGAAGCGGGCCTGCTCGGCGTCATCATCGTGCTCGGCCTGCTGGTGAGCCTGGCCAACGACAGTTTCCTGAGGAAGGACAACCTCTACAACGTCCTGCAGACGGTCGTGGTGGTCGGCGTCATCGCCGTCGGCCAGACGTTCGTGCTGATCGCCAAGGAGATCGACCTTTCGGTCGGCTCGGTGCTGGCGCTGTCGGCGGTCACCGCCGGCTCGGTCTACGGCAGCGGAGCCGATCCCTGGGTGGCGATGGCCGTCGGCGTCGGCGTGGGAGCCGCGTGCGGCCTCGCCGTCGGCACCGTGGTGGTGATCGGGCGGGTCAGCTCGTTCATCGTCACCCTCGGCATGCTGTCGATCGCGCGGGGTCTCACCCAGCTCATCACCGGGGGTCTGCCGCAGACCATGCCGCCCGAGCTGTCGTTCATCGGTCAGGGTCGCGTCCTCGGCGGCATCCCGGTCAGCGTCATCATCTTCATCGCACTGGTGATCATCGGCCAGCTCCTGCTCACCCGGACGATCTTCGGCCTGCGGGTCACGGCGATCGGCGACAACGACGCGGCAGCGCGTACCGGCGGCATCCCGGTGGCCCGCACCCGAATCCTCACGTTCGTGCTGATCGGCACGCTGGCGGGCCTCGCGGGGATCATCTTCTCCACCCAGGTGGGCGTGGCGGAGGCGCAGGCCGGAACCGGATATGAGCTGGACGTCATCGCGGCGGCCGTGATCGGCGGCGCCAGCCTCTCCGGCGGCCGCGGATCGATCGTCGGCGCCTTCCTCGGCGCCTGTCTGCTCGGCGTGCTGCGCAACGCGTTCATCCTGCTGGCCCTGTCGCCGTTCCTGCAGCAGCTCAGCATCGGCCTGGTCATCGTCCTGGCCGCCCTGTTCGACCAGGCACGCCAGGGCAATCTCCGACATCTCAGCCTGAGTTCCCTCCGCCGGCGGCTCCTCGCCCGCACGCGAGCCTGAACAGAGGCCCGCGCGGGAGCCGTACGAGACCACCCGACCGAGAGCCGTACGAAACCCGACCCGAGAGCCGTACGAAACCCGACCCGTGAGCCGTACGAAACCCGACCCGAGAGCCGATCCGAGAGCAGAACGCGCCTTCGCCGCGTCAGAAGAAAGGACGGATGCACCACCATGAGGCCCCAACCGTTCCGAGTTCACGACCAGCGCGTGGTCCGAGCCTTCATCGAGGCACGGCGCGGCCACGCAGCCGACGAGCCGCGCCTCAAGCTGGGGTGGAGCAACTGGGGGTTCGGCACCGAGGATCTCGCGGTCTCGGCGGCGCGGCTGGAGAAGTACGGCGTGCGCTACATCGAGCTGCACGGCAACCTCTACTCGGAAGACCTCGGCTACCGGCCGGAGGAGACCCTCCGGGTGCTCGGCGACCACGGCATCACCGTCTCCGGCATCTGCGGGATGGTGACGCCGCAGCAGGAGTTCGCGCACAACCTGCCGCACGTCCGGGCCCGCGCCATCGAATACTTCCGGCGCCAGGCGACGTTCGCCAAGGCGGTGGGCGGCTCCTACCTGCTGTTCGGCGCCGGCTCTGTCGGCCGGCCCACCCCGTTCGACTCCTACGAGACGGAGCGCTCGGCCCAGACCATGCGGCTGGTGGCCGACGACTTCGCCGCAGCGGGCATCCGCGGCGCCGTCGAGCCCATCCGGCCCGAGGAGACCAGCGTGGTGCACACGTTCGAGCAGGCGCTGCGCCTGCTCGACCTGGTCGACCACCCGGCGATCGCGCACATCAACGGCGACCTCTACCACATGCTCAGCGGCGAGTTGCACATCGGGGCGACGATCCTCGACCACGGGCACCGCATGCTGAACCTGCATCTGGCCGACACCAACCGGCGCGCCCTCGGGCACGGCCTGCTGGACCTCGACGTGGTCATCATGGCGCTGTACGCCATCGGCTACCAGCGCGGCGACAACTACTGCTCGGCCGAGCCGCTCGGGGCGGGCGGCAACCCCTACGCCGCGATGAACCTGCCGCCGGACTCCGAACGGCTCGACGAGCTGGTGCGCGTCACCGCCCAGACCTTCCGCGAGCGTGAGGAAGAGGTGCTGGGCGCGAGCGACGAGGAGCTCTGCGCTCTCTACCAGATCGAGGCACTGTAGTTCCATGCCGGACTTCACGCTGCACGTCGTCTGTCCCAACCCGGCGCTCGACCGGCTCCAGGTCGTGGCGAGGCTCCAGCCGTACGAGGTCCACCGGGTCTCGGCGGTGCACAGCCTCGCCGGCGGCAAGGGCATGATCGTCTGCAGGGGCGCGCGTCGCCTCGGCGCGACCGTGACGGCGCACGGCTTCGTCGGCGGCGCGGTGGGCCGGCTGATCCGGCAGGGCTGCGAGGATCTCGGCGTGCTCGACCGGCACGTCGAGATCGCCGGCGAGACCCGGGTGACGCCCGTCGTGATCGAGCAGAGCACGGGTCGCTCGACCGTGTTCAACGAACGCGGGCCGCACGTGACCGACCTGGAGCAGGAACGGCTCACCGCCGAGCTCGCCGCCCTCGTGCGCCCGGGTGACGTGGTCGTCTCGACGGGCAGCCTGCCGCCGGGCTGCGCGCCCGACTTCCACGCCGGGATCGCCCGCCTGGCGCTCGCGAACGGGGCGACCGCGCTCGTCGACGCGCACGGCGAGTCGCTCGCCCGGGTCATCGACGACGTCCGGGCCCGGCCGCTGAGGGAGGGCACACTGATCGTCAAGCCCAACATCCACGAGCTCGGCGGCGTGCTCGACCGTGCTCTGCCGGACGGCGAAGCGGCGGCGGCGGCGATGCGCGGACTGCACGGCGAAACCGGGGCGACCTTCGTGGTGACCGTCGGCGCGAAAGGGGCGGTCTGGGTCGACGCGGCCGAAGAACTGGCCGCGGACAGCCCGGCCGTGGAGACCGTGAACGCGACCGGCTCGGGCGACTCGTTCCTGGCCGGCCTGGCGGTCGCGCTGGGCTTGGGCGAGCGCCCGGCATCGGCGCTCGCGCTGGCATCGGCGATGGGCGCGGCCAACGCCGCCGCGCTCGCGCCCGATGTCGACCCCGAGCTGGTCGCGGAACTGCGCGGGCGGGTGACCGTGGTCCGGCGCACTCCGGGGGTGGGGGCCGCGTGAGTCAGTTCATCGGCATCGACATCGGCACCACGCGGACGAAGGTCGGCTGTTACGACGCCGAGGCCGGCCGCCTGGTCGCGCTGCGCCACGCGCCCACCGTCGTCCAGGACGATCCCTGGGGTGGGCGCCGGGACGCCGGTCGGGTCGCCCTGGCGGTCGCCGAGCTGCTCGCGCGGTTGACGGCCGATCCCGCGGTGCGGACCGACCGCCTGGCCGGTGTCTGCGTCGGCTCCGTCGGCGAGGAGGTCGTCCTCCTGGCCGACGACGGCTCGGTGACCGCGCCGGTGCCCGCGTGGTTCGCGGGTCACGGCCGGGAGGCCAAGGCTGCGTCGAACGGCCGCGGCACGCCGTGGGCCGATACGGACGAGACGTTTTCGATCTTCAAGCTCCTCTGGCTGGCCCGCCACATGCCCGACGAGCTGGCCGCGGCCCGCACCTTCACCTCGCTCGCCGACTTCGTCGCCCGCGACCTGCTCGGCGACCCCGCCGCCCCGGTCTTCCTCAACGTGTCCCATTCCTCCCGCACCGGGCTGCTCGACGTCCGCGCGGGAGCCCTGTGGCAGGACGCGCTGCCCGAGATCGGCCTGACCACGTTGGCGCTGCCCGACCTGGTCGACAGCGGCACCGTGGTCGGCCGTACCTCCGGCGCCGGGGTGCTGCCGGCCGGCGTGCCCGTGGTCGCGGGCGGGCACGACCACATGTGCGGCGCGTTCGGGTCGGGCGTACGACGGGCCGGTGACGTGTACGTCTCGGCCGGCACGTCCGAAGCCCAGGTGCTGCTGCTCGACCGGCTGCCCGACGAGGTCGAGCCCGGCATCGACACCGGCCTGTTCGTCTCGGGCGGCCTGCGTTTCCTGCACCGCGCCACCCCCTCCGGCCGGTACTACCAGGCCTGGCGCGACCTGCTCTATCCCGGTGTCGACGACGCGGTCATGTGGGCGGAGCTCGCCCAGGTCATGGCCGAGGTCGAACCCGCGTCGATCGACGCCGACCGTCGCAGCGCCAGGCTCGCCGCCATGCCCATGGACGTCACCCGCGGCCATGCGATGGCCAGCCTGCTCAAGGGCCTCGCCGTCGAGGCCGAGACCACGACCACGCGGCTCGGCCGCCTCGGCGAGACCGAGATCGCCGACGTCACCGTGGCCGGCGTCGCGACCGGCTGGGACACCTGGCGCCGCCTGCGCCAGGAAGCGACCGAGCGCCGGCTGCGCTTCGTCGTCGAACCCGAGGCCACCGTCCTCGGGGTCGCCGCGCTCGCCCAACTCGGCGTCACCGGCGAGGCCGACGTCCCGGCGCACCTGATCACCGTCGATTCCTAGAGTCGACTCCCAGAGAGGAACATCATGGTCACGCCCGAAACGCTGGGCCGGCATCGTCTCGTCCCCGTCGTGGTTCTCGACGAGGCGGAATCCGCCGCGCCGCTCGCCGACGCACTCGTCGAAGGCGGCCTGCCGATCGCGGAGGTCACCTTCCGCACGCCGGCCGCGGCCGCCGCGATCGCCCGGATGGCCGCACACGGCGGCGTCACGGTCGGCGCCGGAACCGTGATCACCGTCGAGCAGGTGGACGCCGCCGTGGAGGCCGGCGCCCGTTTCATCGTGTCGCCCGGGTTCAGCCCGGCGATCGTACGCCGCTGCCGTGAGCTCGGCGTTTTCGTCCTGCCGGGGGCGACCACGGCCACCGAGATCATGGCCGCCCTCGAAGCGGGCATCTCCGTGCTCAAGTTCTTTCCGGCGGGCAGTTCCGGCGGCGTGTCGGCATTGTCCGCGTTGTCGGCGCCCTTCGGCCAGGTCTCTTTCGTACCGACCGGTGGGATCGACGCGGCCTCGGCTCCCGACTACCTCGCGCTGCCGTCCGTACTCGCCGTGGGCGGCAGTTGGATGGTGCCCCGCGCGGCGATGGCCGCAGGCGATTTCGGACTCATCGCCGACCTTGTCGCGGCGAGCGTCCAGACAACATCGGCCACGCCGACGCCGCCGGAATGGCCGGGTTGATCAAGATTGTGCCGGCGCTCGAGCACCGCACGCTGCCGCCCAACGTCAACTCCGCGACACCCGACCCGCCCGACGCGGTGATCGTCGCCGACAAGGACCTGATCCAGCGGGAGGCGGACAGGCGGCTCGCCGCCTGGTCGGGCTGACCGCCGGCTATTTGCTCATGCCGGCGGTCAGCCCCGCGATGATCTGCTTGGTCGCCAGGACGAACAGCACGAACAGCGGCGCCGTGGCGAGGACCAGCCCGGCGAACAGCGCCGACCAGTCGGTGGTGTACTCGCCGAAGAACTGCGACAGCCCGCGCGGGATCGTGAACTTCTCGTCCGAGCGCAGCAGCACCAGCGGGTAGAGGAACTCATGCCACAGCGGCACGAACTGGAACAGCATCACCGACGCCAGCGCGGGCCGCACCAGCGGCAGCATGATCTGCCCGAAGATCCGGAAGTCGCCTGCCCCGTCGAGCCTGGCCGCCTCGTCGAGTTCGCCGGGCAGGGAGCGGTAGAACGCCGACAGCACGAAGACGCAGAACGGCACCCCGGATGCGGCGTACAGGAGCGTGATCCCGAGCAGCGAGTCGATCAACCCCATGGAGTCCATGAGGTAGAAGATCGGCACCAGGCCCAGCCGGATCGGCAGCATGAGCCCGGCCAGGAAGTACGCCCCGAGCACCCGGCTGCCGAAGAAGTCGTGACGGGCCAGCGGATAGGCCGCCAGCGCGGAGACCGCCGTGCCGAGCAGCACCGCGCCGCAGGTGACGACCAGCGAGTTCAGGAAGTACGTGCTGAACGACGCCTCCGTCCACACCCGGCCGTAACTGTGCAGGGTGGGGGATGCCGGCAGCCCCAGTGGAGCGGTGAAGATCTCGCTCGTCGGCCGCAGCGAGTTGAGCAGCATGACGACCAGCGGCAGCAGCGCGACGACCGCGTACCCCCACAGCAGCAGGTGGACGGCCACCCGGCCCGGAGCACGACGCCCGGCCGTCACACCAGCATCCTTTCGCGGCGGCGGAAATACGCGGTGGCGAGCAGCGAGACCCCGAAGATGAACACGAACATCAGCACGGCGAGCGCCGACGACCGCCCGATCGCCTCCACGCCGCCTTCGACGAACGCGACCCGGTAGAACAGCAGACCGAGCACGTCGGTCGAGCCCGCCGGGGACCCGGTCGACCCGGCCATCGCGTAGATCAGGCCGAAGGCGTTGAAGTTGCCGATGAACGTCAGCACGCTCACCACGCCGATGGCCGGGGTGAGCAGCGGCAGCGTCACCCGTCGGAACGTCTGCCAGGCCGAGGCCCCGTCGACCCGGGCCGCCTCGTGGTATTCGGCCGGGATGCCGGCGAGCGCGGCGGAGAACAGCAGCATGGGGAAGCCCACCCACTGCCACGCGTTGACCACGATGACGATCGGCAGTGCCGTACGCGTGTCGCCGAGCCAGGGCAGCGCCCACGAGTCCAGTCCGACCGCCTCGAGCAGCGCGTTGACCGGACCGAACGTCGGGTTGAGCAGCAGACTCCACAGGTAGCCGACGACCAGCGGGTCCACCAGGTAGGGGGTGGTGAACGCGGCCTGCAGAAATCGCTTGCCGCGGCGGTACCTGAACAGCAGGAGGGCGAAGAGCAGCCCGACCGTGTTCTGGATCAGCATGGTGCCCGCGAAGAACAGCCCGTTGTGCCAGAACGCCCGCCACAGCTGCTGGTCGTAGGGGTAGACGCCGAACAGATCCCGGTAGTTGTCGAGCCCGGCGAACCCCACCTGCCGGATCCCGCGCCACTCGAAGAAGCTGTAGTTGAGCGCGGTGACCAGCGGATAGATGATGAAGACCGAGTAGAGCAGCAGCGCGGGCAGCAGGAAGACTGCCAGCACGCGCCACCGCGGCACGTACCGGCGACCGGTGCCGGCACGTGCCGCGCGAGGTCCGTTCGCCCCGCGCTGTCCGTCCGCCTGGCGGCGTGGCCGAGCGCTCAGTTTCCCGGCTTGAACCACTGCTCGACGCCCTTCCGCACGCTCTCGGCGACCGCCTTCGGTTCGGCCTGGCCGGTGAGCATCTTCTGCAGCTCGTCACGGAAGACCGCGTCGCCGTTCGGCTGGCCGTACCGGAAGTCGACGAGCAGCATGTACGGCGCGCCGTTCGCGGCGTAGTTCCCGGCCATCTCGGCCAGCAGCGGGTCGGACGGCGTGACCCCGGGGACGGCCGACAGCTGTTTCAGCTCGTTCGCGTAGAGCTGCCCGAACTCCGGCGTCGCCATCCATTTGACCAGTTCGAGCGCCTCGGCCTGGTGGGCCGACTTGGCGTTGACCCCGAACGAGCCGTCGGCCCAGCCCGGCGTGACGGGCGTGGTCACCGGGGAGCCGGGCGGCGGCGGCACC
Source organism: Sphaerimonospora mesophila (assembly GCF_001417795.1). Taxonomy (NCBI): domain Bacteria; kingdom Bacillati; phylum Actinomycetota; class Actinomycetes; order Streptosporangiales; family Streptosporangiaceae; genus Sphaerimonospora; species Sphaerimonospora mesophila. The sequence goes on along the minus strand of NZ_BCBX01000032.1, from coordinate 436,576 downwards.
TGGAAGACGCCGATCTCCAGGCTCGGATCGGCCTTGAGCACCGGCGCCAGGTCGAAGGTGCCCGTCGGGTACATCGCGGCCTTCCCGCTGACGAACAGCGCCTGCACGTCGGGGATCTTGACGGCCACCACGTCCTTGGGGAAGTACGGCTTCAGGTCCTCGATCAGCTTGATCGAGGCCGTGAAGTCGGGGTCGGTGAACTTCTTCTCACCGCGGAGCACCGCGTCCCGGAACGCGGTGCCGCCGTAGCGGGCGTTGCCGAAGATCTCGTGGACGATCGGCAGCGTCCAGGTGGCGTCGGGCCCGGCCGCTACGGCGAACGGCGTGATCCCGGCCGCCTTCAGCTTGTCGGCCGCCGCGATCATCTCGTCCCAGGTGGCGGGGGGCCGGATGCCGTGGTCGCCGAAGAGCTTCTTGTTGTAGAGCACCTGGAGGGTCTGGTAGGCGAACGGCACTCCGTAGATCTTGCCGTCGCGGTAGCCCTTGGCGCCCTCCAGCAGTTTGCCGTCGAAGCCGGACAGCGCCTCCACCTTGCCGTCGAGCGGCACCAGCTGGCCCGCCTCGACCAGCGGCTGAAGCCCGCCGTACGCCCGCAACTGGGCGACGTCGGGCCCGCCGGTGCCGGACAGACCCGTGGCCAGGATGTTGTTGTACTCGGTGGCCTGGAACGGCTTGAACTCGACGTGGATCTTCGGATGCGACTCCTCGAACTTGGCGAGGATCTTCTCGTACGCCTTGACGTCCTCCACCCGCCACGACCACAGGCTCAACGTGACCTTGTCGGCGCCGGCGCCCGCGTCGTCGCCCTGGCCCGACGCGCCGCCGCCGGGCGCGCACGCCGCCAGCGCCAGCGCGAGCACCCCGATCGCCCCCGAGATCCACCTTCTCGTCATGAGACTTCCTTTCGGCCCGTAGCCACTTCGGATTCGGCGTTGGTGGGCGGCCTTCGGACACCCTCGCATGGCGGTAAAAATCATGCAAGCACGCTGCGTTGACTGAAAATTACTTACATACGGGCGGATGGTCAACGCTTTCTTCGCGGGAACTTGGCACGGCGGGCAGGGGGCGGAAGCGGGCCCCCCTCGCAGTGCCGCTCAGGGCGTCGGGCCCGCCTGAATCTGTTCTGTCGTGGCCACGCCGATTCGGATCACTCCCTCGAGCGGCCGTGCCAGCGGGTCGCGGTCTCGGTCCCGGCAGGTGGATACGACACGCCGGGGTGCGCCGGTGTTCTCCGTCCGCGCGTCACGACACTCCGGCCGCGCGCTAGGACCTGAACGCCGAACTGCCGGTCAGGGCCCGGCCGAGGGTGAGGGCGTGCACCTCCTCGGTGCCCTCGTAGGTGGCGACCGACTCCAGGTTCACCATGTGCCGCATCACCGGATACTCCAGCGTGATTCCGCTGGCGCCGTGCATCCCCCTCGCGGTGGCGGCGACACGTTGAGCGGCACGGACGTTGGCGAGCTTGCCGAAACTGATCTGCGAGTGGTGCACCCGGCCTTCGTCCTTGAGCCTGCCGATGCGCAGAGCCGTCATCATGGCGTGGTTGACGTCCACGAGCATGTCGGCGAGCTTGCGCTGGGTGAGCTGGAACGACGAGATCGATCGGCCGAACTGCACCCGCGACATGGTGTAGTCGAGCGCCGACTCGTAACAGGAGCGCGCGGCGCCCGCGGCCCCCCAGACGATGCCGTAGCGTGCCTCGGACAGGCACGACAGCGGCGCCTTCAGTCCTTCGGCTTCGGGAAGCACGGCATCCCGGGGCAGCCGTACGTCGTCCAGGACGAGCTCGGATGTGATGGACGCGCGCAGAGACAGCTTCTTGTGGATCTCCGGAGCGGAGAATCCGGGAGTGCCGGCGGGCACGACGAAGCCACGGATGCCCTCGTCGGTGGCCGCCCAGACGACCGCGACATCCGCCACCGACCCGTTGGTGATCCACATCTTGGTGCCGTTCAGCACCCAGTCGGATCCGTCGCGGCGCGCCCGGGTACGCATCGAACCGGGGTCGCTGCCCGAATCCGGCTCGGTCAGGCCGAAACAGCCGATGGCCTCGCCCGACGCCATCCTCGGCAGCCACTCCTGCCGCTGCTCCTCACTGCCGAAGCGGTGGACGGCGGTCATCGCGAGAGAGCCCTGCACGGAGACGAAGCTGCGCAGCCCGCTGTCGATCGCCTCCAGTTCGCGACAGGCCAGCCCGTAGCTCACCGCGTTCGTGCCGGCGCAGCCGTACCCCTCCAGATGCATGCCGAGGAGGCCGAGTGCGCCGAGTCCCTTGGCCACGTCGCGGATGCCCGGGATGGTGCCGGCCTCGAACCAGTCGGCGACGTGCGCAAGCAACTCGGCGGCGCCGTACTCGCGCACGGCGTCGCGGATGGCCCGCTCGTCCTCTGTGAGGTCCTGGTCGACGGCGAGGAAGTCGTGGGGGTCGGGCTTCGTCACGGGTTCGCACCTTCCATGGGGTCTGGTGGACCACGCCGTCCGTCTCCAGTCGGCGGATCTCTTCCGGGGACAGGTCGAGCTCGGCCGGCACCTGTCCGGTGTGCGGCCCGAGCAGCGGCGGGACAGCCCTGATCGTCGGCCACCTTTCCGACCATCCGCAAGGCTTCGAGACCGAAAATTTATTTTGGATCCAATATTAAGTCTCCAAAGTCCTGTTCGGCTTCCACGACCTCGGTAGGATCCAGCCCGGCCGCATCGCCGATCCGGTGCCGGTCGAGGGGGACGCGACCGAACTGAACGGCCTCGCCGAGCGTGCGCCTTGTCATGATGGACGGCAAGATCAGGCGGAACCACAGAGTGGGTTGGACCATGGACATCGAGGCCAGACCGCCTCAGACGACGCAACAATACGTCCTGTCACAGGTACGCAGGGCGATCCTGACGGGCAAGCTCGCCCCGGGAGCTCCGATCAGGCAGGACACGCTGGCCGAGCAACTCGGCGTCAGCAGGGTTCCGATCAGAGAGGCACTGAAGATCCTCGAAGGCGAGGGCCAGGTGACCTACCGGCCCAGGCGCGGGTACGTGGTGGCCGAGCTCGCCCTTGAGGACTTCCTCGAGGTCTACCGGCTCCGGCGGATCCTGGAGGAGGAGGCGATCCGCCAGACCCTCGGCGGAATCACCGACGAGGACGTGACGAGGCTGGAGGAGGCACACGCCGAGGTCGTACGGAGCTCCCGGATTCACGACATCACCGCGATGGCCGCCGCCAACCGGCTGTTCCACTTCACGTTGTTCGAGGCAGCCGGGATGCCGCGCCTGCTGCGGTTCCTGAACATCCTGTGGGATGCCACGGATGTCTACCGCTCCCGCTACTACAGCGAGGAGAGCAACCGGGACCGGGTCGACCAGGAACATCTCGGCATCATTGAGGCGGTCCGTGCCCGCGACGCCGACGAACTGGTGCGTCGGCTCAACGAACATCGTGACGGCACCGTCGCGACGCTCCGCGAGTTCATTACGGAACGGCAGATATGACGCTGACCATCATCAACGCCTAGAACGTCGGCACGATCTCCATCTCCGCCGGCCGCCGTACGGGTGCCAGCACGGCCGGCGAACCGTCGAAGATCAGAGCCCGGCGAGTGGGCCCGACCAGCTCGCGGATCGACGGCCACAGGGGGAGGCGGGCATGCGGTCAGCCTATCGGCCCGGTGGTGACCCCACTGACCGGATCATCGGACACGTGCCCCCGGTGCCCGGCTCTCGATCGCGAGGCTCGTACGGCGAACCCCGGCATCCGCCGACGTCTCGATAACTCTCGAAATTCCTCCGAAAGTTTCACTGATGGGCCTTACCGTGGAGTGATAGAGCACTTACTCATCACCCGCGTCACACCGACCCTCTAGATCTTGATGACCGACGATCGCTCCACGAGCTTCTCGCGAAGTTCGCCGCGGACGGGTTCATTTAGCTGCAAATATCACCCTGCGCAGCAGACCGATTCACTTTCTTGCGCCTACACGGGAACCCTTGCCGCCCTGAAAGCTTTCGTGCATCATCCGAAATATTCCAACCCCCTGCATCCGACCGGCGGAGCAGCTCGACTGCCGTTCCCAGAGCACCACGCTCCTCCGCCGGCTTGGTCACGACGGCCGGATCGCAGCCCATGAGGAGGGATCGTCCAACGTGAAACGGCTTTTATCCGCCCTGGTGGCCGCGGCGATGATTCCGCTGGCCGCCGTAATCGTGACGCTCGGCGCCCAGCCGAGCGCGGCGGCCTCGCTGACCCGCGTCACGAACTTCGGCAACAATCCCAGCAACCTGAACATGTACATGTACGTTCCGGACCGGGTGGCCGGCCGTCCGGCCCTGCTGGTCGCCATCCACTACTGCACGGGAACCGCGTCCGCCCTGTTCAACGGGTACTTCCGCGACTACGTCACGGCCGCGGACCAGTACGGATACGTCATCGTGTTCCCCGAGGCCACGCGTAGCGGACAGTGCTTCGACGTGTATTCGCCGCAGGCGCTGAAGCGGGGCGGCGGCAGCGACCCGGTCGGCATCATGTCGATGGTCGACTACGCCAGGTCGAGGTACAACGTCGACCCCGACCGGATCTTCGTCAGCGGGGTCTCCTCAGGCGCCATGATGACCAACGTCATGGCGGCCGAGTATCCGGACGTGTTCAAGGCGGGCTCGGCGTTCATGGGCGTACCGGCCGGCTGTTTCGCCACCAACGACGGCTCCACCTGGAACAGTCAGTGCGCCAACGGCCAGGTCAGCAAGACCGCCCAGCAGTGGGGCGACCTGGCCCGCTCGATGTACCCGGGCTACAACGGCACGTATCCGCGGATGCAGCTGTGGCACGGGAGTACCGACAGCACGCTGAACTACAACAACTTCGGCGAAGAGATCAAGCAGTGGACGAACCTCCACGGCATCAGCCAGTCGCCGGTGTCCAACGACTCGCCGTCCTCCGGCTGGACCCGCACCCGCTACGGCAGCAACAGCACCACGGCCCCGGTCGAGGGCGTCAGCGTCTCGGGTCAGGGGCATTCGCTGCCGCTCAACGGCATGATCGCTTACGCCATCGACTTCCTCGGCCTGAAGAGCACCGGATCGGGCACGCCCACCCCGACCCCGACACCCACCCCCACGCCGACTCCCTCGCCGTCCGACCAGCCGGGTACGACGCTGGGCGCGGCGGCCGCTCGCAGCGGGCGGTATTTCGGCACCGCGATCAGCGCGAACAAGCTGAGCGACTCGACCTACACCACGATCGCGAACCGTGAGTTCAACATGGTGACGGCCGAGAACGAGATGAAGATCGACGCCACCGAGCCCCAGCAGGGCCAGTTCAACTTCACCCAGGCCGACCGCGTCTACAACTGGGCCGTGCAGAACGGCAAGCAGGTCCGCGGCCACACCCTGGCCTGGCACTCCCAGCAGCCCGGCTGGATGCAATCCCTGTCCGGCAGCGCGCTGCGCCAGGCCATGATCAACCACATCAACGGCGTCATGGCCCACTACAAGGGCAAGATCTACCAGTGGGACGTCGTCAACGAGGCCTTCGACGACGGCACCGGCGGCCGCCGCGACTCCAACCTCCAGCGCACCGGCAACGACTGGATCGAGGTCGCCTTCCGCACCGCGCGCGCCGCCGACCCGGCCGCCAAGCTCTGCTACAACGACTACAACATCGACAACTGGACCTGGGCCAAGACCCAGGGCGTCTACAACATGGTCAAGGACTTCAAGCAGCGCGGCGTGCCGATCGACTGCGTGGGTCTGCAGGGCCACTTCAACAGCGGCAGCGCCTACAACCCCAACTTCCGCACCACGCTGCAGAGCTTCGCCGCCCTCGGCGTCGACGTGGCCATCACCGAGCTGGACGTGGAAGGCGCCTCGCCCACCACCTACGCCAACATCGTCAACGACTGCCTGGCCGTCTCCCGCTGCGTCGGCATCACCGTGTGGGGCGTCCGCGACAGCGACTCCTGGCGCTCCAGCCAGACCCCGCTGCTGTTCGACGGCAACGGCAACAAGAAGCCCGCCTACACCTCGGTCCTGAACGCACTCAACGCCGCCACACCGCGGCCCACCCCCACGCCCACCCCCACCCCGACACCGACACCCACTCCCACCCCGACCCCCACGCCGACCCCGACCCCGACACCGACACCGACACCGACACCGACACCGACACCCACGCCGACACCCAATGACGGGGGATGCACCGCGACCATGCGCACGGTGAACTCCTGGCCCGGCGGATTCCAGTCCGAGGTCTCGGTACGCGCCGGCGACTCGGCGATCAGAAGCTGGACGGTGAACTGGAACTGGACCGGTTCCCAGGGCATCACCCAGCTGTGGGGAGGCCTTCACTCCGGCTCCGGCTCGTCCGTCACCGTGCGCAACGAGTCCTGGAACGGCAACGTCGCGGCCAACGGCACCACCACCTTCGGGTTCATCGGCAGCGGCTCCCCCGCCACGCCCTCGCTGACGTGTAGCGGGTCCTGACCGATGACACACCCCTGATCCCAGGAGGGAGCCGACATCCGGGCACCCTCGCCCACGGGCGGGGGTGCCCTTCTGCGTGAAGTCGGCGACCGTGTTCGGCACCCCCGGTGATCGGCGACACCGGGGTGGCGGCACGTGATCGGTGACGCGACGTTCAGCGACACGGTGTTTGGCGACACTATGTTGCTATAGTTCGCGACATGCCGTCGCCAAACCCACGCCAAAGTTGGTTGCCGCTGGCCGTGCTCGCGGTGGGCGTATCGATGGTCGTCATCGACGCGACGATCGTGAACGTCGCCGTCCCGGCGATCCTCGCCGACCTCGGGCTCGGCGCCACCGATGTGGAGTGGATCAACTCCATCTACTCCCTGATGTTCGCCGCCCTGCTCATCCCGCTGGGCCGGCTGGGCGACCTGCACGGCAGGCGGCGGCTGTTCGCCTGGGGCATCACGGTCTTCCTGCTGGCGAGCGTGCTGGCGGCGCTCTCGGTGAGCGGCCCCATGTTGATCGGGGTGCGGGCGATCCAGGGCGCGGGAGCCGCGATGGCGGTCCCGATGACCCTCGCCATCATCAACTCGATCTACCTCGGTAGACAGCGCACGATCGCCTTCGCGGTCTGGGGATCGATCATCGGTGGCATGGCCGCGGTCGGCCCCCTGCTCGGCGGCTGGCTGGTCACCGAGCACGGCTGGCGCGCCGCGTTCTGGGTCAACCTGCCCATCGGCGCGCTGGTGCTGCTCGGTGCGCTGCGCGTACCCGACTCCAGAGACGATCACGCCGCCGGCACCGACCTGCCCGGCGTCGCGCTGGCCGTGCTCGGCACCACCGGCGTGGTCTTCGCCCTGATCGAGGGCCAGCGGTACGGCTGGCTCGACCCCCTGCGGCCCGCCCACGTGCTCGGCCTGCGGTTCGAGGACGTCTCCCCGGTGCCGTTCGCCCTGGGCATCGGCCTGCTGGCGCTGGTCGCCCTGGTGCTGCTGGAACTCCGGCGGGCACGGGCCGGGCGACCCGTGCTGATCGATCTGACGCTGTTCCAACTGCCGAGCTTCCGGTACGGCTCGGTCGCGGCGCTGATCGTCTCACTCGGCGAGTTCGGCATGATCCTGGTGCTGCCGCTGTTCCTGCAGTCCGCGCTCGGATACAGCGCGTTCCAGGCCGGGCTCGTCATCGCGACGCTCGCCCTGGGGACGTTCCTCGCCGGCGGCATGGTTCCGGAGCTGTCGAAGAAGTGGTCCAGCCGGGTGATCGTCCGGGTCGGCCTCTCGCTGGAGGCCGTGGGCGCGGCGGGGATCGGAATGTCCCTGACACCCGGCATGAGCGCGTGGCCACTCGTGCCGTGGCTGGTCGTGTACGGCACCGGCATCGGCTTCGCCACCGCCCAGCTCACCAGCGTCCTCATGGCCGACGTGCCGGCCCGGCAGTCGGGACAGGCCTCCGCGATGCAGAGCACGATCCGCCAACTCGGCGCCGCGCTGGGGGTCGCCGTCCTCGGCGGGGTGCTGGTGGCCGGTCTCGGCTCGGCCGTCGAGCGCAACCTGGCCGACCGGCCCGAGGGCATCCGTACGAGCGTGGCCCGCGTGGTCTCCGACAGCGCCGGTGCCGCCATCCCCGGACTGCGTGATCCCGCGATCCACACCGCCGCGGTCCGAAGCGCCGCCGAGGCGACCCGTACGGTCACGATCACCACGGCGCTGGCGCTGCTGGTCGGGGTGGCCGCCACCCTGCTCCTGCCCCGTACGGTGGCCGGAGAGGAGCCGCACCCGCAAGCGTCGGCCACGGCCGATACTGGAGGTCGCGACCTGGAGGTGTAGATGCCAAGGATCACCGCGGCGACC
>NZ_BCBX01000032.1:0-428032 GCF_001417795.1 Sphaerimonospora mesophila | reverse complement strand
GGACCACCGGGCCAAGCAGCACGCCGCCCTGCTCGACGCGGCACGCGACATCCTGGCCACCGAGGGCGTGGCCGCGCTCACCCCCGCGGCCGTCGGCGCCCGGATCGGGCTGGCCAGGTCCAGCGTCTACCGATATTTCGCCTCGACGGCGGACATACTCGCCCAGCTCACGGAGGACGCCTTCCCCCGCTGGGCCGACAGGCTGCGCGCCGCCATCACCCCCACCGGCACCCCCGCCATCACCCCCACCGGCACCCCCGGCATCACCCCCACCGGCACCCCCGGCATCACTCCCGCCGGTTCGCCGCATGGGGCCGGATCGCTGCGGGACCGAGTGCGGGCGTACGGCAGGGCCGCGCTCGACTTCGTGGGCAGCCCCGACTACGCGCTGATCCCGGCCCTGCAGGCGATCGGGCTGTCGCCCGAGTGCCGGAACCGGGTGGACGAACTGCACGGAGAGCTGGTGGCGCCGCTCGCCGAGGTGCTGGACGAGGCGGGGTACGACCACTGCGACCTGCGGGCCGAGCTCGCCTGGGGTGTGCTTCGCGCCGGCGCTCGTCGCCTGATGCCCGATCACCCTCGTGGCCGGACGCCGATGACGGACGCCGAGATAATCGAGATCACCCTCGACGCGCTCGACCGCGTGCTGCGCTGATCCGCCGCCGGTCCGGAACTCGAAGAGAACGATCGACCGTACGGTTCGACGAACCACTCGTCATCAGGCCCCGACTGGTCTAGCCTTCACATCACCCAGAAATTCCGCACTTAGGCATTTGGGTGCAAATCCCCCTCGCTCGGTGGCCTCCCCGCTCCCCGAGCATCGGACCGACATGAAGGCGGCCCACCATGAGCGTGCATGTTCACGTCCGCCACACCGACGGCCTGGCCGTCACCGAGGACGGAGAGCTGATGGAGACCACCCGCTGCCAGTGCGGCGCCACCTGGACGAGTACGTTCCGCGTCGAGGAGGGCGACCCGGAAGGCTGACCACGTTCCCGTCTACCTGGCCAGGGCGGCCACGAGTGCGCTCCGCGCCTCGACCAGAGAAGGTCCGTACCAGGTCAGATGCCGGCCGCTGACCAGAGCGGCCGGGATCTCGGGGAAGAATCCGGGGCCGTCCTCCGCGGTGAAGCGGTAGGGCTCGTCCGGGAGGACGACGAGTTCGGCGCCCGCCGCCAGCAGCTCGGGCAGGGCGATCTTCGGATAGCGCTCCGGGTGACCCGCGTAGATGTTGCGTACGCCGAGCCTGAGCAGCAGATCGCCGGCGAAGGTGTCCCGTCCCAGCACCATCCAGGGCTTGCGCCAGATGGGGATCACCGCCTGCCGCTGAGCGGTGACGGGCGGGGCCGAGGACCACGCCCGTTCTGCTGCGGCGAGCCAGCCAGGCTCGGCGAGGCCGCAGGCCGATGTGAGCATCCGGCGCAGTGAGACGAACGCCTCGTCGAGCGTACGGATCCTCGTCACCCAGACGGGCACCCCGGCGGAACGCAGCGCCTCGATGTCGACCGGGCGGTTCTCCTCCTCGTTGGCCACCACCAGATCCGGCCGCAGGCCGGCGATGGCGGCCACGTCGGGATTCTTGGTGCCGCCCAGCCGCCGAACGGACAGCCCCTCCGGATGCGTGCACCAGGCGGTGGCGCCGATCAGCAGTTCCGGGGCCGACTCGGCGAGCGACTCGGTGAGCGACGGGACCAGGGACACCACGCGACGTACGGCGTCATGCGACGTGAACGGCGTCCCGAGATCGTCGACCGCCATGATCCCCATAGGCCCCATCCTGCCATGGCTCACTCCGATGGGAAGGGGAGCCGGTGGCACGGCACGCCTGACGGGGCGGACAGGGGGTAGATAGCCGCATGGAGCCTTCAGACCTCGGCGCGGAGGGGAGCAGATGCAGAGCAAGGCCGAGCTCATGCTTGGTGGTCTGCTACGCGCCAGCCATCTGGCCACCATGCTGGACCTTCCCGGCCTACTCGCCGAGCACGCCGCGATGGTCGGCTTCACGCAGACCATGATCTACGTGCCCGACCTGCAGCAGCAGTTCCTGCACCCGCTGCCCGGACAGTACGACGCACGCGGCCGGATGCTCGACCCCATCCGCATCGACACCACCGTGGCCGGGCGCGCCTTCCGCGACCTCGAGATCGTCTCGGTCCGGCAGGTCCCCGAGCCGCTCGCCGACGAACCGCCGGACATGCTCTCCTCCCCCGGCCTGCGCCGACTGTGGGTGCCCATGCTGGACGGCGCCGAGCGGATCGGCGTGATCGGGGTGACCGTGCCGGTCGACAACGAGATGAGCAGGTGGTGGGTTCAGCGGCTGGGCACGCTGATCGCCCTGCTGATAGTGACCAAACGCGACCGCAGCGACGACTACGCCTGGCTGGTACGCGCCCAGGAGATGACCCTGTCGGCCGAGGTGCTGTGGAACCTGATGCCGGCCGCGACCTTCGCGAACGACCGACTCGTGATCAGCGCGTCGCTGGAACCCGCCTACGACGTGGGCGGAGACGCCTTCGACTACGGGCTCAGGGGCGACAGGATACATCTGTCGATCTTCGATGCGATGGGGCACGACACGGCCGCCGGATTGACCGCGAGCATCGCCGTGGGCGCCTACCGCAACAGCCGCCGCAGCGGCGCCGGTCTGGTGGAGATCAGCGAAACCATCGACAGGGCCATCGACGACCAGTTCGGCGGCGGCCGGTTCGCCACCGGCATCCTGGCCACGCTCGACACCCAGACCGGCTGGCTGGCCTGGGTCAACCGGGGGCATCACCCGCCGCTGGTGCTGCGGCGGGGGCGGCAGGTCGCCACCTTGGACGAGACGCCGCCGGCGCCGCCCATGGGCCTGCGACTGGGCCGTCCCGCCGAGCTCGCCCGCTACCATCTCGAGCCCGGCGACCGGCTGCTGTTCTACACCGACGGCATCATCGAGGCGCGCAGCCCCGAGGGGGAGCCGTTCGGCATCGAGCGCTTCACCCGCTTCGTGATCCGCCGGGAGGCCGACGGGATATCGGCTCCGGAGACCGTCCGCCGGCTGATCCAGAGCGTCCTGGCGCACCAGCAAGGCGTGCTGCAGGACGACGCGACCGTGCTGCTGCTCGAGTGGCGCACCCAACGGCACCGGAAGTTCGCGATGTGACGGATCCGCCCCACCTGATCGAGGGTGAGGCCGAGGTCCTTGAGCGCGATCAGCCGGTTGAGCCGGGACAGTTGCCCCGCCTCATAGTGGCGGTAGCCGGTGACCGGGCCGACCCGGGCCGGAGGGAGCAGGCCGAGCGCGTCGTAGTGCCGCAACATGCGTACCGACACCCGGCCAAGACGAGCGAAGACTCCGATGCTGAACCTGACCCCTCCGGTCCATGGCCTCACACCGGGTCAGGGTCAACCACGTGCGAACCGGTCGATCCGGAGAAGTCGCCTTCTCCGGATCGACCAACCATCACTCCGCTGTGCGCACTGTCACTCCGCTGTGCGCTCGACGGGGAGCCACAGCTCGGCGTCCGCATGAGTACCGTCCTGCGACACGACCGTCCGCGAGATCTCCGGTCCCGGCCGGCTGCGGTACGGATTCGACGGGAGCCACTGGGTGAACGCGTCCCGCCACAGATACTGCAGCGCCTGGGGGAAGGCGCCCGAACTCTCGAAGACCACCCACGCCCCGGCAGGGACCGTGAGAACGTCCAGGTCCTCGGGTGCCTCGGCACCGGTAACCACACCGTAGTAGTAGTCGAGCTCGGTGCCCTCCGCACGGCCGTCCGTGATCTGGTCGGCCACGTTGACGATCCCCCGCGGTTCCTGATCGGAGAGCCCCTCCAGCCGCTGCCTGGTCTCCTGGTCGATGCTCCGCACGAACTCGACGATCGCGAGGTTCATCCCCTCGTGTACGAGGGGGACGCGGGCCTTCCTGCCCACCAGGCGGAACTCCTTCTTCTCCACTATCCGGTATCGCATGTCACCGCTCCCTTCGATGATGAGGCGGAAGGACATCCGGGGCTGGGCGCGCAGCGGAGCGCCGGCCCGTCTGGCCTCACCGGGTCCGACGCCGTGCATGGCGCGGAACGCGCGCGCGAACGCCTCTCCGGAGCCGTAGCCGTACCGCACCGCGATGTCGAGCAGCGTCTCCTCGCCGGCGAGCACGTCGGCGCCGGCGACGGTGAGCCGCCTGCGCCGGACGTACTCCGACAGCGGGATGCCGGCCAGCGCGGAGAACATCCGCCGGAAGTGATATTCCGAGGTGACCGCGATCCGGGCGAGCTCGGCCACGTCGATCTCCTGATCGAGGTGCCGCTCGATGTGCTCCATGGCCTGGTTCAGCCGATCCAGCATGCCGTTCTTCCTTCGCTTTCAATCACGAAGCTAGGTGCGGACCATCCCGTCACACCCGACATCCTGTGCCCGGTGAAGTCGGATCGCTTCTGCTCACACGGGTTTGCCCGCCAGTAGGAAGGCCTGCCGGACCTTCTCCGTCGCGTCGGGCTCCCGCACCAGCCGAGCCCGTACGGCGAGGCCCGCCTGATCCAGCGAATCGGCGATGCGGTCGGGAGCCAGCCGGTTGAAATCGAGCGCGACCGGATGACCGAACGGCTCCGCCACGCGCAGCGGCCCGTCACCCACCTGGAAGGCGAGCAGCAGGTGACCGCCCGGGGCCAGCACGCGGCGGAACTCGGCGAACGTCGCGGGCAGCAGCTCCGGCGGGGTGTGGATGAGGGAGTACCACGCCACGACACCGCCGAGAGCGCCGTCCGCCAGGTCAAGATCCATCATCGAACCCACGTGGAACCTCAGATCCGGGTGATCCCGCCGGGCCGTTTCGACCATCGCGGGCGACAGGTCGACGCCGAAGACGTCCAGCCCGAGGGAGTGCAGGTACGCCGTCACCCGGCCGGGGCCGCAGCCGACCTCGACGACCGGACCGCCGCCGGTGGTCCGTACGAGTTCGGCGAACGCGGCGAGCATCGCGCGGTCCAGCGGCTTCGCCTGAAGCTCCTTCGCGAAGTGCTCGGCGTAGTCGGCGGCGATGGCGTCGTAGAACGTCCGCGTGGCGGTCAGGTGGGAGGGCTCCGTCATGGACGAGAACGATAGACCCGGAGCCCGTCCCCCGGGTCTCACCACGACCGGCCTCGCCCTCAGCGGGCGAGGTGACGGCTGATCACCAGGCGCTGGATCTGGTTGGTGCCCTCGAAGATCTGCATGATCTTCGCCTCGCGCATGTAGCGCTCGACCCGGAACTCCCGCGTGTAGCCGTACCCGCCGAAGACCTGCACCGCGTCGGTGGTGACCTTCATGGCGGCGTCGGTGGCGACCAGCTTGGCCACGCTGGCCTGTCTGCCGTACGGCAGGCCTGCGTCGCGGCGGCGGGCCGCGTCGAGGTAGGTCGCCCGCGCCGCGTCCACGGCGGCGGCCATGTCGGCGAGCAGGAAGCCGAGCCCCTGGTGATCGATGATCTTCTTGCCGAAGGTCTCGCGCTCCTTGGCGTACGAAACGGCCTCGTCCAGCGCGGCCTGGGCGAGGCCGGTGGCGCAGGCGGCGATGCCGAGCCTGCCGGAGTCGAGGGCGCTGAAGGCGATCTGCAGGCCCTGCCCCTCCGCGCCCAGCAGCCGGTCGTCCTCCAGGAACGCGCCCTCCCAGTGCGCGGTGGTGGTGGGTACGGCGTGCAGCCCCATCTTCTCCTCGGGACGGCCGAAGCTCAGGCCGTCCGCGGCGCCCGGCGCGAGGAAGCAGGAGATGCCCCGGCTGCCCTCGGCGGTGCGGGCGAACAGCGCATAGAAGTCGGCCCTGCCGCCATGGGTGATCCACGCCTTGCTGCCGCTGATCCGGTAGCCGCCCTCGACCTTCTCGGCCTTGCACCGGAGCGCGGCCGCGTCGGATCCGGCCTGCGGCTCAGACAGGCTGTAGCCCCCGATGAGCCGACCGGCCAGCATGTCGGGCAGCCACCGCTCCCGCTGCCGCGCCGTGCCGTACTCCACGACCGGGAAGCAGGCGAGCGTGTGCACGCTGCAGGCGACGGCGACCGCCGCCCAGCGCGCCGCCAGCTCCTCGATCACCTGCAGATAGACCTCGTACGGCTGAGCGCCCCCGCCGAACTCCTCCGCGTACGGCAGGCCGAGCAGCCCGGCGTCCCCCAGCAGGGTGAACAGTCCCTCGGGGTAGGTCTCCGCACGTTCGTGCTCGTCCACCCGGGTGGCCAGCTCCCGGTCGGCGATCTCACGGGTGAGCTCGATGAGGTCCGCTGCCTCCTGAGTGGGCAGCAGGCGGTCCACGGTCACGATCGGCTCCTCAGGTCCCAGGTGATGTAGGCGCTGCGCACGTCCTCAGCGTACTTCCGGACATAAGCCGCGTTCTGATATCTGGTTCAGATCGTCGGTCCGGATCGTGAGCCGCCCGCCCCCCGCATCCTCCGACCCCGCCAAGCGCACGGATCCCCCGTCGCCCGGCTGGCGTATGGTCGCGGGTGAACCACGGATCGGAGGATTGGCACTTGTCCGTCGAGCTCCATCACCGCGTCCATCACCGCGTCCATTACCGCGCTGTCGTCGCGGGCCCACACGGTGATCCGCCGATGGCGGCCGGCCGCGCCGAATCGGGGTGTCCGCGGTGAACGAGACGGTGCACACCGCGCACCCCACGAAGATCACCGGGATCGAGCTGCGCCGGATCGCGATGCCGCTGGTCACGCCGTTCCAGACGTCGTTCGGCACCGAGACGCGACGCGATGTGCTGCTGCTGCGGGTCGTCACCCCCGAGGCCGAGGGCTGGGGCGAGTGCGTGGCGATGTCCGCTCCGCTCTACTCGGCGGAGTACGTCGACGGCGCGGCCGATGTGCTGCGCCGCTTCCTGATCCCCGCGCTTCCCGCGCACGCCGACGCCCATGCGGTCGGCCGTGCCCTGCGCCCGTTCAAGGGCCATCGGATGGCCAAGACCGCCCTGGAGGCGGCCGTGCTCGACGCCGGGCTGCGCGCCGCCGGGCTGTCGCTCGGCTCCTTCCTCGGCGCCTCCGCCGACCGCGTTTCTGCCGGGGTGTCCATCGGCATCGTGGACTCGATCCCCGAGTTGCTCGACGTCGTCGCCGGTTACCTGGAGGAGGGCTACGTCCGGATCAAACTCAAGATCAAGCCCGGCTGGGACGTGGCCCCCGTACGCGCGGTGCGCGAGCGGTTCGGGCTCGACGTACCACTCCAGGTCGACGCCAACGCGGCGTACACCCTCGCCGACGCCGGACACCTGGCCAGGCTCGACGAGTTCGGCCTGCTGCTCATCGAACAGCCGCTCGCCGACGACGACATCGTCCAGCACGCCCGGCTCGCCACCAGGCTCACCACCCCGATCTGCCTGGACGAGTCCATCGAGTCCGCCGAGCACGCGGCGGCGGCCATCTCACTGGGAGCCTGCTCGGTCGTCAACATCAAGCCGGGCCGGGTCGGCGGCTACCTGGAGGCGCGGCGCATCCACGATCTGTGCCGGGCGCATGGTGTCGCGGCGTGGTGCGGCGGCATGCTGGAGACGGGCATCGGACGTGCCGCCAACGTCGCGCTGGCCGCGCTGCCCGGTTTCTCCCTCCCCGGTGACCTCTCCGGTTCCCGCCGCTACTTCACCACCGACATCACCCCGCCCTTCGAGCTCCGGGACGGCCACCTGACCGTGCCCACCGGCCCCGGCATCGGAGTCGAGCCGATCCCGGAGATCCTCGACGAGGTCACCACCGCCATCGAGTGGATCCCTCTGTAAAAGCTGTAAAGGTGGTCGACCCGTGCGGCAGCGCGCCCACGACTACCTGGGCGGCACAGTGGTGACACTGCCTGGGCAGCACAGTGGTGACACTGCCTGGGCAGCACAGTGGTGACACTGCCTGGGCGGCACAGTGGTGACACTGCCTGGGCGGCACAGTGGTGACACTCGAAGAGTCCCTCCCAGGTTCGGCCGCAGACCTGACACGGAATTGTCGCAGCCGCCTGATAGACGTGGAGGCATGGCGGTGAGTGTGGACGAGTTCCTGAAGATGCTGGCCGGGCTGCCCGAGGTCGAGCAGAGCGACGGGGGCGGCTGGGTCTCTCTGAAGGTGCACGACAAGGGCTTCGGTTACCTCTGGGAGGAGACCCAGACCGTAGGGCTCAAGCAGACGCTCGAGGAGCAGATGGCGCTCGTCGCGGAGCGCCCCGAGGTGTTCGAGGTCCAGTTCACGGCAGGCCGCTTCGGCTGGGTGGTGGTGCACCTCACGAAGATCGACGCGGATGAGTTGGCGGAACTGGTGACCGAGGCGTGGTGCCTGACCGCCCCCGCCCAACTGGTCGACGCGTACGAGGCCGGACACGCTCTCCTGTCCCGACACCGCAACCAGGAAAGCCTACGGTGATCGCCGCCGCGCTCAACCGCTATATCGCCCGCGAGCTCTAGCGAATCATCACAGCGAATCGCCACGGCAGATCATCACGGCGAATCATCACGGCAGACGACCACGAGCTCGCCGCCCGACATTCCTGGGAGCATCCGATTCTTCAGCAGCGCAGAAGAGGCGGTCCTCAGCAGCGCAGAAGGCGCTCGAACTGCTCGTCGGTCAGACGCAGGTCCGCGGCGGCGGTGTTCTCCTCCAGGTGCGCGATCGAACTCGTGCCGGGGATCGGGAGCATGACCGGTGAACGGTGCAGCAGCCAGGCGAGGGACACCTGCGCTCGGGTGGCGCCCAGCTCGGCGGCGACCTCCGCCAGCGGCCCGGTCGCCGACGCGTGCCCGCCGCCGGCGACCGGCAGCCACGGGATGAACGCGATGCCTTCGCGCTCGCAGTAGTCCAGCACATCCTCGTCGTCGCGACGGGTCAGGTTGTAGAGGTTCTGCACGCTCACGACCTCGATGTGCTCCCTGACCGCTTCGATCTCCGCGACCGACACCTGGGAGAGCCCGAAGTGCCGGATCTTCCCCTCGTCCTGAAGCTGCTTGGCCGCGCCGATCTGGTCGGCGAGCGGCACCTTGGGGTCGATGCGGTGGAGTTGGAACAGATCGAGGCAGTCGAGGCGGAGCCGCCGCAGGCTCAGCTCGGCCTGCTGGCGCAGGTATTCGGGACGGCCCAGCGGGATCCACTCGGCCCGAGACGGACGGCTCTGACCCGCCTTAGTGGCGATGAGCAGATTGTCGGGATAGGGGTGCAGTGCCTCGGCGAGCAGTTCCTCACTCGTGCCGGGGCCGTACGAGTCCGCGGTATCGATGAAGGTGACGCCCAGCTCGACAGCGCGACGGACGAGCGCGAGGGCGGCGGGCACGTCGGCCGGCGGCCCCCACATGCCGGGCCCGGTGATTCGCATCGCCCCGAAACCGAGACGGCCGACCGTGAAGTCTTTGCCGATCGTGATCGTTTCCTGCATCCCCGTCAACTCCCCTTGCTGATCGCCGGTGTCCCCGAGCGTACTGAGATCTGGCCGCACCCGCGCCCACCTGAAGTAAGCCCTCTCCCATGACAACGTGGACGTCCCGTCCGCCGGGACGCCTCAGCAGACCTTGACCGTGAAAATGGTCCACCGGCGGGCGATCTCCCCACCTCGCGCCGACTCGAAGCGCCACCACGTGCATTCGGTACGGCGACCGCCACTGGGGACCCCGCCCATCCTCATACCCGACAAAGGCGGTGTGGAGAATGTCGGGTGATCGGGGCCGGTGTCACCGCACGATGGGGACATGGATGACACGACCTTGATATCCCGTTTCCTCCGCGACGGCTTCGTGAAGTTGGAGGGCGCCGTCGCGCCTCGCGTGGCCGCGGACTGCGCACGGCTGCTGTGGCGAGAGACGGGCTGCGATCCGGACGACCCGTCGACGTGGACGCAGCCCGTGCACTGGGTGGGCGGCATGGCGCAGGGACCGTTCGCCGCCGCGCCCAATTCCCCGTCTTTGCATCACGCGTACGACCTGCTCGTCGGCGCGGGACGCTGGGAGCCGCGCTACTCGCTGGGCACGTTCCCGCTGCGCTTCCCGCACGAGGAGGAGCCGGACGACGCGGGCTGGCACATCGAGGGGAGCTATCTGCCGGAGGGTGAGACCTGGTACTTCACGAATCTGCGCTCCCGGGGCCGGGCGCTGCTGATGCTGTTCCTGTTCAGCGAGGTCGGTGAGGAGGACGCGCCGACCCGGATCCGGGTCGGCTCACACCTTGACGTGCCGAAGGTGCTGGAGAAGTACGGAGAGGACGGGGCAAGCGGACTGACCCTCGCCCCCGATCTGGTGGCGGCGTCCGACCACCGGCCACTCGCCCTCGCCACCGGCTCCCCGGGCGACGTCTTCCTGTGCCACCCGTTCCTGGTGCACGCGGCGCAACCGCACCATGGGATGCGACCGCGCTTCATGGCCCAGCCGCCGCTGATCCCGGCCGCACCGTACGAGCTGGAGCGGCCCGACGGTGCGTACTCACCCGTGGAGATCGCGATCCGCCGGGGTCTGGGATACGACACCCCCGGTCCGGACGGGGACGGCCACGATCACGGCGTCAGGTAAACGTACTTCACGACCATCGCCGGCAAGGGTGGCCGTGAAGAGGGGAAGAAGAAGGAGACCGGGCATGCTGGAGGGGCCGAGCCAGGCCATGGAGCACATCGTGTGCCATTGCGGCCAAGCCCGGCCCCGGCCCCCGGTTCGATCCCGTTGATGCTCACCCACGGCCGGCCGTGGACGTTCTGGCACCGAAGATTTCTCAGTGACCGAAGATCGCGATGGGTGACGTCGGCCGAGTCCAGGTGTGCTCTTGATGAAGCAGGACGAGAGGCACCTGATGATCTTCCCGATGCACGATGCACGAGGGATCGAGGCTGACCCGGCGTAGAGCCTTAAGGTGACCGCGAGCAGAGCATTCACACGCTCGCCGACCCCACGCAGGCCCCCGTAGCAGTTTGCTGCAGGTCTGCCGGTCATCGCTGAGCCTGCGGTCTGCCGGTCATCGCTGAGCCTGCGGTCTGCCGGTCATCGCTGAGCCTGCGCTGGTGGCGCTTCATCTTCGCCGGGACGACATCGGCGCGCCTTCGTAGCCCAGGCCTGCCAAGGCCGGCAGGCCGACTCGGATGGCGGCGAGGGCGGTGATGATGCCGTGGCGGCGGGCGCAGGTCATGTCGTGCTCGCGGCCGGGGCGGACGTCGGAGACCCACAGCGGCCAGCCGTCCGGGGCGGAGATGACCTGCACGTTGCCGCCGTGGTGCTTGTGCTTTCCCGACCACCACAGGTCGGCGCCGTTGGGGCCGGGGGTGGCGACGCGGTCGGTGGCGATGAGGATGCCGTCGAGGTTGATGTGCGTCAGACCCGTACGCGCGGCCGTGTCCAAGACGGTGTCCAGGTCGGGAGTGTGTGCGGCCAGAAGGTCGATGCCCTCATGGAGGTAGCGGTAGACGGTCTTGCGGCCGATGCCGTGGTCGATCGCCAGTTGCCTGATTCTGGTGCCGTCCAGGAACCAGCGCAGGATGAGGACGGCCTGGGCATGGCAGCCGAGTGCGCGGCGGCCGCGGCGGGTACCTCGGCGGCGGCGCTCGGCATGAAGCAGGGCGGCCAGGAACAGTACGGTCTCCCGGCGCACCTGGAGGGTCGCCGAGTATGTGACACTGGTGGGCACGTGAAGCCTCTGATTATGAAGTTGATCTCTAGACAAGACCACTTCTATCAGGGGCTTTACGCTTTCCGAACACTGGGGCGCGGCATGCCCAGGCATGCCCTGCTATGCCCTGCCATGAAGCGGCGTGACCCGGCCGGCGTCGGCACTACACACAGCGACGAACCGTTACAGACAACGGCTCAATGGCTCACCGTCACTTCAACCACTCTCCGTGGCCGCTCATGCTACCGGTTTCATTGCTGTTTCCAGCGATTCACCCGAAAGAGCCGACTTAAGCCAAGTGGTCCAATACATAATGTCGGACATCATAGACATTTGGAGTAATTCACCACCTCTCTCTCATAATTATTTTTGAATTGACCATGGCGGGAGTATTGCCCTCGACGGATTAACGTGAGATTATTCATACAGGTTTTCGAGGAAGCGATCCCGCGAGGGGAGGAGTAAATGGAGTCGGCAAAGCTATCGAATATGGACAACCTGCTCAATCACGATTCGCCACAACCCGCCGCTCCACCCCTTCTCGGGCCCGAATGGTGGGCGGAGGTGAAGGCGGAAGCCGCAGCGCGTGCTGCCGCCCGTTCCTCTCGCTACTCGACACGCGCCCCGTCACTCGGCTGGCCGGCAGCACTCCATCGCGTGTCCCCGGACAATCCGGATCGTACGTCTCCCGACACCGCGTCCTCGGATGCCGTGTCTTCCACCGGCACATCTCTGAACGACACGCCACTGATCGACATGTTTCACGCCGACACCCCTGCCCGTTCAGGTCGCTTTCATGGGGCCGGTCCAGATACGACAGGATGCAGCGTCACTGAGTTAAGCATGGCTGCGGAGAACTCGGCCCGCACCGGCGAGGCTTCAACCACCACATCCCCGAGTAACGCATGTCCGGCCGATGCGGTGGCCGGTGATGTGGATGGTACGGTCGGTGGTTCCCCGACAAATGACGACGACCGTGATGATTCGCCTCGGCGGCGCGTTTCGGAGTCTGCGGATATCCCTTCCGGTAGCGCTTCGGATGATACTTCGGGCGGTTCTTCGGGTGGTCTGAGCGGTGCGTGCGCGGCGGATTCCGCAGACGCGGACGGGGTGTTGTCGTGGCCGTTGGTGAGCCAGGTGCGGGAGGCCGCGCTGGCGTTGGCGGTCACGGCGCTTCCGGGCTCTGCGGAGGTGTGTCTGGCGCAGGTGGAGGAGTTGGCGTTCGCGCGGGATCGGCTGGAGGCGGCGATCGCCCTACGGGCCGCGCGGGTGCACGCGGCCGGAGCGGCCCGCCAGACCGGGCACGCCTCGACGCGGACGTGGTTGCGGTCGGTGTGCGGGATGAGCCGCCGGACGGCCTACCGCACCGTCGCCCTGGGCATCGAACTGGCACGCCTGCCCAAAGTACGGGCACGGTACGCCGCCGGGAACCTGACCGAGGCGGTGGTGGCGGCGATCTGCGCGGCCACCACCGGACTCGGCGATGAGGACGCGGCCAAGGCCGAGACGATCCTTGTGGAACTGGCCGATTGCGCCGGGCCGCAGGAGATCGCCAAAGCGGGACGGTATCTGCGGGCGGTCCTGGACCCCGACGGGGAGGTCAAGGACGCCGCCGCCGACTACGACGCCCGGTTCCTGCTGCTACGGGAAACCGAGAGCGGTGGGGTGGAGGGGGAGTTCCGTCTGCCGCGGGAGGCCGCCGCCCGGCTACGGACCCTGCTGGACGCCTACGCCAAACCAAAGGCCCAAGGAGATGACCGGCCGCTTCGAGTCCGCAACGCCGACACGCTGATCGCACTTTTGGAACAGCAGATCACCACCGAACTCCTGGTGTTGATCAACGCCGAGTCCCTCCCCGACGACCCCACCCCCCACGATGCCGAACACGGCACCGCCCCCGGGCAATCCACCCACCACAGCACCACTCCCCGCGACGCCACGCCCGGCGACGCCGCACCTGACGATGTCGCGCCCGAAGACAGCGCATCCGAATGCACCACGTCCGGTGACACCGAGCCTGATGACGCCACGCCCGGCGGCACCGCATCTGACGACGTCACTGCGCCTGAGGACACCGCGCCCGGTGACGCCGTCCGGAGCGACGGCCCGGCGCTTGCGACCGGCAAAGGGACCGGCCCGGAAACCCGCGAGGATGCCGGTGACGACCTCGATCCTGATCACACTCCCGACGCCGCTTCCGAGCCTGCTCCCGGATTCCTTCCCGGAGCCTTTCCCGGGGCCGGCCGCAGAGACGACCAAGGGGACGCGACGCCAGGCGGTGATCCCACCTGCGGCCAGGGTCCCGAGTGGCCCACCAAGAACTCACGCGAACACCGCACCCCCATCCGCCCGGCCACCACAGGTGACGACGAGCCCAGCCCCGCGACCGCGGCCAGCCCAGCGGTCGAACTCGGCGCTGCGGCCGGGACCGGAGGCACTGACGAGCCCGGAAGCATTGACGAGCCGGAGACCGAGAGCGGCTCGGGGACCCGCACCGGCATCCACAACCAGGCCGGTGAAGACGACCACACCGCGAACACCACTCCCACCGGTGCCGACCCCGGCACGCACCCAGCAGACCCCGCCACCGGCGACCCCAGCAGGGACGACCCCGGCAGGAGCGCCCCTGGCAGCGGCAACCCCGGCGACCCCAGCGGAGGCGATCCCGGCAGGAGCGATCCCCGTGGGGGCGTGGACCCCGGGGGTGCGACTTCCAGGAGCACAGGCTTCCGCTTCTGGAGCGTCGACGGCGGCTTCGGGGACAGCGGACCCGACGTCGGGGACTGGCGGTGGCAGTCGGTGCTGCGCACCCTGCCCGGGCTGCTGCTGTCCACCGGACACCTGCTACCCATCACCGACATCCACCGCCTGGCCCGCACCTCCACCCTCGTCCGCCTGGTCATGAACACCGAGGGGCAGGTCCTGGACATGGGCCGCAAGACCCGCCTGGCCACCCCCGCCCAACGCCGCGCCATCGCCGCCCGCTACGACACCTGCTGGGTGAAAGGCTGCCCCCTCCCCGCGAGCATGTGCCAGATCGACCACATCGACAACTGGAGCGAAGGCGGCCGCACCGACCTGGCCAGACTCGGCCCCGCCTGCCAATTCCACAACCGCGACCGCTACCGGCACCCCGACCGCTACCAACGCCGCAAGACCGGCCCCGACCGCTGGGAGTTCATCTACATCGGCCCCTCACCCACCAGAAAGCGCCGACCCACATGATCGACCTGCATGGAAGCACAGTGGCGTGCCATCGCTCCCTGTGGAGTGTCACGGTGTGGAGTGTCACGGTATTTCACCTACCCACCTCATCTGGGGACGATGGGACGCAGCGTCGACCACTCACGCCAGGGCATCTCACTCCATTTCCAATGGACTTCCGATGCCTCCCGCACAACGGCATCCATCACATCCCGGTGACATTCAGCACATCCCACTGGTATTCGGCATATCCAGGCTGTCGGCGAGCAGTAAGAGTGGTCGCGGCACGGAGGAGCGATGCGACCGACGTCCGCAGTGGCCGGCCCGCAGCGGCAACCGCCGCCGGATGCGGACCGCGGCCGGACACCAGCCGACGGCGGACACCGGCCGACGGCGGGGTGCCAACCGCTGCCAGACACCAGCCGACGCCGGATGCCGACGCCGAGCGTGAGCATCGAGCGCGAGCACCCGATACCCGGGGCACCCAACACCCAAGCACCACCGCACTGCCGTCAGAGTGATCCTCCGGGAGCCGCACTGCGGAGCAGTCGATGAAAGATTCAGCGGCCAACTGGAGGGATTCAGCCGACACTTGACGCCTCCAGATGGCCGCGATACCACTGGACGGCGATAACACCGCGCCCAACTCATCAGCAAACCCCAGAGCAAACGACAGCGAAGATCGGCTACCCTCCACCACGGATGTTAACGATAACATCAGGAGGTCCATCCCGTGTCACCCCCCAAACCTCCATTCACACCATGGCGCCGCTTGAGCGGGCTGACGACGCTCGTGGTCGTCGCGTTGCTGGCCGTGTGTCAGAGTGTCGTCAACGCAGGCGCGGCCGCCGCCACGATCGACACCAATGCCTCGTACGTGTTGATCAGCCGGCACAGCGGCAAGGCGATCGACGTCTACAACCTGGCCACCGATAACGGCGCCCCGATCGTGCAGTGGTCACGCAACGACGGCGCCTGGCAGCAGTGGCAGTTCGTCGACTCCGGCGGCGGCTACTACCGGCTGAAGTCCCGCCACAGTGGCAAGGTCCTCGACATCGCCTCCCGGTCGACCGCCGACGGCGCCGACGTCATCCAGTGGACCGACCTCAACGGCACCAACCAGCAGTTCCGGGTCGTCGACACCGGTAGCGGCTACGTCAAGCTGATCAACCGCAACAGCGGCAAGGCCCTGGACGTGTGGGAGTGGTCCACCGCCGACGGCGGCCGCATCTCGCAGTACACCGACACCGGTGGCACCAACCAGCAGTGGCAGCTCGTCAAGGTCGGTGGCGGCGGCGGGGATCCGACGACTCCGCCGGCGTCCTATCCCAACCCCGGATACGTCACGGGTGACACCGGTGTGCACGACCCGGAGGTGACCAAGACGTCGAGCGGGACCTACATTCTCGCGCACACGGGTGACAACATCCCGCTCAAGACCTCCACCGACCGGACCGCGTGGCGCAACGCGGGGGCGGCGTTCCCCGGAGGGGTCCCGTGGGCACACGCCTACACCAACGGCAGCAACACTCTGTGGGCCCCCGACATCACCTATGTCAACGGCCGTTACTACATGTACTACGCGGCCTCCACCTTCGGCTCCAACCACTCGGCGATCTTCCTGGCCACCAGCACGACCGGAGCATCGGGATCCTGGACCGACCAGGGTCTGGTCATCGAGTCACGTACCTCCGACAACTTCAACGCGATCGACCCCAACCTCGTCGTCGACGCGCAGGGCCGCTGGTGGCTGAGCTTCGGCTCGTTCTGGTCCGGGATCAAGCTCGTCCAGCTCGATCCGGCGACCGGTAAACGCAGTGACGGCACCATCCGCGGCATCGCCGGGCGGAACGGCGGCGCGATCGAGGCGCCCACCATCTTCCGCCACGGGGACTACTACTACCTGCTGGTGTCGTTCGACCTGTGCTGCCGGGGTGCGGACAGCACCTACCGCGTCATGGTCGGCCGGTCCACCTCGGTGACAGGTCCCTACGTCGACAGAAACGGCACCGCGATGACGTCCGGCGGCGGCACTCAGATCCTCGCCGGCCATGGTGACATCCACGGTCCCGGCCACCAGGCCGAGCTGGATGACACCGACGGCGCCGTCCTCTTCTACCACTGGTATGCGAACGACAACTCGTCCCGGCTGGGCATCAACAGGCTCGGATGGGACAGCGCCGGCTGGCCCTTCGTCTACTGATCCCGTCTTCTGAACCCACTGATACCCCCACTGATACCGCCACCGATACCGCCACTGATACCGCCGCTGATACCGCCGCTGATACCGCCCACCGGCCCGTCTATTGACCCCGCCTACGGATAAGGCCTACGGACACCGTCCACACCGTCGACACCGTCCATTGACCCGTCTGCTGACGGCCGCGCATCACCTCCCACAGGCCGTCCGGTGCTGACCTGACCAGGCACCGGACCGGGCAGAACAGGCGGCCGGGGCACCATGCCCCGGCCGCCCGCCGCCTTACCGTCCACCGCTTTGCCGTTCGCATCCCCTCTCCCGTCTGATATCCCTCGTCACGCCCATCCACCTTTTGATTGGACTCACTCTTAAGATGGTTGCGTGTTAGCGATATCGCAGAGGGGTTGACCGCATGCCATCGAAAACGGGCGGCGGCAGGTCCCGTTCCAAGCCAGCGGTGATCGAGGATGTGGCCGCGCTCGCGGGGGTTTCGGCGATGACCGTCTCCCGGGTGTTCAACTCGCCGGAAATAGTGCGAGCCGAGACCCGGGCGCGCGTGATGGCAGCGGTCCGAAAACTCGATTATCGGCCCAATCTCGCGGCCCGGCAGCTCGCCACCGGCCGGTCGGGGGTGCTCGGTGTCGTGAGCCTCGACACCACCCTGTACGGCCCGGCCTCCACGCTCAGCGCCATCGAGCAGGCGGCCAGGCAGAGCGACTACACGGTGAGCATCGCCAGTCTGGGCATACTCGATCGCCGGTCGATGCAGGAGGGGGTGGAACGCCTGCGCCGGCAGTCGGTCGACGGTGCGATCATCCTCGCGCCGCACGAGGCGGCGGTCGACGGCCTGCGTCACCTGCCACCCACCATGCCCGTCGTGGCGGTGGACGGGCGGGACGACATCCCGGTCCCGGTGGTGATGGTCGACCAGCGTGCGGGGGCGGCCCGGGTGACGCGGCACCTGCTCAGCCTCGGCCACGAGACGGTGTGGCACATCGCGGGTCCGGCCGAGTGGATCGACGCGAGCAGCCGGATCGACGGGTGGCGTTCGACGTTGGAGGCCGAGGGCCGGCCGGTGCCGGAGGTGCTGAGCGGGGACTGGAGCGCACGCTCCGGCTATCGGCTCGGCAAGCAGCTCGCAGGCGACCGCTCGATCACCGCGATCTTCGTGGCCAACGATCCCATGGCTCTGGGCGTGATGCGGGCCCTTCGTGAGGCGGGGCGGAGCGTCCCCGACGACGTGAGCGTGGTCGGCTTCGACGACGTGCCCGAGGCCGCCTACTTCTGGCCGCCGCTCACCACGGTCCGGCAGAACTTCGCCGAGGTCGGCAGGCAGGCCCTCGAACTGCTGCTCCACCGCATCGCCATCGCCGATTCCGACACCGGGGCGGAGGGCGGGGCCGCGGAGAACGTCCGTCGACTGATCGAGCCTGAAATCGTGCTCAGGGAGAGCACCGCCGCTCCCCGCTGACCCCGCCCCATCGGCTTCGGCGACATGCCGTGGCACCACCCCACACGGCGCCACGGCATGTCGTCGTCTCTCCCCTCAGGGAACCGTGCCTCAGAAACCCTGCGCGAGCCGGTAGTAGGCCTGATTCCAGCGCAGTTCCTTGGTGAACTGCCGTGAGGTGGTGTCGGCGTCGATGACCAGCAGTTCGACGCCGAGCATCTCGGCGAAGTCGGTGAGCTCGTCGGCGCCGACGGCCGCGGACAGGACCGTGTGGTGCGGTGCGCCGGCGGTGATCCACGACTCGGCGGAAGTGCGCAGGTCGGGCCGGGGGCGCCAGACGGCACGGGCGACGGGCAACTTCGGCAGCGGCTGCGGCGGGGCGACCACATCGATCTCGTTGGCCACCAGCCGGAACCGATCACCCATGTCGGCCAGCCCCACCACGATCGCCTCGCCGGGCACGGCGTCGAACACCAGGCGGACCGGGTCCTCCCGGTTGCCGATGCCGAGCGGATGGATCTCACACGACGGGGTGTCGGCGGCGATCGTCGGACAGACCTCCAGCATGTGCGCGCCGAGGATGAGCTCCTCGCCCGGTGTGAGGTTGTAGGTGTAGTCCTCCATGAACGAGGTGCCGCCCGGCAGCCCGGCGGACATCACCTTGAGCGTCCGCAACAGCACCGAGGTCTTCCAGTCGCCCTCACCGCCGAACCCGTAGCCGTCGGCCATCAGGCGTTGTACGGCCAGGCCGGGCAACTGCCGCAGCCCGCCGAGGTCTTCGAAGTTCGTGGTGAACGCCTTGAATCCCCCGTCGTCGAGGAAGGACCGAAGACCCAGCTCGATCCTGGCGGCGTACCGCAGGGACTCGTGCCGCTCACCGCCGGCCAGCAGCTCCGGGGCGACACGGTAGAGGTCTGCGTACTCCTTCACCAGGGCGGACACGTCGGCATCGGAGGCGGCGTCGACGGCGGCGACCAGGTCGTTCACGCCGTAGGTGTTCACCGAGACTCCGAACCGCAGCTGCGCCTCGACCTTGTCGCCCTCGGTCACCGCCACGTCGCGCATGTTGTCGCCGAACCTGGCCAGCCGCAGCGACGCGACCTCGGCCCGTCCGGCCGCCGCCCGCGCCCAGGTGGCGATCCGCGCCGCCACCGAAGGGTCGCTCACGTGACCGGCCACGGTCTTGCGCGCCACCCCGAGCCTGGACTGGATGTAGCCGAACTCCCGGTCGCCGTGCGCGGCCTGGTTCAGGTTCATGAAGTCCATGTCGATGCTGCTCCACGGCAGCTCCAGATTGGCCTGCGTGTGCAGGTGCAGGAGCGGCTTGCGCAGCGCGTCCAGCCCGGCGATCCACATCTTGGCCGGGGAGAACGTGTGCATCCACGCGATCAGGCCGCCGCATTCGTCATCGGCGTTCGCCTCAAGGCACGCCCTGCGGATGGCGTCGGCACCGGTCAGCACCGGCTGCCACACCACCTCGAACGGCAGCGCCCGGCCCAGCTGCTCGGCGATACCCCGGGACTGCTCGGCCACCTGCCGCAGCGTGTCCTCGCCGTACAAACCCTGACTACCGGTCAGGAACCACAGCTTCACCGGGCACTCCTTTGTCCATAAACGTTCTGGTAGCGGTCGTACAAGCTGTCGATGTCGTCGCGTGCGATCGGCAGCGGTTCACCGAGCTGCCGCGCCACGTGGACGGTGCGGGCGACGTCCTCGCACATCACGGCGGCCTTGACGGCGGCCTTGGGCGACGCGCCGATCGTGAACACTCCGTGGTTGCGCATGAGGACGGCCGGGGAGCGGTGGCCGGTCAGCGTCTCCACCACGCCCTTGCCGATGTCGTCTCCCCCGATCAGCGCGAACGGGCCGACGGGGATCTCCCCGCCGAACTCGTCGGCCATCGCGGTGAGCACGCACGGGATGGCCTCTCCCCGGGCGGCCCAGGCCGAGGCGTACGTGGAGTGGGTGTGGACGACCCCGCCCACGTGGGGCATGTGCCGGTAGATGTAGGCGTGCGCGGCCGTGTCGCTGGACGGGGCGAGATCCCCGGCGACGAGGTCGCCCTCCAGGTCGCACACGACGATCGAGTCGGGGGTCAGCTCGTCGTAGGACACGCCGCTCGGCTTGATCACGAACAGTTCCTCATCCGGCACCCGTCCGGAGATGTTGCCCGCCGTCCAGGCGACCAGGCCGTACCGCACCAGCTCCGCGTGCAGCCCGCACACGGTCTGTCTCAGCTTGTCGATCACACTCATGCCCCGATTCCGTTCCTGCCGCTTTCGTCGCTGTTCGAGTCGTCTCTGTTCGAGTCGCCGCTGATCGCGTCGTTTCTGATCGCGTCGTTTCTGATCTGGCGCAGCCGGTGCAGCAGGGCGCCGTCAGCGAAGTGGTCGTGCAGCCGGCGGTACTCGGCGTACAGCCGGTCGTAGGCGTCGGCCCGGTCCGCGTCGGGCACGTAGGCGTCGGTGAACCGCTTGCCCATCGCGGCCGCGGCCGCCGTGATGTCGGGATAGGCGCCCGCAGCGACGGCCGCATGGATCGCCGAGCCGAGCGCCGGGCCCTGCTCAGAACCGATCACCGACAGGCGGCGGCGCAGCACGTCGGCGTAGACCTGCAGGAGGAAGCGGTTCTTCAGCAGCCCGCCCGCGACGACGAACTCCTCCACCGGCACCCCGGCCGCCTCGAACGTCTCCACGATCACGCGCACACCGAAGGCGGTCGCCTCGATGAGCGCGCGGTAGACGTCCTCCGGCTTGGTGGCGAGCGTCTGGCCGACGACCAACCCGGACAGGTCGTGGTCGACCAGCACCGACCTGTTGCCGCCCTGCCAGTCGAGCGCGACCAGCCCGTGCTGCCCGACCTCCTGCTCGGCCGCGAGCGACGTGAGGAACTGGTGCGGGTCGAGACCGCTCGCCGCGGCACGCTCGGCATAGGAGGCCGGCATCGAGGTCTCGACGAACCAGGCGAAGATGTCGCCGACGGCCGACTGCCCCGCCTCATAGCCCCACAGGCCGGGCACGATGCCGTCGCGGACCACGCCGCACATGCCCGGAACCTCGGCCAGCCGGTCAGAGGGCATGATCAGGCAGGTCGAGGTGCCCATGATGGCCACCATCTGGCCGGGCCGTACGGCGTCCGCCGCGGCCGCTGTGACGTGCGCGTCCACATTGCCGACCGCGACCGCGATCCCCTCGGGCAGCCCCGTCCACTGGGCGGCGCGGGCCGTCAGACGACCGGCGAGGCCGCCCAGCGGTGCGAGCTCCAGGCCCGGCTTGCCCGCGCTGAGCTTGTTCGGGAGGTCGACGAAGGCGGGATTGAGCGCGGCCAGGAAGTCTTCCGAGGGATAGCCGCCGTCCTGGAAGATGCCCTTGTATCCGGCCGTGCAGACGTTGCGGGTCTCCACACCGGACAGCTGCCAGATGATCCAGTCGGCGGCCTCGATCCAGCGCTCCGCCAGGTGGTAGATCTCCGGATCCTCCTCCAGGAGCTGCAGCCCCTTGGCGAACTGCCACTCCGAGGAGATCTTGCCGCCGTAGCGGGCCCGCCACGGCTCGTCGCGCTCGGCGGCCAGCGCGTTGATCCGATCGGCATGCGGCTGGGCCGCGTGGTGCTTCCACAGTTTGGGCCAGGCGTGCGGGCGCTCGGGGTGGATCTCGCACAGGGGGGTGCCGTCGGCCGTGGTCGGCAGCACCGTGCAGGCGGTGAAGTCGGTACCGATGCCGATCACCCGCGAGGCCGGGACGCCGGAGGCGGCCAGCGCCTTCGGTACGGCATGGCGCAGCACGCCGATCCAGTCCTGCGGGGCCTGCAGGGCCCAGTCGGGGCCGAGGCGGACGTCGCCGCCGGGCAGGGTCTCCTCGATCACGCGGTGGGGGTACTCGTACACGGCGGTGCCGACCTCTACGCCGTCGCTCACCCGGACGACGACGGCGCGGCCCGACAGCGTGCCGAAGTCGACACCGACCACGTAGTCATCGCCTTGATGGAGGCCGGCACGATCGCTGTTAGCGTTCACATATCGCTCCAATACTGAGGACGGGAACACCTACGGGAAAGATCCCTAGGACTTACGGGTGCCGATCAGGCGCTGCAGCAGGATGAAGACGAACAGCAGCAGGCCGATTACGATCTTGGTCCACCACGAGCTCAGCGTCCCCTCGAAACTGATGATCGTCTGGATCAGGCCGAGCACTAGCACGCCCAGCACCGTGCCGAACAGATAACCGGTGCCGCCGGTCAGCAGCGTGCCTCCGATGACGACCGCCGCGATCGCGTCGAGCTCCATGCCGACCGCGTGCAGGCCGTACCCCGACAGCATGTAGAAGGAGAACAGCAGGCCGCCGAGCGCCGAGCAGAAGCCGCTGATCGCGTAGACCGCGATCTTCGTGCGCGCCACGGGGAGGCCCATGAGCAGGGCCGACTGCTCGCTGCCGCCGGTCGCGTAGACGTTCCTGCCGATCCGGGTGTAATGCAGCACGTACGCCGCCACCAGCACGACCACGATGGCGATGACGACGAGCGGCGAGATCCACAGCTCGCCACCCAGGTCGATCCGGGTCTGGGCGATAGCGGTGAAGGTCGGGTCCTCGATGGGGATCGAGTCGGTGCCGATCGTGTAGCACAGGCCGCGGGCCAGGAACATCCCGGCGAGCGTCACGATGAACGGCTGGATCTCGAAGTAGTGGACGATCGCCCCCATGCCGAATCCGAGCACCGTGCCGACGGCGAGCACGAGGAGGATCACCACGGGGGCCGGCCAGCCGTCCCGCAGAAGGCTCGCCGCGATCATCGTGGCGAGCGCGACGACCGCGCCCACCGACAGGTCGATGCCACCCGTGAGGATCACGAAGGTCATCCCGACGGCGACCACCAGCAGGAAGGCGTTGTCGATGAAGACGTTCAGGATGATCTGTCCGGTGGCGAAGCCGTCGTAGCGTATGCCCCCGGCGACGAACATCGCCACGAACAGCCCGGCCGTGACCAGGACCGGGACGTATTTCGGCGGGATGTGTCCGCCCGGATTGGAGATCAGGCGGCGTACGGCCGCGCCATCGATGGTGCTCACGCCGAGACCCCCACCCTCTCTTCTCCTGCCTCTTCCTCCGCCGAGGCGGACGCGGCCGCGGCGGGCCGTCTGCGGCGGCGGAACGCCTTCTCCCGGAACGCCGGTGACTGGAGCAGGCACACGATGGTCACCACCAGCGCCTTGAACAGCAGCGTCGTCTCCGGCGGCACGCCGATCGAGTAGATCGTGGTCGTCAGCGTCTGGATGATGAGCGCCCCCAGCACCGTGCCGCCGAGTGAGAAACGCCCCCCGGCGAGCGACGTGCCGCCGATGACGACGGCGAGGATGGCGTCCAGCTCGATCCACAGTCCGGCGTTGTTGCCGTCCGCGCTGGAGACGTTCGAGCTGATCATCAGTCCCGCGATGCCGGCGCACAGCCCGCAGAACGCGTAGACCATCATGAGCACGCCGCGGGAGCGGATGCCGGCCAGGCGGCTCGCCTCGGCGTTGCCGCCGACCGACTCGATCAGCAGACCCAGGGCGAGCCGCCGGGTGAGGAAGGCCGTGAGCGCCAGCACCGCGATCACGATGATGATCCCGAACGGCAGCGTGAGCCAGTAGCCGCCGCCGATCAGCTTGTACGGCGAGCTGTTGACGGTGATGATCTGGCCGTCGGTGATGAGCTGGGCCACGCCGCGCCCGGCGACCATCAGGATCAGTGTCGCGATGATGGGCTGGATGCCGATGCCGGCGACGAGGAATCCGTTCCACGCGCCGAGCGCCACGGACAGCCCGAGGCCGAGCGCCACCGCGGTCAGCACTCCGCCGATGCTGTTCTGGTCGCCCAGCTCACTGATCCACAGACAGGCCAGCGCGCCCGAGATCGCCACGATCGACCCGACCGACAGGTCGATGCCGCAGGTCGCGATGACCAGGGTCATGCCGAGCGACACGAGGATCAGCGGCGCGCCGAACCTGACGATGTCGATGAGGCTGCCGTAGAGATGGCCGTCCTTCATCTCCACCTTGAAGAAGCCGTTGGTGAAGAACAGGTTGAGCAGCAGCAGCGCGGCGAGGATGACCACGGGCCACAGCATGCGGTGCCTGAGGACGGGGTTGAGAAGGGGCCTGAGGGTCCTGCTCATGAGCGGGCTCCGCTCGCGATCGTCTCGGTGAGGGTGTCGGTGGTCAGATCATCGCCGTTTTCCAGCTGCGCGACCAGCCTGCGGTCGCGGAGCACGCCGACCCGGTGGCTGAGCCGCAGCACCTCCTCCAGCTCGGCGGAGATGAACAGTACGGCCATCCCGCCGTCGGAGAGCTCCGCGACCAGGCGCTGGATCTCGGCCTTCGCGCCGACGTCGATGCCCCGGGTGGGCTCGTCGAGGATCAGCAGGCGGGGTTCGAGGATGAGCCAGCGTGCCAGCAGCACCTTCTGCTGGTTGCCGCCGCTGAGGTTCTTGACGAGCTGGTCGGGATCGGGCGGGCGGATGCTCAGCGCCTTGATGTATTTGTCGACCAGTTCGTCCTGCCGCCTGCGTGGGATCGGCCTGGTCCAGCCGCGCGCCGCCTGCAGGGCGAGGATGATGTTCTCTCGCACGGTCAGGTCGGGGATGAGGCCCTCGGCCCGCCGGTTCTCCGAGCAGAACGCGATCTTACGGCTGACCGCGGCCCGTGGCGTACGCAGGCTGACCTGCTCGCCGCCGATACGCAACGATCCGGTGCCTGCGTGATCGGCGCCGAACAGCAGCCGGGCGATTTCCGTACGGCCCGAGCCGAGCAGCCCGGCGAGCCCGACGACCTCGCCCTCGTGGATGGTGAGCGTGAACGGCTCGATCGCGCCGGTCCGGCCCAGCTCCCGCGCCTCCAGCAGAGGTACGGGTTTCCCCGCGGAGGACTCGGAGGATTCGGCGGCGGGTTTGGCGCCGAGGCGCTCCAGGTCGGCGAGCTCCCGGCCGATCATCTTGCCGACCAGCTCGATCTGGCTCAGCTCGCTGGTGAGGTGCTCCCCCACGAGCCTGCCGTTGCGCAGGATCGTCATGCGGTCGGAGATCTCGTAGATCTGGTCGAGGAAGTGGGAGACGAACAGGATCGCGATGCCCTGCTCCTTCAGCCGCCGCATCACCCGGAAGAGCTGGGCGACCTCGCCTGCGTCGAGGCTGGAGGTGGGCTCGTCGAGGATCAGCACCCGTGCCTCGATGTCGAGCGCCCGCGCGATGGCGACCATCTGCTGGATCGCCAGCGAGTACGACGACAGCGGCGCCGAGACGTCGATGTCTATTTCGAGCCGGGCGAGCAGCTCCGCGGCCCGCTGCCGCATCCGCCGCCACTGGATGCGGCCCAGGCGGCGCGGCTCGCGGCCGATGAAGATGTTCTCCGCCACCGACAGGTTGGTGCAGAGGTTGACCTCCTGGTAGACCGTGCTGATGCCGGCCCGCTGGGCGGCCTGCGGCCCGGCGAAGGCGACCTTGCGGCCGGCCAGCTCGATCTCGCCGGCGTCGATGTCGTAGACCCCGGTCAGCACCTTGATCAGCGTCGACTTGCCCGCGCCGTTCTCCCCCATCAGCGCGTGGACCTCACCCGGCAGCAGCCGGAAGTCGACTCCGTCCAGCGCCTTGACGCCCGGGAACTGCTTGCCGATCCCCGTCATCCGCAGGATCGGCGCGGGTGCGGTCATGCTGCGCCCCTCTCATCAATCTCTGGCCGGTCCCCCGGCCGGGCCGTCGCCAGGGGGCGGCCCGGCCGGGGAGGTTGTGGAATCGGCTGTCAGTACTTGCGGTTGGGCAGCGCTTCCTTGGCCTGCTCCTGGGTGAAGGTGGTCTCCTCGGTCACCACGCGGGTCGGCACCTGCTCACCGTTGACGACCTTCTTGGCCAGGTCCATGAGCTGGGGGCCGAGCAGCGGGCTGCACTCGACGATGTAGTTGATCTTTCCGTCGGCCAGCGCCTGCATGCCGTCGCGCACCGCGTCCACGGTGATGATCTTGATGTCCTTGCCGGGCACCTTGCCCGCGCCCTCGATCGCCTCGATCGCGCCCAGGCCCATGTCGTCGTTGTGCGCGTAGAGCACGTCGATGTCGGGGTTGGACTTCAGGAAGGCCTCCATGACCTCCTTGCCCTTGGCCCGGGTGAAGTCACCGGTCTGCGAGGCGATGATCTTGAACTTGGAGTCCGCGGAGATGACCTCCTGGAAGCCCGCCTTGCGGTCGTTGGCGGGCGCGGAACCGGTGGTGCCCTCCAACTGGACGATGTTCACCGGGTCCGTGCTGTCCTTGTACTCCTCGACCAGCCACTGGCCGGCCTTGCGGCCCTCCTCCACGAAGTCGGAGCCGAGGAACGTCTTGTAGAGGCTGGTGTCCTGCGAGTCCACCGCGCGGTCGGTGAGGATGACCGGGATGTTCGCGTTCTTGGCCTCCTTCAGCACCGTGTCCCAGCCGGACTCGACGACCGGGGAGAACGCGATGACGTCGACCTTCTGCTGGATGTAGGAGCGGATCGCCTTGATCTGGTTCTCCTGCTTCTGCTGCGCGTCGGAGAACTTCAGCTCGATGCCCGCCTCCTGGGCGGACTCCTGGACCGACTTGGTGTTGGCCGTACGCCAGCCGCTCTCCGCGCCGACCTGGGAGAAGCCCATTACGATCTTGCCGTCGCTCGAGCCGCCCGAGCCACCTGAACCGCTCGAGCCGGCGGAGCCGTCGCTACTACCGCAGCCGGCCATGGTGAACGCGACCGCTCCGGCCAGTACCAGCGCCGAGATGCTCTTCAACGCTCTGATTCTTCGCAACACCGGGGTTTCCTTCCTGCTGTTAGCGTTAACCCGGAAGGCCGGGTGACGCCTCTTCCTCATGCGTTATTCATGTGTTCCGTACGGCTAGACGCCGAGCCCATCGACGGGCCCTGCGATAGGCCCCGCGATGGGCCCTGTGATGGGCTTGGTGCTCGCTCTGGCGACGAACCGAGGCGGCACGACGTGCCGCTCCCGCTCGTACGAATCGGCCGCGTCGCCCGCGTCGATCTGCCGGAGCAGCACCTCTATGCAGCGCCTGCCGACGGCCCCGAAGTCCTGTCTGATCGTGGTGAGCGGAGGGGAGAAGAACTCGGATTCCGGGATGTCGTCGAAGCCGACGACGCTGATCCGGCCCGGGATCTTCACCCCCTCCTCGGTGAAGGCGCGCAGTGCGCCGAGCGCCATCTGGTCGTTGGCCACGAAGATCGCGGTGACGTTCGTACCCGCTTCGACCATCGCGGCCAGGCGCTTACCGGCCTCGTAGCCCGATCGGGGGCTCCAGTCACCGGTCAGCACCTCGGGCACCGGCCGGCCGGCGGCGGTCAGGACCTCCCGCCAGCCTTCGACGCGCCCCTCGGCCTCCAGCCAGTCGGCGGGGCCGCTGATGTGCCAGACGGTCTCGTGTCCCAGGTCGAGCAGGTGCCGGGTCGCCAGGCGGGCGCCCTCGACCTGGTCGACGCAGACCACGGAGACATCGCCGGCGTGTCCGCCCTCGACGGCCACGGCGGGCATGCCGGTCGGCAGATCCTCCAGGGCCTGGGCGGCGGAGCGCTGGGGCGCGACCACCACGATGCCGTCCACGCCCTGCTCGGACAGGTAGCCGATCGCCTCGTGCACACCGGTCCTGTCGATGGTGCGCAGGCTCACGATGCTGACGAAGTAGCCCGCCTCCCTGGCGGCCTGCTCGATCCCGTAGACCGTGCTGGCCGGGCCGTACAACGTGGTGTCGAAGCTGACCACGCCGAGGGTGCGTGAATGCTTGGTCACCAGGGCGCGGGCGGTGAGGTTTCGGCGGTAGCCCAACTGGTCGATGGCCTGCAGGACCCGGATGCGGGTCTCGGCACGGACGTTGGGGTGGTCGTTGAGCACCCGCGAGACCGTCTGGTGCGACACACCCGCCACCTTGGCCACGTCGGCCATGACGGGTGGACGATGCCCGGGGTTCGGTCCCACCGACGGCTCCTCTCATATGGCTTGGCAAGACTGTGAGCGTTAACAATAGGTGCCGTCAAGCGGTTGGCCGGTCACGTTCCGATCACATCGAAAAGTTTCAGGGCCGGTATTGACGTCCGCGCCACGGGGCCCTTAACTGGTGCACGTTTCTCGAAAAACCGCCAGACCAGCCGTGCCGCCTCCGCGTGTTAGCGATAACAACCCCCTCGCCGAGGAGCCACCGATGAGACGAAAGACGTGGTCGTTCGCCCTGGCGACGGCCCTGGGCGCGAGCCTGCTCGCCGGCACGCCGCCCGCCCGGGCCACCGGCACTGCGACGGCCGTCGCCGCCGAAGTGCGTGAACGCAAGATTCGCCCCGGTCCGCGTAGGTGAGTCTTAAGTTGATCGAAGCCGGTTTCGGCCTCCCACCGCGCGTGGTAGCAGCGGGCCAGCTGCTCAGCGGTGGCATCGTCAGGGTCGAGGATGCTGGTGATCAACCGGATGGTTTCACCGCGCCGGTCGGGAACGGTGTAGTCCACGACGACTCGTACCACGACCGCCTCCTCCGGATCGAGGTCGTGTCCCGCCTGGGCGGCGGCGCGCAGGCGTGTCTTACATTCCTGACGTAATCGGGGTTTAGTAATGACGGCCAGCCAGGAGCCGTCTGCAAGATCGCTTGACCAGTCGAGGCGTACGCCCGCCTGCAGACGCCACAGCAGGTGAGCGGCGCTGCCTCGGGCCTGTCCCCAGGCTGCGAAGCTGTAAAAGCCACGATCGGCGGTCAGCAGCATGTCCTCGTTCAGGTGCTCATACAGGGAGAACGCGAGGGTCTGCTCCCCGGCCCAGCAGTCCGCGACGTCGGCGGCCACGATCGCATGACTGGCGCATTCGCTGATGGCGACCACTCTGGCCTGGGGGAAGGCGGTCTCATACCCGCCCGAGCTGTCCTTGCCGAACTCGGCGACGTTCGTTTCGGTGTCGGGGAGATCCAGGACGAAGCCGTCGATCGCCATCTCTCGCCATCGACCCAGCCATGCGCCGTGGTCGGTGTGGCCGCAGCCGGCCGGGCCACCCGCTGGAACACGTCCCGGACCACCTCAAACCCCAGGCGCTGACGCGCCTGCGTGATCGCCCCGCGGGTGGGAGCCTCCCCGCGTGCCCCCGGGACGGTGGCCAGCATGCCCGTCAGCTTTTCGGCGACTTCCTCGTAGTCGTCATCCGGGAACAGGCATAACGCCATCAGCAGGTAGATCATCACGTGCGCGGGGAGCTTACGCACGCTCTGTTCCCGGCATCCCTGTGCGGCGATCGCCTCATCCAGTACCTCGCGGGGCACCAGCGGTGTCAGAGCGCCCAACGTCACCAAGTCCGTCAAGCGTGATGAGCCGTCGATCTCGCCTCGCTGCGCCGTCGACCGAAAGTACCAGCAAGATCCCTATCTAAACGGCATTGGGGTCGGGAGAACTCCTGAATGGACACTCCAGACCGATCTCACACTCGAACCGCCACAGCCGGAAACCGCAGCCTTCAACCTCGATAAAAGGTGCCAGAAACCGCCGCCACTTCTATCAAAGATCGCCACGTAGCGAAACCTGCTAAAATTTCCTCGTCAGTAGATTCAGTAAAATCAGGAGGCGGCAGATCGCCACCTTCAATATTCCCTACCAGATAACGGGCAGCCCTCCCCTTGATGGCAAGTTCACCACCGATTTCAAATCCTGAAGTCAACGTCCATCCTTCACTTGAAATACAGGGCTCCCAACGTCCAACCATCCACGCCCATCGATGCCACGCAGGAACTCCCGACCATGCGATTTTCGCAACACGTTCGACTTGAATAAGCGCAGTGTTCCCCTCTGGGACGTCTATAGCCCCCCGCAAATCAAAGAGGAGCCACAGAAATGATCTAATCATATCCATCCGCACCTCTATTAACTGCGCTCCCGCTAAAGCCCCACGCACAGACAAGGCGTCTACCACAGGCGCAGGAGCCCTTACCTGCCAGCCATCACCTCGAACCAAATCTTCCATCAACATAAGATCACCCTATGATGCATCTAACTATTTCCAGTGCCATAAAGGATGGCTCTTTCCGATGGTTTTCCCCGTAAACGGATCCACCGTCTGGCCGCTCCTGTTCTGATAGTTAACGTACCCTTCAGGATATTGATGGCCTCCCGGAGTTGTTGTGGGATCCATTATTCGAACTCCACTGGTCTTATTACTCAGGCCATGACCACCATTTCCTCCCGTGAACCGGAACCCCTTCCCATTATCTACAGGCGCTGGACCCGTAGCCCCCTTCGGGACAATTATAGCCTCTCCGTTCGGCCTTACAACAAAGCTTGGACCACGAGATGATGGCCCCTTGACTCCGCCGACCAACGCTAATGCAGTATCGGGCCCCTCCGTCAAACCTTTAGCATGAGCGGCGGAATCTAGATCACAACCACACTGCCATCCACGACTTTTCTTTAAGGCTGCAATCTCACTCTGGCTGGCACCGGGATAAATAATCGAGTCGAGAATCCCAGAAAATTCAGCAAAGAATCGATCGATCGCAGCATCTCGCGAAGCTTTCGCTGCGGCGGCCGCTTCCCTCTTGCGCTTTGCCTCTGCTTCTGCCTTCGCCTTCGCGTTTGCAGCTTTTCGCTCGGCGATCATCTTGTCAAGCTTACGGCTCTTGACGTCCTTTTTGCATTTGGCATTGCAGTAACCGTGCTCGCGGCCTCTGGCGGACGGGGCGTAAGTTGGGTAGCGCTTTGCTTTTCGGTGTTGCTTGGCGGCGGCTTTCTCTTCTTCCCAGCCCTTGTTACCGCCATGTTGGCCCCAAGCGTAATCAAGAGGGATGAGCCCTGTGGGGTCGGATGCGCCGATGGGGTTGTTGCCGGCGTAGCCGTAGGGGTTGGCCCATTGGGGTTTGCGCAGGTCGAGAAGGGGATCGGTGGAGATGAATTTGGCGATGGCGGGGTCGTAGTAACGCGCGGACAGGTAGGTCAAACCGGTGGAGTCGTCTTCGGTCTTGCCGAGGAAGCCCAGGTCGGTGAAGGGCAGGTCGTCGGTGCCGCGGCGCTGGCCGAAGGGCAGGTAGCGTTCGCGGGAGACGGCGCCGGTGTTGTCGTTGACGGCGAGCTGGGTGGAGCCGTGCAGGCCGGAGGCGAGCCAGGTGACGCCGTCTCCGCCGATGCGCATGGCGATCGTGGCGCCGTCGGGGGTGGTGTAGTAGCGCTTGCCGGTGATGGCATCGCCGTTGACCTCGATCTCCATCGAGCCCAAGGACAGGGTGGTTTTGCCGCCGGGGTCGCGGCGGATGAGGCGTTCGCCGTCGGCGTCGTAGACCATCGTGGTGTCCTGGCCGTCGATGGTCGCCTTCTCCAGCTGGCCGAGCTCGTTCCAGGTGAAGGTGCCGTTCTTGCCAGCGACGGTGCGGGCGGTCAGATGGCCGGTTTTGTCGTAGGTGTAGGTGTCAGTGCCGCCCTGGCGGGTGATGGAGGTGACCGCGTTCGGCCGTACCGCGTTGGCGCCACCTTGGGGGTAGGTGTAGGTGGCGGTCTGTCCGCCGTCGGTGATACTGGTGATGTTGCCGACGCCGTCGTAGGCGTAGGACTGGGCGTAGGGGTCGATGCCCTGGTTGTCGGCCGAGCCGGTGCCCGGCCCGCACTGGGGTGTGGTGGTGGTCCAGGCCTGGGTCAGCCGGTGCAGGCCGTCGTAGGTGAAGCACTCCGACTGTC
The DNA here is from genome assembly GCF_001417795.1 of Sphaerimonospora mesophila. NCBI lineage: Bacteria > Bacillati > Actinomycetota > Actinomycetes > Streptosporangiales > Streptosporangiaceae > Sphaerimonospora > Sphaerimonospora mesophila. The sequence goes on along the minus strand of NZ_BCBX01000032.1, from coordinate 395,943 downwards.
CCGGGCTGGTGCCGGCGGCGGTGGCGGCGTCCAGGATGCGGGTGATCTGGCCGGAGACGTCGTAGGTGTAGTGGTCGTCCTGGGTGGTCACCGGGTTGAGGGTGTCGGCCTTGGTCGTGGTGGTGACCGACTTCAGCCAGCCGGTCGAGTTGTCCCAGGCCAGGGTGCGTTTCATCTTTCCGCCCGCGCCGTAGGAGCGTTCGTTCAGCCGTGCGGTGGATGAGTAGGTGGTGGAGTGAACGTAAGTGAAGCCGCCACCGAAGCCGGAGGTCATGGCATGCGGCAGCCCGAGGTCGGTGTAGGTGGAGGTGACCGTCTCCGCCGGCAGATCGCCGGCGGCGGGCATGGTGTAGGTCGCGATATCTCCGGCGGTGTTGTAGGTCGTGGCGAAGGTGTAGGTCCCGGCCAGCAGCCCCTCAGAGGAGGGGACCGTCAGGGCGGAGCCGGTGGGGCGGCCCATGCTGTCGTAGCCGGTCACCGCGTCGACGTAGGCGTTGCCGCCGGCGTAGCGGGTGGCGGAGGTCAGCTGTCCCTTGCCTCCGGCGAGGGTGTCGTACGTCCATTCGGCGAGTTTGGTCCCGGCTCCGGGCTCGCCGGACCAGACGGCGGTTTTGCGGCCGAGGTCGTCATAGGTGTGGGAGACCTTCTGGCCCTTGCCGTTGGTGGACCACAGCATGCGCCCGGCGGCGTCATAGGCCTGCTCGGAGTCGCCTGCGTCGGGGTCATGGGCGGCGGTGCGGCGTCCGAGCAGATCGTAGGTGAAGGTGCGGACGTTGCCGTTCGCGTCGGTCTGCTTGATGAGCTGACCCTTGCGGTCGTATTCGTAGGCGGTGTCGTAATGGTCGGGCACGTCCACGGTCAGCTGCTGCCACGTGGTCCATTCGGAGGTGAAGCCGGCGTTGACCGCGCGGACCCGCCAGCGGATCTTCCACCCGTCCTGTAGTTTCCCAGCCGGGACGGCGGCGACGGCGTCGTTACCGGAGGCCACCCCGGTGACGGTGGTGGTCCAGATCTGACCGGTGCCTTGGCCGGCGGGCGCGGAGGGAGCATGCTCCAGCTCGAACTCCGCGCCGAGTTGCCCGCCCTGCGATGAGGTGACCGTGGCGAGCAGGGCAGGGGTCAGCGTGGGTGTGGTGGTGGTGCCGGAGGCGGGCTGCACCCGGGGGTTGGCGATCTCCGGGATCGGTGAGCCTTCGGTGACGCGCAGTTGCTGCCAAGCCGACCAGGCGGAGGTGCCGCCGCCGGTGATCGCGCGGGCGCGCCAGCGGACCTTCCACCCATCGGAAAGCTTCCCCTCAGGCACGGTGACCGCCGCCTGGGTCCCGGAGTCGACGTCATCGACAGCATCGGACCAGATCGAGCCCGTCCCGTGCTCAGTGTCGGCGGGGTCATGCTCAAGCTCGAATTCGGCCCGTACCTTGCCGCCTGCGGGGTCAGTGACCTGCGCCAGCAACTGCGGCATCAAGGTGGAGGCGACGGTGGCGCCGCCGATCACCTCCGACGGGACGACCTGCAGGGAGCCGAGGACGGGGTCGGGTTGATCCACGCGGAAGGTTTGCCACTCTGACCAGGCCGAGGCGGCCTCGCCGGCGATGGCGCGGGCCCGCCAGCGCACCAGCCAGCCCTCACTCAGCGTCTGCTCGGGGATGGTCACCGATGCCTGGGTCCCGGCGGGGATGTTGTCGGCGGCGCCGGTCCAGATCTGACCGGTTCCCTGTCCTGCCGGGGCGGCGGGGTCGTGTTCGAGTTCGAATTCGGCCCGCAGTGTGCCGCCGGCGGGGTCGGTGACCTGCGCCAGCAATTGCGGGGTCAGCGAACCGGTGACCGTGGTGCCGTCCACTGCCTGGGCGGGGGTGACCTGAAGTGCGGTCACCCCGGGGTTGGAGGGGATGGTGCCGGTGTTGACGGTGGCCACCTGCCAGTCCGACCATGGCGAGGCGACCTGTGTGGTGGTGTTGACCGCCCGGACGCGCCAGCGTACGCCCCAGCCGTCGGCGAGTTTCCCGGACGGAATGGTCACGGCGGCCTGGGCTCCGGACGCCACGTCATCGACGGCGCCGGTCCAGATTGGCCCGGTGCCGTGTGCGGTGTCGGCCGGGTCGTGTTCCAGTTCGAACTCCGCCCGCAGCGCCGCCCCGTAGGAGTCGGTCACGGTCGCCAGGAGTTGCGGGGTCAGCGAGGTGATCACCGTGGTGCCGTCGGCGGTCTGGGACGGGGTGACCTGCCGCTGGCCGACCGTGGCGGCTGGGACCTTCACCGTCAGGGCCTGCCACCCGCTCCAGGCCGAGGTGTTGGACCCGCCACCGACCGCGCGGGCGCGCCAGCGGACCTTCCACCCGTCGCCCAGTGCGCCGGATGGGACGGTGACCGTCGCTTGGGCGCCGGAGGCGACATCATCCACCCCTGTGACCCAGATCTGGCCAGTGCCGTGCGCGGTGTCGGCCGGGTCGTGCTCCAGTTCGAACTCCACCCGGGCGGTGGCGCCGTCGGGTGTGGTGACCCGGGCGGCGAAGGCCGGGGTGAGCGTGGAGGTGACCTGCACCCCCGACTCGTCCTGCGATGGGGTGGTCTGCAGCTGGTCCACCACCGGATCGGTCACGGTGACCGTGGCGGTCTGCCAGGCCGACCAGGCCGAGGAGGTGGAGGTTGCGGTGTTGGTGGCCCGGGCCCGCCAGCGGATGTGCCATCCGTCGGTCAGATTCCCGCCTGGTACGGCGGCCGGCGCGTTGCTGGCGGAGGCGACCGCAGCCGAACTGCCTGCCCAGATCACACCCGTGCCCTCGGCGGGGTAGGCCGGGTCGTGCTCGATCTCGTAGTCGGCCCGCAGGCTTCCCCCGGCCGGGTCGGCGACGGTCGCGTGCAGGGTCGGCGTCACCGAGGTGACCGTGGTGCCGGTCGACGGGGTGATCGAAAGATCGGCGGCCGAGGGCGAGGAGGCGACGGTGTAGGTGACTACAAGCTGCGGCGGGTGCGCCCCTCCGGTCTTCTCCGCGGAGTGGAACTCCATGTTGACGAAATCGAGAGTCTCATTGGCGGCGCGAACCTCCACACCGTAGTTCGCGGTGCCGGACGCCCATGCCTGCACGATCGACGTAACTGTCCAGGACAAGGCTTCGGCAACACCGTTATGGACGGCTGAAGCCGGGATTGAGGCTTGGCCGGACGTCGTGATGGAAGGCCGGCCTGCCCATGTCAACGTCGACTGGTTCCAGTCGCTGGTGATCCGCTGAACCTTAGGCCCACTCCCGTCGAATACGTTGTCTTCCTCCACGCCGGTTTTGTACAGCCGCAAGATGGCATCGCTGACCTGGACACCCGCGAGTGCGGAGGTGTCGAACTTGAGGTAAGCACGGGCGGCCACCCACCCAGCGGTAAGCAATAGGCTGGAGTCGGTGTAGAAGGAGTTCTCCATGCCGCAGCAGCTGCCGACCCATGTGTCCGCCTGCGGCGACAAAGTGATCGTCGGATCCACAACCACGGGGAACCTCACCGTGGGATCGGCGAGGAACGACGCGTCCGGAGTCAACTCCAGCACCTGGTTTCCACCGTCTCCGGTCAACCGGCTGACGATCCGGCCGATCCGCCTGCCCTTCCCGGTAGCCGCGCCGGAGGCACTATCCTTGCCGTCCTTCGTCGAGGAGCCGGACGCGGCGAACATAACAGGTTCCGCGACAGGCGTGACCAGCTTGCCGGCACCATCGGTAAGCCGCAGATGGCCCCTGGCGTCCTGCTCCAGCCGCCACCCCGCGGTCTTGATTCCGATCTTGAAATGCGGCTGTCCGGTAGGACGCTGACGAAGCACCACATCATGCCGCACTCCGCCGGGCAGCACGGTGACCACCAGGTCCGCGCCCGTGCCAGCGGCGTCGGCGTACCTCGCGACATTCCCGTCCACCATAGGGCGTGGCAACGACGTGGGCCAGGTCAGCTCGATCGAGTTGCCCGCCCCATCGGCCATCGTGGCGAACGGCCCGTCGCCTCCCATTGACACCTCGACCTCAGGACCGGCCTTCGGAACGAGGGAGCCGTTCTTCTCCACCAACGTGACATCGATAGACGTCCACTTACCGGCACGCTTGACCCTGGTCGGCTGCGTACTGATCGTCGTGGTGAACGATCCGTCCGGGTTGGCCACTGTGGAACTGACAGCCGAAGTCAACGCCGCTACATTGACCGGCCTGTCGGATCGCTTCGCCTCTGCCGAGGCCTGGGTGCGGGCGGTCTCCGTCTGGATGGTCAACTCCTCAGGGGTGACCCCTGCCTGTCCGGCGGCGCCACGCGGGGTGCTAGACGGAAGGGCGGGCGGCATCGGCCCCGCAGCAGTTGCCCGCTGTTGCCCGCTGTTGCCCGCTGAGGTTAACCATTCCTCGATCTTGGTGACCTGGTCGGCCGCATCGGTGTAGTAGACCGTCTTACCGCCCGTCGGTGGCGTCACCTCATACTTGTCCGCGCCCAGGTAGTTCGTCGTGGTACGGCGAAGCTCGCTTGATCCGGTCATGTCGAGCTGCGCCGTCGCGCGTCCCAAACCGTCATAAATCGGCTTGGACCATTGCGGCAGCGACGTCAGCACCGGGTTGAGCAGCCCCGAGCCCGGATCGGCGGTGTTATGGACCGGGGCGGAGGCCGCGGCGGTCAAGCCTCGTGCATCGTAGGTGGTGACCTGGACGATCCGACCGCCCGTCGGGGAGGCCGTCTGGGTCTCCCGGGCACGGCCCAGCCCGTCGATGTAGGTGTGTGTGGACACCCACTTGGCTGAGCTGCCGCTGCCCGACTGTAGCCGCGAAACGGTGGTCTTGGCCGGGCCGGTCACCGTGCCGTTGGCATCGGCCGGGATGGTGTAGGCGACCTTAGCTGCTGGCGTCCCTCCCGACTTGGGCGCCACCGGGGTCCACAACTGCAATGTCCGGCCGAGCACGTCGTAGTCGATGTTCACATCGTTGTTGTTCGCATCCCGCAGTCCGACAGGCAGGCCGTTGTACGGCGAGGACCAGGTGGTCACCGTATGCCCTAACGGGTTGGTCACCGTGACCCCGCCTGAGGGCCAGCCCACCGCCGGACTGTAGGCCGTGGTCGTCGTCTTGCCCAGCGGGTCGGTCGCAGTCAGCGGGCGGCCGTAGTCGTCGAACGTGCTCTTGGTCGCCGTGTAGTCGGCGGCCGTGGAGTAAGCGCGAGTTTCGGTCACGTTGCCCCTCGTCGGGGTGTTCGCGCTCGGGCTGGTCGCCCCGTCATACAGGGTGATCGTGCGGCCCAGCAGTGTCCCGGTCTCGCAGTCGTCCCCGGCGCGCCGCTCCTGGCTGGCCGGGTAGGAGATCATCCAGGCCCCGCCGGAGGTGTTGCGGGCGTAGGTGGTCGCGGTGCAGGTGTTGTCGGCGCCGTCGCCGCGCTCGCCGTAGTCGTTGACCGTGACCGGCAGCCCGTCGGCGTTGTAGGCGGTCTTGGTCTCGGTGTATCGCCAGCCGGAGGTGGTCTTCTCCCGGTTGACCTCGCGGGTCTGGTTGACCCGATGGGGGTCGTAGTCGATCGGTCCGCTGCCGGTGACCACGTTGGCGTACTCGTACCGGGTCGAGGCCTCCTCGCTGAAGGCATCGGGAACCGGCGTGGTGCCGGACACGCCGGTGACGCGCAGGGTCTGCTCCTGCAATGTCATGCCCGTTAGGGCACGGAGGTCGTCGTGGGTGGTGCCGTCGAAGTCGGTCACCGTGGTGTGCCGGGCGCTGCCGTCGGCGAGGGTGTCCTCGTACAACCCCCGGTAGAAGGTGGTGGAGGTGACGCTGTAGGCGGCCAGGTCCCCGCTCCCGCTGGGTGTTCCCTTGATCACCCGGACCGTCGGATAGCCGCGGAACTCCGTCCAGTTGCCCGCCCAGTCATAGCAGGTGGGCAGCCACGGGTAATACTCCTCCAGAATGGAGGAATCGCCCACGCACTCCCGGAAAATGGGCTCGGTATCCAGCAGCGGCACCGGCTTGGCCCACCCCGGACTGCCCAGGTACTCATACCGGGTCACCTGGTCGGGAGAGCCGGCCACCAGATCCCGCTCCATGGTCGTCATGACCAGCCACTTGTTGTAGATCGCGCCATGGCGATACAGCGACGACTCCCCCAGGGTGTAGTTGTACAGCTCCCAGCCGTAACAGTCCTGGCCGCTGTCGTCCCATCCCGTCATCCCGTGGTCATCACACGGGCTGGCCTGCCCATAGGTGATCTCGGTCACGCCACCCAGGCCGGTGGTCACCGCCGACATCCGCGGCAGCTGAAACCGTGGATGGTCGTCGCTGTAGTCGACATAATCAGCCCGGTTGTCCAGCAGCGTGGCGGTGAAGTCGATCGGCGGTGCGGCGATCTCCGGCCCACCCCCCGCCATGCCCACGGCCCGGATCCGGTCCAGCCACAGCACCGATGTGCCCATGCAGAAGGGAGTCCCATCAGGGCAGTCGGTCTCGATCCACCGATAGGTCAAATCCAGCCGCGTCACATCCTCCCAATCAGAGGAGGCGGCATTCCACGACTGGGAGGTGATCGCATCCAACCGCTTGCTCGTGAAGAACGTCGGCGTGCCGTTGTCGCAGTCCGAACCGCTGCTCAAACACAGCAGGTCGGTCGGCGTGTCATCGGACCAGTTACCGATCCCCGGCGGCGGCGTGCCCCGATCGGCGACGGTGAAGGTGATCCTGGCCGTCGGCGTCGACCCCGCCACGTTCAGGTTGTGGCCGTAACCGATCTCGGTCAGGTACCCGCCGCGGTCGTAATCCAGGGCGTATTCGGGGAGCCAGCCGCACTCATACCCACCCGCCCGGCAGTAGAAGTTGGTCTCCCGAGCCCAGGTGTAATCGATCACATTGCCCCTGGGGTCGACCTCCCGGTCCAGCTGCCACCGCCACGTCGCATCGCAGAACGCCGACGTCGTCGGATACGAGGTGCCCGACCCCAGGAACGCCGCGTGGCACGGCTCGTCCTCGTTATCGCCCAGCACCGGCACCTGCCAGGAGGAATTTCGGTGGTATCCGAACCGGTAGACCGTCCCATCCTGGGTGGTCACCTGCCAGTACGGCTGCCCGCTCTGGCTGCCCGAGGCGACATAGTCGATCTTCCAGCCGAAATCATCGACCGTCTTGTACTCCCCTGACAGATCGTCCTTCACGATCTTCGAGGAGCGGCCCCCAACCGACAGCGTCAACGCCGAACTTTCCGGATCGGAATCGGGAGACTCCCAGCACAGGTGCCCCTGCAGCCGGTCCTCCCACAACCCGCACGGCTGGAACTGCCGCTCGATGAACCCCGCGTTCAGCTCCCAGCCCATCCCCACCAGCGGCGCCTGGTTGTTGGTGTAGGAGGTCAGCGAGTCCACCGACGACGAGGAATACTCCAACGCCAGCGTGGGAGCCGACCCTGCCGGTGGCGGCACCGCCGGGACCGGGTAACTGTAGGAGAAGGCGCCGCCCGACAGCCCCACCTGCCAGGTCCCCGACGGCTTGAGATCGGTCGCCGCGAACGACCCGGCCGCATCCGAGCCCGTCGAAGCCGCCGAACTCGCCGGCACGTACACGAACGCATCCGCCGACGCCGGCGCCCCAGTTGGCGCCGTCCCATTCGCGGACGCCGGAGCGGCCTCCATGACCGCGGTCAGCCTGCCATGCACCACGTCGTTGACCACCGGCAGCGCCCGCGTCTCGGCCTTGGCCTGCTCCAGGCAGTCCCGCGACGGCTTTGCCTCCAGCATGCACACCGGCACCTTCAGCACCGTCAACCGGGACGCGAAACCCCCCGGATGGGCGTTACCGAAAGAGGAGTAATCCACCGTCACCTTCGCCGGCGCCACCTCCGCACCACCGTCATCGCGCGTCAGCCGTACCGCCAACCCGACCCCGCCCAACCGCCGGGCCACCGTGGTGTCGAACGTCTCCACCCGCACCGAAGACGGCGACCGCTGCGACAACGGAGGTGTGGAGGCCGCCGATCGTGACCGCGACGCCCTCGTGTCCCTGGCCTTGCCGCTCGGCGAGGCCGACGGCTTCACAGTGGGAGACGGTTTCGCGGTCGGTGACGGCGTGGCAGTAGGGGACGGCTTCGTAGTCGGAAGCACCACCGGAGCCACCGACACCGGCAACCCCGCAACCGCCACCGCTCCTGAACCCTTGGAAAGATCGGCATGGCCCGAACCCGCCTTCGGCCACCGAGGCGCCGCACGCCTGGCCGGCACAAGTTCGTCCTCAGCCCCCTTGGGTACCGGCTTCGCCGCGACCGCGCGGCCCTCGACGCTGCGCTCACCACCCGATGAAGACGAATCCGCAGCGGCATTCCGCACCAGCCCATCCGGAACGCCGATCCCGGCGACGAACACCGCCAAACCAACGACCGCGCCGGTCAAGGCATGCGCGAGCCTGCGACGTGACCACCCGAATCGTTCCACCCGAGCACGTGAAACCGGCACGCCGCACCCTCCCGCATCATCAGCGGGCGCACGGCCACGCTCTCAGACCGCCCGCCTCACAAGACCCGCATAAAGCCCAGATAAAGGAACGAAACGGATCATGCGCCGCTGACAGCGACCAGTCAAGATCAGAACTGCGGCGAAAACATTACTCTACGTAACTAGAATGGGCATATCTCACAGCTCACGCACCACCCTAATCCATATGTGTGACCTCCATCACACATACTGGTTCTGTATGGCGAAAGATTCTTACGAGGATTGGCGTGACCGCGGCTGGACGACGGACACGTCATTCGGGGCCCAGCAGGTGGCGGATGACGTCGGCGGCGCCGTACTCGCCGGAGGGGAAACCGTCCAGGAAGCCCTTCAGGAAGCTCACGTCCTGGCCGAGGGTCAGCAGCGGCGGCTCGGCGTAGCCGTCGCGGCGGTGCTGCCCGAGGCCGATGTCGGCGGTGAGCGCGTTGCACAGGCAGCGGCGGCCGACCGTTTCCTCCACGGTTCCGCCCTTGCGCACGTAGTCGTCGACCGGTTCGGCCGGGCAGCGGTAGCCCACCGCGCCGTCGGCCTTCAGGTACGGCGTGCGCAGATAGCCCAGGTCGCACAGGCGAGGCCGCTCAGCGTAGACCTCCTCCTCCGAGAGCGTCTCGGGCACCTTGGCGACCTTGAAAGGAAACCCCGTCGGGGACGCGTACGGGTCGTTGCGCACCTCCAGGCTGCCCTCGACCGCGTCGTCGAGCAGCTTTCGCCGCAGCTCGGGCGCCATGCCGGACTCGCGGCACAGTGCGAAAGCCGTACCGACCTGGATCCCGGCGGCCCCGACGGCACGGGCCGCCGCCAGCGCCTCCGGCGTCGCCTGGCCGCCGGCGAGCCAGAACGGCAGGCCGAGGGCGGCGACCTTGGCCGGGTCGGCGTGGTCGCGGGGGCCGTATACGGGTTCGCCGGCGTCGTCGAGACGTAGCCGCCCGCGCGGCGGGGCGCTGTGTCCCCCGGCCGACGGGGCCTCCACCACGAACCCGTCCGGCCGGGTGACCGGAGACCGGTTCAGGTAGAGGGCGAGCACGTCGGAGGAGACGATGGCGAGGAAGCGCGGCCTGCGCGGCGGGTCGGCGGCCGGATCGGCGACCAGCCCGGCCGGATCGAACTCGATGGCGTGCCGGTCCCCGGCCTCGGCCCCGGCGACCGTTATCGACAGCTCCACAGCGGCGGGTACGGCGAGCGCGTCCAGCAGCGCGGGGATCTCGCTGGGGATGCCGGCCCCCATCAGCACGTAGTCGACCCCGGCGAGCATCGCGCCGTACACGGCGGCCGGGGTGGCGAGCTGGATCTTCTCCAGGTAGTTGATGCCCACCAGGCCGTCGTGGCCCTCCTTGGCCAGCCACACCTCGACGAAGTTGCCCGCCACGGTCAGCTCGTCGCGCCACCGGTTCTGACGCAGGCCCAACCGCGGGACCGGCCGGAACGGGGTCCCCGGGGCTATCCCGCCGGGGACGAAGAACTTCTGCAGGATCCGTTCGACGATCTCCTGGTTCGGGAAATTCGCCAGTGCCCGGCGCACGTGCCCGTCGAGGTCGCCCAGTTGCAGACGGCGGGCCATCAGGGCGTCCTGGGCGACGCCGGACACGACCCCGAGCTGGCCGGTCATCGCCACCGTGCGCGCCAGCCGCCACCCCGAGATCCCGACGCCCATGCCGCCCTGGATGACGACCGGAAGGGCCGGCTCACGCTCAACCACGGCGACGTCCGTCCCCGGACGTCCCGGTGAATCCACGAACCATGAAGCGCCTCCCCGTCGGAACCGGTCCCGGCTTCAGAGCATGCCCGGCAGCCCGAACGAAAGGGTGGGGACTTTGGTCCCCAAAACCAGGCTCATAGTCCCTTCTGATCACGCAGCCGACCGGCCGGCGGCCGGACATCCGGGGTCACCCGTCCCGAATCGCCGGGACCATGGCCCCTAAACTGGACGTTCGAGTCGGGAGACACTCGACGCCGCCCGTTCGCCGTCATGCCGTGGAGCACTCCTTGGCCGACCAGATCATTCAGGTGCGTCGCGTCAGCCGACCGACCCGCGAGAAGCGCTTCGGCGCGCTGCGCCGGCTCTATCCCGGCTATTTCGCGCTCGTGATGGCGACGGGGATCGTGTCGTCGGGGCTGCGCGACATCGGCTGGTCGGCCATGTCGGCGCTGCTGCTGGTCATCGGCGCGATCTGCCTCGTCGTGCTGGCCGCGGCGACGGCGATCCGCGCCACGGTCTTCCCGCGCGAGGTGGCCGCGGACCTGTCGGCGCCCGATCGGGCGTACGCGTTCTTCACCTTCGTCGCCGCGTGCAACGTGATCGGCGCCCGGTCGGCCGGCGCGGCCTGGCCCTCCGTCGCCTGCGTGCTGGGCGTGATCGCCTTCCTGGCCTGGGCGGGCCTGAGTTACGGCATCCCGGTGCGGCTCATCCTCGGCCCGCGACCCCGACCGGTGCTCGCCGGCGTGAACGGCACCTGGTTCATCTGGGTCGTCGGCACCCAGTCGCTGGCCGTGACCGCCTCCGTGATCGGTACGGCGTACCGCGGGCATGCCGCGATCGTGGAGACCGCCGGGCTCGCCGCCGTGCTGATGTGGTCGGTCGGCGTGGTGCTGTACCTGATGGTCGCCACGCTCGTGCTGACCCGCCTGCTGCTGCTCGAGGTGCGTCCGGAGGACCTGACCCCGCCGTACTGGGTCACCATGGGCGCCACGGCGATCACCGTGCTGGCCGCGGCCGGGATCCTCGGCATGCCCTCGACCCCGGCGACCGACGCGGCCCGGCCCGTGCTCGCCGGTCTCGGCATCGTGCTGTGGGCGTTCGGGACCTGGCTGATCCCGATGCTCGTCCTGTTCGGCCTGTGGCGGCACGTGCTGCGCCGTACCCGGCTCGAATATCTGCCGCAGCTGTGGAGCATCGTGTTCCCGCTCGGCATGTACGCCACGGCGGGCATGGAACTCGGCCGGGTCGTCGGGCTGCCGATCATCGAGGAGATCGGGCGGGCGTGGGTCTGGGTGGCCTTCCCCGCCTGGGCGGTCACCTTCGTGGCGATGCTCGTCACGCTGCTCGTCCGGATCACCCCCCGGCTCACCCCCTGGCTGACTCGGCGGACGAAACCTCTCAGCTGATCAGGCCCACCGCCTTGAGGTCCTGCTCGTAGGGGAAGCTCCCGGGGGTGTAGGCGCACCAGGGATCGTCCGCCATGGGATCGCCCGTGAGGGCGTATGCCCGGGACCGCGAGCCCCCGCATACCGTACGGAACTCGCAGGCCCCGCATCTGCCGCCCAGGAGGTCCGGGTCGCGCAGCCGCTTGAACACCGACGAGGACCGGTAGATCTCGGTCAGCGGGTGATCGCGTACGTTGCCCGCCAGGAGGGGCAGGAAGCCCGAGGGGTAAACGTCGCCGGTGTGCGACACGAACACGAAACCCCTGGCCGCGTTGACGTCCAGCGGCGGGCGGCGTACCCGGGTGTCGCGCATGAGGCCGAAGCGCACCGCCTGCTTGCGCAGCGAACGGTAGAGACGGCCCAGCCCGAGCACCCGCGCGTGGTCGGCCCCGTGGCGCTCCAGGATCTTCCGCTGGATCATGACCCGGCGGAAGTGGTGCGCCTCGGTCGTCTTGACGGGGATCGCCGATCCGAGGTCGTAGGCGAAGTGCAGGACGTCCTCCGCCTCGCGCGCGGTCAGCCCGTCGAGGGTGCGCGCCCGGCCGGTCGGGACGAGGAAGAACAGGCTCCACAGGGACGCGCCGTGGTCGCGGACGAGCCGCGCCACCTGCGGCAGCTCGTCCAGGTTGTGCTTGGTGACGGTGGTGTTGATCTGCACCTTGAGGCCCGCCTGCTTGGCCGCCTGCCAGGCGTGGAAGGTCTGCCGGAACACCCCGTCGATGCCGCGGAATCCGTCGTGGGTCCGGGCGCTCGCCCCGTCCAGGCTGAGCGAGACGGCCCGCGCGCCCACCTCGTGCAGACGGCCGAGTGCCGCCGGAGTGACGGTGGGCGTGACCGACGGGGACACGGCGGGGGCCAGGCCGAGCCGTACGGCCTGCCGTACGAGATCGAACAGGTCGGGCCGCTGGAAGGGGTCGCCGCCGGTGATGACGAACAGCGGGGCGGGCCGGCCGAAGGCCACGACCTGGCGCATCAGCGCGTCGGCCTCCGCCGTGGTCAGCTCGGCGGGATTGCGGTGCGGCCTCGCCTCGGCCCGGCAGTGCAGGCAGGCCAGCGGGCAGGCCCGGGTCGCCTCCCAGATCACGATGAAGGGGGCGAGCGCGGCGTCGTGGCGGACCCGGCGCAGGGGAGGACGTGTGCGTACGGCGGCAGGCGCCGGTTCGTCGTTCATCACTGTTCCCGGCGATCAGGCGGACAACGGCCAGATGGAACGGGGACGGACGGTGCCGGCCGTGTCCCCCGCCTCGAAATCGCGGATCAGCGACAGGAGCCGGTCGCGGACCTCGCGGTGCCTGAAGATGTCGGTGAACTGCTCGGCGATCGGCACGGAAGACCTCCTGCGTCGGAGTCGGGAACCCGTCACCGATCCAAGCCGACGCAGGATGCCGCCTGTAGTGACCAAAGCCCCCCGAAGGCGGGCCACCGGTCACACTCTCGACAGATGGCGAGCCCCGCCGCGCGCGGGGCCGGGCTCACCCTTCGACCGATGCCTCCGCCAGAACCGGTGCGGGCGCCTCGGCCTGCCTTCCCCGGCGACTGAGCACCGCGTCCAGCGACCACGGACCCGCCCCGAGTATGAAGATCAGGAAGAATGACCAGCAGAACAGCACGGGAAGCTCCCCCCCGTTCTGCAGCGGCAGCAGTTCCCGCGGCTGGTGGACGACGAAATACGCGTACGCCATGGATCCGGAGGAGAGGAAGGCGCCGGCGCGGGCGAAGAGCCCGATGGCGATGAGCCCCCCGCAGACCACCTGGATGAGCGCCGCCCACCACCCGGGCCAGGTGCCGATCGGGATCGCCTGTCCCGACCCCTGGTTGCCGCCGAACACGTTGAAGATCGACGACAGTCCGTGGCAGAAGAACAGCAGTCCCGTCACGATGCGGAACAGCGAGAGCACGGGCCCGGAGTACCGGTCGAACTTCATGCAATCACCTCTTGATTCTCGCGGTGGCCGCCGTACCGGTTTCACGCATAGGAGCGAAGGCCACGGCGGCATTTTGGAAAATGCCCCAGTCAGGCGTCGGCTGAAAAACGTCGAACCGGCGCCCGTGGTGAAATCGGATATCAATCAACGTGGGAAAACGTGGAAGAGAACTGATCCACGACGATGTCACAACCGGTGCATGGTCCTCCCTCTGACCACCGATCCCGCCGTACCTCGACGAGATCCGAAACCGTGCGGGCGTACCACCACCGCCCGCACAGGCGCGAAAGGAGCGCAACCTGGTGACATTTTCGCTGGATACGATCGTTGTTACGATCGCGAACCGCGAGGATCGCCCGGGACGAATTCACCATCGAACAAGTCCCGAACGGCAACCACGAGAATACTTTCGGGGGTACCCATAGTCAACATTTCAACCGTGACCACGGTAAGCCCGCTTATGCGACCCCCCGCTCTTACCCGCCCCGCCCTTCTTTACCTGCCGCTTTCCGCGTAACCGGCATGCGACGGCGCCGCGCACCGACGAATATTCCGGTGAAAGTTTCTTTGTCAGACGGAAGGTGCCGGTGGACCGCTACACCACCCTGGAAGCACCCGCGACGGCACGGGCATCAAGATCATTCGGTGTGCGGCCGTGTGCGTAAACTGGGGCGGTGACTGCGAGCGATCAGCGCCAGGACGGGGAAGGACTCCATCGGCAGGGGCTGACCATTGCCAAGATCGCAAACCTCGCCGGCGTTTCAGCGCCGACCGTGTCCAGGGTGCTCAACGGCCAGGCGGGCGTGGCGCTCAGCACGCGCCAGCGGGTGGAGGACGTCCTGCGGGAGTACGGATACCGGCGGCGGGAGAGCGGTTCTGCCGCGATCTTGGAGCTGGTCTTCCACGCGCTGGAGAGCCTCTGGGCCCTTGAGATCATCCGGGGTGTCGAGCAGGTCGCGCGGAAACACGAACTCGCCGTGGTGCTCACCGAGATGCAGGGCCGGCTGACGCCCGGGAAGGCCTGGACGGAGCAGGTGCTGGCCCGGCGTCCGACCGGCGTCATCGCGGTCTTCTCCGAACTCACCGTCCAGCAGCAGTCGCAACTCGCCACCCGTTCGATCCCGCTCGTCGTGCTGGATCCGACCGGTGAACCGCTCCACGAGACGCCCTCGGTGGGGGCCACCAACTGGACCGGCGGGGTGACGGCCACCCGGCACCTGCTCGATCTTGGGCATCGGCGGATCGCCATGCTGAGCGGCCCGGTGCAGTGGCCGTGCTGCCGCGCCCGGCTCGACGGTTACCGGGCCGCGATGGACGCGGCAGGCGCCCCGGTGGACCCGGACCTCGTCCGGATAAGCACGCTCTATGTCGAGGGCGGGCTGCGTGACGGCGCCGAGTTGCTGCGGCTGCCCGATCCCCCGACCGCGATCTTCACGGCCAACGACCTGCAGGCCCTGGGCGTCTACGAGGCGGCCAGACAGGCCGGCCTGCGCATCCCCGAGGACCTCAGCGTCGTCGGGTTCGACGATCTGCCGTTCACCCAGTGGGCCGGCCCCGCCCTCACGACCGTACGGCAGCCGCTGGTCCAGATGGGCGCCGCAGCGGCGAAGATGGTCGTGGCGCTGGCCAACGGCGAGGAGCTCGAACAGCACCGCGTCGAGCTCGCCACGACGCTCACCCTCCGGCAGAGCACGGCCCCGCCACGCCGTTCCTGAACACACGGTCCCTGAACACACGGTCCCTGAACACACGGGTCCCGAACACACGGGTCCCGAACACGGTTTGCGAACGGGGCGCCCGGGTAGCTGCCCTGACCCCGGATCTCGCCATCCTCGGCTCACGCCATCCCTTCGGCGCCATCCCCGTTGGCACTATCCATAATCCCGATTGGTTAGGTAGGGTTATGAGGTGCATTTCGACTACAGCATGGCGATCGGCTCGTTCCTGGTCGCCGTCGTCGTCGGATTGACCGGCATGGGCGGTGGCGCACTCATGACGCCCATGCTCGTCACGTTCTTCGGCGTTCCCCCGCTCACCGCCGTCTCCAGCGACCTCGTGGCCGCCGCCGTGATGAAACCGGTCGGCGGCCTCGTTCATCTCCGGCACGGCACCGTCAACCTCAGACTCGTCGGCTGGCTGTGCGCCGGTTCGGTCCCGGCGGCGTTCTGCGGCGTCCTGATCGCGCGTGCGCTGGGAGACGGAGCCGACATTCAGCGCGTGATCCAGATCGGCATGGGCGTCGCGCTCCTGCTCGCGACCGGCGGGCTGGTCATGCGGGGCTGGCTCTCGCTGAAGGACCGGGCGCGGAGTCGTACGGCGAACGCCGACCCAGCCAACCCGGTCAAGCCTGCCGATCTGACCGGCCCTGCCGATCTGGCCGGATCGGCCGATGCGGCGGGTCCGGCCGAGCCCGCCGTTCAGGTGCGGCCGCTCCCGACCGCGTTGGTCGGCGCGGTCGGCGGGCTCGTGGTCGGCATCACCTCGGTCGGCTCCGGCTCGTTGATCATCGTGGCCCTGCTGGCCCTCTATCCCGTGCTCAAGGCCAACCAGCTCGTCGGCACGGACCTGGTGCAGGCCGTGCCGCTCGTCATCTCGGCCGCGCTCGGCCACCTGCTGTTCGGCGACTTCCGCCTCGAGGTCACCGTCGCGCTGCTGGCCGGCTCGATCCCCGGCGTCTATCTCGGCTCACGGATCTCCGCCCGGGCCCCCGGCGGACTGATCCGCCGGGCTCTGGCGTTCGTGCTGCTGGCGTCGGCGCTGAAGATGTTCGACGTCGGCAACGCCGCCACCGTGTGGGTCCTCATCGGCGTGGCGGTCGCCGCGCCGATCCTCTGGATGGCCCTGCGCGTGCGGTACGGCCTCCCGGCGCTGCCGTGGACCCGGACGCGGTGGGCCGGAGGTCATCCGCGGTGGGCCGTCGCCACGCCGGAGAATCCGACGAGCTCCCCGGACGTCGCGGCTTGACCGGACAGCGTCCGAGGTCAGAGCCGCCGGAGCGCGGGCAGCAGTTCCTTCTCCGACCAGTCGAAGAACTCCCGCTGGTGCTCGTGCCCGATCTGGACCAAGGCGACGTGGGTGAATCCCGCGTCGGTGAACCGCCGCACCGCCTCGACGACGGCGTCGGCGTCCGGACCGCACGGCACCTTCCCGGCGACGTCCTCGGGACGCACCGTTTCCGTGCCGGCGGCGAAGTTGACCGGCGCGGGCAGCTCCGACATCACCTTCCAGCCGGGCAGCGACCAGCGCCACAGCCGATGCGCCCGCTCCACGGCGGCTTCGCGATCCTGGTCGTAGCAGATCGCGAGCTGACCGTAGACCGGCTTGCCCTCACCTCCCGAGGCGGCGAACCCCTCGACCAGCCGGCCGTCCGGGTCGGTCGCCACGAGGGCGTCGCCGTACTCCGCAGCGATCCCCAGGGACTGGGCGCCCGAGGCCGCGACCGCCACGGGCACCGGCCGCTCCGGCAGGTCGTACAGCTTGGCCGAGTCGAGGTCGAAGAACTCACCCCGGAAGTTCCGGTAGTCGCCTTCGAACAGCATCTTGATGATCTCGATGGCCTCCCGGAACATCTCGTGCCGGATGTTGACGGGCGGCCAGCCCTGCCCGACCACGTGCTCGTTGAGGTTCTCCCCCGCCCCCAGGCCGAGCGTGAACCGGCCCTCGCTCAGCACGCCCATCGTGGCCGCCTTCTGCGCCACCACGGCGGGGTGATAGCGCATGATCGGGCAGGTCACATAGGTCATCAGCGGCAGCCGCTCGGTGGCCTGCGCCGTCGCGCCCAGCACCGACCACGCGTACGGCGAATGCCCCAGCTCCTCCAGCCACGGGAAGTAGTGGTCGGAGACGACCGCGTAGTCGAACCCGACCCGTTCCGCCGTGACCGCGTCGTCGACCAACTGCCTGGCCGGCGTCTGTTCGCACAGCATCGTGTAGCCGATCTCTGCCATGAATCGGCCCCTACCCACCGGTGCGGGATTCTCGCCGGTGCAAAGGCCTCTTTGCCGATGATCGGCCCACCTGCTCGGGGGCGTACTCGTGAGCGCACGGGCACACCGCGGGTAGGACCCCATGCTCTGGAGACACCGGTTCCCCAAGACCCGGAGAAGACCCGGAGACAAGACCCGGAGAGACGAGAGACGCCCGGAGGAAACCGCGATGGAAGATCGACTACGACACGGAGCCGCATCCGGAACCCCGCGTACGGCTGCGGCTCCGCCGGCGACGCGGCAGGTCGTGAAGCCGACGCCCGCCGACCTGATGGAGGACACCGGCACCGGTCTCAACTACGAGACGCGCCCCGACCGCATTCCCGGCTTCCTCACCCCCGTCGACCGCTTCTTCGTACGCAACCACGCGCCCACCCCCCGCATCGACCCGGCGGCCTGGTCGCTGCTGATCGAGGGCGACGGCGTGCGACGGTCCGTGTCCTACACCTATGACGACCTGTGGCGGCGCTTCCCGTTGGTCTCCGTGGTGCGCACGATAGAGTGCGCGGGGAACCGGCGACGCCTGTTCGGCGCGGAGCACGGCTGTGGTTTCGAGGGCGTCTCGTGGGAGCGCGGCGCGATCGGCACGGCCGAGTGGACCGGGGTTCGGCTGCGCGACCTGCTGGAGGCGGCCGGCGTCACCGACGACGCGTGCGAGGTCATGCCGGAGGGCCTCGACGAGGTGCGCGCCCGCCGCCCGATGCCGCTCGCCAAGGCGCTGGCGCCCGACACCCTGCTCGCGCTCGCCATGAACGGCGAGGTGCTGCCGGCCGATCACGGCCATCCGGCCCGCGTCGTGGTCTCCGGTTGGCTCGGTGCCGCGAGCATCAAGTGGGTGGGCCGGATCGAGGTGTCCACGAGGCGGCTCCGGGTCCCGTGGAACACCGACGACTACGTCCTCATCGCGGGCGACCCTCTCACCGGCCGTCCGGCGCCGGGCGTCCCGATCACCGGCATCCCGGTCGCGAGCCTGGTGGAGCTGCCCTGGCCCGCCCAGCTGTTCCCGGGGCGGAACATCGTGCGGGGGCGGGCGTTCGCCGGCGAGCACCTCGTCGACGCGGTGCACTACCGCGTCGACGACGGCCCCTGGCACGCCGCCGACGTCGACACCCGACGGGAGCCGGGTGTCTGGGTGCGCTGGCAGTTCCGCTGGGACGCCCAACCCGGTGATCACGTGATCCGGGTCCGGGCCACCGACGACCAGGGGCGCACCCAGCCGGAGCAGACCCCCTGGAACGCCCTCGGCTACTGCCATCACTCGGTGCTGGCCCATCCCGTACACGTGGCCGAGCCGCGTCCTCGGTCGTCGGCACGGGCCGGAACGGGAGCGAGAACGACTCATTCGGTCTGAAATCTCTTGATTGGCTGTCATCGGCCCATATGCTCGCGGTAGGAGGATCTCTCGATTCAGTGAGAGGAGACGGCGCTTGGCCGAGGACGCAGCGGTGCCCACGGGCATCGACTCGCACATCCCGAACGCCGCCCGCATGTACAACTACTTCCTTGGGGGCAAGGACAACTTTCCAACCGATCGGGAGGCCGCCGAGCGCGTTCTGACCATCGCACCCGAGGCCCGCGAGCTGGCGAGGCAGAACCGCGCGTTCCTGCGCAGAGCCGTCCGCTATCTGGTCGCCGAGGCCGGCATCCGGCAGTTCGTCGACATCGGCGCGGGCCTGCCCACCCAGGGCAACGTCCACGAGGTCGCGGCGGAGGTGGACCCCGGAACCCAGGTCGCCTACGTGGACAACGATCCCGTGGTGCTCAGCCACGCCAGGGCCCTGCTGTCCAGCACGACCAACACCATCGCCGTGCAGGGCGATCTGCGGGATCCGGAGGCCATCCTCGACGACCCCGAACTGAACTCACTGATCGACTTCACCGAGCCCGTCGCGATCCTGCTGGTCGCCGTGCTGCACTTCATCTCCGACAGCGACAAACCCGACGATCTCATCGGCAGGCTGCGCGATGCCGTACCACGCGGGAGCTATCTGGTGCTGTCGCACGTGACCGCGGAGGAGCGGCCCGACACCGCGCATCAGGCGGCCGAGGTCTACCGCGACGCCAACATGAGCGTGACGCTCAGAAGCCGGGAGCGGATCCTGGGGATGTTCGACGGGTTCGAGCTCGTCGAACCGGGTCTCGTACGGGAGGACGAGTGGCGCCCCGACCAGGAGCCCCTGGCCGGGTCCGCCGGACGGGCCACGCCGACCTGGTTCCTCTGCGGAGTCGGCCGCTCGATGTGAGCCGGCGCCGGTCCGTCAACGCCGCGCGCCGGCGCGATCGTCGGCCGCCCGGGAGCCGTCTGCTCGGGAACCGTCCGCCACCAGGCGGTCGGCGGTCGCGGGGCTCTCGGAAGCAGGGCGCGGCGCGTCCTCGGGGGCCGTCCTGATGTTCCGCAGCCGGCGTTCCAGATCGCGCTTCTCGGACTCCAGCCGGTTCAGCCGTTCGCGTTCCGATCGCCGTTCCTCACGCCGGCGGCGATGCCGAGCAGTGGTACGGCGCAAACCCGCGCCGACGAGGCCGAGACCGATCATGAAGACGATCCCCGCCGCCGCGCCCGCGGCGAACAGCTCGAACGGGGTCAGGTTGAACGTCCGGTCCAGGACGGTGATCGGGGTGGTGCCCCCGGTGCCGTCCATCCACACTCCGGCCATGGCCGCGACGGCGGCCAGGATGAGAAGAACGCCCAGGATGACCATTTCACCCCTCCTCCACGCTGTGATTGCGGTTCGTTGACACGGTCCGCCTGCCCACGGCAGAGCCGATCATGTCGGAGGGAAGAAGACCCTCACCTCCCCAACCACCCCCTCCCCGTGATCTTGCGTTTTCTCGCACACCCGCCCCGCCACCTCGGCGAACCCGGTTCGTGATCTTGCACTTTCTCGCACAACACCCGCTTGACCTGCGAGAACATCTTTAACGATCTTGCGATTTCGTCCGTACGGCCGGCCGTGCCGCGCGGCCGAGGACATCGGAGTGCATTTGACAATCATTTTCATTTGCGTCACGATTCGGCGGTAGCTTCCCTCAACTACACAAACTTCCTGAGGAGCCCGAGGTGTTATCGCTACTGTCCCGATCGTCGTCAGCGGTGCTCGCCATGCTCGCAGTGCTCCTCGTGACCGCCTGCGGCGGCTCCGAGAACTCCTCGGGGGCCACCGCCACGGGGAAGCTGAAGGTCGTGGCGACGACCACCGAGGTGGCCGACTTCGCCCGCAACGTCGGCGGTGACAGCGTGGAGCTCCACCAGATCCTCAAGCCGAACGTCGACCCGCACGACTACGAGCCGTCCCCGCTGGACATCCAGGCCATCGCCGAGGCCGACGTCATCGTGAAGAACGGCGTGGGCCTGGAGAAGTGGCTGGACCCGGTCATCGACGCGGCGGGGTTCAAAGGCACCGTGGTGGACGCCAGCCGGGACGTACGGATCCGCAAGGGAGACGACTCCGAGCACGCGGACGGCGACCCCCACATCTGGCACGACCCGCGGAACGCCGAGATCATGGCGGCCAACATCATGACGGGGTTCGCCGAGGCCGATCCCACCGACAGGCCGACCTACCAGCGCAATCTGTCCATCTACGCGGCCAAGCTCAAGGAGCTGGACGCGGAGATCGCCGAGAAGATCGAGTCGATCCCCGCCGATCGGCGCAAGCTGGTGACCAACCACGACGCCTTCGGCTACTACATCGATCGGTACAACCTGACCTTCGTCGGGTCGATCATCCCCAGCTTCGACACCTCCGCCGAGCTGTCCGCCAGGCAGATCTCCGACCTGGCCGCCAAGATCAAGGCCGCCGGCGTGACCGCCGTGTTCTCCGAGGCGTCGCTGCCGCCGAAGACGGCCGAGGCCATCGGACGGGAGACCGGGGTGAAGGTCGTGGCCGGAGAGGACTCGCTCTACGTCGACACGCTCGGCCCCGAGGGATCGGCCGGGGCCACCTACCTGCAGATGGAAAGGCACAACACCGACACCATCGTCAACGCCCTGAAGGAACCGGTGGAATGACCGAGGAAACCACTACCGGCCAGGTCACGTTGGAACAGCCGGGCCGTACGGCGGCGCTCGTGCTCGACCGGGCCTGCGTGGCCTACGGGGACGTCCCGGCGCTGGAGGAGCTGGACGGCGTCGTCCACCCGGGCGAGGCGGTCGCGCTGATCGGCCCGAACGGCGCGGGCAAGTCCACACTGATCAAGGCGATCCTCGGCCTCGTGCCCGTCGTGCGCGGCAGGATCGAGGTGCTCGGCACGACCCCCGCACGGGCGCGGCGCGAGGTGGCCTACGTGCCGCAGGCGGACACGCTCGACCCGGACTTCCCGGTGTCGGTCGAGCAGGTCGTGATGATGGGCCGGTATCGGAAGATCGGCTGGCTGCGCCGTCCCTCCGCCGGTGACCGGGCCGAGGTCGCCGCCGCCCTGGAACGGGTCGGGCTGGCCGGCCGGGCCCGCGACAGGTTCGGCACGTTGTCCGGCGGCCAGCGCCAGCGCGTGCTGCTCGCCCGGGCGATCGCCGCCCGCCCCCGGCTGCTGCTGCTCGACGAGCCGTTCAACGGCGTCGACGCGGTCAGCCAGCACGCCCTGCTGGAGGCGATGGCGGCGCTCAAGGAGCAGGGCACCGCCGTCGTCATCAGCACGCACGATCTGGCGATCGCGCACCTGGCCTGCGAAGAGGTGTGCCTGCTCAACCGGCATCAGTACGGCTTCGGCCCGACCGAGTCCGTGCTCACCCCCGAACGGCTGCGTGCGGCGTACGGCGGGCAGGCGCTGGAGCTGCGCGGCGACCGAGTGATCGTGACGCGTACATGAACATTCTGTTCGAGCCGTTCCAGCTGCCGTTCATGGCCCGGGCGCTGACCCAGCTGGTGATCCTCGGCGCGCTCGCCGGCACGGTCGGGGTGCTGGTCCTGCTCCGCCGCCTCGCGTTCGTCACCGACACCCTCACCCACACCGTGTTCCCCGGCGTGGTGATCGGCTACATCCTGGCCGGGGACGACGGCATCTTCTGGGGCGCGCTGGTCGCGGGGGCCGTCACGGCGGCCCTGCTCACGCTGTTCGCCCGCCGGGTGAGCGAGGACGCCGCGCTCGCCATGCTGCTCACCACGCTGTTCGCCGTCGGGGTGGCGCTGGTGTCACGGCGCAGCGGCTACGCCGCCGACCTCACCGCGTTCCTGTTCGGCCGGGTGCTCACCGTCACCGAGGAGCAGCTCGTACAGACCAGTGTGGTGACCGTGCTCGTCGTGGCCCTGCTGGCCGTGCTGCGGCGGCCGCTGATGCTGCGCATGTTCGACCCCGAGGGCGCCCGGGCGGCGGGCGTCCGCGTCGGCCTGCTCGACCTGGTCCTGAACGCCGCCATCGCGCTCGTGGTCGTGGCCTCGGTGCGCGCGGTCGGCACGGTCCTGGTGATCGCACTGCTGATCGTGCCGGCCGCCGCCGCCCGCGCCCTGTCCGATCGGCTGGCGGTCATCGTGCCGCTCGCCTGCCTCATCGGCGCGGCGGGCGGCTGGCTCGGGCTCGCCGTGAGCTACGAGGCCGCCGTCAGCCATGGCCTGCGGCTCGCCTCCGGCGGCACGGTCGTGCTGGTCCTCGTCGCGATGTACGTCCTGGCGTTCGCGGCCGGGATCCTGCGGCGCAGACTGGCCAGGAGCCGAGTGTCGAGAGCGGTCTCCGGGGAGGTCGAGCCCGCGTGATCTTGACTGATATGAGCTGGTTCGACTCGACGGTGCACCGGGCCATGACCGAGGCGGCGCTGGTCGGCGCGCTGGGCGGCCTGGTCGGGGTCCTCGTGATCGTACGGCGACTGCCGTTCTTCACCATGGCGCTGACCCACGCGACCTTCCCCGGGGTCGTCATCGCCACCCTGCTCGGCATCGACCTCTACCTCGGCGGCGGCCTGTTCGGCCTGCTGATCGTCCTCGCGATCGTCGCGTTCTCCCGGGCACGCGGGCAGGACCTCACCGCGGCGACCGGCATCGCGCTGTCCGGCGGATTCGCTCTCGGCGTCGTGCTCGTGTCCGCCCAGGACGGGTTCTCCAAGGATCTGACGCACTACACGGTCGGTGACATCCTGGCGGTGAGCACGGCCGACCTCACCTCGACGCTGGTCGTCGCCGTGGCGGTCGTGATCGTGCTGGCCGCGCTCGGGAAGGAGCTGCTGTTCTCCGCGTTCGACCCTGTCGGGGCGTCGGCCGCCGGGCTGCCCACGCTGGTGCTCGACTTCATCCTGCTCGCCGTCATCGAGGTGACGGTCGTGGTGACCGTGCCCGCTCTCGGCGCGATCCTGGCCGTGGCCCTGCTCGTCGGGCCGGCCGCCACCGCGCGGCTGCTCACCGACCGGCTGGCGCTGCTCTTCCCGATCTCGGCCGTGATCGGCGTCGGCTGCGGCCTGGCCGGGGTCTGGCTCTCCACGCGGTGGGACATCGCGGCCGGGGCCTCCATCGCGCTGTTCGTCGGATTCGTGTTCGGGCTGGCCTTCCTCGGCTCGGCCGTACGCGGCCGGCTGAGGTCCCCGGCCGAGACCACCCGCCGCCCGGTCGCCCTCGAAGCCGTCAACGACGCCGGCTCGTCCTGATCACGGCGCCGTCACGACTGTCACGACCTGTCACGGCAGCATCACGGCAGCATCACGGCAGCGGGCCCGCCCGGGCCACCGGTCGTCCGGCGGCGCGGGCCAGGTCGGCGAACGCGATCGCGTTCCGTACGGCCGCGCCGCCGGGATCGTTGTTGAAGTACACGTAGGCGTCCGGGACGTCGCCCAGCCGGTCGAGCCAGCTCCGCAGCGCGCGTGCCCCGTAGCTCGGCCACGGCCGGGCAGCCCCCTCGTGGAACCGCAGGTACGCCCAGTCGGCGGTGCGCCACAGTGGGCCGTCCGGCCGCCCGAGGTGATCGGCCCAGCACAGCGCGGCTCCGGCAGAGGCGAGCACATCGCGTACCTCATCGGTCCACCACGAGGCGTGCCGCGGCTCCACCGCGATCCGCACCCCGGCAGGGAAGCGGGCCAGGCAGCGCCCGAGGCGTTCCGCGTCGGCGTGCATCGTCGGCGGCAGCTGCAGCAGGACCGGGCCGAGCTTGCCGCCGAGCCCGGCGGCGACGCCCATCAGGCGCTCGACCGGCTCCTCCGGGTCCGCCAGCCGCTTGATGTGGGTGAGGAACCGACTGGCCTTGACCGCCATCACGAAGTCGTCGGGGGTGCGGTCGCGCCATGCCTCGAACGTCTCCTGCTTCGGCAACCGGTAGAACGCGTTGTTGTTCTCGACGGTCGCGAACACCTCGCCGTACCGCTCCAGCCAGCGCCGCTGCGCCACCCCGGGATAGAGCACGTCACGCCAGTCGGCGTACTGCCATCCGGAGGTCCCGACGAACAGCGGCATGCCGGTCCCCTACCCAGCGTGCCGCGGCGGAAAGTCGCCTCGGCTCAGGAGGCCTCGAACGCGTCGGCGACCGCGGTCCTGGTCTCGTCCATCGACGCCCCGCCGACCTCCCGGACGATCGAGGTCATCTCGACATCCGGCATTCCGCACGGGATCGCGAGGTCCCACGGGGTCAGGTCGCCGTCGACGTTGAGGGCGAAACCATGGCTGGTGACCGATCGGCTGGAGCGCATGCCGATGGAGACGATCTTCCGTCCGGTGCTCCGGGTCCAGACCCCGGTGAGCAGCTCCGATCCGGGCGGCGTGTCGCGGCGCTCGGCCGGCACGCCGAGCTTGCCCAGCGCCTCGACCAGGCGCGTCTCCACCTCGCGGATGTAGTCCACGACACCCTCGCCGACCCGCAGCTTCACGATCAGGTAGCCGACCAGCTGGCCGGGACCGTGATAGGTGAGCTGCCCGCCCCTGCCGGTGGACACGACGGGGATGCCGTGCGTCGGGTCGGGCAGATGCTCCGCCGGTGTGCGCTTGCCGATCGTGAAGACCGCCGGATGGCTGAGCAGCCACAGTGTGTCGGGCCGCTCGTCATCCTGCCGTTCCCGGACCAGCGTGGCCATGCGTTCCATGGCCTTTTCGTAGTCGACCAGGTCGTCCTGGATCAGCGCCAGGGGCCGTTCCCGCATAATCACGTCACCTCTCCGATGCGAGCATATGCCGCCCGCCGGGAGGCGTTCACCGATGGTCGTCAGTAGTAGCCGGGCCGCTCCGGCTCCTTCGGCACCAGGACCCACATGATGAGGTAGATCACGCACTGTGGTCCCGGCAGGATGCACGAGAGCAGGAAGAGCAGCCGCACCGTCGTCGGCCGCATGCCGAACCGCTCCGCGATGCCGCCGCACACGCCGGCGATCATCTTGTGCCGTCTCGATCGGTACATCACCGAACTCCCTTCGTCACCCGGTCAAACGGATTGCCGTGAGTTCCCGGTTCCACCGGAGACCCTGACGTAACCCCGAGAAAACCCTGAGTCCGCGCGACGAAATCCGCCGGTGATCTCCCGGTCGATTAGGGCATATAGGGGGAGACCGATCCGTCGATGGAGATTCACGTGGATATCTCGGCACTGCAGGGGCAGACCAGGCTGCTGCTGCGACAGAAGATCACCATGATGGTGAACCGGTACGTCGTCCATGTGGCCGGGCCCGGCGGCTCGGAAGGGCCGGTCGTGGCCTTCGCGGAACAGAAACGGATCGCGCTCAAAGAGCAGGTGACGCTCTACACCGACGAGTCCCGCGAGCGGGTGCTCGCCGGCTTCAAGGCCCGCAAGGTGATCGACCTGGCCAGCGGGTACGACGTGGTCGACGAGACCGGCACGCCCATCGGCATGTTCCGCAAGGATTTCGGCCGGTCGCTGCTGCGCTCCACCTGGCACCTCCAGCAGCCCGGCCTGCCCACGTACGTGGGGCACGAGCGCAACCTGCCGGTCGCGCTGCTGCGCCGGTTCACCGACTCGCTGTCGTGGCTGCCGTACCACTTCGACTTCAGCATCGGCGCCTCGATCGCGTTCTCCGTGGACCGCCGGTGGGGCCTGCGCGACCGCTACGCGATCGAGATCCACGATCCCCGGCTCGACCGTCGGCTGGTCATCGCCATGGCCGTGGCCCTGGACGCGCTGCAGGCCCGCTGACGGGAGCCGTCAGGTGCCGATCGGGTGCCAGACGGTCTTGGTCTCCAGGAAGGCGGCCATCCGCTCGATGCCCGGCTCTGCCATCCAGTCGATCGGGGCGGTCGGCGGACGCAGCACCCGCTTGAGGTTCTCGGCGGCCAGCTCCTCACAGGTCACCGCGAGCTCCGGGCCGGCGCCGGTGAGATCGATCGCGTTGACGTCCATGTGACCCGCCAGCCACGGGGCGATCTCCGCCTGGAACCCGGTCAGCACGTTGACCACGCCGCCCGGCAGGTCGGAGGTGGCCAGCACCTCGGCCAGCGTGATCGCGGGCAGCGGGGCGCGCTCGGAGGCCACCACCACGCACGTGTTGCCCGTCACGATCACCGGAGCGATCACGCTCACCAGCCCGAGCAGGGGCGCCGCCGGCGGCGCCAGGACCGCGACCACCCCGGTCGGCTCCGGGCTCGACAGGTTGAAGTACGGCCCGGCGACCGGGTTGGCCGAGCCGAGGACCGCGCCGATCTTGTCGGACCAGCCCGCGTACCACACCAGCCGGTCGACCGCGGCGTCCACCAGTTCGCCGGCCTTCTTCGCCGCGACCCCGTCGGCCTGCACGACCTCGGCGACGAACTGCGCGCGGCGCCCCTCCAGCATCTCGGCGACGCGGTAGAGGATCTGCCCCCGGTTGTAGGCGGTGGCGCCGGACCATCCGGGGAACGCCTTGCGCGCAGCGGCCACCGCGTCCCTGGCGTCCTTGCGCGAGGCCCGGGCCGCGTTCGCCAGGAAATCGCCCTTGGCCGAGGTCACGACATACGACCTTCCGCTCTCAGAACGCGGGAACGCACCGCCGACGAACAGCTTGTACGTCTTGCGCACGGCCAGCCGCTCACTCATGCCAGCTTCCAATCCAGGTAGGCCGCCAGCCCGTGACGGCCTCCCTCGCGGCCATAACCGGACTCCTTGTAGCCGCCGAACGGCGAGGCGGGGTCGAATCGGTTGAACGTGTTGGACCACACGACGCCGGCCCGGAGCCGGGAGGCCGTCCACAGCATGAGCGACCCCTTCTCCGTCCAGACGCCGGCGGACAGTCCGTACGGCGTGTTGTTGGCCTTCTCGACGGCCTCGGCCGGGGTACGGAACGTCAGCACCGACAGCACCGGGCCGAAGATCTCCTCCCTGGCGATGCGGTGCGACTGGGCCACGCCCGTGAAGACGGTCGGCGGGAACCAGAACCCGCGGTCCGGGAGCGGGCACGGCGGCGACCACCGCTCGGCGCCCTCTGACTCCCCTGCCGCCGACAGCTCCCGGATCTTGGCGAGCTGGGCCGCCGAGTTGATCGCGCCGATGTCGGTGTTCTTGTCGAGCGGGTCGCCGAGCCTGAGCGTGGCGAGCCGCCGCTTCAGCGCGTCCAGCAGCTCGCCCGCGATCGACTCCTGGACGAGCAGCCGCGACCCGGCGCAGCAGACGTGGCCCTGGTTGAAGAAGATGCCGTTGACGATGCCCTCGACCGCCTGGTCCAGCGCCGCGTCCTCGAACACGATGTTGGCGGCCTTGCCGCCCAGCTCCAGGGTCAGCTTCTTGCGCGTCCCGGCCAGGTTCCTGGCGATCTGCCGACCGACCTCGGTCGAGCCGGTGAAGGCCACCTTGTCGACGCCGGGGTGTGCGACCAGCGCGGCTCCCGTGGCGCCCGCACCGGTCACGATGTTGACCACGCCGGGCGGCAGATCCGCCTGCCGGCAGATCTCCGCGAACGCGAGCGCGGTCAGCGGGGTGGTCTCTGCGGGTTTGAGCACCACCGTGTTCCCGCAGGCCAGCGCAGGTGCGATCTTCCAGGCCAGCATGAGCAGCGGGAAGTTCCACGGGATGACCTGCCCGGCCACGCCGAGCGGCCTCGGGTCCGCCCCACTCTGCCCATTTGCCGGCCTCGGGCCGAACCCCGCGTACGCGAGCTTGTCGGCCCATCCGGCGTAGTAGAAGAAGTGCGCCGCGACCAGCGGCAGGTCCACATCACGCGATTCCCGGATCGGCTTGCCGTTGTCCAGCGACTCCAGCACGGCCAGTTCCCGCGCCCGTTCCTGGATGATCCTGGCGATCCGGAAGATGTACTTGGCCCGCTCGGCGCCCGGCAGCGCGGACCAGGTGGTGAACGCCTTGCGTGCGGCCTGGACGGCCCGGTCGACGTCGGCCTCGCTCGCCCAGCTGATCTCCGCGAGGGCCTCCTCGGTCGCCGGGTTGATCGTCTTGTGGCGCTCATCCCCCTGCGACTCGACCCATTCGCCGTTGATGAACAGGCCGTACGACGGCCTGATGTCGACGATGTCCCGCGACTCCGGTGCGGGTGCGTACTCGAACATCACGTCAGCCTCTAGTCGAGTGTGAAGTAGTCGGGGCCGGCGTATCGGCCGGTGGCCATCTTCTGGCGCTGCATCAGCAGATCGTTGAGCAGCGACGAAGCGCCGAGCCTGAACAGGTCGGGGGTGAGCCAGTCGGGGCCTGCCGTCTCGTTGACCAGCACCAGATATTTGATCGCGTCCTTCGTGGTGCGGATGCCGCCGGCGGGCTTGACGCCGATCTTCCGTCCGGTCCGCCGGGCGAAGTCGCGTACGGCCTCCAGCATGATCAACGTCACGGGCAGCGTCGCGGCCGGGGACACCTTGCCGGTCGAGGTCTTGATGAAGTCCCCACCCGCGATCATCGCGAGCCAGGACGCGCGCCGCACGTTGTCGTACGTCGCGAGTTCGCCGGTCTCCAGGATCACCTTCAGGTGGGCGCCGCCTTCGCCGTTCTCCCCCGCGCCTCCGCAGGCGGCCTTGACGGCGGCGATCTCCTCGAAGACCTTGAGGTAGTCACCGGCCAGGAAAGCACCGCGGTCGATCACCATGTCGACCTCGGCGGCCCCGGTCGCGACCGCGAGCCGGGTCTCGGCCACCTTCACCTCGAGCGACGAACGTCCGCTGGGGAACGCCGTCGCGACCGACGCCACCTTCACGTCGGTGCCCCGGAGGGCCTGTACGGCCGTCGCGACGAGATCGGGGTAGACGCAGACGGCGGCGGCGGACGGCACGGAGGGGTCGGCCGGGTCGGGTCGCACGGCCTTGGCGCACATCGCCCTGACCTTGCCCGGGGTGTCCGCGCCTTCGAGCGTGGTGAGGTCGACCATGCGGACGGCCAGATCGATGGCCTGCCGCTTGGCCGTGGTCTTGATCGATCGCGTGCCCAGCATCGCGGCCCGGGCATCCGCGCCCACCCGGTCGACCCCGGGCAATCCGTGCAGGAACGCACGCAACGACGCGTTGGAGGTCGCGACCTCCGCGAGCGGAGTAGTCATAGTCGGCAC
The DNA here is from genome assembly GCF_001417795.1 of Sphaerimonospora mesophila. NCBI lineage: Bacteria > Bacillati > Actinomycetota > Actinomycetes > Streptosporangiales > Streptosporangiaceae > Sphaerimonospora > Sphaerimonospora mesophila. The sequence goes on along the minus strand of NZ_BCBX01000032.1, from coordinate 366,054 downwards.
GCTCCCAGCATCCCCGACGGGTCCGACAGAGTCCAAACCCACCCGAGCCGAGATCCCACCGGGGATTTTGGCAGGTCTGGCCGTCCGGCATCACGTCGGCAGAAGTCGACCTTGATTCTCGGTCCGATGGCAGGCGGTCTCGGATCGACTTCGACGTCGTTGCGGGGGAGGGCGACGGCGCGTGGTTCGATGGGCCGCCTGCGGGTGATCTCCGAGCGGCCAGCGCGGTGAGCCGGCCGACCGGCGCGTCGACCCCGGAGGGCGGCTAGGCGACTTGCGGGGGACCGGCTACACTCGGGGGCACCCGAAGGGGAGTAGTCCGAAATCCACTGATCGACATACTGGCCCGGGCGTTCGCGCCCGTCGTGCCCGGTCGTGGAGCCCGTGTGGCGGACGAGACCTTCGGCCCGACAGTCATGTCCATCATGCTGCCGGGCCGAAGAACTGTCCCCTACTCCCATGGGTACGGAACAACGGCCCGGCCGCACCTTACGGAAAGGCGGCCGGTGCAAGCCTTCTGGATCTCCCTCGTGGTCATCTTCGTGGCCGAGCTCGGCGACAAGAGCCAGCTCATGGCCTTGACCTTCGCGACCAGGTTCAAACCGCTGCCGGTGCTGGCCGGCATCACGCTCGCGACGGCGGCCGTGCATCTCGCCAGCGTGGCCCTCGGCCGGGTGGTCGGCGACGCACTGCCGACCACGGCCATCTCGATCGTCGGCGGCCTGGCGTTCCTCGGCTTCGCCGCCTGGACGCTGCGCGGCGACGAGCTCACCGAGGAGGAGTCGGCCAAGGCGGCCAGAACCAGGCGGAACGCGTTCTTCGCCGTCACCGCCGCGTTCTTCCTCAGCGAGCTCGGCGACAAGACCATGCTCGCGACGATCACGCTGGCCACCCAGCACGGTTGGCTCGGCACGTGGATCGGCTCGACGATCGGCATGGTCGCCGCCGACGCGCTGGCCATCCTCGTCGGCCGCTGGCTCGGCGCCCATCTCCCCGAAAAGTGGATCAGGTACGGCGCGGCCGCGGCCTTCGCCGCCTTCGGCGTCCTTCTGCTGGCGGAACCCCTGCTCAGGTAGTTCAGCTCAGGAGGGACAGGCGGTGGGCGGCTGCCGCCGCCTCGGCCCGGGTGGAGACGCCCAGCTTCGGGAGGATGTTCGACACGTGGACGCTGACGGTCTTGGCGGAGATGAACAGCTCGGCCGCGATGTCGCGGTTGCTCCGCCCGGCCGCCACCAGCCGGAGCACCTCCAACTCGCGCCGCGTCAGCGCCGCCGGGGTGGCCGTCTGCGCGGCGGGGGCGGCCTGCCGTACGGGAGCTTCGCACAGAGGCGCGCCGACGCGGCGGGCGAGGGTCTCGATCCGGGTCACCAGCGGGGTGGCCCGCAGGGCCAGGGCGAGCGGATGCGCCTCGCGCAGCCGGGCCGCGGCCCCTTCGCGATCACCTGATGTGGCGGCTACGACCGCCGCCTGCAGCAGCGCCTCGGCCCGGACATACGGCCGCCCCATCCGCTGCCACGCCTGGGCGGCCGCGTCGAAGTCACCGTGGTAGACCAGACGGAAGGCCTCGCTCACCGGGCCGTTGCCTCCCATGACGGCCGCCAGCTCGTCGGTCCTGGCGCGCAGCGCCCCGGCCCGGCCGGCGTCGACGGGTTCGGCGGCATCGCAGACGAGCCGGATCAGGGCGAGCAGCCGCCAGCCCAGCATGGCCTTGCTCGACGGCGGCGGATCGGCCAGCGTGCTCACCGCGGCCTCCAGCGCGTTCAGCGGCTCACCGCGCATCAGGTGCCAGGCCAGCAGCAGGCGGGCGTTGTTCGTCCGCTCCTGGGCCCATTCGTCCCTCTGCGGGGTGAAGGCGCCGACCTCGGTGAGGAACTCCCGCGCGAGATCCCCCTCACCTCGGGCGATGGCGATCTCCGCGTGCACCCGCAGCAGATGCCAGCGATTACGCGGCGCCGAGCCCATCGTGACCGCGCCTTCGACGACCTGGATGGCCTCATCCCAGCGGCCGAGCGAGGCCAGCGCCTCCGCCCGGTTGTTGGCGATGAACACCCCCTGATGGCGGTAACGACCGTACCGCCGGGCGAGCTTCTCCCCTTCGACGGCGAGCGCGACCGCCTCCTCCGACCGGCCGAGGTTGTCGAGCGCGTCCACGTTGTTGGCCAGCGCGCGCAGCACGATGCGGGGGGCGTCCAGCCGCTTCCCGATGGCCAGGGCACGTTCGTTGAGCGTGAACGTCGTCTCCATGTCTCCGGCCATGGAGTGACCGAGCGCCAGGTTGATCAGCAGATCGGCCTCCTGGCATTCGTCGCCCATCTGTCGGGCGATGCGCAGCGCCTCGTGGGTGACGGCGGCCCCCTCGACTCGCTCGTCGGCCGCCATGAGCACCGTGCCCAGCCGGGTCAGCACGTTGACCCGCGCCTCGGTCGGCAGCGGGACCAGGCGCTCGGCATGGCGGAGGTCGTCGAGCGAGCCGGGCTTGCCCTTCTGGCTCTTGACGTTGGCCCGGCGCACCAGCAGCTCGGCCACCCGCTCGGGCGCCGTGTTCTCGTCGAGCTCGTGCAGCGCCGCCCGGACGAACTTCAGGGCACGGTCCATGTCGCCGCTGACGTGCGCCGCCTCGGAGGCACGTTCCAGGATCGTCACATGGTCGACGTGGATGCGCTCGGCGGCGTCCGGCACCTTGTCCCACAGGGTCAGCACGCGTTCGAGCAGCTGGATCTGCTCGGTGTACGCGAACGATCTGGCGGCCTCTCCCGCCGCCTCCCAGGCCGACATCAACGCCCACAGGTCGTTGCGCGCCGAGTACCAGTGATGGGCGATCTCGATGACGGCCCGGCCGGGCGGAACGAGCGACCGGTCCCGCTCGATCTCCTCGGCGTACCGCGCGTGCATCCGGGCATGCTCGCCCGGCAGCAGCTCGTCGTGCACGGCCTCACGGATGAGCGCGTGCCGGAACGCGTACGCTCCCCCGTCGGCCACCTGCAGGACGTTGGCCGCGATCGCGGGCCGCAGCGCGTCCTCGAGCTCGGTGTCGGACAGCACACTGACCGCGGCGAGCAGCGCGTGCCCCACCCGGACGCCCCCGGCGGCGGCCGTACGGAGCACCCGCTGGGTCTCCTCGGGCAGCCGCTCGATGGAGCCGAGGATCAGGTCGTGGAGCGAGTCAGGGACCGAGCAGTCGTCACCGGAGTCGAGCAGGGCCTCCACGAACAGCGGGATGCCGCCGCTGCGCTCGAACACCGTGTCCACCCGGGCGAGTTCCGGGGTGACGCCGAGGATTCCCGCCATCTGCGCGGCGACCTCGTCCTGGGTGAAGCGTGGCAGCTCGACGCGGATGACGCCGTCGACCCGGCCCAGCTCGGCGAGCACCGGTCTGAGGGGATGGGTGCGGTGCAGCTCGTCGGACCGGTAGGTCATGACCATGAGGACCGGCGAGGTCCTGAGGTTGCGGCTGAGGAACGCGATCAGGTCGCGGCTCGACCGGTCGGCCCAGTGGATGTCCTCGATGACGAGCACCACGGGCCGCCGCTCAGCGAGCCGTTCCAGCAGCATGAGGATCAGCTCGAAGAGCCTGGCGCGGGCCGTCTCCGTCTCGCCGTCCCCACTGGGCTCGCCGAACTCCGGCAGCAGCCGGGCCAGGTCGCGGCCCGCACCCTCCGGGAGGAGCGCGGCCACCTCGGCCGCACTCGTCTCCCTGACGAGCTGGCGCAGCGCCGCGGTGAACGGGGCGTAGGCGAGGCCCTCGGCGGACAGTTCCACGCAGCCCCCGACCAGCACGTGGGCGTCCGCCTGACCCGCCTGCTCGACGAAACGGCCGATCAGCCGGGTCTTCCCGACACCGGCCTCGCCACCGAGGAGCACCGCCGCCATGGCCTGCTTGCGTGCTTGGTCGAAGGCCTCCCTCAAGGCCTCCAGTTCCACTTCCCGGCCGACGAAAACGGGGCTCACTGCGCGGGACGTCATGGCTTCCAGCATGTCACGCCCTTCACGGCATTTCGCCCGTTTTTTTGGGGGTTCGCCCCGCGCTTAACGGCATGTCAGAGCCTATTCGAGCCCATTCAGGGGGCCGCCAAGCCCGGCCGGGAGGGAGGGTCCGGCCGGGCCTACGAACGCGGGTCATGACGTGGAGAGCTTGCCGAAGTCGGCACGCGAACGCCGCCGCGCGCCGCCCGACCGCTCGTCCTTCTTCTTCGCGGCCAGCGCCCGGCGCGCGAGACGCTGCCTGGCGGCCTCCTCCCTCAGCTCGGCGGAACGGCTCTTGATGAGCTCGTAGTGCAGTTCCGGACCCATCGTGGTCTCTCCTTGCGTGCGTATTCGTTTACACACTCAAGGTTCGGCCTAAGGCCCCTCCCGCCACATCGGGCGGACGCCTTATCTATCGGCCGTCTATCGCCCCTTCTTCGGGCGTAGGACTCCTAAGACACCGTCACGCCGACTTATCAGGTCTTATCCGGGCCTCTCGGGACCTCGGCTCCTCAGAGGGAGACCCCCACGAACACGGGTTCGTTCACGAGCAGCACCCCGAACTTCTCGTGCACGCCGTCACGGACCTCCCTGGCCAGGGCCAGCAGGTCGCGGGTGGACGCCGTGCCCGTGGGGTTGGTGAGGGCCAGCGTGTGCTTGGTCGAGATGCGCACCGCGCCCTTTTCGTACCCCTTGGGGAACCCCGCGTTCTCGATCAGCCAGGCGGCCGGCACCTTGACCGCGCCCGAGCCGTCCGGCATCTCCCATCGGGGATGGCCGGGGGCGCGCCGCCCCAGGTCGGCGGCCTGCGCCGCGGTGAGGATGGGGTTGGTGAAGAACGATCCGGCGCTGCGGGTGTCCGGATCGCCGGAATCGAGCACCATGCCCTTGCCCCGGCGCAGGTCGAGCACGGCGGCGCGGGCCTGCGCCAGCGGCACCCGGTCGCCCAGCTTCACGCCGAGCCGTACCGCCAGTTCCTTGTACGCGATCGGCCCCGACAGCTCCGACCGGTGCAGGGCATAGGTGACCGCCAGTACGACGTGCCGTCCCGGGTCGTCCTTGAACGCGCTGTGCCGGTAGGCGAAGCCGCACTCGGCGGGCGTCAGGTCACGTGTCCGCCCGGTCGTCCGGTCGTAGACGCGGACGCCGACGATCGTCTGAGCGACCTCCTGGCCGTACGCGCCGACGTTCTGGATCGGCGTGGAGCCCACCCGGCCCGGGATCCCCGACAGGCACTCGACCCCCGACCATCCCTCGTCGACGCATCGGGCGACCAGGGCGTCCCAGTCCTCCCCCGCCTGCACTGTGATCACGACCCGCTCGCCGTCCCCGGCGACGTCGATCCCCTCGCTGGACACGTGTACGGCGAGGCCGTCGAATCCGTCATCGGACACGACGAGGTTGCTGCCGCCGCCGAGGATCAGTACGGCCTCACCCTCGCGGTCGGCACCGGCCACGATGCCGACGATCTCATCCGGTGAACGGGCCTCCACGAAGGCCCGGGCGGGGCCGCCCAATCGCAACGTCGTGTACGGCGCGAGCCGTACCTCTGCCAACCGGTCGGCCATGCGTCCTCTCAGCGGCTCCTCATCGGGTTCTCTGGCACCGGCCGCACCGGCCGGACCCGCGTGACCAGGATATTGGCATCCTTCCCGGGAGCCGTACGCAACCTCAGCCCGAGCCGGATCCCGCGTCCGAGGCCGTGCCCCTGTCCGTGCCCCTGTCCGTGCCCCTGTCCGTGCCCCTGTCGAGGTCCGTAGCGGGGTCCGTGGCGGGGTCCGTGGCGGGGTCCACGTCCGGGTCCGCCGCCGCTTCCGCGATCGATCTGTCGATCCTCGACGTGGCCGAGCCGCCGTCCCAGAGGAGTTGCGAGGCGACCATCGACTCCGTCCCCGACGGCGTCAGCGCGGTCTCGATCGTGCCGCCGGGGGCGATGTCGCGTTTGGTCTCCGTGACCTCCCCCGGGCCGACGGCGTCCGTGGCAGCGCGGGCGGCCTCGGCCCGGGGCCGCGGCATCGCTCCGCCGATCGCGTCCCCGGTCCGGCCGGGCACCTGCTCCTCCTCGGCGACACCGGCGACGTCCGCGCTTTCCCGCTGCGAGACGACCGGATCGTCGATGCGCGTCCCCGCGTCATCCCGTCCGGGCCGACCGGGTGCAGGCCGGTCGTATTCGGGCCGGTCGTATTCGGGCCGATCGTGCTCGGGCCGGTCGGGGGTGCTGTTTCGCTCGTTCACGTCCCGACCGCTACCCACCATCACCCCACCCAATCGGGGGCATACGGGATGAATCAGGCGAGTTGTACGACGGCGCGTGCCCTGGACAGGACCCGGGAGCCGCCGGATCTCGCGGTGAGGACCACGATCACCCGGTTGTCCTCGAGCTTCTCCTCGATCCGGCCACTGACCGTGATGGTGGCGCCCTCGTCGTCGTCGGGGACCACGACCATCGACGAGAAACGGACGCCGTAGTCCACCACGGCGCCCGGGTCGCCCGTCCAGTCGGTGATGAAACGCCCGCCCTGGGCCATGGTGTACATGCCGTGGGCGATGACGTCGGGCAGTCCGACCGCCTTGGCGTGGCGCTCGTTCCAGTGGATGGGGTTGAAGTCGCCGGAGGCCCCCGCGTACCGCACGAGGTCCACCCGGCGCACCGGGTAGTCGGCGGCCGGGATCTCCTGGCCGACCTCCACCTCGTCGTACCTGACCTTCGCCGTCCCCGGCCTGGCCGTCGTGGTCATGCCGCTCCCCCTCGCTCGACGATGGTGTTGTAGGCCCGGCACACCAGGTCGCCCCCGCCCGTGGTGACCTCGCTGCACAGGGTCAGGAACTCGTTGCGGCCCACGCTGCGGATCTCGGTGATCGTGGTGGTGCAGTGCAGCTCGTCTCCCGCGTAGACGGGGCGCTCGTATTCGAACCGCTGCTCACCGTGGACGACCATGGTGAAGTCGAGCCCGAGGTCCGGGTCGCCGAACGCCTCGCCCGCCGCCGACATGGTGAACACGATGGGGAAGGTCGGCGGTGCGACCACGTCGGGGTGACCGGCCGCGACGGCGGCGTCCCTGTGGTGATAGATCGGATTCTGGTCACCGATCGCGGCGGCGAACTCCGCGATCTTCACCCGGGATACCTCGTAGGGGGAGGACGCCTTGTACGCCCGCCCGACGAACTCACGGTTCAACGCCATCAGGCCCGTGCTCCTTCACGCCGAAGAGCTGTCGAGGCGACGGTAGCAGCCGATCGGCGCCCGTCCCGCGTAAGGACCCACCGGCCGACGGTCACCGCTCGCCGGCGGAATCCACCCGAACCGTGAGGTGTGCGGGCACGCCGGCAGGCACCGGCCGTACGGCTCACAGTGGGACAGCGTGGCCGACCGCCCGCTCCGACCGGATGCGGAGCCGAACGAATGCGGACACGAAAACCGGCGTCCCGCACGGGAACGCCGGTTACGTCGGTCTGACTGGGCCGGAGCTGTCGGCGCTACCGGGTCTCGCGGTGCGCCTGGTGCGTCTTGCAGTTCGGGCAGTACTTCTTCAGCTCAAGCCGATCCGGGTCGTTGCGCCGGTTCTTCCGCGTGATGTAGTTGCGGTGCTTGCACTCCTGGCAGGCCAGCGTGATCTTCGGCCTAACGTCTGTGGCAGCCACGTGGGAGTGCCTTTCTGCGTCTGGGACTACTGGACAACCCGAGCCGGAGCCGCATTGTGCGCGAAACCGGCGAGGGTAGTAGCGGAGGCCGGACTTGAACCGGCGACACAGCGATTATGAGCCGCTTGCTCTGCCTGACTGAGCTACTCCGCCTGGACCGGCGAACTTGAACCGGCCACGCAAGGATACCCGACCAGCACGTTAATTCGCGCACATGGACCGGACCCCGCCAAGCCGAAAGCCCCATCCGAGAACGCCCGGACAGGACTTTTCAGCCAGAGCCCCCAAACGGAATCGAACCGTTGACCTTCTCCTTACCATGGAGACGCTCTGCCGACTGAGCTATAGGGGCAGGCCGCCTGCGCTCTCGGCTGGCGGACAGGTGTAACTGTACACGCCCGCGACCGGTGATGCGAATTCGATCTCAGGCTCGCCGTACGGCCGCGGCAGGCATCAGCCGACGGTGCTCTCCGGCGTGGGGATGACCCCCCTGAGATCGGCCTGTTCCCGCAGGTCAGGGGGCACATCGGCGGTGATCTCATATCGGGTGAAGTAGCCCTTGCCGCGCACCGGAACCACGCCGCTGAGCGTCACCGTCGCGTCGTACGGCGTGTCGGCGCACCCGGGCAGGCACCACGACCCGCTGAGCCTGCCCTCCCCGGCGGCCCTTGTGGGCCCCCAGCTGTGCCAGGTCACCCCGTTCAACGCGGTGAACTCGGAGACCACCAGGTCCCTCGGCCGCCGATCGGCCCTGCCCTGCTCGGCGTCGTGGAGATTCAGCACGTAGACCGGAGTTTCGGAGACGGCGTCGGAGCCGCCCGAGCCGGTCGAACCGCAGGCGGCCACTCCAAGAAGGGCCGCGCTCACGAGGACCACACCGAGACGGATGTCCGCGGGAAGGACGCGACGCGGCTCCCGCACGGGCAGGTGCGCCGAGGGCGCGTCGATCAGGTGCATGGAGTCCCCCTCGCTGGTCTGGTGCCCAGACGCTGGAAGGGATGCTCCGGCTATCGGGCGGCGGTCCGCACGTCTGCGTCCCGTCCGGGAAACGAGATCAGCTCGCACAGGTCGGCGAGGTCGACGTGGCGGGCGACCTCCTCGACGGACAGGCAGTCGGCGACGAGCCGGCCGTGGCGGCGGACGCGCAGGACCTGCCGGCCGCCTACGTGCGCCGGCACGATCTCGTACCCGTCGGGTCCCACCCATCGGCTGCTCACGGCAGAACAAGCTATCGTGTTTTCCCACCCTTATCCGGCAATGACACAGGTCTCAGCGATGTCTCCGCCGAGCGGTCGTCAATCCCTGTAGTGGTAGTAGCCGAGCAGGTCGGCCAGCGCGGTGACGTCGTCCACGCGGATCCTCGTGCCGGTCGCGAACGCGTTGATCATCTTTCCGCCCCCCACATATACGCCGACATGGTGGGTCTTGTTCTGTCTGCCGTAGAAGACGAGATCACCGGGCCGTGGCGAGCGGACGCGGTGCAGCCTGCGGATGTGGTCGTCGGTGTTGCCCGGCCCCAGGACGTCGGCGCCGAAGGCGAGCCGATAGACCCAGCGGGTGAATCCCGAGCAGTCGAACCCTCGCGTTCTGTCGGCGGGGCATGGTTTCGTAGCGCCGTGATAGCCATGACAGGTCCCCAGGGACGGTCCGGGCAGCGCCGCGTGCCCCCCGCCCCAAGAGTACGGGAAGCGCCCACGGCTCTCGTACGCGATCCCGACCGCCCTGGTCAGCTCGTGATCGAGGGGTGCGGAACCCGCGGCCAGCCCGAGCACGATCACCGCCACGACACCCCATGTTCGTACAGACAAGATAAATCCCACAAATCCCGACATTAGGGTTTTAAAGTAATTCACGCATGAGTTCGACGAGGGCCTTTACCTTCCAGAATCGACGCTGCGGGGGAAAGGCGTTACTCTCAGTAAGACAGAGCTTGTCCCGCGCTTGTCGCAGCGACGATGGCGCGTGGCCGAGAGTGCTTGACAAATGCTGCCCATCGTGAGCGCGGTCTCGACTGGAAGTCTCGCGTACCGCAGGGCATGCTTTGTCGGGCACGACCTACTTCGTCGGTGCCTTGTTTGACGATGACAGCGCGTTCGACGCGTCCACGGCAAGGAGAACGAAAGGAACCACCGTGGAGACGTGGACGGTAAACACACCTGATCACACCCGCTGGGCGGTGATGGGGCTGCGCGGGGAGCTGGATCTGCATGCGGCGGGCGAGCTCCGCGAGCCGCTGCTCGAACTGGTCACTGCCCGCGGTCCCTGGCTCGCCCTCGACGTGAGCGAGCTTTATTTCATCGATACCACCGGCGTGGGGCTGCTCGTGCGGCTCATGCACAACCTGCGTGAGAAGCAGGGCGACCTCGCGCTCATCGGGCCGCGCGGACAGGTTCTGCGCATCCTGCGCTGGACCAACCTCACCCGGCTGTTCCCCGTGTTCGACTCGGTCGCCGACGTGCTGGCCGACGCCTCCGCCCGATGACGCCCACCCAACAATCGGAAAATCGGATAAATCGGAAAACATGTAATTTTCACTCCCTGTCACGGCATTGTCGCTGGCTGACGATTAGTTTTGACGCTTTACTAACTCGCCCTGTGTCGTCGGAAGACATGCCCTGCCTATCGTCCCGAACATGAAGATGCGAGTGATCACGGCGAGCCTGGCAATGCTCGGCTCGGTCGCGGCGTCGCTCGTGATCGGCCAGGCGGCACGGGCCGACACGACGATCTGCGAAAAGTACGGCTCGACCACCATCCAGGGCGGCAAGTACGTCGTCATGAACAACAACTGGGGCGATGACACCCAGCAGTGCATCAACGTCACGAGCACCGGATTCCAGGTGACGCAGGCGTCGCACAACAAGCCGCAGAACGGCGCCCCCGGCTCCTATCCCGCGGTCTACGCGGGTTGCCATTACGCCAACTGCTCCAGCGGCAGCGGCCTGCCGATGGCGGTGACCGACAGCCGCTTCAACAGCGTGCAGACGAGCGTCAGCATGACGTACTCGGGTTCGGGCGTCTATGACGCGGCCTACGACATCTGGTTCGACCCGACCCCGCGCAGAGACGGCCAGAACACCGGCGCCGAGCTCATGGTCTGGCTGAACCACACCGGCTCGATCCAGCCCGTCGGCTCGAAGGTCGGCACGGTCAACCTCGCCGGCGGCACGTGGGACGTCTGGTACGGAAACTCCGGCTGGAACGTCGTCTCCTACGTCCGCACCTCCCCGGTCAACTCCATCAACTTCGCCGTACGGACCTTCTTCGACGACATGGTGAGCCGGGGTTACGGCCAGCGGTCGTGGTACCTGACCAGCGTGCAGGCCGGATTCGAGCCCTGGGTCGGCGGTGCCGGGCTGGCCGTGAACAACTTCTCCTACAGCGTGGGTGGCACCGTGCCGCCGGACCCGACGCCGACGCCGACGGCCACGCCCACTCGCACCCCGACCCCGACACCCACCGCGACCGGCGGCACCGGCGCCTGCCGGGTGGCCTACAGCAAGAACGAGTGGCCGGGCGGCTTCACGGCCAACATCACGGTCAACAACACCGGATCGGGCACGATCAACGGCTGGACCCTCGGCTTCACCTTCCCCAACGGTCAGAAGGTGACCTCCGCCTGGAACGCCGACGTCACCCAGAGCGGATCGTCCGTGACCGCGCGGAACCTGTCGTACAACGGTTCGATCCCGCCGGGCGGCAACACGTCGTTCGGCTTCCAGGGCAGCTGGAGCGGCTCGAACGGCAACCCGACCGGCTTCACGCTCAACGGCACGCCCTGCTCCACCGCCTGATGAACCCGGCCCGATGAACCCGGTCTGATGAGCACTGCCTGATGAACCCGGTCTGATGAGCACCACCTGACGGCACGGAAGACGCCGTAATCCCGAAGGACCGGTCCCGATCGCCACGGGGCCGGTCCTTACGCTTTTCCTCGCCGGAGGACCCACCGGCTCCCACGAAGTCCCTGACCTGGCCGCGTGGAAGCCGGGGGGTGGCCCAGAAAGTTTCTGCCTGCCTACGAAATCTTTCGATCAGCCAGGATGGATCGTAGTAAGCCCGGAAGGAACGGTCAACGGACGAGACGGACGCGAGAGCCGTACGGCAGGCCGGCACGGCCCGCCGTACGAGCGAGCGGTCAGGCACGCGTGGTGAGACGGGCGACCTCGGCGCGGACCGGCCCGCTGAGACCGTCGAGCAGGCGATCGGCGCGGCCGTCCAGGGACTCACGCAGCAGGGCGGCGATGAGGGCGGGCGGCACATACTCGAGGACCCGGCATGCCCGCTGCAGCGTCATCGCCTCGACCAGCCGGACCGTCACCGAGACGACGCCGAGCGTACGGAGGACCTCGGCGGCGACCCGCTCGTCGGCGTGCGCCAGGATGCCCGCCCCCCGGCCCGGCGGCATCGCACGGAACAGCTCGGCCGCGCCCTCGGCCGTCATGTGGTCGACCATCCGCCCCGCGGCGGCGTTCGACAGCAGCGCGATCACCTCGACCACCTGGGACGGCCGGGCGGCGGCCATGCCGTCCAGCAGCGGACCGGCGACCCTCGGCCCGGCGGCGTCGAGCAGCGCGGCGGCCTCCCGCCGGGGCCTCGAGAGCAGCCGTCGGCCGCCCTCCGCCGGGTCCATCGCGCGCACCGACTCCGGCGTGAGCCGTACGCCCTCAGACGGAAGCCGTACGTCCTCAGACGAGAGCCGTAGGTCATCAGGCGGAAGCCGCACCTCGCGAGCGGCGTCCCTCCGCCCGGCCGGCTCCGGCGGTCGCGATGAACGGCGCGGCGGCGGCGCATCCGAACGGCGGCGTACGGGCGTCAGGATCGCCGTCAGCCTCCGGTCGAGCTCGGCCGCCCCCGTCCGCCGGTCGGGATCCTTTCTGAGCAGGCCGGCGATCGCGTCGAACAGCGGTCCTGGCCGCCGGGGAGGTGGCGGGTCCTCCTCGGTGATGGCCCTCATGGTGGCCAGCAGGGTGTCGCGTCCGAACGGCGAGCGGCCCTCCAGGGCGATGAACAGCGTGACCCCGAGGGACCACAGGTCCGCGGCCGGATAGGCCGGCAGGCCGTTGACCCGCTCGGGGGCCAGGAACTCCGCCGTCCCCAGCAGGAGACTCCGCGAGGTGAGGCCGCTCTCCCCGTCGATCTGCGCGATGCCGAAGTCGACCAGGAAGACCTTGTCCGCCCGGCCGATGAGGATGTTGGCGGGCTTGACGTCCCGGTGCAGCACCCGCTTCGCGTGCGCTGCCGTCAGCGCGGCGAGCACGTCCCGCCCGATGCCGGCGATCTCCCGCTCGTCGAGGGACCCGGCCTCGATCCGATCCTGCAGCGATTCGCCCTCGATGTGCGCCATGACGATCCAGGGCGTGTCGTTCTCCTCGAACACGTCGTAGATCGGGACGATCGAGGGGTGTCTGACCCGTACGGCGGCCCGCGCCTCCCGCAGCGCACGCTCCCGCTGGACGGCGACGGACTCCCGCCCGGAGGGCGACAGAGTGATCTCCTTCAGGGCGACCCTGCGCCGCAGCAGCCGGTCCCATGCCAGCCAGACCGTGCCCATGCCGCCCCGGCCGAGCCTGGACAGCAGCTCATAGCGGCCCCCGATCAACTGTGCGGTCACGCCCGGCGGCCTCAGTCGTCATCCGGGAGCAGCTCGACGCCGCCGGAGTGTTCGGCGGCACGGCCCGGCAGACGCGTGGTGCGGGTGTCCGACATCCGGCGCAGCGCCTCGTCGTCAGGAGACCCGTATCCGTAGTCGGGCCCGTACTCGAACCCATGCTCCGGCTCGGGCCCCCGGTGAAAGCCGGGCACCTTTTCCGCGCGGGTGCCCGTCGGTCCCCGGTACGGCTGGTCGGTCTCCGGCAGGACGACGGTGGGCTGGGGGCCGGTGTCACCCGGGCGGGACTGCCCCCAGATGTCCCAGAGTCCGGCGGAGCCGTTGGCGGGCTCCGCCGCCATCGGTGCCGCGGCGGCCGGCCCCGGCGTGAAGGCGGGCGTGAAGCCGGGCGTGAAGCTGCCGCGCGCGTTGCGGAACTCATGCTGCTCGGCGAGCGCGAGCACCTTCTCGTAGTTTCCCGGCCGCTGCATCAGCTTGACGGTGACCGGCAGACACTCGATGACCAGGAACAGCAGGAACAGCAGCAGCCGGGTGATCCCGAGCGTCGTGTCCGTCCCGGTCACCTCGTTGAGCGCCTGAAGCCGGATCAGCACCCCGTTGGTGGACAGGTTCTCCGCGTCGAAGGACGCCTGCAGGTCGGCCTGCCGCTTGAGGGCGGCGTCGAGTTCCGCCCGCGCCTTGGGCAGCGCCTCCTGCGCGTCGGCCAGCCGGGTCTGCTTGGCCGCCTCGTCGTTCTGGGCGAGCTCTTTCCTGCGCTGCTCGATCTGCCGGTTGAGCAGGGCGATGCGCTGCTTGTTCTTCTCGTACGCGCGTTTGCTGTCCTGGGCGAGCGGACCGTTGCCCTTCTTCGGGCAGGAGGGCCCCCCGTAAAGCTGGCACTGCCATTCCTTGTAGTGCTTGTCGGACTGCTTCTGCTCGTTCGCCCGATCCTGGGTAAGGGCCTTGATCTTCGGGTCCTGCGCGGGATCGATGGGGACCTCTCCCCCGGAGGCGGTGACCTTCTCCAGGTCCGCCACCTCTTCGCGGAGCCGGGCGACGTCCGCACCCACATCACCCTGCTTCTGCTGCGCGGCGAACGAGTCGGCACGCCGCTGCTTGATCTCCACAATCTGCGCGTCGATTTCGCCCTTGAAAATCTGGAGCACCAACGGAGTGGAGATCACAAAACCGAGCAGCAGCGCCATGAGAAACCGCGGCAGGGCCGTGAACAGGCGGTGGCGGAGTGACGCGTCCGCGCGCAGTGTGCTGACCAGCCATCGGTCGAGGCTCAGGATCGCCAGACCCCACAGGAGGCTCGCCACGATGGCCAGGAAGAGGTTGACCCCGAGCGCGCTGTTCAGGGCGAACGTCATGGAGACGACCGCGAGGACGCTCGTGGTGAGGACGGCGCCTCCGATGCCCTCGAATTTTCCGTACTCGGTCGGACAGCGCTCCAGAACCTCGGGCCGCGCCCCGGACAGGGCGATCAGAAAACGCCTCACGCTTCTCCTCGTGAATGGAGTTCCGCCTTCAGGCCGTGCTACGCAACGTCGCAAACCCCCCTAACTCGGGTTATCGTAGTTGCCCCCGCGGCTATGGCACGACAGGAAGTTTCCGTACATGAGGAAACTCATCGGGTTCTAGCAGCGGCCAGTGCCGCGACCGCCGAAGTCTGCCCGGACGGCGCGGTGTCCAGGGGGTGCATCGCAAGGCGGAGGAGGAGCTGAGTAGCGGAGGCTACGGGTGACGATCCCGGGCCCCGTGGAAATTCCGAGCCTGCGAGGAATTTCCACGGGTGGGGCGACAACGCAGCGAGGTGCCGCACTGGGCGACGCGACGGGGTAAAGATTGGCGGGAGGGGCGCTAGCGTGGAATCAGGGGACGTGGCATAACGAATTCGACACAACGACGGAGGATCCCCCTGTGTCGGAGCCCGACAAGGACCTACTCCGCAAGGCCCTCTCCCGGGCCGTGGCACTGCTCACCGGCACCGACCGTCTCATCGTGGCGGAGGTCGCCGCCGACGGCATCACCACGTTCGAGATCCATCATGACGAGCACGGCACTCCGCGCGCCCGCCGCCGGTTCGACTCCTGGGAGGATCTGGCCATGGCGCCCGTGCCGGATCACACGGCCGGGCGGGACGCCGTGCTTCGGACCGTCGCGGCGATGGCGTCCTCGGGAGATCTCGCCGAGGTCGTGCTCGTGCGCTCGACCACGGAAAGCCTTCCCGCCGGGCAGGCGCTCTCATGGCTGGGCGAGGCCTACTCCGCGGTCGTCTACTCGGCCGGAGCGCCGGTGGCCGCGCTCGTCAAGGAGGCCATCCGCAACGATCCGCTGACCAGGTCGTACGACCTGGTCGTCCTGCGGCCCGATCCCGCGAGCGGCCGGCTGGAACTGGCGGGCAAGCAGCTCTTCCCCGTCGGCACACGCCCGGGCACGCGCTCCGACGTCGTGATCCGGTGTGCGCCCGGCGACGCGTACGGCACCGCGTTCGCCGTGGTCACCCGCCGGGGCCGGGAGCCGCATCTGCTTTCTGTCTCGTCGGCCCGGCTCACCCCCGGGACCTATACGGTGACCGCCGAACTGGTGCATGCCGGAAAGGTCCGGTTCATCGGCCTGCCGGGGCTCGTCGAGGACCCGCGCGGCTGGGCCGAGCTGATCGGCTCGGTGCCGTCCCGGCTGCCGCCCAGGACCGGACCGGCGCATCTGATCTGCGCGGTCGAGGTCTGCGGCCCGGAAGAGAAGGTGGCCGAGCGGCTGGGCCGGGCCCACCAGGTGATCGCCTTCCTGTCCGCCGAGTTCGGCGACCGGCTCCAGGTCTCCCTCATCGCGTACGGAGCGCATTCCTTCGATCACTCCGCCCCCGAGCATCCGGTCGAGGTGACCACCTGGCGCGGCACGCCTGATCACGCCCTCGACGGTCTGCGCCTGCTGGAGGAGCGCGGGGCGATCACGCGGGGTTTCCCGTACCATCCGCACGCCGCGCAGCTCGAGGACATGCTGGCCACGGTGGTCCGGCGACTCCATCGGGACGGCCCCACCCTGGATGGTCTCGATCGGCACCGCCCGGCGCCGACGGTCCTGCTCACCGTGGGCGACCGGCAGCCGCATCCCGCCCGAGCCGATCGGTCGGGCGTCCTGCCGTGCCCCCGGCGGCACGACTGGCAGACGCTGCTCGGGCAGCTCGGGAGCCGACCGGGGGCCGTGTTCGGGGCGATCTGGGATCAGCCGCAGCATCGGGCGCGCGAGGCCCACCCGATCTGGCGCTACCTGGGGACGAGCGCGCTCGCGCACCTCGACGCCCTCGACGTCCGGGAGCTGACCGTCGACCTGGGGCTGGCCGCACCCGTCGTCAGCCGCATCCCGTTCCCCCTCATCGACGATACGGAGTGAGACCACGCATGCCCGTTGAGGTCACGCCGGGGCAGGGCTCCCACGGCATCTCCATGTGGGGTGCCCCCGGCAGCGGCAAGACGACCTTCCTGGCCGCCCTGTCCGTCGCCCTTTCGCGCCGGAACGACGACTGGAAGATCATCGGCTCCGACCCCGCCTCCACCGATTACCTCCTCGACAAGACGAAGGAGCTGTCACGTGGCCGGCTCTTCCCCGAGGCGAGCAAGGTGGTGGAGCGATATCACTGGACGCTGATGGGCCCCACCACGAAGAAGACCAGGTGGTGGCGGCGCAAACCCAAGATCGGTGACCAGACCCGGATCCGCATCAACATGATCGACGCGCCCGGGGGTCTTTACGCCCAGGGCGGGCGGGCCGCCGAAGACCTGGTCGATCTGCGCCAGCGGGAGCTGCTGGACAGCCTTGCGCAGGGCCGGGGCATCGTCTTCCTCTTCGATCCGATCCGGGAGTTCAAGGTCGGAGACGCCTTCGATCACCTGCACGCGCCGCTCACCCGGCTCGCCGAACGAATGCTCGCCGCCGACGAGATGGAGGACGGGAAGCTCCCCCATCACGTCGCCGTCTGCATCACCAAGTTCGACGACCGCCGGGTGCTGGAGACGGCGATGGGCCGGCACCTGGTCGGTGTCGAGCCCGACGATCCGTACGGCTTCCCCCGGGTGAGCGACGAGGACGCCCGGACGCTGTTCCGCGAGCTGTGCCGGATTTCGCGGAGCGGCGACGCCGAGCTGGTCCTCAACGACCTCGGCAAGTTCTTCCACCCCGAGCGCATCCAGTTCTTCGTCACGTCGTCCATCGGGTTCTTCATGGACCGGCGCAGGAACGTCTTCGACTGGGACGACTCGGAGAACCTGCTGCCCGTGGAGAGCGGCCAGGGCCTGCGCGTACGCGGCCAGGTCCGCCCGATCAACGTGGTCGAGCCCATGCTCTGGCTCGGCCGGCGCCTCGCCGCGGCCGACCCGGCCGGGGTGATCCCCAGATGACCGCCGGTGCCGTACGGAAGATCGGCTTCGAGTGGGCGCTCGAGGGAAAGCATCCCGGCAGTTTCGACGACTACGAACTGCTGGACCACAGCAGAAGACGGCTCGACACGCGGATATTCCAGGAGATCAGAAGCCGCTATGTCACCGGCATCTCCCCCCAACTGCCCCAGGTGACCATCGCGAGGGCGAAGACCGGGCAGGACGAGCAGGTCGTCCGCTATGTCGTGCTGGCCGTACAGAACTGGTCGGAGCACCGGGACGGCACCAATCGGAGGATCGCGCACACCCGCTGGTTCTATGTGCCGTACGAGCAGCTCATCGAGCATCCGGTGACGTACGAGGCGCTCTACGGCGCATTCGCCGCCCTTCCGACGGAGCTGGATCCGGCCGCACCGCCCACGGTGGACGTGCCCGCCCTCGATCCGCTGACGCTGTCACCGGGAGGGGACGCGCTGTCGACCGCGGCGCTGCTCATGACCGGCCGCCCGGTGTGCGTGGTGGGCGCCGAACGGGTCGAGATGCTCGAACGCCTGCGGTTTCTCGACACCGTCGCCGCGCTGCTGCCGTACGGCATGCGGGCGAACCTGACCGCCACCACGTGGATCAGCAGCACCGCCGAGCACAGGATCAGGCTGTCCTTCGCCAGACACGCCCCCGAGGGAACCCACACCGTCGCCTGGGGAGACGGAGCGGAGATCCCGATCGGTGCGGGGCAGGCGGAGTTCTACCTCGACACGCTTGCGACGTCCGAGATCCCCCTGCTCGACATCATGGGATCGCTGTCCCGGCAGACGGAGCCGCTCTCGTTCGCCAAGCAGGATCGGATGGTCGCGATGGAGCTGCTGCACCGCGCCGCCCATCCGCGATACGAGCTGGAACCCGAGCCCGAACCCGAACCCGAGGAACCCGATCGCTCGCCCTCATACCTCCATGGCGAGTCCAACCGGATAGATCTGCTCAGCTCACTGACAGCGGAGGAGCCGGCGCGTGGGAAAGGCCGGTGGAGCAGATGGAGGAGAGACCGCCGAGGGGGTGGCCCTCGGCGTTCGGCCGCTTTGGGAAACCGGAGAGAAGCGGCGCCGAGTCTGCCCGCTTCGATGCGGGAATTCGCCTACGACCAGGACGAACCGGAGCAGCTGACCCCATATCGGCACGACTGGAAGTGGTGGAGCACGCTGGCGCTGTGGGTGGTGCTCGTCGTAGCGCTGGCCGGTTTCGCCTTTATCGTGATCTTCAATCCGAAATGGGACACGTTTCCGGCGCTTGACACCATCCTTCTCGTCTCGGATCTGGCCCTGCTCGTGGCCGCGGGACTGGCGCTGTTGTTCAAATACGTGCGACTGCCGTCACGGGTGCCCGACTGGACGAGACCACGGAGGGACCAGGTCAAGAGGGGCGGATGAGACCGGCCTTGGTGGCGGCGGCGACGGCCGCGGTGCGGGAGTCGACGCCGAGTTTGGCGTAGATGTGCACCAGGTGGGTCTTGACGGTGGTCTCACTCAGGAACATCCGCTTGCTGATCTGCCGGTTCGACAGCCCGGCGGCGACGTGGCCGAGGACCTCCAGCTCTCGGGGGCTCAGCGTGGCACGCGGCGTGCGTACGCGGCCCAGCAGGCGGGAGGCGACGCTCGGCGCCAGCGCGCTGGCGCCGGTCGCGGCCGAGCGGATCGCGGCGTGCAGGTCGTCCGAGGGCGCGTCCTTGAGCAGGTAGCCGGTGGCTCCCGCCTCGATCGCGGCCACGATGTCGGCGTCGGTGTCGAAGGTGGTGAGCACGAGCACCCTGGGGCCGCTCACGGGGGTGCCCATGGCGACGATGTGCCTGGTCGCCTCACTTCCGTGCATGCCCGGGCCGAGCTGGAGATCCATCAGGACGACGTCGGGACGGAGCCTGCGCGCCGCCGCGACGCCCTCCTCACCCGTGGCGGCCTCCCCGACCAGCTCGAAGTCGGGCTGCCCGGCGAGCATCGCACGCAGGCCGGAACGCACCACCGGGTGATCGTCCACGAGAAGGATGCGGATCGGCGGCGTCATCGGTCCTCTTCTCCCTCTCCCGCCTGATGCGGCAGCGGCAGGGTGGCGACCACGGCGGTGCCCTCTCCGGGCACGGACTCGACCGTGAGCGCGCCGCCCAGCAGGGTCACCCGGTCGCGCATGGCACGCAGCCCGAAGCCGGTGCCCGCCGTTTCGGCGCCCACCGTTTCGGGTCTCGGTATTTCCGGGCTCGGTGTTTCGGGGGCCGGTGTTTCGGGGGCCGGCTGCGCCGCCGGGTCGAAGCCGCGGCCGTCGTCGTAGATGTCCAGCACGACCATGTCGTCCAGATAGGTGAGGGTCACCCGGGCGTTATCGGCCCCGGAGTGACGGCCGACGTTGCCGAGCGCCCCCTGGGCGATGCGCAGCAGCGCGACGTCATACTCGGCGGGCAGCCGTACGGGAGTCCCGGACACCTCGAACCGCACCCGCGTGGTGGTGCCGGCCGCGGCCGAGTCGCTGACCCTGCGCAGCGCCGCGATCAGGGAGGACTGCTGCAGGGCCGGGGGCGCCAGCGCCCGGACGAAGTTGCGCGCCTCCTGCAGGTTCTCCTGCGCGGCGCGCTCGGCCTCGGCGATGCGCTGCTCGGCGTCGTCGGGCCGGACCCGCAGGTCCCTGCGCGCGGCGCGGAGCAGCAGGATGATGCTGGACATGCCCTGGGCGAGGGTGTCGTGGATCTCCCTGGCCAGGCGCTCCCGCTCGGCCAGGCGGGCCGCGTCGCTCTCTGCCTTGACCAGCATGCCCCGGGTGCGGACCAGGTCGTCGATCAGCAGGCGGCGCTGCTCGCTCTCGGAGTAGAGCGCCTTGTAGACCAGCGCCATGAGCGTGGCGACCGCCGCGCCGAGGGACGGCCCGATCACCTGCGGGGCGTGCACGCCGCCCTCGTGCCAGCCCGCCGCCGCGATCGCGGCCGCCGTCAGTACGGCCACACCGGGCAAAGCGACCGCCAGGGGCAGCAGATGCAGGTAGGCGAAGAACAGCGGAAAGGCCAACCAGACGAACTTCGGCGCGTGCAGTGCCAGCACGGCCCAGCCCAACGTGATCGCGACCAGCCAGATCCGTCCCAGGGTCAGGTGCGTACGTCCGCCGAAATGGGGCAGCCGCCCCTCGATGACGATCCCCCCGCCGTAGAGCACGCCGAGCAGGACGCCGCCGACCGCCAGAGCCGTACCACCCGAGCGCACTACCCCGGCGATCGCGATCACCAGCAGGACGGCGAAGGTGCCGTGGATCGCCCACCGCAGCAGCCTGAGCGCGGGCGGGAACGGAAAGTCCATCATTTTCCCTCAAGCTAAGCGCCCCAGGTCATCCGGCACATCATCCGAAAGATGGATGTCCGGATGACCGAAGAGACGAACCCGGCCCGATCGACTTCACGATGTGCGAGCGAAGCCGCCGGAACAGGCTAGGGAGTGTCCACATCAGTCCAGTCAAAACCGGGGGGACGCACGTGTTCGTGGCGCTCAGAGACCTGCGTTTCGCCAAGGGGCGGTTCGCCCTCATGGGCGCGGTCGTCCTGCTCATCACGCTCCTGGTGACCATGCTGTCCGGCCTGACCGCCGGGCTGGCCCAGGAGAACATCTCCGCGATCGAAGGGCTGCCGGCCGACCGCATCGTCTTCTCCCGCACCGACAAGCCGTCGTTCTCCGACAGCCGGATCACCGACACGACCTGGCAGGAATGGCGGAAGGTCGCCGGAGTCTCCAGGGCAGAACGGCTCGGCATCACCATGGGCCGGATCAGCTTCGGTGACGACGGCGCGGCGACGGCCGTGTTCGGGGTCGAACCAGGCGGCACACTGGCCGAGGAACCTGGCGACTCGCTGGATGCCGGAAAAGTCGTGCTGTCCGCCAAGCTGGCCTCCGGAACCGGGCTCGCGGTGGGCGACAGGGTGCAGATCTCCGGGCACGACTTCACGGTCGGCGGCATCGGCGGCGAGTCCTCCTACAGCCACGCCCCGGTCGCGTGGATCACCATCGGCGACTGGGAACGGATGGGACGCCGGGGCGGCGCCGACGCGGTCGCCACCGTGCTGACGCTGCACGCCAGCGGAGACCCGGACCTGTCCGCCGTCGACGCGCGCCTCGGCACGACCACGATCGCGCTGGCCGACGCCCCCGCCGCCATCGGCTCCTTCTCCTCGGAGAACGGCTCGCTGCAGCTCATGCGCGGCTTCCTGTTCGCGATCTCGGCCCTGGTCATCGGGGCGTTCTTCACCGTGTGGACGATCCAGCGGCGCGACGACGTCGCGGTGCTGAAGGCCCTCGGCGCGAGCACCGGCTATCTGCTGCGCGACGCGCTCGCCCAGGCGGTCGTCGTGCTGCTGCTCGGCGCGGGGCTCGGCGGGGTGATCGCCGCCGGGCTCGGGGCCCTTGCCGAGGGTGCCGTCCCGTTCGTCCTTTCGGTCTCGACCACCGTCGCCCCGGTCGCCGTGATGATCCTGCTCGGCGCGCTGGGCGCCGCGCTGGCCATCCGCAAGATCACTTCCGTCGACCCGCTGACCGCGCTGGGAGCCTCCCGATGAGCCTCGTCCTCGCCGACATCACGCTGACCTACCCCGACGGCGACCGTACCCTCACCGCACTCGATCACGTCGGTCTCTCCGTCGCACCCGGCGAGTTCACCGCCGTGGTCGGACCGTCCGGGTCGGGCAAGTCCAGCCTGCTCGCCGTCGCCGCCACCCTGATCGCCCCCGACTCGGGGACCGTACGGGTGGCCGGGCACGACGTCTCCCGGGCCGGACAGGCGGCCAGGACCCGCATGCGCCGCGACCACATCGGCATCGTGTTCCAGCAGTCCAACCTGCTCCCCGCGCTGACCGCCCTCGACCAACTGCTCGTGATGGCCCACCTGGCCGGGCAGCCGACGGGTGCGGCGGCGACACGGGCCGCCGAACTGATCGAGGCCGTGGAGTTGGTCGGCAAGGAGCACAAGCGGCCCCATCAGCTCTCCGGCGGCGAACGCCAGCGCGTCAACATCGCCCGGGCGCTGATGAACCGCCCGGAGGTGCTGCTGGTGGACGAGCCGACCAGTGCCCTCGATCACCACCGCGGCGAGCGGATCGTCTCCCTGCTCGCCAGCCTGACCAGGCGGAACGGCCTGGCCACCGTGATGGTCACCCACGATCTCGCCACGCTCTCGATGGTGGACACCGTACTGACCATGACCGATGGCAGGCTCACCGCCGGTGACGGTACCGGAGCCGTCGCGACGGCCGGCGGTGGCCGTTCCGCACCCTGAGACGCCCCCTCCGGTGCCAGGCCCGGCAGGCCGCGACCACCATCCGGTTCCGAACCACAGGACGGTCACCTGCGTTTCCCTCGGGGGCAGGGTAATACGCACAGACCAGTCATCTGGCTAATTCCGTCCTAAAGACCCCAGAAGTACGATGCACTATTGCCCGGGATTACGGATTTGCAACGATCCAAACCGGGGTATCCGGAGATTTCCGTTAATTAGCTTCAATTGGCCGCATGGGGAACACTGGAGGCGGCCGGGCTTCGATCGCGCAGGAGATCAGGGCATTGCTCGACAGGCGGCGTGCCCGACTGCCCGAAGTCCAGGCGGTGATCACAAACTGGCGAA
Organism: Sphaerimonospora mesophila; assembly: GCF_001417795.1. Taxonomy (NCBI): domain Bacteria; kingdom Bacillati; phylum Actinomycetota; class Actinomycetes; order Streptosporangiales; family Streptosporangiaceae; genus Sphaerimonospora; species Sphaerimonospora mesophila. The sequence continues at coordinate 342,846 of NZ_BCBX01000032.1, read as the reverse complement.
ATGTCGACCAGCAGTTGATCAGTCTCTCGAGCGCACTCGACCTCCTTCGCAACCATCCTTCGGTTCTTCCCGACGCAACGGCGGGCCTGGCGATCCCGCAGCTCTCGGAGGTGCGAGCCCAGGTCGCACAGGTGATCGAGCAGTACACGGCCGTCGAAGCGCGCTTCTCGCGCGACACGGTCAACATCGGGGTCAGCGGGAGCGCCCGCATGGGCAAGAGCACGCTCCTGCAGTCGATCTCGGGACTCGGCGACGAGCAGATCCCGACCGGCCGAGACCTTCCGGTAACAGCCATTCGGAGCCGTATATACAATTCGCCGGATTTGCGACGAGCCGTCCTCCGGCTGCATTCTCCCGAGTCGTTTCTCGACGAAGTCATCAAGGCGTACCACCTGGAGCTGGGGTTCGATCAGTGGCCGACGACACTCGACGAGTTCCGGACCTGGAACTATCCGGCGGAATTGAGCGACCCGAAACCGGACAAGGTCTCGCTGCTCGCACGTCTCCGGGACATCCACGCCGCGCTGTGGTCGTACGAGCAGGATCTCTGTCGCGCGGAGAGGGAGATGGTGGTCGGCCTCGACCACCTCCGGCAGTTCGTCGCGTACCCGACCCACGAGTCGCAGCACTCCACCGACCCGGTCCCGCGGCGCTACCTCGCGGTCAGGGACGCGCGCATCGACTGCGCGTTCCCCCACGCCGAGGTCGACCGACTGGGGATCATCGACCTGCCGGGTCTCGGAGAGATCGCGGCGGGCGCCGAGAGCCACCACGTCACCGGACTGCGGCACGAGGTCGACGTCGTGCTGCTCATCAAGAAGGCGAGCGAGACGTCGGCGTTCTGGACCGCCGCGGACGCGCAGGCTCTCAAGTTGCTCGACCTCGCACGCGGGTCGATCCGGAACCGGGGCGACTTCGTCTATCTCGTCGTCAACACTCCGAAGGGCGCCGAGTCGCTGGCCGATCCGCTGCGGGCGCACATCACGCATCAGGTCAACGACGGACAGCCGGGCAAGTACTTCACCGTACTGGACACCGACGCCGCCGAACCGGAATCGGTACGCGGCGGAGTGCTGTCACCACTGCTGACCGCGCTGGCGGCCCGGCTGCCCGTGATGGACGAGGAATGTCTCACGGGGGCACGGGAGGCGGCCGCCGGCACGGCGGCCGGGATCGAGCTCATGCTCGCCGATCTGACCACGGCCATGCGGTCGGTGCGGGCGGCGTCGGGAGACGTCACCGAGACCATCGCCGACCAGGCGCGCAAGCTCCGCGAAGACCTCGCGATCGAGCTCAACGCCCTGGTCGCGGAGCTGCGGGCACGGGTGATGGCCGACGAGGACGACCCGGAGTACGTCGCGGCGATCAAGGCCGTGTACGGCGACGTCGTGGCCTGGATCGAGGGCGGCTTCGGCATCGGTGCGGAGACCTGGCAGGCCGCCGCGTTCCGCGCCTTCGGCACCGACGGCTCCGGCCGATACGCCGATGAGCAGATCAACCGGATCCGCGTGGAGATCGGCAACCGGTTCGCCGCACTCGACACCTTCTACTCCGGGCAGATCGAGCGGACTCGGCGCGATGTCGGCCTGATCCTTCGACGGCACTGCGGCGACCTCCTGACCGGCGCCGGTGAAGGCACGGCGCTGCTCACCGAGCTCGCCGATCTGCTGGACAACCCCCGCAACCCGTGCCCGGCACTCCACCAGGCCGTCACGGGGCTGCTGGCCCTGCGCATGGAGTACCGCAGTCACCTGCACCCCCTACTGCGCCCGCAGCTCGACGGCCTGCGCATGCAGTACGAGGATCCCCGCACCGGCCGGCCGGTCGCCGTGATCGTGCCCGAGCTGACCGAGAAGGGCGCACGGGACCTCTACGTCAACTTCACTCACCTCGCCGAGAACGCCGCGCACGAGGTGCGCAAAGCCCTGATGGCCGGCGAGATGACGCCCGTCATGGTGACGTACGCCGCCGTCGAGCACTTCGTGGACGCCTTCATCCGGTCCGGCGCGTCGAACGAGCTCGGCTCGCCCGGCTCGGAGCGGGAGTTCGAGCGGTTCGCGCGTGCCTACCGCGACGAGCTCTGGCCTGGCGCCTACCAGGGCATCGCCGAGGGCAACGTCCGCTATGACCGGGTGATGACGCTCATCGACACGCTGTACGGCACACTCGCCGAGGCCAGGAGGGCCGCATGACGACGGATCAGGTCGCATTCAAGATCGGACTGCTCGGCCCGTCTCGAGTCGGCAAGACCTCCCTGGTCACCGCGATGCTGTCCGAGGCGCAGCGGATGCTCGCGGGGAGCGGGGTGGCCATGGTGGCCGCCGACACGGCCACCGAGGTCGTGATCGACGGTAACCGTGAGGCACTCCAGGGCGACCTTCTCTCCGGCGAGTTCCTGCACGGGAGTCTTCTGGGCACCGTGGAACCGACGTATTTCAAGCTCGCCCTCGACCCCGGCGTGCCCGATGCGCGCATCGACATCGAACTGCTCGACTTCCCCGGTGGCTGGATCAAGCCCAAGGATCGCGTGGGCGTTGAGGACCAGTGGGAGAAGTGCCGGAAGTTCATCGCCGACAGCACGATCCTGCTCGTTCCGGTCGACGCCTCGCTGCTGATGGAGACCACGGAGAAGGAACACCTGCGGCTTCTGCCACAGTTCCTCACCACGGTCCAGGTCGAGCAGGTGGCGAGGGATTGGGCGATCGAGCGCAACCGCCGCCCCGAGGAACCCGCACTTGTGGCGTTCTGCCCGGTGAAGGGCGAGGCGTACTTCAACGACAACGGCGGCATCAAGAACCGTTCGGTCCTGCTGCGGCAACGCTTCGACACCGTCTACGCGGGCGTCGTCCAGGCCGTACGCGCCGAGGCGCCGAAGGCGACGATTCTCTACGCGCCGGTGGACACCATCGGCTGCGTCGAACTGGTGCGGGCCGACTGGACGAAGTCGTCGACCGGGATATGGGGCTTCGACGCGAAGTACCGGGTGCGCGGCAAGGCCGAGATCTCCCGCATGGGCGTGGACGACCTGATGACCGCGATCGCCCAGCAGCTCATCTACGGCAAGCGCCTGGCCGGTGCCCAGGAGAGTGACGACCTGCGCGCCCTCGCGAACCGGGCAGCGGAGTACGCGGAGCGCAGCGAGGGCTTCTTCCGCGACATCTGGTTGTGGGTCAACCGGGAGCGCCAGGCACGACGCACGGCCGCCGCACAGCACGACAGGGAGGCGCGAGAGGCGCTGCATCGGGTGCTGGCACTGGACGCGGTTCTGGAGAAGATCGCAGCCCAGCGCTTCGGCCCGCGGGTGAGCAGACTCTGAGAGGAGCGCCCCATGCATGTCCATCTCCGCACGCGCGGCACCGACATCGACTACCGCTTCATCGGCGACACCCCGAAAACGTTCTGGTGGAGCGAGTACAAGCGGCGCGGCCTGACCGACCACGAAAAACCGGTGATCGTCGTCGAGTCCGACGGCGCCGGCTGGCGTGTCTACCTTCACGGTGCCGAGTCGCGCCGCAGGGACAATCGCACCACCCCGATCACCTTCAGCATCGTCCTGGCTTCCGGCGCCCCGGAACACGGGGACCGTGACGACGCGGCGGATCGGGAATTCGCGTTCAGGCTGATCAACCTGTGGCTGGAGGCCGTGAGCGAGCCGTCCAGCCGGTCAACGGTCGCCGAACGGCTGGACGAGGTGCTGCCCGCCACCACCGTCGACCACTGGTTGGCATCCGGGGTCGACCCGGAGTCCGCCCGCGCCGCCGAGAAGGCGGTACGGATGGCCTTCTCGTCCGGTCTTTCCGAACCGGAGCCTCCGATCGCGGTCTCCACATCGGAACCTCCTCATCGGCGATGGCTGGGCGATCTCTCGGACGACAAGAGCCGTGAGACGTTCGTGGCCCACGTGCGGGAGCTCCTCGACGGGCGGCAGGGCAAGGCGCTGATCCTGACGTTCGTCCAGGCCCCGGATGATCCAGTGGTGGCGGACCTGGCGGCAGCGGAAACCGGCGATCTGGCTCTGTTGGCCGCCCGACGTGGCCGGACCCCGGTGGAGGGGATGCACCCCCTGGGAAAAGCCGAACCGGTCCTTCCCGCAGACGGGAAGGACCTTCGAAGCAGAAGACCACGGCCCATGGGCAGGAAACGGCTCCCACTGGTGGCCCTGGCGGTGGTGATCCTGCTGGTGGGTCTGATCGCGTGGCTGATGCTGACCGGGACGGGAAACGCCACACCACTACCGGCGCTCAGCGCCGCGGCCACGACGATCACCTCATGCCCGACGAGCAAGATCTTTCCAGATATGACGCCGGGCGAACAGCCGGAGCGACCGACCTCGGACCCGAGAGCGCATCGACCGTGGTCTTGCTCAGCATCGACCGCGGCCGCCCGATGAACCTGCGCGCGGCATGGGCGACCACGGACGGGGTCAACCTGAGTGCGGATATCACGCAGACCACGCCAGGTCTCGATGCGAGCCCCTGGACAGGAACTCTGTCCGTCGAATGGCGATATATCGTCCCCGGCGAGGATGTCGGCAGACCCCTGGGCCGATTGACGCCGGACATCGTCAAACGCACTTTGAAAGATAAGTTCGGTTCATATGAGGTCGTCTCAGTCGATCTCGAATTAGGACGAGACGATGGTGCTCGGTTGCGCACCCTCCATCAACACCCGAGGGCCAGAAAGGCGCGTTATGGTCGGCCACCGGTTTCGCATGAGATGCTGGAGATTGATTGCCTTCTGGGCGGTCGTGTGGTTTACGTCCTGATCGAGCAGGCGTCGATCCCTCACCCGTCGGAGTTCCGAGCACGGCACAATGGTCTCGCCGAACCGTGAATCGGCACTCCAGGCGATTGTTCCTCCAGATCGGCGGGGTCGCCGCGGCCGGTGCGGCCGGGGTGCTGATCCCGGCGGCATACGCCGTACGGGCCGGATGTGGGGAGAGCCGGGCGAGGGACGACTCCTTCGCGGGTTCCTTCGCGCTGCTGCGCCGCAACTGGCGGGACGTCACGGCGGGTGCTCGAGTCGACGCGACGGCCGAGCCGTACAAGACCCGCCTTGCGACGCTGGGTCGGACGGCCGCCCGGCACCGGGACGCCATGACCCCGACCGGCACGTCACTCTGGCCCGACCTGGCGTTTCCCTCCTTCACCCGGACTCCGGCACGGCTGCTGGCCATGGCCCGCGCGTACGTCCTGCCGGGGAGCGGGGTGACCGGCGACGCGACGCTGGGCGCCGCCGTGGCGGCCGGCATCGATCACTACCGGCGGCACGTGTACGCCGCCGGTGCGGACCCGGACGGCAACTGGTGGGACTGGGAGATCGGCGTCCCGAAGAGACTGCTCGACGCGGCCATGCTGATCGGTTCACACCTGACGGACGAGCAGAGCGGGGCACTGGCCGAGGCGGTGGACCACTTCGTACCGGAATGCCGCCTTGATGACTACAGCGGCACCAGCACCGGAGCCAACCGCGTCGATCTGTGCATGGTGACGCTGCTGCGTGCCGTCCTCGGGGCGGACCCGGACAAGGCCGCGCTCGCCGTCTCTGCGCTGTCCCCCGTCTTCTCGTACGTCGACGAGGGGGACGGGTTCCACCGGGACGGCTCGTTCCTGCAGCACACCACGATCCCCTATCAGGGCGGGTACGGCGCTGTGCTGCTGACCGGCGTCGCGACGATGCTCGCGGTGCTGCGCGGCTCACCGTGGCAGATCGACCTCGGGGTTCGGCGGACCGTTTTCGACCTCGTCGAGAAGTCGTTCGCGCCGTTCGTCCACGACGGTTTCTGCATGGATCTCGTCAGGGGCCGCGGGATCGGGCGGGAGCCGTACGGCGACCACCGGCGGGGGCGCGAGATCGCCGCCGCGATCCTGCTGCTGGGCGAGGCGGCGCCGGCTCCCGAGCGGATCCGCTGGCAGGGCATGGTGAAGGGCTGGGCGGTGCGGGACCGCGGAAAGCCCATGCTCGAGGCGGCCCTGAACGGTGATCTGGGCTTTCATGCCCGCCTCGCCGCGATCATGGACGATGACACGATCACGGCGGCGAGCGAACCGGTCGGGCATCGGCTGTTTGCGAGCAGCGCCCGTGCCGTACACCGCGGACCGGGCTGGTGCGCGGCGCTCAGCATGGCCTCCAGCCGGGTCGCGCACTACGAGTACGGCAACGGTGAGAACCGACGAGGCTGGCACACCGGGTCGGGAATGCTCTACTGGTGGGCCGGCGAGGGCCACGGCGATCAGTATTCGGACGGTTTCTGGCAGACGGTCGATCCGTACCGGCTGCCGGGCACGACCGTGTCCACGAGGCGTCTGCCCGACGGCGCCGGCGAGGAGTGGGGCGGCACCTGTCCGCCCGCCCGCTGGGTCGGGGGCGCCACCGATGGCACGTACGCGATGGTCGGACAGCATCTGTACGGCTTCGAGAGCAGCCTGGAGGCGTTCAAGTCGTGGCTTTTCGTCGATGACGCGGTGATCTGTCTGGGCGCCGGGATCACCTGTGCCGACGGTGTCCCGGTCGAGACCGTCGTGGACAACCGCAGGACCGACGCGACGTTGACGGTGGACCAGGCCGCCGGTTGGGCCCATCTGGACGGACACGGCGGCTATGTCCTGCCCGCGCGGTCGGGCAGCGGCCCACTGCGCAGGCTGCGCGAGCAGCGTGGCGGCGAGGGCTCGGTGGCTCAGGAGTACGTGACGCTCTGGCTCGACCATGGCGTCGACCCGGCCTCGGCCGCCTATGTCTACCTGCTGCTGCCGGGGGCGAGCCTGGCGCGGACCCGGGCCAGGGCCGCCGAGAGCGGTTGGCTGCGGGTGCTCGCCAACACGGACCGTCGGCAGGCCGTACGGGTGCCGTCGCTCGGCATCACCGCGGTCAACTTCTGGAACGCCGGAGCCGTGGGCGGCCTGACCGCCGACGGGCCGTGCGCGGTTCTCGTCCGGGAGATCGGCGACGGTACGGCCACGCTGACCGTGTCGGACCCGCGGCGCGACCTGAGCGAGTTGACCGTCACCTGGGCCCGGCCGGTTGCCGAGGTTCGCCCGTCACCGGTTGTTGGAAAGCTCCTGACGAGCGCCACGACCGGGGAGACACTCACGTTGTCCTTCGGCCGTCTCTCGGACCTGACGGGATCGTCGGTGACGGTGACGGTGACGGTGACGATGCGAATGCCGTAATCATGATGGAATTCCGTCATGGTCCGGCCGCTCATCCGCCGCCGCTCTCGCCGGACCCGCGGCCGGAATCAGTCGTCATCGAATTCGATTCGAAGGCTGCTCGAATAGCCCGGACCGGAATTCTCGGGCTCCCGGCCCCAGGACGGAGCCTCCCCCTCGATGAAGACCTCGATCGCGCTGAACGCGTATCCGTCCTGGGGGCGGGCCTCCCAGGTGAAGTGCACCTGCCGTCCGGGAGACAGCGACCGATAGCCTCGCCCGATCTGGGCGATCACGGAGAAGTGGGCGAAGACATCGGATGGAAGGTCAGGCGACCTCAGGACTCCCCAGCCCTCCTCGTCGTACCAGGCGACGACCACCCCGCGCGTCACAAGTCCATGATCTCATCCGCCCCGGCCGGGAGTCCCATGTCGAGTATGAACACCACCGCCCATGTCGTGCTGCTCGTCATCTACACCGAGCGGATGGAGGAGTGCCGAGAGTTCTATGACGCGCTCGGCATCCGCTTCGAGCGGGAGCAGCACGGCCACGGCCCGCAGCACCATACCGCTGTACTGCCAGACGGCACCGTCTTCGAGCTGTATCCGGCCACGGCCGGACGTCCCATCGACAGGCGTTCGATCAGCCGCTGCACCGCCACTCGGAGATCGTCTACGGGACAGTTCACAGTGAGAGCAACGAGCGATCACCCGTGATCTCATCCGAACCACAGGACTGAATCAACGCGGTCTGGGGCGCTGGCGCGCAGGAGGGCGAAGAGCAGCCCGCCGGTTCCGGTGAACAGCGACGAGGTGAGAGTCGACAGGTGTGAAGCGGCTGTCCGGCGGGCGAGCATGGTCACGATGCTGTTCAACCGGTCCTCCTGCCCGGTATCAGGTGCCCGTCGGCAGATCTCCGTGAACGCGTCCACCGCACCAGAGGTGCCACAGCACAGCCCGGGCGACACGGTGCCTGTGAGGTCGTCGTTCGATGCGGCGAGCGCCGGGACCGTCAGGCCGTCCGGGTACGGGTCGCCCAAATCCTCGGCCACGGAGAAACGGCTCAGCAGTGCGCCCGTCCGGCCGTTGCACCATGACCAGGTCACGTATTCCTGGTCCTCGGGAAAACGGCCGTCCCGCCATCCCTTCTGGTTCGGGCGCCATGACTGGTCATCGAACCGCATGGCCTCCGCGGCCAGGTCCAGTGCCTTGGAGTTTTCCCTGAGCCGGCCCCACCTGGCGAGCGCCATCGCGATCCCGGACGTGCCGTGGCTGACATGCGGCAGCGCCTTGGCCGGATCCTGGCTCCAGCAGACACCGTTGGGACCCTGTGCGGCCCGCTGGATGAGTTGATCTGCAGTCTGGTCGATCACTGGGGTCAATTCATCGGCGCCGGTTCGCTGATGCAGTGACAGAAAGCCAAGGAGCAGGCCCGCGCGCCCGTAAAGGAGTTCGTCCTTGGGGTCGGACAGTGCCAGCTCCGGTCCCCAGGTGACGGCGATACGGCAGGCCGCCCTGAGGATGTCGTCGCGGCCCGCAGCCGCTCCTACCCTGCCCATGGCGAAGATGAGGCCACCGATCCCCCTGGCCATGCCACCCGTCCGCTGACGGCTGATGGGCGGCGTCCCTGCCACGAGTGGCGTGAAGATATCGGCTGCGAGCTCACGCCAGCGGTCCCGGCCGAGGAGGCGGCCCGCTTCTGCGAGCGCGACGGCCGTTCCCGCCGACCCGTCGTACAGCGCCTCGGGGTCCACATGGCTCATGATGGCGCCAAGCGCCGGTACGTATTGGGCATACGCCCACGACCCCAGGTCTGCGCAGTTTTCCAGGGTGTCGGCGAACGCATCGGCGATGATCTCGATCTGCCGGAGCATCGCGGCGTTCGCGTCGGGCTCGGCGTCCGTCGCGACGATTCGGCCGACCAGCCGTTTGTGTGCGAGCTGCTCGCGGATGGCCACCACCTGCAGGGAAAGGTCGGTCCGGTCCATCGACGCGACGCGGGCGATCCCGTCCTCCACCGGCGCGCGGTGCAGGCTCGAGGCCCGGGTGCCGGCTTCCAGCTCGAAGCGTGGGATGTCGCCCCGCATGAGCTGCCGTACTTCGGCGTCCGTCCAGTCGGTGATCATGTCCCGGCGCATCTCGCCGAGCGCTGCCAGGCTGTCGCCGATCACCTGTTCCCGGCGCTGGGATGAGAGGAAGGGAACAGAGCTGAAGCTCTGGGACAGGAGTGTCGCGTATTCCATCGTCGGTCGCAGGATGGCACGGACGCGCACCCCCTCCACGAGTTCGCGAAGCGCGGCAGGAGAAAGGATGCCTGTCCCGGTTCGCTGGGCTGACAGGTACTCGTACGCTGCCTGGAACCCTTCGACGATGGTCTCGGTGTAACCGAGTGGCGGACCGGGATACCGGCCTCCAGCACGTCGGGGTCGGTGTCGGCCAGCACCTGCCCCGTGCTGGACAGCTGTAGCCGAGTACGCAGCAGCGGCTCCGCATCGATCACCAGCGGATACTCAGAGCTGACGATGACATTCTCATGATGCAGATCGAAGGTGCCGATCGCGTGCGCGAGCGCGAGCAGAGCGCCGTAGCGCAGGTAGCAGCGGTGCACGGCTGCCTCGTCCGGGCAGGGATCGTTGGCGACCAGCTCCATAAACCCGTAGTCCTCGCCCGAAATAGTGCGGCAAGTCCGCATGGGAATGCCGAGTGCACCGGGCACCACCTGCGCCGCCAGCTTCGACCAGGCGATTTCGCAGGTCAGGGTCCTGGGCTTGTAGACCACTCGATGCGGGCCCAGAGCCAGGATGGCGGCGGACCGGCCGCCCTGGTGGGGATCGGAGATCCCGAACTCCGCTCCGGACAGCGGGTCAGGACTGTCCGGGTTCATGCCGGCCAAATCCGCGACTTCGGCCTGGTGGGCGGCCAGCCGCGCGACCAGCTCGGTGACCGCGTCCAGCCAGTCGTTTTTGACCGTGTCGACGAGCCGCCCCAGTTCAGGCAGCGGACCGTCCGGTTCCATCAGGCGCCCGGCCTTCTCGTAGGCCACGTATTGGTCTAGCCAGTCCCGCCCGGCGCCCTCGGGGGCGATGCCCGGGGACGCCGGGCGGGGACGCCACAGTCCATCAAGCGCGAGATGGAAGCTGGTGTACCTCTGCACCACGATGAGATTCGTCAGATCCGCGAGACGACCGGCGAACCACGAAACGAAGTCCGTCAGTGCCCCTTCCGTGACCGGATACGGGCTGTCCGCGAGTCGGTGCCGCAAGCTGGACGTGGCTTCCCGAATGTGTTCGTCGAGCAGTTCGGGAAGAACCGGCGCGATGCGATATCGCGCGCTTCCGACGCGGCGATGGTCTCCTCGTGGCTGTTCTGCATGGGTGCCTACCCCCAACCGTCTGTGCGCTATGGAGCGTTGAACTGTCAGACGCAGGCCAGAGAGGCGAGCGACCCTGCGGCGATCGGAGTGGTGGGCGTACAGGTGGTGCACTCCCACGTCGACGGGCCGCTGCCGGGCTGGGAGCTCGGTCCCTGCGGCGCGGGGTCGGTGCCGACGAAGGGCGGAAGGGTGATGTGGTGAGTCGTCTCGTCGTCCTCGATGACCTGGATGTTCACGGAATCCGAAAGCGCGAACCCGGCCTCGCGGAGGACTCCGGCAGGGTCGTTCAGGAAGCGATCCCGCAGTTCCCTGTTGTTCGAGGACTCCATCCTGAGTCGGTCGAGCTTGGTGAGCGGCAGCATGTCAAGATTGGACACATGACCTCCTGTTGCGACGTTCCGTGTTGGATCTGTTACTTACAGTTACCAGAGGAAGAGAGGCGCGTCCAGTGGAGATTCCTTTAAGAAACGTTTCACGCGGGAGCTGCAACATTTGGGCGCGGCTCCCCCAGGTGTTACAGCCCCCATCCGCTTGCCCCCGGGGACACAGCGCGGGCGACCGGCCCGCCTGTCCCCTTGACCACCCAAGTTTTCCCAGCTCGCCCGCCATCCGGGGACAGGGGGACACAGGGGACGCTTCCGATGGGACTCAGGGACGATGTAGATGACACCGTAAAAAAGAGCCCCGGACCCGCATCGCTGCTGATCAGGGGCTCTTTTCCTGCTGGTGGCAGGTCCAGGGTTCGAACCTGGGTAGGCTGAGCCGACGGTTTTACAGACCGCTCCCTTTGGCCGCTCGGGCAACCTGCCTCGTCATCCGCTCGTTCGCGGCGACAGGTAGAAGAATAGCGGACTTCCAGGGTGCACGTGACACGCATTGTCCCTGGATGCGACTCGGGCGACCGCTGAGCCCACATCGGCGCACGTGACCGCGTCCGCAGGCCATAGTGGCATGGTGATCAGATGGGCGCGGGAAGAGGATCTCGCAGGGCTGGCGGACCTTGAGCGTGCGGCGGACACGATGTTCGCCGACGTCGGCATCGTCTTCCCGCCCGATACGACAATGATCGAGGAATGCGACGACCCGGGACGGGTGATCGTCGCGGGCCGGCCGCCGGTGGGGTTCGCCCTCCTCGGCCAGGTGGACGGCCTGACCCATCTCGACCAGCTCGCCGTACATCCGGACCACCAGGGCCAGGGCGTCGGGACGCGGCTGATCGAGGCCGTCTGCGACGCGGCCGGGGCCACGAGCGACGCGATCACTCTCACGACCTTCCGCGATGTGCCGTGGAACGCCCCGTGGTACGCCCGGCGCGGCTTCGAGGTGCTGCCGCCGGAGAGCTGGGGGCCCGAACTGCGGGCTCTGGTGGAGCACGAGCGGGCGCTCGGCCTGGAAATCGCCCCCCGCGTCGTCATGCGCAAGACCCTGTCAGCTTCTCGGCCGTAAACGACCGAGCTTGCAGCTCCTCGCCGTCGATGGCCTCGACGGTTCAGGCCGCGTCGTCGGCAGCGTGACTCACTGCCCAGCCCGCGACACCGCGTGCGGCGATGTTGCGGGCTGCGTTGACGTCGGCGTGCTCAGCGAAGCCGCACGACGTACAGCAGAAGGTGGCCTGGCCGGGCCGGTTCTTCTTGTCCACATGCCCACATGCCGAGCAGGCCTGCGAGGTGTAGGCCGGATCGACATAGATCACGGCCACGCCTGCGCGGGCCGCCTTGTAGGCGATGAACGACCCGAGCTGGTGGAAGCTCCAGGAATGCAGCGTGACCCGCTGGGGCTTGCGGAGCCGTACCCGGTCGCGGATCCCGCCCAGGTCTTCCAGGGCGATGCCGCGTCCGGTGCGTTCTGCCTCGGTCACGATCTGCTTGGCGATGGTGTGGTTGGTGTCGGCGGCGAACCGCGCCTCCTTACGGCGGCGGCGTTTCAGCAGCCGTTTGGCGGACTTGGTGGCCTTGGCCTGCAACCGGGCTCGCAGCTGTCGCTGCCGGTGACGGACCGCGTTCAGTCCCCTGCCCGAGTGGCGCTTGCCGTCACTGGTGGTCGCGATGTTGGCGATCCCCAGATCCACGCCCATAAACCCCTCCGGGGTGGCGACCGGAGGGTCGGGAACCTGACAGGTGGCGCACAGGAACCACATGCCGTCCCGGCACACCAGATCCGATTCGCCCTTACGGTAGACGGCCAGCATCGTGAGCTGCTCGGCGGATGCGGTGAAGGCGATATCGCGCATCCTGCCCGCCGTCGTCCAGATCGACACCGTGCGCGTGTCGATCTGCCAGGACAGGCATCGGTCGTCGAAGGGCTGGCCGGCCTGGGCGCGGAAGGCGATCGGCTTGCCTTCGATCGCCGTGCGCCGCGCTGATCCGGGCGGCCCGTAGTTGCCGTTGCGGAGGTTGGCTTTCAGCGTGGTGTAGGCGTCGGCGACTTTCTTGATCACATGCTGGGCGGTCTGCGCGCCCAGCCCTCGGGCCTTCAATTCGCGGTAGACGTGCTTACGTAAGCCGTACTCACGCCGTGCTCCGGTGGTGAACGCCGTTGCCGAGGCGAAGTTCGCGGCGGTGTTGCACGCGCTCAAGGTCGCCGCCAGTGCCGCCGCCTGCTCAGGCGTCGGTAGCAGTCTCACCTGCACCACCAGCTTCACAATCGAACACACTACCCTTTGGTCCATGTCTCCCCGGGTGGGAACCGAACCCCGATATCCGCAGGGGGCGCAGCGTGGTCTACAGCCTGCACGCCCACGTGGTCTTCACACCCAGGTATCGGCGTGGGGTGTTCACCGGCGAACTGCTGTCACGCTGCGAGGAGATCATGATCGAGGTGTGCGACAGCTTCGGCGCCGAACCGGCCGGGTTCAACGGCGGGCACGGCCACGTCCACCTGCTGGTGCACTATCCACCCAAGGTCGCCCTGTCCACCTTGGTCAACTCCCTCAAGGGCGTCTCGGCCCGCCTCCTGCGCAAGGAGTATCCCGCTCACATCAGCAGGTACCTGTGGGGCGGCCATTTCTGGTCACCGTCCTACTTCGCCGCCTCCTGCGGAGGCGCCCCCTTGAGCGTCATCAAGGAGTACATCGAAACCAGAAACGCCCGGACTAGCCGTCCGGGCGGAAAGCGTGGGAGGGAAGCGATTCCTCCCGGGCGTGAACGCCCGGGGTTCCTCGCTAAATGGTGCTGAATCCGCGTACCGCCAAGACCGCCGACATCGCCAAGTGGCCAAGGTAGGAGCGGGCCGACAGCGGCTTGAGGACTGCTCCCCGACGCCTCACGCGCGTCCGTCTCCCAGCGCTTTCAGCTTCCACGGCTCGGGGCACTGCGTCACTCCAGGGACGGATCTCCGCGATGTCGCCTCGTAGCCGACGGCAAGCCGGTGGGACAGCTCAAGCCGGTTCCGCCTCCGCCTCTGATCGCCGGTGCGTACGTCCGTGGGGCTGTCCGGGCCGGTCTCGGTGGGTCTCAGTCCGAGCCAAGCCCCTGGACGAGCGTCGGGATGAACTCGCGGACCCGCTCATTGAGGCGGAGTACGAACCCGGTGATCAGTTCGAGCTCGTCGTCGTCGTATGCGTCCGTCACCGACGCGAATGCGGCCGCGACCCGCCCGAAGATGTCCTCGAGCGCCGCCTCGTGCCGGCCCGTCGAGCGCACGAGGACCTTGCGGCGATCGGCCGTGTCCCTGTGCCGCTCGATGAAGCCGCCGCGTTCCAGCCGGTCGAGGAGCGCGGTCACGGCGGAGGTGCTGAGGCCGGTCAGCTCGGCCAGCCGTCCCGCCGTGAGTTCCTTTTCGTGTCTGGCCAGATTGAGGCACTTCAGGTCGGTGGGTCCGAGACCGAAGTGGGTGGCGATGGCCTGGTGCATGATCACGCTGTGCGCGGCGTTGTCCTGTGTCGCCTCGGTGAGCGCCCGAAGAATCTCGGCTCGATGACCCGTTGACATCCATACTCCAACGCGTACTATCTCAAATTGTCTCGATGCATCGAAATTTCCTACCCTTCGAATGAAGATAGCAGAGGGAGACGAACATGAGAGACGAGACCCCAGTACTGATCGTGGGTGCGGGCCTCGCGGGGCTGTCCACGGCCGTGTTCCTCGGCGTCCACGGTGTGCCGTCGGTCGTGGTGGAGCGGCATCCGGGGCTGTCCACCCAGCCCAAGGCCAGGGGTCAGATGCCGACGACCATGGAGGCTCTGGCGACCGCCGGGATCGCCGAACGGTTCGCCCACGCCGCTCCGCCGGGCGGGGACAGGAGCATCATGGTCATCGCGGAGACCGTCACCGGGCCCATCCTGAAGGACTTCGTACTCGAGATGCCCGACTTCTCCAGACTGTCTCCCGCGCCGTTCGCCGCCGCGAGCCAGGAACGGGCCGAACGAATCCTCGCCGACCGGGCGGCCGAGCTGGGCGCCGACATCAGGCTCTCGACCGAGCTGGTGTCGTTCCGCCAGGACGACGAGGCGGTGATCGCCGATCTTCGCGACACCGCGACGGGGAAGCGGCGGACGATCAGCGCGCGGTACCTGGTCGGCGCCGACGGCCACAAAGGCATGATCCGCGATATGGCCGCCATACCGGTCCACGGGCGCCGGTCGTCACAGCCGCGGCCAACGATGTTCCTGCAGTTCGAGGCCGACCTCGACGTGGCGCTGCGAGGCGAGGCGTTCGGACTCTTCTACCTGCAGAATCCGGCGCTGCCTGCCCGGGCGGCGACGGTCGTGACCACCGACTACCCGGGCCGCTACGTCCTGGCCGCCCCGTTCGAACCCGGTGACGATCCGGACGCCGAGCGACTGGTGGACGTCGTCCGCACCGCCTGCGGCGTTCCGGACCTGGACGTGAAGATCCTGGAGACCGCCTGGTCGTCCTCCGGAGAGCACGTCACCCGAGTCGCGAACGCCTTCCAGGCCGGGCGGGTCCTGCTGGCCGGCGACGCTGCGCACCTCATGCCCCCGACCGGAGGACAGGGCGGGAACGCCGCCGTGATGGACGGCTACCACCTCGCCTGGAAACTCGCCGCCGTGCTGTCCGGCACCGCGGGGCCCGGCCTGCTCGCGAGCCACGACGCCGAGCGACGGCCGTACGCCGACGCGCTGGCCGAGCAGCAATACGCCAACCTGATCCAGCGTCAATCCCCCCACCTGCGCGACGGAACGGAGGCCGCGATCCTGAATCCGGCGGTGGAGCTGTTCGGCTACATCTGCCCATCCGGCGCCTTCGTGCCCGAGGACGGTGGCCAACCCCCACTGTTCGAAGATCCGGTCACACCGTCGGGCCGTCCCGGATCGCGTGCCCCGCATGTACGGCTGGCCCGCAGTGGGACTCCGGTTTCGACACGTGACCTCTTCGGGAGCGCGTTCGTCCTCCTGACCGCCGGAGGACGGCACTGGATCAGCGCCGTTGAGCAGGCCGTACGCCGGCTCGGTGTGGCCCTGGACCGCCATGTGATCGGAGACTGCGGCGGCCTGGCCGACGTGGACGGGCTGTTCCTCGCGGCGTACGGCATCACGGAGGCGGGCGCCGTCCTCGTCCGGCCGGACGGGGTCATCGCGTGGCGATCGCGCGGCGCAGGCGAACCCGGCAACCTCGAGCGTGCACTGCGACACGTCCTGTGCCGCCCCTGAAGCCACCTCCGAGATCTTGCATCGGACGCTGCTGCTCGACGCCGTGTGCGACGCCGCGGCCGTTCTCGCGCCGGCCGTGACGCTGACGACCTTCCGGGACGTGCCGTGGAACGCGCCCTGGTATGCCCGCCGCGGCTTCGCCGTACTGCCTCCGGAGCGGTGGGGACCCGAGCCGGCGGCGCTGGTCGAGCATGAGCGGGCGCTCGGGATCGGGCAGGCGCCCCGTGTTGTGATGCGCAAAGACCTCTCGCCACGCGAAGACCACTAATGTCGGAGGCAACGAAGAGAGGACACTGACACCGATGGCCGACAGCAGTTTCGACGTGGTCAGCAAGATCGACCGGCAGGAGGTCGACAACGCTCTGAATCAGACGGTCAAGGAGGTTGGGCACCGCTTCGACTTCAGGGGCACCGGCGCGAGCATCTCCTGGTCCGGACAGAAGGATATTGAGATCAAGGCGAACAGCGAGGAGCGGGCGAACGCCGTACTCGACGTCTTCAAGGAAAAGATCATCAAGCGCGGGCTGTCGCTCAAGACCCTCGACGCGGGTGAGCCGAAGCTCTCCGGCAAGGAGTACCGCCTGATGGTCGCCCTCAAGGAGGGCATCGACCAGGACAACGCCAAGAAGATCTCGAAGATCATCCGGGACGAGGGGCCCAAGGGTGTGAAGGCTCAGATCCAGGGCGAGGAGCTCAGGGTCAGCTCCAAGAAGAAGGACGATCTCCAGGAGGTGATCGCCCTGCTCAAGGGCAAGGACCTCGACATCGCCCTTCAGTTCACCAACTACCGCTGACGTTCCGGTCGCGAAGGCCCTGACCTCTGGGTCAGGGCCTTTTCTCTGCCCCGGATTCGATCACTCCGGCTACGTTGGTGATGTCTGTCGGAGCCGACGGGAGGAGGCGACGGAGATGCCGGAGCCACCGGATCTGGCGACGGCCGAGGAGTACGCGGCGTTCTTCGAGGTCGAGCACGAGTTGGGCGTCCTCTTCCGGCGCGCGCACGCGCTCTCCGCTCATATAGGGCGCAGGGTGCACCCCGAGCTGGAGCCCGGGGCGTACGGACTGCTCGTCCGCATCGACCGGGTGGCACCCGTACGGCCCAGCGATCTCGCGGCCTACGTGGGCGTCGGCAAGGCGACCATCAGCCGGCAGGTGAAGGTGCTCGATGAGCTGGGCCTGGTCGGCCGCGAACCCGACCCGCTCGACCGGCGTGCCCATCTGCTGGTCCTCACCGAGGAGGGCCGGCAGCGGCTCGGACGCGCCCGGAGCGCCCGCCGACGGCAGCTCCACGCGCTGCTCGCCGCCTGGCCGGAGGAGGACGTACGGCTACTCGCCCGGATGCTGCGGCGGTTCAACGCCCTCACGGAAACGATGCCGACGGCGTCCCGCCAGGCCTGACCGCCACGTAAAGAACAGACCGGTGAAAAGACAACGGACAAGCCCCGTTAGGCGTGTGTTACCACATCCTCCCCAACCAGGAGCCAAGCTGTCATCTCGGGTCCTCTACACTGCGCCTACTACGCAGTACAGCTCGCATCAAAAACTGAGGAGGCCGCGTGGCTCCCTGGTCCACTCATCGGAAAACGGCGGGAATCGGCGCGGTCGCGCTGGCGACCGCTCTCCTGATCTCCTCCTGTGGCGGAGAGAGCGACACGACCACGGCGGCCCCGGCCCCGGCCCCCAGTGCGGAAAGCTCGCTGGCGAAGCTCGTGCCGGAGAACATCGCGGCGGACGGCAAGATCCTCATCGGTAGTGACGCCTCCTATCCGCCCAACGAGTCCGTCGACCCGGCCAGCCAGAAGATCGTCGGCTGGGAGGTCGAACTGGGCGAGGCGCTCGCGGCCAAGCTCGGTCTCCAGGCGGACTTCCAGAACGCCGGCTTCGACACGATCATCCCTGGCATCCAGTCCGGGAAGTACGAGCTGGGCATCTCGTCGTTCACCGACAACGTCGAGCGCGAGAAGGTCGTCGACTTCGTGACGTACTACTCGGCCGGCACCTCCTGGGCCGCGCTGAAGGGCAACCCCAAGGGCGTCAGCCCCGACGACGCCTGCGGCAAGAAGATCGGCGTTCAGCAGGGCACGGTCCAGATCGACGACATCAAGGCCCGCAACGACAAGTGCGTCCAGGACGGCAAGCCCGCGATCGAGCAGGTCGTACGCAAGGGCCAGACCGAGGTCAACGCCGACCTGGTCTCCGGAAAGATCGACGGCATGCTGGCCGACTCCCCGATCGTCGGCTACGCCGTCAAGCAGACCGGTGACAAGCTCGAGACCATCGGGCAGCTGTACGACTCGGCTCCCTACGGCTTCGCGATCGGGAAGAACTCCGGCACGTTCAAGGATGCCGTGCTCGCCGCGACCAAGGAACTCATCGCCGACGGCACCTACATGAAGATCTTGGAGAAGTGGGGCGTCCAGGATGGTGCCATCACCGATCCAGTGATCAACGGCGCTGGCAGCTGATCCATGTCCGTCGGGGAAACGGAGCAACGCACCGGGATGATCAAGGCCGTTCCGGTGCGTCATCCCGGCCGCTGGGTGGCGGCCGCGGCGGTCGCGGTGCTGGCCGCGATGCTGGTCAACAACCTTGTCACCAACGAGGCGTACAACTGGGCTGAGCAGCTCAAATACCTGTTCTCTCCCCCCGTGCTCGAAGGCGTGCGCAACACCATCTGGCTGACCGTGGCCGCGATGGCGGGTGGCATCGCCCTGGGCATCGTGCTCGCGCTGATGCGGCTCTCGGCCAACCCGCTGCTGCGCGGCGCGGCCTGGATCTACATCTGGGTCTTCCGCGGCACGCCTCTGCTCACCCAGTTGCTGATCTGGGGCAATATCGGCGCGCTGTTCCCTACCCTCGGCCTGGGCATCCCGTTCGGACCCGAGTTCGTCAGCGCGCAGGCGAGCGCGCTCTACAGCGCGGCCGCGGCGGCGGCACTCGGACTGATCTTCAACGAGGCGGCCTACATGGCCGAGATCGTGCGCGGCGGCATCCAGTCGGTGGACTCGGGTCAGCAGGAGGCCGCCAGCGCGCTGGGGCTCACCAAAGCCCAGACGCTGCGTCGGATCATCCTGCCCCAGGCGATGCGGGTCATCGCACCGCCCACCGGCAACGAGGCGATCTCGATGCTGAAGAACACCTCGCTGGTCATGGCCGTGCCGTACCTCGAGTTGACCTTCGCGGTGCAGAACATCTACGCGCACACGTACCAGATCATCCCCATGCTGATCATGGCCTGTCTCTGGTACCTGTTCCTGTCATCGCTCATGATGATCGGTCAGCACTACCTTGAGCGGCACTACGGCAAGGGGTACGCGCGATGAGCGAGACCACGCCAACCGTGGACGGCACGGCCGATGGCCTGATGGTGAAGGCCGAGCAGGTCTGCAAGAAGTTCGGCAACGTCGAGGTCCTCAAGGGCATCGATCTGCAGGTACGGCAGGGCGAGGTGATGTGCGTCGTCGGCCCGTCCGGCTCGGGGAAGTCGACCTTCCTGCGCTGCATCAACCACCTGGAGAAGATCGACGCGGGCCGACTGTGGGTGGACGGCCAACTCGTCGGCTACCACCAGCGCGGCCACAAGCTGTACGAACTGCGCGAGAAAGAGGTCGCAGCTCAGCGCAGGGACATCGGCATGGTGTTTCAGCGGTTCAACCTCTTCCCTCACATGACGGCCCTGCAGAACGTCATGGAGGCGCCGATGCTCGTCAAGGGTGAGGCCAAGGACGCAGCCAGGGCCCGAGCCGAGCAACTGCTCGGACGAGTCGGCCTGTCCGACCGGATGGGCAACTACCCGTCCCAGCTCTCCGGCGGCCAGCAGCAGCGCGTCGCCATCGCGCGGGCACTCGCGATGCAGCCCAAGCTCATGCTGTTCGATGAACCCACCTCCGCCCTCGATCCCGAACTCGTCGGCGAGGTCTTGGACGTGATGCGCGACCTGGCCCGCGAAGGCATGACCATGGTCGTCGTGACCCATGAGATGGGCTTCGCCCGGGAGGTCGGCGACTCGCTGGTCTTCATGGACGAGGGCGTGGTCGTCGAGCAGGGTGTCCCGCGCGAGGTGCTGGCCAACCCCCAGCACGCCCGCACGCAGGCGTTCCTGTCCAAAGTCCTCTGAGGGCCGCTGGTCAAGTAGGCATCAGCGATGGCGAAACAGGTCATCGGCGATCCACGGCACGAGCGGACCCGCGAGTTCCTGCGTCGCGTCCTCCACCCGGGAGACTGAGCTACCGGCGCCGGGTGCCGGCCGATGCATGGAACAATGCGTACGATCCGGACGACCCGGCAGGTGAGGTCGTGTCGATCAGGCAAGCCGTACGGGAGCGGTGATGTGCAGGTGGGTGGCGGCCTGTCGGACCAGGTGCGGGCGGCGATAGCGGGCAACGTGCGGCACGCCCGCCGCACCCGCGGGATGAGCATCCGGGACCTCGCGGACCGGGCCGGGTGCAGCAAGGCGCTGATGTCCCAGCTCGAACGCGGCCTGGCGAACCCGACGATCGAGGTGTTGTCGGGCATCGCCGAGGCCCTGGGGATGTCCTTCGCCGACATCACCCGCGCTCCCCTGTACGAGCCGCAGGTGATGCGGCGGGCCGATGCCGACATGACGGCCCGCACCCTGCTCAGCTCGGACGACCGCCGCCGCTTCGACGTCTACGAGTCGCTGCTGCCGCCCGAGCACATCCACGAGAGCGCACCGCACGGCCGGGGGTCGGAGGAGTTCGCCTACGTGCTGTCGGGTGCGGTGACGTTGGAGATCGCCACGTGGACGGTCCGGCTGCGCTCCGGCGAGGCGGTCCGGTTCTCCGCCGAGGCGGAGCACAGCTATCGGACGGCGGCCCGGCCGAGCCGCCTGCTGACGCTGGTGTCGATGCCGACCGAGTGACCCGTCACCGGCTGCTCACGACCCCGTCAGGCGCGTTCATCGGCCACCACGCAACACGATCATGCCGCGATAGCTGGGCGTGCCGTACCATGCGAGCCGGTCCAGGGTGGCGGCGGGCAGCGGCAGGTCCAAGGCGTCGACCCAGGTCTCCCCCAGGTCCGCGTCCGTCCACGGATCGTTGACGTAGAAGACGTCCCCGTCCCCGCTCACGCCGTGCACCGTGATCCAGTGCGGACAGCTCTCGGCGTGCATCCCGAACTGCTCGATCAGCACCAGCGCGACACCGCCGCCGTCGAGCGCCCCACGCAGCCGGTCGAGGTCGAAAGCGGCGGTCTCCACGTCGATGCCCCGTGCGGCCGTCTCGGCCCGGAAGCCCGCCTGGATGAAGGCGCGCAGATCGCGTTCCTCGTCGGTACGGCACAGCTCCAGCAGGATCGGCTCCTCGGTGGACAGCACGACCTCCGGCACCGCCCCCCGATCGGCGGCGGCGAGCGCGAGCCCCAGCGGCTCGCAGCCCCCCACCGTCGTGGCCTCCCGCCACAGTCGCATCTCCTGTTCCCGGCCGGGCCGGTCCTGCAGTCCCAGCCCGCAGAGCCCCATCTGCAGCGCGACCGGCCCGCACGTGAAGTCGGTCGTCTGTCGCATGTACGGCACGGCCCGCCGGGGGCCGCCGTCCCGCCATCGCACCTGTCCGTGACCGGTGTCCTCGGGGCGCGCCGTCACCGGGCCCGCCCATGTCGGGGTCGTCAGCTCCCGATAACCGCGGGCGAGCGACCGCTCCCACAAGGACCCCGACGCCCTCTCGGACCCCGACGCCGCCTCGGACCCCGGCTCCGTCTCCCGCTCGGGGAACCAGCGCTTGACTGCGACCGCCCCCTCCCTCCAGGCACGCTCCTCCACCGCCGTCACCAGCGCGTCGGCCACCTGCCCATCGTGATCGTCGCGCGTCCACACGTCCACGATCTTCCGGTAGGCGGTCAACGGACGGTGCACCTCGAAGGCCGCGCCGACGAGGGTCCGGCCGGATCTGGCGGTGAAAAGGGTGCGGACCTGGACCCCACCGGCGAGCCGCCAGCGGCGCAGCAGGTCGGCTGGCAGGTCGGCTACCCCGTCGGCGACGGCACCGACGTCTCCGATCACAGGCAGCACATCGATGTGAAGTTCGGACATGACGGAAAACCTCTTCTACGGGGGATCTTCACTACTGCGGGATCGACGCGAGCAACCGCCGGGTGTACTCGTGTTCCGGCGCACCCAGCACGTCGTCGACCGGCCCCGACTCGACGACACGACCGCCGCGCATCACATAGACGCGGTCGGCGATCTGCCGGGCCACGGCCAGATCATGGGTGATGAACAGCATGGTCAGCCCCAGCTCGCGGCGCAGGTCCGACAGGAGGTTCAGCACCTGGGCCTGTACGGACACGTCGAGCGCGGAGACGGACTCGTCGCACACCAGCAGCTCCGGGCGGGGGGCCAGGGCCCTGGCGATCGCCACCCGCTGGCGTTCGCCGCCCGACAGCGCCCGGGGCCTGCGCCGGGCGTACCCTTCCGGCAGCCCGACGAGTGTCAGCAGCCCGGCCACCTCCGACTTCGGGCGGCCCGCGGCGGCGAGGGCCTCCGCCAGGCAGGTGCCGACCGTCAGGCCGGGGTTGAGCGCCGAGTAGGGGTCCTGGAACACGATCTGGACCCGCCTCGCCAGAGCGGCGCCGCGCGCACCGGAGCCGGCGTGGAAGTCGACGTCTCCGGCGTCCGGCCGCTCCAGCCCGACGACACACCGCGCGAGCGTGGTCTTGCCCGAGCCCGACTCGCCCACCACGGCGACGGACTCACCGGCCGTCACCTCCAGGTCCACCCCGTCAAGGGCCGGTACGGCGGAGCCGTGGAACCGCTTGGTCAATCCCCTGACCGTGAGCAGCGGCGAAGCCGCCGCCTCCGCCGGGATGCCCGCCGCGGCGGGCTCGGCGGCGGACTCCCCGACGTGCTCGATCGTCCGTACGACCTCTGAGCGCAGACAGGCCGTCCGGCGGCCGCCGGTCGCCTCGGCCAGGGCCGGGTCCGCCGGGGCCACCTCGATCAGGGGCGGCTCAGCCGTACGGCAGGCCGGGATCGCGAACTCGCACCGCGCGGCGAAGGCGCACTCGGCGACCACGGACGACGGCGCGGGCACAGAACCCGGGATGGTCGGCAGCACGGCGAGCCGGTGGGTGAGCGGCGGGTCACAGGCCGCGAGGCGTGCGGTGTAGGGGTGCGCGGGGTCGCCCAGCACCTCGTCGGCCGTTCCCTCCTCGACCAGTCGGCCGGCGTACATGACCAGCACCCGGTCCGCCCTGCTCCGGGCCAGCCGCAGGTCATGGGTGATGAGGATCAGCCCCATGTCGCGGCTGCGCTGCAGGCCCGCGACCAGTTCCAGGACCTCGTGCTGGGTGGTGACGTCGAGCGCGGTGGTCGGTTCGTCCGCGATCAGCAGGTCGGGCCCGGCGGCGAGCGCCGCGGCGATCGCCACCCGCTGCCGCATGCCGCCGGAAAGCTGGAACGGGTACTTTCCGGCCACATCGGCGGGCAGTCCGACCTCGCCCAACAGGCGCGTCACGTGCTCGCGGGTCCCGTGCCGGTCTCCCGCCCGGGCCGTACGGCCGCCCGGCCGCGGGATCCCCCAGGCGATCTGCTCGCCGCACCGGTGCACCGGGGAGAGCGAGGTGAACGGGTCCTGTAGCAGCAGCGCGATCCGAGAACCGCGAACGCGCTTCCACGAGGTCCCGGGGTCGGCCAGGTCGACGACGAGGTCACCGGCCCCGCCTGCCAGCTCCAGCCGGCCGCTCGCCCGGACGCCGGGCGGCAGCAGGCCGAGCAGTGCCTTCACGGTCATCGACTTGCCGGAGCCGGACTCGCCGACGATGGCGACGGTCTCCCCGGGCGAGACGGCGAGGTCGAGGCCGGTGACGATGGGGCCGGCGTCCGAGACGACCCGCAGATCACTGGCGACCAGCATGCCCGTGCGTGTGGGAGCCGTCATGCCGCCACCGCCCGCCGGTCGAGCGTTTCGGAGAGCCAGTCGCCGAGCAGGTTGACCGCCGTGGCGGTCACAATGATCAGGATGCCCGGGATCACTGCGGCCAGGGGGTTGTCACCGAGCAACTCCCGGCCGTCCGCGAGCTGACGCCCCCAGTCCGGTGCCCCCGGCGGCACGCCGAGCCCGAGGTAGGACAGGGACGAGAGCGCGACCAGCGCGAACGCGACGTTGAGCAGAAGGTTGGCGACCACGATCGGCACGATGTTGGGGGCGATGTGCCGGAACATGATCCGGGACGGCCGGATGCCGAGCACCCGCGCCGACTCGATGTACGGCCGCGGCATCTGCTCGATCACGGCGCCCCGCACCAGCCGTACGTCCGACGGGGAGAACAGCACGATCAGCACCCCGACCGTGACCCAGTAGCCTCGGCCGACCATGCCGGCCACGACGATGGCCAGCAGCACGGCCGGGAGCGCGAGCAGCAGATCGGCGTACCGGCCCGCCAGCATGTCGACGATCCCGCCGCGATATCCCGCCACCATGCCGAGCAGCACGCCGATCACCATGGAGCCGACGGCCACCACGATCGGGCCGACGAGCGCCGAGCGCGCCCCGGCCAGCGAGAGCTGCAGGATGTCCCGGCCGAGCTGGTCGGTGCCGAACGGGTGGCCCTCCACGCCGCCGCCGACCACGCCGAGGTAGATGTCCTGGTCCAGGGCGTGCGGGACCACGACCTCCCAGGCCGCCGCGCAGAATCCGACGAAGCCCAGCAGCACGACCGACACGATCATCACGACCGGCGTACGCCTCCGGGGCAGACGGGGGGCCGTCCGGCGGAAGGCCATTCGGCGGAGGCTCATCCGAGGAGGGGTCATCCGCGCACCGCCCTGGTCCGCACGGTCCTGGCCCGCACTCTGGGGTCGATCAGCAGGTACGACAGGTCGACGACGAGCGCGGTCACCGAGACCACGAACGCCACGACGAGGGTCAGCGCCTGCACCACGGGAACGTCCTTGAACAGCACGGACTCCTCCATCAGCGCCCCGAGACCGGGCAGGGCGAAGGTGACCTCGATGAGGACGGTGCCGCCGAACAGGTACGCCACCATGAGACCGAGGCTCGTCACGATCGGGATGGCCGCGTTGCGCAGCACGATGCGCAGCACCGCGGACTCCGGCAGCCCCCTGCCCCGCGCGAACGTCACATAGTCCTGGTCCAGCTCCCGGACCACCGCCGCCCTGGTCAGCTTGACCACGAACGCGCCGAGGCCGAGCGCGAGCGCAACGGCCGGGAGGACGAGATGCCAGAGGCCGTCGAGGAAGCCGTCCCCGGTCCCGTAGATCGGGAACCACCCCAGGCCGAGCGCGAAGACGTACAACAGGAGCAGGCCGACCGCGAAGCCGGGCGCGCTGACGCCGACGACGGACACGCCGACCAGCAGCCGGTCGAGCGGGCGGCCGCGCCGTACCGCCGCGACGATGCCGACCGGGATGCCCACCAGCGCCGACAGCAGGAAGGCGAGTCCCGCGGTGGCCGCGGTGATCCCCGTACGGCTCAGCATCAGCGGGCCGACCGGGCCGCCGGTGCGGATGGAGGTGCCGAAGTCACCGGTGACCGCCTGCGACACCCACAGCCAATACTGGGTGAGGAACGGCTCGTCGAGGTGATAGCGGGCCCGGATCTCGGCCAGTGCCTCCGGTGTGACGTTGCGGGTGCCGAGCATGTTGCGCGCGACGTCACCCGGGGACAGGTACATGAGCGCGAAGACGAGCAGGGACAGCGCGAGCAGCAACAGCAGCGTGGCGCCCAGCCGCCGCAGGGCGAAGGCGAGAACCGGCCTGTTCACGGGGTCACGTCACTTGGCCGCGTACAGCAGGGCGGGCCAGTTCGCCAGCAGGGTGTAGGAGGTGAAGTCGCGCATCCCGACGGCATCGCCGAACGCGGTCGCGGCCTGCCCCCACCACAGCGGGAGATAGGCCAGGTCGGCGGCCTGCGCGGTCTGCGCCTCGATGAGCAGTGCGGCCCGCTTCGCCGGATCCGACTCGGTCGACACCTTGCCCATCGCCGCCTTGACCTCGGCGTTGTCGTACTTTGCCGGGTTGCCCTCGCCGAGGAACCAGCTCGGGAGCTCGCCCGGGTCGCCGGTGGTGTTGAAGTACCACATGAAGCTCAGCGGCGGGAACTCGTTCAGCTCGGCGAGCCACTGCTCGATCGGCAGTTCCTTGACGTCGAGGGTGATCCCGATCTTCTTGAGGTCGGCGGCGAAGGCCAGCGCCGCCGTGCCGAGCTGCGGACCGGTGTTCGGGTAGGACAGGGCGGCGGTGAAGCCCCCGGGCACCGAGGACCGGGCCAGTTCCTGCTTCGCCTTCTCCAGGTCGTATTCATACTGCGGCACCGCGGCGAGCCGTCCGGTCGCCTCCTCCGGCGTCCACAGCCCGCCGAACTGCTCCGGCGTCGACAGCGCGGTGGCGACCTGGCCCCGGCCGCGCAGGATGTTCTTGACGATGGCGTCGCGGTTCACCGCGTGCGCGATCGCCTTGCGCACATGGACGTCGTCGAACGGCTTGGCGGTCAGGTTGAAGGTGAGCCCCGCGTAGGAGCGGTCGGGGGCGTAGACGACGCGCGTCGCGGCGGCCGACTCCCACTGATGGGCCTGGGCCGGCGGAACGTTGAGCGACATGTCGGCCTTGCCGGCCCGCCAGGCGAGCAGCCGGGTGTTGTCGTCGGCGATGAACTCGAACCGGATCTTGGCGACCTTGGGCCGGCCGCCCCACCAGGTGTCCACCCGGGTGAACTCGACGTGCGAGTCGGGGGCGAAATCGGTCACCCGATAGGGCCCGGACCCGGTGATCGGCGACTGGGCCGTGCCGAGCCCGCCCTTCGACCGCTCCCAGGCGGCCTTGGGCGCGATCCACAGCGCGTCGGCGTTCGACGGCAGCCACGCGAACGCCTCGTCCACGGTCTTGGTCGTCAGGGTGATCTCGTTGTCACCTGACTTGACCGCCTTGTCGAGGTCGGCCCAGTAGCTTGCCGTACTCGGCGAGACCTTCGCGTCCCTGGCCATCTCGATCGAGTGGAGGACGTCGTCGGCGGTGACCGGGCTGCCGTCGTGGAACCTGGCGTCGCTCCTCAGGGTGTAGACGTAGGTCTTCGGGGACGGGCGGTCGAAGCTCTCGGCCAGGGCGGGCACGATCCTCCCGGAGGTGTCGACACCGACCAGGCCCTCCATGCAGATGCCGGCGACGTAGTAGTTCAGGATGCCGGACTCCTGGCCGGGATAGAGGTTCGACAGCGAACCTGGCAGCGACACCCGCAGGACGTCGATCTCCTTGCCGGTGTCCGTACCGACGTCGGCGCTCGACGTCCCCGCGGAGCCGGAGGACCCGGAGGAGCCCGATGACCTGTCCGGCCGGGTCGACGGCGCTGCGCCGCACGCCTCGAGCAGCGCGGAGACCGACAGGATCGTCACGCCCGTGGCCGCGGCCCGAAACAGGCCTCGGCGGCTGTATGCGCCCCGGTGATCGGGCCGGTGACCCCCGGACCCCTGTGCCGCTGCGTCCATCCCAGCCATACGTACACCCTCCCCACGATCTGGGCATGTCCAGTGGCATGCCCCATGTGGACAGGAACAGTAAACACCATGACTATCCGGATCTTCCATAATCGGACGGCCCCAAATGGTGGTTCTTGAAAGGGGGGCGCAATCATGTTTCGGGGCCCATAGATCACCGGTCCGTGATCATCGCGGTGTCCATCGACGCGCCCTGGTGCGGGGGGCGCGTCGGCGGCCTACTCCCGACGCGCCCTCTTGAGCGGATCCACCGAGCATGGAGGCCACTCGGCGACCCACTCCCGCCCTTCAGCCGTGTCCGTCGAGTGCGGAGACCGCCTCAGCGACGGTAGCCCGCCATCCGTTCGAGGCGGGCGACCCGCTCGGCCGTCGACGGATGGGTCGAGAACATCCGTCCGAGCCCGGCACCCCGGAACGGATTGGCGATCATCAAGTGACCGGCCGAGGCGAGTCGCGGGTTCTCCGGCAGCGGCAACTGACGGACACTCAGCTCGATCTTGCGCAGCGCGGAGGCGAGCGCGAGCGGGTCGCCGGTCAGCCGGGCGCCCGACTCGTCCGCGACGAACTCGCGGGACCGGGAGACGGCCATTTGGATCATGGTCGCGGCCACGGGACCGAGGATCATCACGAGCAGCGCGCCCAGGAAACCCGGCCCCTCGTCGTCGTCGGAGCCGAAGAAGATCCCGAGGTAGCCGAAGTAAGTGATCATCGTGGCCAGCGCGCCGGCGATCGACGAGATCAGGATGTCCCGGTTGTAGACGTGCGACAGCTCGTGTCCGATGACCCCCCTGAGCTCGCGCTCGTTCAGGATGCCGAGCATGCCGTGCGTGACGCACACCGCCGCGTTGCGCGGGTTGCGTCCGGTCGCGAACGCGTTGGGCTGCATCGTGGGAGACAGATAGAGCCTCGGCATCGGCTGGCGGGCGTCATAGGACAGTTCCCGGACGATCCGATAGAGCACCGGCTGTTCCACCTCGGAGACCGGTCGCGCCCGCATGGCGGAAAGCGCGATCCGGTCGGAGAAGAAGTAGGCGATGCCGTTGGTCGCGAGTGCGACCACCAGGGCGAACCGTATTCCTGTGCCACCCCCGAGCCAGGCCCCCACCGCCAGCATCAATGCGGACAAAACCCCCAGAAGGACCGCGGTGCGCAGACGCTGCACGCCCCCTCCTTCCGACGTGGTGCGTTCCGCCCTATCAACGTGCATGGCCTGGGCGAACGTTCCCACGGTCCGCGGAGACGCGCTCAGCCCACCGCGGACAGCACCACCTGCGGGGCGATCGAGAAGACGACGGTGACGAGCACCGCGGCCCCGGCCGCGACGACCGCGGGGATGACCGGGACGGCGAAACCGGGTTCACGGACTCCACGGACTTCGGGGGCGCCGGGGACCACCGGGGCACCGGCACCTGCTGGGACGGCGGGGACGGTACGGCTCTCACCCGTGGTTTTCGCAGCGAAGAGCCGGGCCGTCCAGGCGATGTAGTAGTAGAGCCCGATCACGGTGTTGACCGCCATCACGACCGCGAGCCAGCCGAGTCCGGCGCCGACGACCTCCCGGAACACCACGATTTTCGCGAACAGACCGGCGAGCCCGGGTGGCAGCCCGGCCAGGCAGACGAGCGAGAACGCGAGCGCCAGACCCGCCGCCGGGCTCCGGCGGACCAATCCCCGATAGTCGTCGATCTCGTTGCGTCCATGACGCCGCGAAACGATCATGACGATCGCGAAGGCGGTCAGGTTCATCGCCGCGTAGAACACCAGATAGGCGATGGACGCGGCCGCCGCCCCACCGATCCCGTCCTCGCCCGGCGTCCCAATACCGGGCAGCACGGTATCGGACAGCGCGGTTCCGGACAGCGCGGTTCCAGGCGGCAAAGTGCCGGATAACGCGGCACCGGGCAGTGCGGCACCGGACGACCCGGCATCGGATGCTCCGGCTCTCATGGAGGCGGCCGCGGCCAGCGGCGTGAGGATATATCCGGACTGGGCGACCGACGACCAGGCGAGCAGTCGTACGGCATGGCGCTGCCGGATGGCGAGGACGTTCCCCGCGGTCATGGTCAGGGCGGCGACGACCGCGACGATCGGGGCCCACACCCCGGCCCGGCCCGGCAGCGCGGTCGTGAGAACGAGGATGAGCCCGGCGAACCCCGCCGCCTTCGAGACGACCGACAGCAGCGCCGCCACCGGAACCGGCGACCCCTGGTACACGTCCCCCGCCCAGGTATGGAACGGCACTGCCGCGATCTTGAAGGCGAAGCCGGCCACCACCAGCACTATCGCCACCGTGGTGACGGCCGGCTCGGGCCCGGCGGCGACCACGGCACCGGCCCCGATGGCGGGTCCGGCTTCATACGCCCGCGCCAGGCGGTCGAGATGCACCGATCCGGTCATCCCGTACAGCAACGACACACCGAACAGCATGATCGCGGTGGAAACCACGGACACCAGGAACAGCTTCAGGGCGGCCTCGGCGGCACGACCGTCATAGCGCCGCAGCCCGATCAGCGCGAAGACCGGCAGCGACACCAGCTCGAGCGAGACCACCAGCATGATCAGATCACGGGAGGCGGGCAGCAGCACCGCGCCGGTGAGCGCGGCGAGAAGCAGGAAGTGCCACTCCCCGACCGGAATCCGTCCGCCGACCAACTCGGTCATCGACAGCAGCACGATCACCGCCCCGGCGGCGAGCACCAGCCCGGCGAAGACCAGCGCGAACCGGTCGGCCACGAACGAGCACGAGCCCGCGTCCGCCGTCGCTCCCAGCGAGGACGGCACACAGAACGTGCGCCGCGCTCCGTTCGGAAGATGCGTACCCGCGACCGTCTGGACCACCACGACGGCGAGGGCGGCCAGGACGCCGCCGAGCGCGACCAGCCCGAGCGTCCTCCCCATGCCCGGCCGGTGCGGCAGGAAGGCGTCGAGAACCAGCACCAGACCGGCCGCGATAACGAGGGTCAGCGGCGCCGCGATGGCGACGTAGTCGATCGACTGGATCACCGGAGGCGCTCCGTTGCCGAGGACGCTGCTCATGGCACCACCATCCCCGGGCCGAAGACCGCCTGAACGGCAGGTGTGGTGACGGCCAGAAGCGTCTTGGGCCACAGCCCGAGCAGCACGATCAGCACGACCAGCGGCACCCAGGCCGCCCACTCACGCGCCGTGACGTCGACCGCTCCCCCGGTTCCGCCGACCTGCCCGGCTTCTCCAGTCCCTCCGATTTCCCCGGCATCCCCGGTTCTCTCGTCGCCCTCGGTTCCCTCGACTTCCCCGCTTCCCGCGGCTTCCCCGGTGGTTCTCGCCGGGACGCCCTGCTCCACGGCACGGGCTCCCACCACGCCGTGCCCCGCCGCCGCTTCCGGTTCACCCGGAGCCGCCCGATGGACCCCGTGGGTGACCCGGGACAGCAGGCGGAGGAAATAGGCGGCAGTCAGCACCGCTCCGGCTCCCCCGACGGCCATGAACACCAGGAACAGCGGCCGGGGCAGCCCGGCGGCCGGCCGGAACGCCCCCAGGAGCGCGAGCATCTCACCCCAGAACCCGGCGAGGCCGGGCAGCCCGAGCGAGGCGATGCACGCGAACGTCAACAGCGACCCCAGGTGCGGCATCCGGCCGAGCATCCCGCCACCGAGCCGGGCCATGTCGGCCGTGCCGTACCGCTCCTTGACCGCACCGACGAGGAAGAACAGCAGACCCGTGATCAGCCCGTGTGCGACGTTGCCGAACAGGGCGGCGTTCATGCCGACCGGGGTCAGCGTCGCGAACCCGAGCAGCACGAAGCCCATGTGGCCGACGGACGAATACGCGATCATCCGCTTGATGTCCCGCTGGGCGAGGCAGGCCAGCGAACCGTAGATGATGCCGACCACCGCCAGTGCGCCCAGCCAGGGGGCGAGGGCCGCCGCACCCTCCGGAAGCATCGGGATGGCGACTCGGGCGAAGCCGTACGATCCCATTTTCAGCAGCACACCGGCCAGCAGCACCGAGCCGACGGTTGGAGCCTCGGTGTGCGCGTCGGGCAGCCATGTGTGCAGCGGCCACATGGGCGTCTTCACCGCGAGCCCCGCCCCGATGGCGAGGAACGCCAGGATCTGCGCCGAACGGGGCATCCCGGCACCACGCCGTTCGGCCAGGGCGACCATGTCGAGCGTCCCCGCCTGTGCCCAGACCACGAGCAGGCCGATCAGCAGCACGGCCGAGCCGAGCAGCGTGTAGAGGATGAACTTCACCGCCGCCGCCCGCCGTTCCGTGCCGCCCCAGAGGGCGATCACGAAATACATGGGGACCAGCACGACCTCGAAGAACACGAAGAACAGCAGCAGATCGAGGGCGAGGAACGTGCCGATCATGCCGACTTCGAGCACGAGCAGCGTGCAGACCAGCGCCCTCTGCCGCCCGCCCGCCGGGGGATGGCGGGTCAGGTGGACGAAGCACAGGAACGTGAGCAACGCGGTCAGCACGACGAGCGGCAGTGAGATCCCGTCTACGCCGAGATGGAACCGCAGGTCGAGACCGGGAATCCAGGGCAGGTCGGTCTGGAGCCGCATCCCCCCGTCAGGGCCGCCCCCCGTGGGACCGTCCTGTCCGTACGGCAGGGCGAACGCCGCCACGGCCGCCAGGGTGAGGGCGAGGACCAGCCCGGAGACGGCGGTCCCGAACGCGACGGCCCTGCCACGAGTTCGGAAGGCGGGCATGGTCAGGGCGGCGGCCCCCAGCAGGGGCACGGCGACGAGGGCGATCAGCAGCCGGCCCATGCGACCTCCCCCGTCCCCCTGAGCGCGCCTCCCGGAAGGCCTCGGCCGTCGCCCGGCCCCGAGATCTCGCCGCATGCCGCCCAGGCCCGACCCGGATCGGCCCGGACCGCACGGGCCTCGGCGGGGAACGAGACCGCGTGGAGATCCAACGTGCGTGTCATGCCAGCACCACCGCCGCCGCCACCGCGATCAGCAGCAGCCCGGCCACCAGACCGGTGACGTAGAGTTGCGCGTTGCCGTTCTGGACCAGCCGCACCACACCGGACAGGCCGATCGCGGCCCGGCCCGACCCGCGGACCGCACCGTCGATCACCCGCTCGTCGGCGCGTACGACCCCCCTGGCCAGCCGCAGCATCGGACGGGCGACCAGCGCCGCGTACACCGTGTCGACGTAGAACGCCCGCTCGCACGGCACCCGGAACGGCCCGAGCAGTCGCGCCGGATCCCGGACGGGGTCGCCACGCCACAGCGCGTAGACGATCCCGGCGCCCAGCAGCGCCACGACGAGGTCGATCATCGCCGATCCCCAGCCGACTCCCGAGCCCATGACGCCCCGTCCCGCGACCCACGGCCAGGTGAAGCCGAGCAGCAGGGCGGGCACGGCCAGCACGCCGATCGGCCAGAGCATCGACCTCGGCGCCTCCCGGCCGTCGGACACGTGGGCGGCGGTGCCCGGCAGCACCTCGGTCAGCGGCTCTTCCCGCGGCTCCTCCGGCAGAGGTTCCGGCTGCGGCTCTCCCCGCGGCTGGGCCGGCCCGAAGAAGGTGCGCAGCCAGGCGCGGGTGGCGTAGGCACCGGTGACACCGACGGTCAGCAGCGCCGAGCCGTACAGGAACGGCTGGACGACGCCGTCCGAGTCCTCGATGACCGAGATCACCGCGTTCTTGCTGAAGAAGCCACTGGCCGGAGGAAGCCCCATCAGCGCGGCGAACCCGATCGTCATCGTCCAGAACGTGACGGGCAGCGCCGTACGCAGGCCGCCCATGCGGCTCATCAGGTTCGACCCCGCGTGGTGGATCACCGCACCCGCGCACAGGAACAGCAGCGCCTTGAACGCGCCGTGCGACAGCAGATGGAAGATCGCCGCCTCGTCGCCGCCGACCTCACCCAGGCCATGGACGCCCGGAGGGCCGATGCCGCCGAATACGACGTCGCCCTCCGAAAGGTCCGGGCCGTACGGAACGTCAGGGCCACTCAGTCCGCTCAGGCCGCTCAGGCCGCTCAGGCCGCTCAGGCCGCTCAGGCCGCTCAGGCCGCTCGAGCCGGCCAGACCGGCGGCGCCGCGCACACCGGCCGCGAGCGCCCCGGCCATGTAGGCGAGCTGACTGATCGTGGAGTAGGCGAGCACCCGCTTGAGGTCGTCCTGAGCCAGTGCGGCGAGGGCCGCCCCGAGCATGCCGATCGCCGCGATCACGGCCAGCACGTCGAGCGTGGGCCGCGCCCCCAGGAACAGCGGATAGAGCCTGGCCACGACGAAGACACCCGCCGCGACCATGGTGGCGGCGTGGATCAGCGCGCTGATCGGAGTCGGACCGGCCATCGCGTCCGGCAGCCAGGTCTGCAGCGGCACCTGGGCGCTCTTGCCGGCGACCCCCATGAGCAGCAGCAGCGTCGCGGCGATCAGCGTGCCGGTGGGGATGTCGGCCCGGAGCACGTCGTCGATCCGGAAGCTCCCCGCCGCCATGCCCAGCGTGAAGATCCCGAACAGGAATCCGACATCGCCGAGCCGGGTGACCAGGAACGCCTTGACGGCGGCCCGCGAGTTGGCCCGGTCCTCCCACCAGTGCCCGATGAGCAGGTAGGAGCAGATGCCCATGATCTCCCAGCCGACGTACAGGACGATCAGGTCGCCCGCGTAGACCACGAGCAGCATGGCGCTGGTGAAAAGGCCGATGAACGCGCTGTACGACGGGTAGCGGGGTTCACCCCGCATGTACCCCACCGAGTAGACCTGCACGGCCAGCGCCACCATGACCACAAGGATGCCGGTCAGCACTGACAATCCGTCACCGCGCAGTGACACGGAGATCGGAAGCGACCCCGTCTCTATGAGCGTCAGCGCGCCCTCCACCCGGCCCGGAAGGAAGGAATCCCAGAACCCGGCCCCTCCCGGCCGGGAGGCCGCGCCTGTGGGCAGGTCGAGGGCCGGCCGGAGCGCGAGCCACAGAGTGAGCACGGCCGACGCCGCCGCCGCCGTGATCGCGAACCACGCCGCCCTGCGGCCGGCGGCCGCGCCGGAAGATTCCGTACGGCTCCCGCCGCCGCGCCGTCCGGTCCCGACCTTGGCGCCCAGCAGGCCCGCGACGGCCGCGGCGAACGGCAGCAGGATGATCAGGGCCACGATCGCGATCACGTCGCCGCCTCCCCGCCGCCGCTCGCCACCGTGCCCCTGCTCCCGCCCCCGTTCCTGTCACCCTCCCTGTCACCGCCCCCGTCACCGTCGCCGCTCTCGTCGTCGGTCCCGGCGGCGTTCTCCGACAGGGCACGCAGCCGGTCCACGTCGATAGTCCGTCTGGTGCGGAAAACGGCCAGCACGATCGCCAGCCCCAGACCCACCTCGGCGGCGGCGATCACGATGACGAACAGCGTGAGCACCTGCCCGGAGTGCAGCCGGTCACGCAGCCATACGTCGAACGCGACCAGGTTGAGGTTGACCGCGTTGAGCATGAGTTCGACCGACATCAGCACGAGGATGGCGTTGCGCCGGGCCAGCACACCGTACACACCGATCGAGAACAGCAGTGCGGACACGACGACCGGATAGACGATGTGCACCCCGGCTCACCCCCCGG
Source organism: Sphaerimonospora mesophila (assembly GCF_001417795.1). NCBI lineage: Bacteria > Bacillati > Actinomycetota > Actinomycetes > Streptosporangiales > Streptosporangiaceae > Sphaerimonospora > Sphaerimonospora mesophila. Next base: position 307,697 of record NZ_BCBX01000032.1, on the reverse strand, counting down.
GGCCGCGCGGCGGACCCGCGGACACCGGCCCCCGGCGCGGGCCGGTGGCGACCGCCCGGCTGCGCGGCCTCATTCACGCCCCCCGATATCGGTGCGGGACAGGGCGATGGCGCCGATCAGGGCGGAGAGCAGCAGTACGGACAGGACCTCGAACGGCAGCACCCAGGTGCGGAACACGCTCGAACCGAGCGTCCCGGCCGCCCCCTGGCCCGGTTCGAGAGGGGTGTAGGCCGTGTGGAATCCGGACACCACGACGCTCACGAGCACCCCGGCGGTCGCGACCCCCACCACTGCGGCGGCCCAGCGGTTGCCGGAGTCGAGGTCCGCCGACCGTCCGATGGGCGCACGGGTCAGCATGATGCCGAACAGCAGCAGCACCACGATCGCACCCACGTAGATCAATACCTGCACCCAGGCGACGAACTCGGCGGTGAGCACGAGATAACAGCCGGCCAGCGCGCCGAAGCAGACCACCAGCCACAGCGCGGCGTGGACGAGTCGCCGCGTCGTGACGACCAGCAGGGCGGAACCGAGCGCGACCACCCCAAGCAGCAGGAACACGATTTCCGGCCCGGACGGCGGCCAGAGTCCCGGCTGCGCCTGGGATGTCACGACTCCTCCTCTGACCCGTCCTTCTCCGTCGTCGGCGGTCCCTGCGAGTCCGGTGAGCCGATCGGTCCCGGTGAGTCCGGCGAGCCCGTTGAGTCCTGGCCGTCCCGTGCATCCGGCGGCTCAGGCCGGGCGGGCCGGGGCGGCTTCGGCAGCGCTCCCGGCGGCCGGATCGAGCGGATGTCCCGCATCGCCCTCGGCGGTTCCCGGCGCGGCGGCGCACTCGGAGCGGGGGCACTCTCCGCCGGCGCCGCGGTCGTCTTCGTCTCCTTCTCCGTCTCGGCCGTACGGCCGGGCGGTGCCGTACGGCCGGGCCGGGACGGCGGGCGGGCGGCGGGGCGGGCGGCTGCGGCGATCTCCTTGGGCGGCTCGGCGCCCACCTCGTGCGGCGGTGGGGGAGGAACGGTCTGGGCCCATTCGCCCAACCGGTCCTTCTCATGGATCAGATCGCGGATGTCGTACTCCGCGTACTCGAACTCCGGCGACCAGAACAGCGCGTCGAAGGGACAGACCTCGACGCAGATCCCGCAGTACATGCACAGCGAGAAGTCGATCGCGAACCTGTCGAGCACGTTGCGCGCCCGTGGGCGTCCACCCTCCGGGGCCGGGAGGGTCTCCTTGTGGGAGTCGATGTAGATGCACCAGTCGGGACACTCGCGGGCACAGAGCATGCACACGGTGCAGTTCTCCTCGACCAGGGCGATCACGCCCCGGCTGCGGGGAGGAAGCTCCGGATGCTCCTCCGGATACTGCTGCGTCACCGATTTGCGCAGCATGTGCCGGAAGGTCACGGCCAGGCCCTTGGCCAGCCCTTCTCCTGGTATGCGCGCCACATGCAACATCATGGCGCACTATCCGCCCCAGGTGAATGCGCGACCGTTCACGGGGGTGTCAGTTAACTTCGCTGATTCACCCATTGCCGGGCGATGGTCCCCCTCTGATCAGTGCGGGGGACCTCCCCCACGCTAGGCGGCCGCTCCTTCCCCGGATGGCCGGGGCCTGACGAACCACAGGCCCGTGCCGTACATCGCGAGCCCGAGCAGGATGAAGGCGGCGGCCACCGGATAACGCAGCCCGGGCGGCATGTAGGTGGCCAGGAACCAGCTGTGGCGCAGCATGTCGTTGGCCACGAAGACGGTGGCGATGATGCCCTGCGGGACCAGCGGGATGGCGCCGAACCCGAAGCACCACCAGACGATCGACTTCTGCGTCTTGGACAGCTGGTCGAGGCGGAACTTCACCGTCGTCTCCGGCTTGCGGCCGGTCCGCATCACATCGAGCAGCTCCGGGCCGTGCGAGCACAGCCGCCGCTCGGCCAGCAGGCCGAAGCCCCAGTAGCACAGCACTCCGGTCAGGACGCCCACGGCCACGCCGGCCCAGCCGTACCGCACCGCCACGAACGCCGCGGGCACGCCTGTGACGATCACCAGCACGAGCATCAGATAGGCCAGGCCGGTCAGACCGCCATCGTCCTCGCTGGTGCGCAGCGGGTTGCCCGCGCGGCGATGCGGGTCGGTGCCGGGCACCAGCGCGAACACCGAGATCAGCGGCACCAGTCCGGCAGCGCCGCCCAGCAGGGCGGACAGCAGCGCCAGCATCAGCGGCCACGGGCCGCCGGTGATCGCGGTGAACACCACGGTCAGCACGATCGCCACCGGCGCCTGCGCCGACAGCCACGCCAGCTGCCTGCCGCGCACGTCGCTCACGCCCGGCGTCATCAGCGTCAGCCACAGTGCGGTGCCGTCGGTCCCGTACACGTTGGAGGCCATGGCCGCGGCCATCACGACGAAGATCGGGCCGGCATAGGGCAGCATGCCGTCCCAGTCGAGGATCAGCGGGCTGGCCGCGAAGCAGACGCCGTACGACAGCGCGAACGTCAACTGGTGGTTGCGCACCAGGTCGCGCGACCAGGTGCGGAGCTCCTTGGCGACGATCGCGCCGTTGGCGGTGGCCGCCGTCATCGGGCGTCTGCCCCGGGCGGACGGCCGCGTCGCGCCCGCCCGCCTGCCGAGCAGCGCCGCCCACGCGCCGAGGAGCAGCACCACGAGTACGGCCAGCGCGGCCAGCGCCCACCAGTCGCCCTGGACGGCCAGCAGGCCCCAGCCGGAGGGCAGGTACCACACCGCGGCGGGCACACCCGTCTGGCCGAAGGCCACGAAGAAGACCCAGATCTGCCCGAGCGCGGCCAGGATCGCGCCGTTGAGCACGCCGGAGGCGATCGCGCCGAGTCGTGAACGCAGCGCCAGCCCGATCACCGCCACCGAGACCTTCGACAGCAGGACGAACACGGCCAGTTGCAGTGCCATCGCGGGCACCGCCACCACGGCGTTCGCGACGCCGAGCCGTACGCCCACGACCAGCAGGCCCAGCAGGGCGGTCAGGCTGACCAACGGCGCGACCCCGACGAAGGCCGCCACCAGCAGGCCCGCAGCCAGCCGTCGCGGCGGCAGGCCGAGCAGCGAGAAGTACTCCGGCCGCAGCGTCTCGTCGCCGCCGCCCATGAAGACGGGGCCGAGCATCCAGCCCAGCAGCCAGACCGCGTAGCCGGCCGCCAGCAGGTCCGGATCGACGAAGGCCAGATAGATCGTTCCGGCGGCGAACAGCGCGCCCAGTGCGGCGCCGGTGCCGGCGGTCTGCGCTCGTCGGCCGTGGAAGGCGTGGCGCAGCACCGCCACCTTCATCTGGGCCATCGTCAGTGCGACAGCCACGACAGCTCCTTGACTCCGGTGTCCTGGTCGCCCACGAGTTCGACGAAGGTGTCCTCCAGTGAGCGTGCGCCGCGTACCTCGTCCAGCGTGCCGGCCGCGGCCACCCTGCCCTTGTCGATCACCGCCACGTGGTCGCAGAGCTGCTCGACCAGCGCCATCACGTGGCTGGAGAGCACGATCGAGCCGCCGCCCGCGACGAAGCCGCGCAGAATCGTCTTGATCGTGGCGGCCGACACCGGGTCCACCGCTTCGAACGGCTCGTCCAGCACCAGCAGCCGCGGCGCGTGCAGCAGTGCGGTGGCCAGCCCGATCTTCTTGCGCATGCCGGTCGAGTACTCGATCACCAGCGTCTTCTCTGCGCCGTCCAACTCCAGCACGGCCAGCAGTTCCTCGGCCCGCTGCCGCACCACGTCCTTGTCCAGCCCGCGCAGCAGACCCAGGTAGGTGAGCACCTCTCGTCCGGTCAGCCGCTCGGGCATGGCCAGCCCGTCGGGCAGCACCCCGACCATGGCCTTGGCCCGCTCAGGAGCCGACCAGACGTCCGTACCGAAGATGCGGGCGCTGCCGCCGTCGGGCCGCAGCAGGCCGACGGCCATGGACAGCGTGGTGGTCTTGCCGGCGCCGTTCTGGCCGACGAGGCCGAAGAAGGAGCCTTGGGGGACACCGAGGTCAATGTGATCTACGGCGAGATTGTCGCCGAATCTCTTGGTCAGCCCGCTGATCTCCAGCGCTGGCGTCATCGTGTTCTCCGGATGGCGGGGAAAGGCGGTGGACAGTTCCGCGGACAGGTCGCCGAGATCATGGCCGGAGTAGCCACGAGGACCTCAACAGGGATCGGTCATCTGCGCTCGCACGGCTTCCTGATGGCACATTCAGGAGGCCAAACATGCGTTCAAAGATCCGCAAGGTGCTCAGGGGCCGGATCGTCACTCACTCCGGGGACAGGCCGAAGGGGGAACACGATCCGGGGTGGTTGTCGTCCACACCGTCCGCAGCCCGTCCCCGTGGTTGTCCACAGGATGTTCATAATGTTGCCGGAAGGATTGAGCAAAGTGTGCGACAAATACGTAGGGTCAGCACATGAGCGGCTTTGGAGGACAAGGACCGTACGAGTCCTATAAGAGGCAGGGACCGTACCCATCCGGGCAGCAGGGCTCATCGCCGAATCCTTACCAGGCCTACCCGGTGCCCCCACCGCCTCAAGCGGCACCGCCGGTGCCGCCGCCAGTGCCACCGGTGCCACCGGTGCAGCCGGTGCACCCCCCGCGGCCGGTGCACCCCCCGCGGCCGCCCTTCATCCCTCCCCCGCCGCCGCAGCCCCAGCCGCAGGGCGGCCCGGGCGCCGGTAGCGTCTTCTGGGCGCTGACGCCGCTGCTCACCTGCGGTCTCGGCACGCCGTTCACGATGCTGTTCGCGGCGGTGAAGCGACGGAGCGCCTGGCTCGGACTGGCCTCCGCCGCCTACGCCCTGGCCGTCTTCCTGTGGATCGTCATCTTCGACGACTACTACCCCGGCGAGCTGCCGCCGGGCCCCGGCATCCTCATGTTCGGCGGCATGTTCGGTAGTTGGCTCGGCGGCACCGTGCACTCCTTCATCATCAGACAGCGGGTCTTCGAGACCCCCGGGATGACCGCGAACGACCGGGCGATCGCCCTCGCCCAACACCGGCGCGCGCTGCGGGAGCAGGCGAGAGAACTCGCGGAACGCGATCCGTCGATGGCACGCGAACTGCGGATCGGACGGCCCGACCTGCCCCGGCAGTACGACGACGGCGGTCTGGTCGACGTCAACCACGCCCCGGCTCAGGTGATCGCCGCGCTGCCCGGGATGACCCCCGCCCTGGCCGAGCAGGTGGTGAAGGCCCGGGAAACGGTCGGCTCATTCGTATCGGCCGAGGACCTCTCCGCCGCGGCGTCTCTCCCGCCCAATCTGACCTCGGAACTGGCCGAATACACCATATATCTACCCTAGTAATCCGGTAATCCTGATTGCCGGGCCGCATATCCCTGGCCCATCCTCCGACGCTTCCCTACGCTTGACAAAGCGTCAGCCGTCTCGCTGGAGGAATCCGTGCCGTCACCCGAGATAGCCGAGTGCCAAGCGGACATGGCCGCCGCGGCCGCCGCCGTACACGAGGTCCTCGACGCGCTCGGCGCCGTACCCGGGATGTTCGGCGACGCCACCTGGAAGGGGCCGGCCGCCGATCGTTGGGCCGCCGACTGGAACGCTCGAAAGTCCCAGCTCACCGCGCTGCTCCAGGCCGTGTTGAGCGAGCAACCGCGTCTGGTCGCCCGATTGGAGGAGGCGACGCGCAGAAGGGCCGTTTTATAGGTACGTCGCGCCGAAAAGGGGACGTAGTGGGGGAATTCGTCGGGGTCAATCCGGTCAACCTCGCGGAGTTGGCCAAGCGCCTGCAACGGCTGCACGAGGTGTTGGCCCGAAATGGGCCGATAATTCAGCAGAAGATGCGGCAGTGGGACAGCGAGGTGAGCTTCACTCAGTTGCCACGCCTGACCGACTCGGCGCTGAACGACACCCGCGACATGAACGCCCGCACCACCAAGGCGTACGGCCTGGCGAGCGAGAACGGATGGAACCCCGCCATTCTTTCGGGCCTGCCGCTCCCGGTCCGCCGTCCACTTCCGACGGACGGGCCGGGCCCCATCGGCCCGCGTTCGCCGTACGTCCAACTCGACTGGGACGCCGTAGGCCAGAGCGGATATCAGGCCGAGCAGGACGTCCAGGCGCTGAAGGACGCCCTCGCCGGCAAGGATCCGGAGGCGGTCCGGGTCGGCCTGTCGGGAGTACGGGAACACCTCACCCAACATCTCGACGACAAGCCATATCTCGCCGCGTTCTGGGCGCAGGCCGGGCCGCTGGCGCTCCAGGCCGCGCGAGCGCTCTACAACCGGACGGGAGCCTCGCTGTTCAGCGCGGAGAGCATGAGCATCCTGCGGGCACTCGGCTCGTCGCTGGCGGCCGCCAGCCAGATGCGCGTCGGCACGGGCAAGGACGGCCGTCCGCTGCTGTCCCCCGAAACCAGGGCCGCGATCACCAAGAGCTCCGACCCCTGGTCGGTCGGCATGCTCTTCAAGTACGGCCCCGACGGCAAATCCTGGGATTCGCGTTTCCTCGCCGAGGTCACCCGATCGATGCTCGACGCCCGTGCCGCCGGCAAGGTCCAGGTGCCGACCCCGTCGGGTCACGGCGGCATTCTCGACCAGGATCGCGCCCTTTACCAGAAACGTCTCGCCGACTTCGACCCGGTCCTCGCGGTGATGGATCGGGCGACCCAGAACGGCCAGGCAGCCCGCCATGTCCTCGGTGACCCGGACAGCGGCCTGAAGTACGCGAAGATGCTCGTCGGCGACGACTGGCGAACGCCGGGCGTCAAAGTCGGCCCGTACGGCAAGGCGAGCGGCGCCGACCCGTCGCTCACGGTGGACCGAATCGATCTGACCTCCCATGCCGCCGAATTCCTCAAGGCGGCCGTGTCCGCTCCGCGCGGCGCCTCCGACGACGCCAAGGAATCGGCCTGGTCCGTCGTCCATATCGTCCAGGCCACCTCCGAGTTCACCAAGCTCCACCCGGACAGGGTCCTCCCCCACGAGATCCGCCGATCCCTCATCTACACCGCCGACCGCTACCTCCCCGACCTCGCCGCATCCGCTGATCACAGCGTCAGCAACGGCGTGAAGCTTCGGAGCGGCGACCCGAGCGGCCCATATCTTGCCTGGGTCGCGCGCTCCGATTTGAAGAGCTTCTTCAGGCAGGCACTCCATGACCCCAAGGACTTCGGCAGGTTCCAGGGAGGCATGGATGCCCGCATCAGCACCAGCGTCACTTCGACGATCAAGGACAAGAAGCAGAACTATCTTGTGGAGATGTCGTCCATGTACGGTCTGCTTTCCTCTGTCCACGCGGACCTCAAGTTCGAAGACGGCGCGGAGAAGGATGCCAGAGCGCAGCGCATACAGACCGCCCTCTCACTGATCTTCGAAGGCTTCGGCGCTTTCAACTTCCCGAACTCCGACCGACTCGATACGAGCGCCCAGATATTCCTGGCGGCCGCACAACCGGCCCTCAGCGAAAAGTTGAAAACCGATAACGCAGCGAACGCCATGAAGGAGAGCAAAGAAGAGTTCAGAGAGCAGCTCCTCGACGTTAAAGTTTCGGTCACCCTAGGTCTCATCAATGCGGGCGCCGTCAGGGTCCCCCCGGAAACATCCTGGTTCAGGAACGGCACCGTGGTTCCCGACACGAATTTCAACGACTGGTACAGTCTCCACGAGAGCCAGGAGTTCCACGGCCAAACCCTCGTACAGTGGGTGCAGGCAGCGGAGCACGCCATGAATGTGCAGGGGCCCCGATGACCGGATCTTTCACCCGAGGCGTCCGATCCACCACAGTCATGGCAATCACAGCTCTGACATTGGTCGCATGCACAGGAAAGTCCCCCGACCCGCCCCAGGATGTCGCGCAGGATCACATGTCGGCAATTTATAAGGTCATCGAATGTCTGGCGAGAAATGACGCGATCGACCGACAGGAGCTAGCCGAGGCCACCTGGCTAAAAAACGGCAGAGTTTCCCCGAATGTCGACTTCAACGATTGGTACAGCACTCACGAGCAAGCCGTATTCGCAGGAAAGACGTTGGTGGACTGGACCGCCGAGGCCGAGAACCAGGGAAGTAAATGGAAGTGTCCCTTGTGACATACGCTGTCGACCGCTGTCAGGCTTCATGGCGGCGGGCGGGTTCGGTCAGGACATGAGGACCTTGACGACGCCGGTGAGGGCGAGTTGGAGGAGGGCCAGGGGGACAAGGCCGATCCAGGCGAGCTTCTGCAACTGGTCCTCGCGGAGGCGGGGATAGCTGACCCTGATCCAGATCACCACGAACGCCAGGGCGAAGACCTTGATGAGCGTCCAGACCGGCCCCGGAAGCAGCGGGCCATGCCAGCCGCCGAGGAAGAGGACGGTGGTCAGCGCCGACAGCACCACGATCCCGACGTACTCCGCGAGCATGAACAGGGCGAACCGCAGGCCGGTGTACTCGGTCATCGGGCCCATGATGAGCTCCGACTCGGCGACCGGCATGTCGAACGGAGGCCGGCGCAGCTCCGCCAGCCCGGCGACGAAGAAGACCACCGCACCGATCGCCTGCCAGGGCAGCCACCACCACCGCCACTGCTCGACGATCCCCTGCAGCGACAGCGTGCCCGCCGCCATCGCCACGCCGGAGGCCGCGAGCACGAGCGGCAGCTCGTACGACATGAGCTGGGCGGCGGCCCGGATGCCGCCCAGCATGCTGTACTTGTTGGCCGACGCCCACCCCGCCATGATCACGCCGAGCACGCCGATGCCCATCACGGCCAGCACGAAGAACAGCCCGGCGTCGAGGTCCACCCCGGCCAGCCCGGGGCCGATCGGGATCACGACCATCACCACGAGGTACGGCACGAGCGCCACGGCCGGCGCGATGGCGAACACCCGCCGGTCGGCCGCGGCCGGGATCACGTCCTCCTTCTGGGCGAACTTGACCCCGTCGGCGATGAGCTGCGCCCATCCGTGGAAGCCACCGGCGTACATCGGCCCGAGCCGGGACTGCATGTGGGCCATGGCCTTGTGCTCCATCTGCCCGACGATCAGCGGTAGCAGCAGGAATGCCGCCACGATGGCGGCCAGCCGTACCGCGATGTCGAGCAGATCAGCCATCGCCCACCCGCCCGTCCCTGCGTACGGGCTCCGGTACGGCTCTCGCGGCGCCCTCGCCCCAGTCGGCGGGAACGCCCGGGGGCAGCATCTTGCGGCGGCTGGGTGAGCCGTGGCCGGATTCGCCCGGCTCCTTGGCTCCCGGCCAGGCCTTGGCGACCCGGGCGGCGAGCACGAAGTCCTTGCGCAGCGGATGGCCTTCGAATCCGTCGGGCAGCAGCAGCGGCCGCAGGTCGGGGTGGCCGTCGAAGACGACGCCGAACATCTCGAACGTCTCCCGCTCGTGCCAGTCGGCCCCGCGGAAGACGCCGGTCACGGTGGGCAGGCGAGGATCGGTCCGCGGCACCCGGGTTCTGACCAGCAGGTGCGCCATCGCGACCGGATCGAAGACGTGGGCGACGACCTGGAAGTCGTCCGGTGGGTCGTCCACACCGGTCAGCCAGTCGAAGAACTCGAAGCCCCGGGACCTGGCGAAGGACAGTGTCTCCACCCAGGCGTCCGGTGGCACGTCCACCACCAGCTCGCCGAACGAGTCGGAGACCTGGACTTGCGAGCCCGAGTCGTACCGCTCCCTGACCGCGTCGGCGAAGGCCGCGGCCGCGGCCGGCACGGCGCTCACGATTGCCCACCCGAAGGCGGTAGGTAGCGGTCGCCCAGCGTCTCGCCGGCGATCTTCTCCTGGAGCTTCATGATGCCGTGGAGCAGCGCCTCGGGCCGGGGCGGGCAGCCGGGGACGTACACGTCGACCGGGATGATCTGGTCGACGCCCTTGGTCACGCAGTAGGAGTCCCAGTACGGCCCGCCGGTGTTCGAGCAGGCCCCGAACGAGATGACGTACTTGGGATCGGGCATCTGCTCGTAGAGCCGCTTGACGGCCGGGGCCATCTTGTCGGTCACCGTCCCCGAAACGATCATAAGGTCGGCCTGCCTGGGGCCGTTCGCGAACGGAATGACCCCGAACCGGATGAAGTCGTGTCTGCTCATCGACGTCGCGATGAACTCGATGGCGCAGCAGGCCAGCCCGAAGTTGAAGACCCACAGCGAATAGCGCCGTCCCCAGTTCAGCACGAACTTCATCGGTTTGGGCGCCAGCCGGGCCCCGGGCCCGACGGTCGGCATCGGGAGGTCGCTCACCGCCATGACGTCATTCTCCTCTTCAGAGAGCCTCCCGGCGAACGGCCGGGTCCGGTACGGATTGTCACGTCCAGGTGAGCACCCCCTTCCGCCAGGCGTACAGGATGCCGAGGGCGATGAGGCCCAGGAAGGCGAACATCTCCACGAGGGTGGTCAGGCCGTATCCGGGCGTGGCGAAGACCATGGCCCAGGGGAAGAGGAAGACCGCGTCCACCGCGAAGACCACGTAGAGATACGTGAAGACGTAGTACCGGATCTGCGACTGCGCCCATCCCTCGCCGACGGGATCGATCCCGCACTCATAGGTGAGCAGTTTCTCCGGTGTCGGCCGGTTCGGCCGGAGCGCGCGGTTGGCCAGCAGGCCGCCGGCGAAGATCGCCACGCCGATGAGAAGCAGGACCGCGACTACGACATATGACCCGAAATATCCGTTCATGTCGCCTCCCGGCCGTAGGATGTACGACCTCCGGACCTCATGCCGAGCATACGCCGACGCCCGTCTACCACCCCGATAACCCGATCACGCAGCGGAACAGCGCGGACACCCAGCGGAGGCGACGATCTCAAAGGGTGGGCAATGACGGACGGAAGCCCACCTCCCGCATATAGTTGAGGATCGTGACCCGGAAGATGCTCTTCGCTCGCCTGCACGTCGACCTGTGTCGGCTCGCGGCGGGACTGTGTTGCCCGGATGGTCCGTGAGCGTGATTTGTCCTGCCGACCTCGGTCCAGCTACCGACCAGGGCCAGTGGACGCGGGATACCGGTCCCCGCCTTCCCCTAAGCGGCAAGCCCCGATAGTACGCACGTCAATGTTCGCACGACGGAAAACAAGGCGTGGCCCCGATGGATCTAGGGAGTGCCCCATGGATCTCTGCCGACCATAGTAGGCAAGAAGATCTACGGGAGACGACCTAGCATGGATATAGGAACGCGTTTCGGGCAGGGTGGCCCGGGCGTGTTGAGGAGGATTGAGGAGCTGTGACCAAGCAGGTTCAGCAACTCGACCGCGTGATCATCCGGTTCGCGGGTGACTCGGGCGACGGCATGCAGCTCACAGGCGATCGGTTCACGGCGGAGACGGCCCAGTTCGGCAACGACCTGTCGACGCTTCCCAACTTCCCGGCGGAGATCCGGGCGCCTGCGGGCACGCTGCCCGGGGTGTCGAGTTTCCAGTTGCACTTCGCCGACCACGACATTCTGACCCCCGGGGACGCGCCGAACGTCCTGGTCGCGATGAACCCCGCCGCGTTGAAGGCCAACCTGGCCGATCTGCCGCGTGGTGCGGACATCATCGCCAACACCGATGAGTTCACCAAGCGCAACCTGTCCAAGGTCGGCTATGCGGGCAATCCGCTGGAGGACGACTCCCTCAAGGAGTGGCGCCTGCACGCGGTCCCGCTGACCTCGCTCACGGTCAAGGCGCTCGAGGGCTTCGACGTGTCCAAGAAGGACGCCGAGCGGGCCAAGAACATGTTCGCGCTCGGGTTGCTGTCGTGGCTGTACAACCGGCCGACCGAGGGAACGACCGCGTTCCTCGAGGCGAAGTTCGCCGCCAAGCCCGAGATCGCCAAGGCGAACATCGCGGCGTTCCAGGCCGGGTGGAACTACGGTGAGACCACCGAGTCGTTCTCGGTGTCGTACGAGGTGAAACCGGCCGCCCTGGCCCCGGGCGTCTACCGCAACATCTCCGGGAACATGGCGCTGGCCTACGGGCTGGTCGCGGCCTCGGTGCAGGCGAAGCTGCCGCTGTTCCTCGGGTCGTACCCGATCACCCCGGCCTCCGACATCCTGCACGAGTTGTCCAAGCACAAGGCGTTCGGGGTACGGACCTTCCAGGCCGAAGACGAGATCGCCGGCGTCGGCGCCGCCCTTGGCGCGTCGTTCGGCGGGTCGCTGGGGGTGACCACCACCTCCGGTCCCGGTGTGGCGCTCAAGGCCGAGACGGTCGGTCTCGCGGTGGCGACCGAACTGCCGCTGGTCATCGTGGACGTGCAGCGGGCCGGACCGTCCACGGGGATGCCGACCAAGACCGAGCAGACCGACCTGTTGATGGCGATGTTCGGCCGCAACGGCGAGTCGCCGGTGCCGGTGCTGGCCCCGGCCACCCCGGCCGACTGCTTCGACATGGCGATCGAGGCCGCCCGGATCGCCCTTGCGTACCGCACGCCGGTGATGCTGCTGTCGGACGGCTATCTGGCCAACGGATCCGAGCCGTGGCGCATCCCCGACATCGCCGAACTGCCCGACATCTCCGTGGAGTTCGCGACCACGCCCAACGGCGAAGACGGCACCACGTTCCTGCCGTTCCAGCGGGATGCGGACACGCTGGCCCGGCCGTGGGCCGTACCGGGCACGCCGGGGCTGGAGCACCGGATCGGCGGCATCGAGAAGGCCGACGGCAGTGGGAACATCTCCTACGATCCGGACAACCACGACCGGATGGTCCACCTGCGCCAGGCCAAGATCGACGGCATTGACGTGCCCGACCTGTCCGTGGACGACCCGACCGGGGACGCGAGGGTGCTCGTGCTCGGCTGGGGGTCGACCTACGGGCCGATCGCTGCGGGAGTACGGCGTGCGCGTGCGGCCGGACACAAGGTCGCCCAGGCCCATCTGCGGCATCTGAACCCGCTGCCGGCCAACACCGGCCAGGTGCTGCGCGCCTACGACAAGGTGCTGCTGCCGGAGATCAACCTCGGCCAGCTGGCCATGCTGCTGCGGGCCCGGTTCCTGGTCGACGTGATCGGCTACAACCGGGTGCGCGGGCTTCCGTTCAAGGCCGCCGAACTCGCCACGGTGATTCAGGAAGTGATTGAAAGTGACTGAGATCCGCAACGGCAACGGCGCCGCCGGTAACGGCAGCGGCAACGGGAGCCTGAACGGCAGGGGGCTGGCGCTGGTCCCCCGGACCGAGGTCAAGCAGACGCTGAAGGACTTCAAGTCCGACCAGGAGGTCCGCTGGTGCCCCGGCTGCGGCGACTACGCCATCCTGGCGGCGGTGCAGTCGTTCCTGCCCGAGCTCGGCCTCAAGCGCGAGAACATCGTGTTCGTCTCCGGGATCGGCTGCTCCTCGCGTTTCCCGTACTACCTGAACACCTACGGCATCCACTCCATCCACGGCCGGGCCCCGGCGATCGCCACCGGGCTGGCCGCCTCCAGGCCCGACCTGAGCGTGTGGGTGATCACCGGTGACGGTGACGCGCTGTCGATCGGCGGCAACCACCTGATCCACGCGCTGCGCCGCAACGTCAACCTCAACATCCTGCTGTTCAACAACCGGATCTACGGGCTGACCAAGGGGCAGTACTCCCCCACCAGCGAGATCGGGAAGATCACCAAGTCGACACCGATGGGGTCGCTGGACAAGCCGTTCAACCCGATCTCCCTCGCGCTGGGCGCCGAGGCCGGTTTCGTGGCCCGGACCATCGACAGCGACCGTAAGCACCTGCAGGGGGTGCTGCGCGAGGCGGCCGCCCACCGCGGCGCCTCACTGGTGGAGATCTACCAGAACTGCAACATCTTCAACGACAACGCCTTCGAGGCGTTGAAGGACCCCGCCACCCGGGACGAGATCACCGTCAAGCTCGAGCACGGACAGCCGATCGTCTTCGGCACCGGCGACAACGAGAAGGCAGTACGGCTGTCGCCGACCGGTGGGGTCGAGGTCGTACGCCGCGCCGACGTCGCCGACAGCGAGATCCTCGTCCACGACGTGCACAACCCCGACCCGTCGCTGGCGTTCGCGCTGTCCCGGCTGGACGACCCCGCCTTCGAGCACGTGCCGATCGGGATCTTCCGTTCGGTCGACCGCCCGTCGTACGACCAGCTGCTGAACGAGCAGCTCGACACCGCCATCGCCGCCAAGGGCCCCGGCAGCCTCGCCGGTCTGCTCAACTCCGGCGACACCTGGCAGATCAACTGATCAGACCGATGTGACGAAGGGACTCCCATCGTGGGAGTCCCTTCGCGCATCTCCGCGTACCGCATTCGGCGACAACGCGATCTGGCGGAAGCCCGTCCCGCCGGGCGGGGAAACTGCGACAATTCGATTCTCTGCCCTGCGGAAACCCTCGGGAGCCCAGATGATCCGTGCGTATCCCCCCGGCGATCTCACCGCGATCCCGGCCGGTCACGGTCAGAGAACGGTCGCGCGGCCGTGACCGCCGCCGGCAGCGGGGAAGGCTGGGCGGGAAGGCGTACGGTCGTCACGGGCGCGACCGGTTTCATCGGCGCCCACCTCGTCCGGCGGCTCGAGTCGCTCGGCGCCGAGGTCCATGCGGTGAGCCGCACGCGGCGCGCGTCGGGCGGCGCGATCTGGCACGCGGTGGATCTGCGCGACGGTGCGGCGACCGGGGACCTGATCCGCGCCACCCGCCCTGACGTGGTGTTCCACCTGGCCAGCGAGGTCACCGGCACCAGGGACGTCCACGCCGTCCGCCCCACGCTCGAGGCCAACCTGTCCAGCGTGATCAACCTCCTTACCGCGGTCATGGACGGCACCGCGGCGGCCAGGGTCGTGCTCGCCGGCTCCATCGAGGAGCCCCGTCCGGAGAAGGGCGAGATCACATCCTCGTCGCCCTACGCCGTGGCGAAATGGGCCGCGACGGGCTATGCCCGCCTGTTCCATCAACTGTGGCGCGTGCCGGTCACGGTCCTGCGGGTGGCCATGGTCTACGGCCCCGGCGATCCGAACACGCGTCGGCTGGTGCCGTACGTGACCCGGTCGCTGCTGGAGGGTCGCCCGCCGGAGATCTCCAGCGGCACCCGGCTCGTCGACTGGGTCTACGTCGACGACGTGGTCGATGCCTTCATCGCCGCCGCCGAGACCGAGGCGGCGGCCGGCGGCGTCTTCGACATCGGCACGGGAACGGGGACCTCCATCAGGCAGGTCGTCGAGCGGCTCGTCGAAATCGCCGATGTCCCCGTAGCACCGCGGTACGGAGCACTCGCGGATCGCCCGCTGGACGCGGCCCGGATCGCCGACGTCGCACCCGCCGCCGAGACCCTGGGCTGGCATCCCGCCGTCGGTCTCGAAGAGGGCCTCCGGCGTACTTTCACCTGGTACGCCCGGTCGACGCCCGAGGAACGGCCGTCGCGATGACCTCGCGCAGCCGATCGAGGACGGCGAGACCGTGGCCGCTTGGCCACGGTGCGCCGGAGACCGGTCACCCGGAACTCGAACGGGGCTCGGTCAGGAAGCTCACCCGTCGGACCCGTGCGGCGGCGACTCGGAGGACGACGTCGCCGGAGCCGGGTCACGGTCACGGTCGTACGGCCTGTTCGTTTCGCGTTCTGGGCCGGTGGCCCTCCGGCGGCCGCTCAGCCGCTTTTCCAGCGGCCGTTCGACCAGGTGGTAGAGCGACCACGCCAGCCCGACCGCGAGCAGCAACATGCCCGCCGCGACGGCGACCAGCATCGGGACGGACGGAGTCGCTCCTCGCAGGAGTCGAGCGCCAAACCTGATCACCGGATGGTGGCACAGGTAGAACGCGAACGACAGTTCGCCGAGCCGGATGAGCACAGGAGTCCGGAGCAGCGAACGACGCCCCTCGACGTCGGCCGACGCCGCGGCGGCCACCAGCAGCGCGAGCGGACCCGACATCCACGCCACCCACGCCCACCGCTCCCACATGTACGGCTGTGCCAGGTAGGCCGCTGCCACCAGAGCCGCCGACGGCACCAGGCCGGGACCACGCCAGCGGCCTTCCCTTATGAGCAGGGCCAACGACATGCCCAGCAGAAACTCGAAGACCCGGGCGGCCGGGAAAACCCAGACGAACCAGTACGCGATGTCACGGGGCATCGCCAGTGACACGACCGGGACCAGCCAAATGGCGGCGAACGCACCAGCCGCGACCAGGCTGAGCCGATTCGCCGGTACGCGACGCAGCAGCGGCAGCATGAGCGGGAAGGCGGCATAGAACGCCATTTCGCAGGAGAGAGACCACGCGGGGGTGTTGACCCCGAAGTAGTAGGCCTGATCCGGGATCCACGCCTGGATCAGCACGAGTCCGGTCAACGCCGGGCCGGGCTCGGCGATCCGTCGCACCGCGAGAACGGTGAAGACTCCCGTCCACATCACCACATGGACGGGCAGGATGCGCGCGGCCCTCCGTCGCCAGAACGCCCCCGGTCGGTCACCTGGCCGGGCCGACCAGGTGAGGACCAGACCGGAGAGGATGAAGAAGAACGGCACACCGGCCGCTCCAGGACCGAACAGCACATCGAGCACGGAGGCGAGACCCGGGTCGGCGCTCAACTCCGGGGCGTACCGAATATGAAAACCAAAAACGGCAAAAGCGGCAAACCACCGCAACCCGGTCAGCGAAGGCAGTCGCACCGGGGCATCGGTCCCGGCCGATGATCGAGACGCGCGGGTCACCCGCCTCCGGCATCTCATTTACGTACCACCGCCGCCCTTCCCACTGCGCGGGACCGCGCTGTCGAACTCCCGTACGGAAATGCCCGCCGATGTCCTCGGACGGCCGGCGTTATGGAGTGATCCGGTAAATGTGGTAGGTGTACTCATCGTCGAAGGCATCGGTGAACCGCCCGTTCTCTATGGGAATCTTCCGGTTCTCGAAAAGCACCTCGACCTCCTTGGCCGAAGCGAGTTCCGGGGGAAGGGCCAGCGTGTGCCTACCGGTGGCCGCTCCGCGCTTGATCATGGAGAACACGTAGCAGGAGCCGTCGTGGAGCTTCAGCATGGTGTCCAGGCCGGGAGCGAAGGTGTGGCGATACGACTGGGTGTTCAGCACCGGGGCCAGCTCCGTGATTCGCCGGTTGACCTCGGTGATCATGCTGCGCATTCCGGCATAGCAGTCCTCCCTCAGCAGATGCTGGGTCGGACAGGGCCCTCCGAAGCTGTGGTTGAAATAGACGATCCCCCGTGCCTCGTGGATCAGCGAGTTCATCACCGCCCCGGCCGCCTCCTCCGGCCGGATCAGTCGCTTCCCGTTCGTCCCCGGCCAGCCGAGCTCGACGTAGGCGTATATCGGCTGCCGTCGCCTGTCCAGTGCGTCGAGTTGGCGCATCCTGTCGATGACCTGACCGTAATCAGCGGCGAGCGGACATTCCTTGGGGGACCACTTGAGGAAATTCTGCGACTCGGAACAGATGCCGACGTCCGTGTACCAGTACATATCCGCCGAGGTGACGTCGGTGTAGGAGTTGACGAATTCGGCCGCCTCCTGCGTCGACTCCCATATCTGTACGCCCTTGCCGTAGTTGGCGTAGAAGAACCGGCCGTCGCCCTTGGGCAACCTGTCCTTCAGGGTCCGCATCACGGTGTAGCCACAGGGAACGTCCTGCCGTTCGCAGATCTGCCCTTCGCCGGGAAACCGGCCGGTCCAAACGCCGTCGCCGGGCCCGCCCCACATGTCGGCCTCATCGGTGATGAGCCATCCGACGGTCTCGGCGCCCACGCCCTTCAGCGGTTTGCTGGGCAGCGCGTACAGCCCATGTGCCCGGACCAGCCTGATGTCGCTGTTGTCGGTCAGCTCGACATACGTATTGATGCCGGCGGCCTTGTCCGTGACCACGTCCTCGTCCGTGCCCACGGACTCGAACCAGACACCGATCGGGAAGAAGGACGGGTTCCCCCATCCCGCCTCCTTGGCCGCCCTGAACTTCTCGTAGTACGCGGGTCCCCCCTCCCAGTCGATCCGGGGAAGCCGCAGCTCGTCCAGGTCACGCATCGCGTTCACGGCGTACCACCCGGACGAGGCCACCACGAGCATGACCGCGACAATCGACAGGCGTATTTTTCCTCGCCTCGAAGCCATTCCACTCCCCGCCGTCGAAGTTCGTCCCGGATGAATCGGATGAATGTGTCAGTGTCCGCGCACCTCGACCAACGTCATCAGTTCGGCGGCGCGTGCCGCCCAGTCCGCATCGGACACCGAAGCGCGCAGTTTCTCCGAATTCATCGGACCGCCATCGGAAAGGGTGGCGCGGATCGCCTCGACGAAGCTCTCACCGTTCTTCGCCACCCGCACCCGGTCGGCGTAACCTTCCAGCTGGGCGAAGTCCGTACTCACGACGGGGAGGCCGAGGGCGAGATATTCCTTGAGCTTGATCGGATTGGCGTGCCTGATCCACGAGTTGTCCAGCCACGGCATGATCGCGACATCGAACCCCGATCCGTACGCGGGAATCCGCTCATAAGAGCGGAACCCGAGCCAGTGCACGTTCGGATGGCGGGTGAGCCGGTCCATCGGCCCGGTGGCGTCACCGATCAGCACGAGGGAGACCTCGGGAAGGTCCCTGGCGACACGCTCCAGCAGATCGAAATCGACCACGAAGTCGTCCAGCGCCCCGAAGAAACCCACCCGAGGCCCGGGAATCGCCCGCAGATCGGCGGGTTGCCTCTCGGCGGGCACGCGCCGGAAGTGGTCCAGATCCACCCCGTGATCGAGGAAGTGGGCCCGGTCGCCGGTGAACTCGCGTTCCTCGGCCAGCAGAGCACTGCTCACGTACAACACGTGATCGGCGCTCTCCAGCAGCCCTCGCTCCATCGTCTCCATCACGGCCCGGTCCGACTCGGGAAAGGCGGAGTGCCGATCGGAACGGTTGTACACCAGGGCGCGCCTGCGTAACGGCCGCACGACATCCCATGCCGTGGGTATGGTCACCATGATCACTGGCGTACGCAGACCGAGCGCCCGGCACACCACCCGCACCTGCGTCCGGACCAGCACGGCACTCGCCCACCTGCCGAACCGCGAGCCGTACAACGGCAGCGGCAGCGGCGACATCACGTAGAAGCCCGGCAGCGGTCGCCGGACGAACTTCGCCACGCTGCGGAGCTTGCGCACCACCCGCCGGAGCGGATGAGTCGACCTGCCGGGCAGCGGCATCCGCATGCCGATGCTGTTGACGATCAGCACACGCCGCTGCGCGGCCACCCGGCGCATGAGCTGAAAGTCGGAGTGTGCCCTGTTGTGATACCACCAGTCCTGGGCGGAAAAGCACACATAACCGGAGGGTGGTGGCGGACGGTCCGGCCGGGCCGGCCACTGCGGCATCGTCAGCAGCGCGCGTGCCCCGGCCCGGTGCAACCGCCCTGAGGCACCCCTGCGCACGACACCGCGTATCACCTCGTTGAGCACGGCGGCCAGCCACATCATGCGGCCCCTGAGAGGGCCGAACCGTTCACGGTGCAGCCGGACACGATTCGTCGTGGCCAGCGACGCGAGGGGGATCGAGGAGGCCTGCTCGCCGCCGAGGTGGACGGCGATCGCGGACGGCTCGTAGCGGATGGCGAATCCTCGCTCACCCGCGCGCAACATGTACTCGGTCTCCTCCGAGTAGAGGAAGTACCTCTCGTCCAGCGGGCCGAGCTCGTCCAGGCAGTCCCTGGAGATCAACCAGGCGGCGCCGGTCGCCCAGGCGACCGTGCACGGGTGCCGGTAGACGTCCGTCTTCGTCACAAGCTCACCCAGCGGGGCGTACCGGCCGGCCCGGTGCCCGCCGAGGACCGCCTCGCCGAACGTCCTGAGCACACTCGGCCGTCGGCGCAGCGAGAAATGCAGCACTCCCTCGGCGTCGACCAGACGTGGAACGGCGATCCCGGTGCCTTCCACGTCGAGCGCCCGGCGCAACTTCACCACGGAACCCGGGCTCATCCGTATGTCGGCGTTCAACACCAGTACGTCACAGCCGGCGGCCGCGGCCACCCCGGCGTTCACCCCCGCGGCGAAACCTCCGTTGCTTCCCGTCTCGATCAGCTCGACCCCCGCACCCCATTGCCGTACGCGGTCGACGGTGTCATCGGCTGAGGCGTTGTCCACCACGATGATCCGTGCCGGTCCGGCGTCCGCCAGTGCCGGGCCGAGCGAACGCAGGCAGTCCTCGATGACCTGACCCGCGGCGTACGTGACGATCACCACGGCGAGCGGCGTACGAGCCGAAGGGGACATATGGCGGCCGTTGTCCGTGCTCAGGGGTGACGGTTGAGCGACAGTCGCCGCCAGGCGGCGCCGGAGAGCAGCTTGATCGCGAATGGCAGATCCTTTCTCAGATAGCGACCCGCCAGTCGGCGTGGCTCCAGCCAGAGCCGATACAGCCACTCGCCGCCGACCCGCTGCAGCCAATCGGGAGCGCGGTGGAACTGCTGGGCCGCCATCGGGATGCCCGCGCCGCAGCCGAGACACCAGGCACGCGGCAGCCGGCTACGAATTTCCGCGATGGTACGTTCCTGCTTGGGAAAACCGAGCCCGACCAAGACGAGGTCGGGCGCCGCTGCCACCACCCGGTCCACGGCCTCCCGCATGCCTTCAGGTGTGGTGTCGAAGCCGTACGGCGGGGCGTGGGAGCCGGCCACCCGCAACGACGGGAACCGCTCGGCGAGCATCCTTGCCGCGGTCTCCGGAACGCCGGAATCACCGCCGAGCAGGAAGATGGAACGGCCGTCGCGGGCGGCACGCGCACTGAGGCTGAACACCAGTGACGCCCCCGTCACCCTGCCGCGGACCGGGCGGCCCGCCAATCCCGCGGCCCAGACCACCGGCATGCCGTCCGCGACCACGAGCTCGGCGTCGGCGACCAGTGCCGCGAGATCGGGATCGCGGGTGGCGGCACGGACGATGTCGACATTGGCGGTGATGATCGAGCCGCCCGAATTCCGTTTCCACGCGTCCGAAACATGGTCGACGACTTCGGACTCGCTGACCGCCATGATCTCGACCGCGCCGAGCCGTACCCGCGGAATCGCGGGCCCCGGCGTCGAGCCGAAACCGTTCGGATAGCGGTCCACCGGAATATCCCCGTCCCTAAATTCAAATATCGACCGTCTCTTATCTCTATCGAGCCCAGCCGTACACTCATTTGATCGAAGGTCGACTTACTCTCGTTACAGGGATTGTCCTGGTTAACTTTCCGGACATCTGGGATGATAAACATATGAAAGTCGAAACCGGAACACTCAATGGTGTCCTTATCTTCATACCAACCCCATATCGGGACGAACGCGGGCTATTCACACGAACCTTCGACGCCTCAATCGCCGCCGCCCACGGGCTGAACCCCGCGTCGTTCGTACAGGACAGCCAATCCCGCACGATCCGGGGCGGAATCCGCGCCTTACACGGACGTGCCGGACAGGGCGAGGCCAAGCTCGTGCGTTGCGCCCGCGGCGCGATCCACGACGTGCTCGTCGACGCCAGGCCGGACTCCCCCACCTACGGTGCGCAGATGTCGGTGCTGCTCGACGACGAGAGCTTCGCCCACCTGTACGTCCCGCCCGGCCTGCTGCACGGCTACCAGGCGCTCACCGAGGCGGACGTCTGCTACCGCATCGACCGGGAGCACGACCCCGCCGAGGACATCTCCGTCCGATACGACGACCCCGACCTCGCGATCGACTGGCCGCTCCCGGTGACCGCGATCAGTCGGCGCGACCTCGCGGCCGGCTCCTGGCGGCGGGTGCGGTCGGTCCTTGAGGCCGCGGCTCCTGCTTCCCCTGAGGTGTGAACTCCCGCTTCACGGTCCGCGACAGTGCGCCCGACAGTCCGACGAGCAGGAATGACATGGCGTTCGCCATTTGGAAGGCCTGCAGGTCGAAGGTGGCCGCGCCCACCAGAGGCACGACCAGGCACGCGGCAAGGCTCAGCCCCAGGTCTCGTACCGACCGATCGGCGACACGCCATCTCGCCCGCAGCGACGCCCAGATGCCGGTGGAGAACATCAGCACGAGGGCGAGCAGGCCGATGATCCCCGCCTCGACGGTGGTGAGCAGATACTGGTTGTCGAAGACGATGAACTCGGGCGCGTACCAGGTGCCGATGCCACGCCCGAGCAGAGGGTGCCGGGATATCTCGGCCAGGGCCGTGGTGTAGTCGTTCGTCCGGTACATCAGGCTCGTGTCGTTGTCGAGATTGGTGAACAGAGCGGTGATGGCCCCGAGCAGCCCGGGGGCGGTCACCTTCACCAGCAGGGTGAACCCGGCGAGCGCGAGCAGCGCCCGGACTCGCCGGGCCGCCGACCAGCCGAAGAACAGCACCAGGCCCGACACGACCAGTCCCAGCATCGGCGACCTGGACGCGGAGAACACCATCCCGGAAGCGACCAGCGCACAGCACAGCCACCAGCGCAACACCCGGTTCCCGGACTCGGCGGCCTCGAAGGCGTAATGCAGTGCGAGCGGAAGGATCATGGCGCAGAGGACGCCGAACTCGATGGGGTGGCTGGCGGTGGAGGCCGCCCTGTTGACGCCGGCCCGTTCGTGGATCCCCTCGGCCAGGACCCGGGACTGGGTCCCCGGAATGTCCATGTACTGCGTCGGGTCGAAAGTCATCAGGTACTGCACGGCGCCGATGAGCCCGACGACCGCCCCTGCGACGACGACCGTCCTCAGCACCAGATCGAGCCGATCCCGTCCGTGCACGCCATCGCACGCGAGCAGCGCTATACCGATCATCGCGGCCGAGATGACGGCCGAGTGGTCGCTCAGTGACAGCGCCCGCGCCGGCAGATAGGACGCGGAGGAATAGGCGTAGGTCGCCAACTGCGAAACGGCGTAGATGAAGATCGCGGTGCGCACCCCGTTGTGGCCCTTGGCCGCGCCGAGCGTGTCGGTGAGATGCGCGCAGAGCCACCACATGCCCGCGAAGAGCCCGATGACCTCCGCGGGAGTGAGCGCGAACGGCAGCCCACGGAGGATCAGCCGCGCCGGGACGAGCAGCACGACCACGGCGAACACCGCCCCCAGCGTGGCGCCGTCGAATCCGCGCCGCCCCGACAGGTCCACGATCGGCGGACGTCGCCGGGTGGTCGCGGCCGGAGGGAGGGGCTTACGCACTCTCACCGCCGCGGTGCCGTACGCTCCCGGCAGCTCGATCGGGCGGCCGCTCCTCGGCACCCGGCGCACTGCGGCGTCGCAGACCGGCCGAGACGCTCTCCGCCGCGAACCCGGCCATGAGGCCGGCACACAATCCGAGCAGCGAAGCCGCGGCCACGGGACGCAACTTGCCGCGATTCTGGATGACCGCGGGCGTCGGCGGAACCACCTCGGAGATGGTGATGTACGTCGCGGGCGGAGCGTTCAGCAGCCGCTGCCGCATGGCCAGCTCGACCTTCGCCCGCTCGGCCACTTTTCGCACGATCTCCTGAGCGTCCGCCGGGTCCGTGCTCACCCCCTCGATCATCAGGAAGGGCGTGTTGACGAGCAGCTCCGGGTTGGGATGACCGTTGTTGACGGTGTATCCGGTATCACCGCCCGGCCGCACCCCCAACTCCTCGGCGGTTCTGGCCGTGGCGAGCACCCGAACCAGGATGGACGCGGTCATGTTCAATCCGCCGTCGAAGTTCAGCAGCGGGTTGAACAGCGTCTCGGGCTTCCCTGGCCTGGTCGACTGGGTGGAACCGGTCGTCGGCACGGTGAGCACCAGCGCCGCGGACGACTCGTACTGCGGCGGAATCCCGATGTAGACGAAATACGCTCCGGCGACGGTGAGCAGAAAAGCCGGGAAGGTCACATACCAGCGCCGCAGCAGAACGGCGACCGCCGCCCAGAAGTCCACGGCACCCCCTTCGCGGCCCGGCGGCCATTGGTCTCCCGAAAAGAATCGGCGGACGACCACGCGGCGTTACTCACGCGGCGGTAACATACGGTGCCGAAGTACCGAAAACGATTCGTTTCCCGGAATCATAGCGCGTCACCTGCGGAGGAATCGGAGTATGTCGGCGTGAGCGAGCTTGCGGTCATCACGCCGAGTTATGCGCCGGATCTGGAACTCTTCGCCGACCTGCACCGTTCGGTGTTGAGACACACTCCGGAAGACACCGTTCACCATGTGATCGTCCCGCCTCGAGATCGTGGCCTGTTCGCCCGATTCGAGGGCCCGCGATGCCGCGTGTGGATAGAGCCCGATTTATTGCCCCGCACATATATTCCGATACCGCTGTCCCGATTGTGGTTGAACGTCGCCAGACCGTGGCCTCCGGTAAGGGGTTGGGTCCTCCAGCAGTCCCTCAAGCTCGCCGCCGCGGCGCGGGTGGAGGCCGACGCGGTCCTCGTCGCGGATTCCGACATCGTGCTCGTCCGCCCGGTGCGCGTGCGGGACTTCATGGTCGGGGAGCGGCTCCGGCTGCATCGGATCGACCATGGAGTCCACTCCGGCATGCGACGGCACCTGCGGTGGCATGAGGCCGCCCGGCAACTGCTCGGGCGCCCGCACGTGCCCGCTCCCCCACTACACGACTACGTCAACTCGCTGACCCTGTGGGACCCGAAGGCCGTGCGAGCGCTGCAGGACCGAATCGAGACGGCGACGGGACGGCGCTGGCAGGATGCCTTCTCCTCGCACCTGCACATCTCGGAGTTCATCCTGTACGGGGTGTTCGTGGACGAACTGCTCGGCGCTCCGGCGGCTTCGGACACCGGCATCTGCCACAACTACTGGGATGCCACGCCGCTGAGCATGGCCGACGCCCTCGCCTTCGCCGACCGGCTCGGTTCGCGTGCCATCGGCATGATGATCTCCGCCAAGTCCGGCACCACGCTCGAGGTGCGACGGGCCGCGATAGCACGTTGCATGGATGTCGCCCGACGGGAATCCAGCCGCTAGGGCTAGGGCATCGGTCGGTCAGCGGACTGATCGGTTCCGGTCGCTGCGCCGGGAGGAAGCTCCGGTCCGCTACCGGACCCCGCCCAGCGGGGCCCGGCATGCGGTCCTCGCTCCCTCCCGCTCCGCTCCCTGCAACCCCCGCGACCACTACTCGACCGACGCACCCTCTGCATCGGTAACGGACACCACTGAGGAAGTCCCTGATCGGTTCCGGTCGCTGCGCCGGGAGAAAGCTCCGGTCCGCTACCGGACCCCGCCCAGCGGGGCCCGGCATGCGGTCCTCGCTCCCTCCCGCTCCGCTTCCTGCAACCCCCGCCGACCACTACTCGACCGACGCACCCTCTTCCTGACATTCCGGCACCGGGTCCGTCTGGGGGCCGGAGGCCTCGCCGGCCGCACGACGGGCCGCCCGGCGGACGGACAGCCCGTAGGCGCCGGCCAGGCCCAGGCCGATCCCCGCCATCAACACCGCGGCCGCGATCTTCCACCGTGCTCCGCTCTCGGCGTCCGGCCCGATGGAGGACACCTGACTGATCGCGATGAATGTGCTCGGCGGAGCACCGAGCGCCTTCTGGTAGTCGACCAACTGCTCGCGAATGCGTTTCTCCACCGCTACCTGGAGTTTTCGCGTCTCGGCCGCGGACGGGCCGTCGATCCCTATGCAGACGAATGGGCCGGTCGAGGTGATGCCGAGCAGATCGGGGTTGGAACGGCCATCGTCCACGGTCAGTTCCGTGGGGCTGTCCGGTCCGACTCCCAGTCGCTTCCGCTCGCCCTCGTTGCTCATCCTCAGGATGAGGATGCTGGCGACGATGCGCAGCCCGTCATTGGGCTGAAGCAGAGGATTGGAGAGTTGGACGGGTTTGGCACGATCCACTGGCGACATGCCACCCGTCGGCGGAGCGGTCAGCACCAGCGAGGTGGCGGATGTGTACCTCACCGGCACGAGAAAATAGGCCGCCAGGGCCAGGGCGAGGGACAGCAGCACGACAGGAGGACCGACGAACCGGCACCGCAGGAGTCGGAAAACGGTTCTCCAGAAATTCATGCTCACCCTTACCCAAACCCCGAACACCGCACCGACCCCGGCGAGGAGCGGCGCTCGTTCATCGAGGACTCGAACGAAGACGTTACGCCTTGACCAGGAGTTCCATCCGGATCCCAGCCAACATAGCCCCATAATCGGGCAAGGCGGACATTATATTAATAATACTAACATGAACTTAAATCGGGCGATGGTCTCGGAATCGTCAGGACCGAATGGATGATTGCGGCCGCCCCGAATCGCGGTCGATCGCCGTACGAACGACTCCCGAGCGAAAGCACATTCCAGTCGTTCAGGGATTGACGTTTTGATTTTCATCCGCTCCAATAACGACCCGTGCTCTCGCAACGATAATCCAGAGTGAATCGAACAGAGCGCTCCGTCGCCCAAGGACGGCTGGCGGGATTGGACGGCATCCGCGGGCTCGCGGCCTTGTTCGTCGTGCTGCATCACTGCCGGCTGACGTCGTTTCCCGGATTTCCGTACGACACCGGGCCGGGATGGCTGAGCTGGCTGCTCTACGGGCATTTCGCCGTCGTCATCTTCATCGTGTTGTCGGGCTTCTCCCTGGCCGTCTCCCCCGCACGCTCCGGCTGGCGGGTCGGCGGGCTGCGCCGGTTCGCGGTCCGCCGGGCGTGGCGCATCCTGCCGCCCTACTGGGGAGCGTTGGCGTTCAGCCTGGCCGTCGCGTGGACGCTGGTTCCGCAGCCGGGCGAGGGGGTGCCCACCCTCAGGTCGGTGGTGCTGTACGGCCTGCTGCTGCAGGACATCGCCGGGTCTCCCAGTCCGAACGGCGCGTTCTGGTCCATCGCGGTGGAGGCCCAGCTCTACCTGGTCTTCCCAATCATGATCTTGATGTTGCGGCGGCTGGGCGCGCCGGTGCTGCTCGGCATCGTGACGGCGCTGGTCGCGATGATCGGGCTGCTGTCGCCGACGGTGCCCGCCGTGGCCGCGCTGATGCGGCTGACGCCGCAGTTCGCCGTGCTGTTCGCCCTCGGTGTCGTCGCGGCCGGGGTGGTGACCCGGCCGGAGCGGTCCGCCCGGCCGTGGCCGGCGGTGCTCGCGGTGGCGGCGGCCGTCCCGGTGGTCGTGCTCATCGTCGTGAACGGATCGGTCTGGACCGTGGAGCACTTCTTCTGGATCGATCTGGCGATCGGGCCCGCAGCGGGTCTGGCCCTGGTCTCGGTGGCCACGCGCCGGCCGGCGGGCCTCGTCCGGATGCTCGACGCGGCCCCGATCCGCACGCTGGGGAGGTTCTCCTACAGCCTTTATCTGACCCACGCTCCGATCGTGGTCGTGCTGAGCACGATGGTGGTGGCCCCGCGGGTCGGCCCCGGCCTGGCCGGGTTCCTCGTCACGGCGGCCGTGGCCGTACCCGCGAGCCTGCTCTTCGCCTGGTTGTTCGCCGCCGTGCTTGAGCTGCCGTTCCAGCGACACCGGAGCTGGTCCGCGCTCCGCACGGCGGCGAAAGGCCGGGTGTCCCGGTGGACCGGCCGATCGGACGAGAGGGCTCCGGCCGACGCCCGGCCACCGGTCAGCGTCCGGCCACCGGCCGAGGACGGAGCACACCGGCCGTGAGCCGGACGACCTTACGGCCGCGATGTGCGATCGTCTGCCGCTGACGGCGGGCGTACCACCGGTACACCGCGCCACGGGCCCGGCGAAGCTGCGCCGCGGTGAGCCGCGCGGTGTCCAGCCAGCGCAGCATTTCGGCGCACTGGAGCGTGGTGGCGAAATGCGCCTGCCATGACGGGACGCCGAGGCGCCGGGCGATCACCGACAGCCTCTCGTGCTTCCAGTTGCGGTGACCGAGCACCTCGGGCACATGCGCCCACGGGCCGGCCAGCGCCAGCTTCGTCGCGAACACCTCGTCCTCCCGGAGCATGTTCCGCCGTGCGATGGCGGCCACCCGGTCGCGCCGGACCATGCCGTACAGGGGATCGATGAGCAGGTGACTCTCGTTGAGCAGCCGCAGCATCTCGGTGAACCGTTCCACCGGATCGTCGGAGGTCAGGCCGGTGCCGTCGTATTCGGCGGTCTCGGTCACCCCGTCCGGCCCGGTGTAGGCGATCTGGGAGGTCACGAGCACCAGCCGCTCGTCCGCCGCGAACGCCCGGACCGCCCGGGACACGCAGTGCGGGGCGAGCCGGTCGTCGTCTCCGACCCAGCGGAACAGCTCCCCGTTCGCGAGACGCATGGTGGTGATGAAGTTGGCGAGCAACCCAACGTTCTCCGCATGCCGGTGATAGCGGATCCGGCCGTCCGACCTCGCCAGTTCCCGGCACAGGTCCTCGGTGTCGTCGGTGGAGGCGTTGTCGGAGATGACGAGTTCGATGCGCTCGTAGTCCTGGGCGAGCACCGATTCGATCACATGCTCCAGCCGCCCGGCGCCGTTGCGCACCGGGAGCCCGATGGACACGAGGACGTCGCCACCCGGCATGTTCGTTCCTTTCAGATGAGCTGGACCACCCGGGCGCCCAGCTTCTTGAGCAGGCTCGCGGGCACGACGACGAGTGCGTAGACCAGCAGGCCGGCTCCGCCGGCCACCGACAACTCGACCACCGGGAGACCACCGGTCAGCGGTGCCATCGCGGTGGCGATCGCGACGACGACCAGGGTCGCGAGTACGGCACCGCCCAGTGGCCGCACCAGCCCGGGCAGCATCGGGCGCAGCCGGACACCGGACCTGTGCAGCGCCAACGCCGCGAGCGGGAGCGCGACGAGCAGCGCGACCACGGAGTGCCCGATCGCGGTGCCGCGGATTCCATCCAGATGAGTCCCCACGAGCAGCGCGGGCACCAGCACCGCGACCCAGCCCAGATTCACCCAGACCGTCCACTTGGTGGCGCCGACCGAGGTGAGGATGTCGAAGGCGAAGGACGTGAACATCCGGACCACCATCAGCACCGCGAGGAAGCGCAGCACGTCGGCCGCGGGGGCCCACTTCTGGCCGTACAGGAAGACCACCATCTGATGCGCGAGCGTGCACATGAGCACGGCCGCCGGCAGCACCGCCGCGAGCAGCAGCGGGACGGAGCGGCGCACGCCCAACTCCAGCGACTCCGGATCGTTCTCGGCCAGCCGGGAGAAACCTGCGACCGAAACGTAGCGGACGGCGGTGCCGACGAGACCGGGCACCCAACTCGACACGTTGAACGCGATCAGGTAGTAGCCGAGGGCGACCGGGCCGAGGGCGTCGCCCACGATGACGTAGTCCGCGTTGACCAGCACGGACTCGATGCCGAGGCTCCCCGCCAGGGGCAGGCCGAACCGCAGGAGCCTGCCCGCGATCTCACGGTCCATCGCGAGACGGACCGGCAACCTGGCCGACAGGAACACCAGCACCCCGGTGACCACCGAAGCGGCGACCTGCCCGACGGCGAAGCTGTACGCTCCGGCGCCGCCGGCGGCCAGCGGAATGGCCAGGGCGGCGTTCGCCACGAAGCCCACCACGATGGCCTTCGTCAGCCTGTCCTGCTCGAACCTGCGCAGCAGGGCCGCGCTGCGGACCGCGGTCACCCCGTCGACCAGGATGATCGCGGTGAGCAGGCGCACCACCGGGGTCGCCGCCTCGTTGCCCGCCAGGCGGGCGAAGGACGGCGCGATCACCCAGAAGACGCCGTAGACGGCGGCGCTGAACGAGACGGCCAGCACCGCCGCGGTCGGCGCCATGTCCTCCAGTTTCCCCCGCCACTGCACGGTCGCCGCGATGATGCCGGCGTCGTTGATGTGCATGACGAACTGGGTCGCGGCCAGCGCGATCGCGTACAGGCCGAAATCCTCCGGCGCGAGCAGGCGGGCGAGCACCAGGCCCATGGCGAATGACCCGATCTTGGTGGCCAGCGTGCCCAGCAGGCTCCACCCGAGACCCCGTCCGGCCTTACGGCCGATGGAGCCCACCATCTCCGCCTGCCCCGCCCCGCCCTCCCGCTCCGCGTCCGGCCGCTCCTGCTCCGGGGAACGATCCTGCTCCTGCTCGGGGGTACGGCTCATGCGGGCCGCGTCTCTTCGACGCGCTCAAGCCAGATCTCCCGCCAGAACGGCACGAACTCCCGAGGGCAGCTCACGTTGTAGACGCCCGCGCAGACGATGTCGTCGAGGATGATGCACGCGGTCTTCATCCGCAGCATCCGCCCGGTCTTCTCGTCGATGCATCGGTCGACTCTGGCCCGCACCCGGGCCGTCCTGCCGCAGTAGCGGCTCATCTCCTCCTCGAACCCCATCCCGCGGTTGAGCAGGTCGTCGTTGAGGGTCTTGAGGATCTCCTCCTTGGACTTGATCCGGACGAGTTCGCCCGGCCGCAGTCCGAGATCCGCGACCGGGGTCCTGGCGCCGGCGCGGCCCTTGAGCCACCCCCAGCGCGACCCGCCGCGGATCCACAGCCATCGCGGGAGGATCCGCTTGCTGGCGCTCTGGTAGCGGTTGAACACTCCGACGAGGAACGCACGCAGCACCGCGAAGACCCCGGCGTTGCCGCTGCGCACGTCCATGACGTACTGCCCCAGGTCCTTCAGCGGCAGGCAGACCGGCGCGGCGCGCAGGAGCTCCGTGGCCTGGCAGGAGAAGCGCTCCTCGCCGTCCGGGCCGGGTTCCCTCCTGCTGTTGACCTCGAGCAGGGGCAGGAGCGGCCGGGATGGCCGAGCCCCGCCGACCGCTGCGGCCTCGGCCTCCGGGGTTCCAGGCTCCACCCGTTTGAGCCAGGCCTCCTTCCAGTACAGCGAGCAGGCGGTCTGGCATCCGCCGTGTGCCGACCCGTCGCACCGCGCCCCGGCCAGATGGACGGCGCGGTCCATGCGCCGCATGCCGCTGCCGGTGATCGTGTCGCACAGCTTGTGCGCGACCTTGTGCACCCTGAACCGCTGCCCGCACATGCGCAGCATCTCCGGCATGAAGGGCAGGTTGTCCAACTCGCCCTTGTCGTCCAGGGTCGCGAGGATCTCCTCCTCGCTGCGGACCTCCACGAGCTCACCGACACGCAGGTTGAGCGCCGGGGCGGCTAATTGCGTCATCTATAGCTCCTTGAGCAGTTCCGCGTCCACGAGGGCATCCGCCGCGTCCGCCACGAGGTCGAACGGGAGCCCGGATCGTCCCGCTATCTCCAGCAAGTCGTGCTCTCCGTCGGAGAGGTTCAGCACCCAGAGCATCGCCATCTGGTCGTCTCTGGTGTCGCTGCGGCCGCCCAGCGAGCCGTACAGTCCGCGCCTGCCCAGCTGCGGCTCGCCGTAGGGGCTGAGGTTCAGGTATCGGCGGTCGCGTTCCAGCAGGTTCAGCGCCGCCCAGCAGGTTTCCAGCGTGTCCGCCATCGCCTCGGGCGACACGAAGCCGGGATCGTCGGCCGAGGTGTGATATTCGGGGTAGGCGCCGTACGGGGTCCGGGTGAGCGAGCCGACCCCCAGGTCGAATCCCGGCGAGCAGAACTGACGCTCGTCGTAGCCGTACGGCGAGAACTCCAGCACCCGATGCGGACGTCCTGACGAACGCAGCACGTACCGCATGGCCTGGTCGATCTTCGCGTCGCCGCGCCGGCTCTTCTTGTAGGTGAGCGCGCCCGCGTCCCCGGCGCAGGCGAGGGTGAACCCGTGGCTTATCCGTTCGACCCGGTCGCGGTTGCGGGCGAGCCAGGTGATCGCTCCGATGGTGCCCGGGGCGAACAGAAACCGATAGGTGTACCGCGGATTCGTCCGCGCCAGCTTCCGGACGAGCCCGATCGCGACCGCGATGCCGGCCAGGTTGTCGTTCGCCAGCGAGGGATGGCACACGTGGCAGGAGACGAGCACCTCGTCGGTCTCGCGTCCCGGCAGGACGCACTCGCCGTACGTCAGGTGACCGTCCTCGAGCGTCGAGTCGATGCGCACCTCGTACGGCCCGGGCCCGAGCGACTCCAGCGTCTCGTGCCGGAGGCAGAACCCCCAGGTCTCCGCGTAGTAGCCGGTCCGGTACGGGATCAGGCCGGGCTGCTCGGGCAGCGTGTGCAGGTGCGGGCGGAGCTCTTCGATGGTCATCGTGGCGGACACCGGCACGCTGTACCCGACCACGTGCAGGTTGGACTCGGCGAAGTCGACCACCCGCCTGCCCGTGGCGTCCTTGATGTAGGCGTCGCGGATGTTCCACTCCTTCGGCACGACCCAGTCGAGAACCCGGGTCCCCGTCGGCACCTCGTGGATCTCCAGCGGGATCAGCTCGCCGAGGATCTCCAGGGTGCGGCGCACACCGTCACCGGTGATGCTCCGGCACAGCGGGTAGAGCCGCTCCACCAGGGCGTGCATCTCCCACCCGGTCACGGCCGCAGGCTCTCGTCGAGGGTCCCCGCCGCGCGTCTGCCGGACAGCCGGGCCAGGCGGGTGAACCTCGTGTCGAAGTCCTCCCTGGTGAGCCCGTACCGGCGGTAGGCGGCCACCAGCTCGCTCGCGCCGTCCGCCACGGACCAGGCGCAGCCGTAACCGGGCAGCGCCGCCCGAATCCGGGAGAAGTCCACCCGGTAGGACCTCGGATCCGCCCCGGTCTCCCCGGTGATCAGCAGCTCGGCGCCCGGGACCGCCCTGACCACCTCGGCGGCGATCTGCGCGACGGTCACGTTGTTGCGCTCGGTCCCCACGTTGAACGCCCTGAGGTGCACGGCCCCGCGCGGGGCGATCAGCGCCAGCCGGAACGCGGCCGCGATGTCCCGGGCGTGCACGAGAGGCCGCCAGGGCGTGCCGTCGGACAGCACCTTCACCACGCCGCTGAGCACGGCGTGGCCGACCAGGTTGTTCAGCACGATGTCCGCACGCAGCCGCGGGGAGAACCCGAACGCGGTGGCGTTGCGCAGGAACACCGGGCTGAAGTCTTCGTCGGCCAGCTCGACCAGGTCCTCCTCGACCCGGACCTTCGAGACGGCGTACGGCGTCACCGGCCGCAGCGGGGCGTCCTCCGTCACCAGATCGTCGCCCCCGGCGGCGCCGTACACCGAGCAGGTCGACGCGTAGAGGAACCGGCCCACCCCGGCGTCCCTGGCCAGCCTGGCCAGCCGTACCGAGGCCCGGTGGTTGATGTCGTAGGTCAGCTCGGGGGCCAGCGAGCCCAGTGGGTCGTTGGACAGCGCGGCGAG
Organism: Sphaerimonospora mesophila; assembly: GCF_001417795.1. NCBI lineage: Bacteria > Bacillati > Actinomycetota > Actinomycetes > Streptosporangiales > Streptosporangiaceae > Sphaerimonospora > Sphaerimonospora mesophila. The sequence continues at coordinate 274,832 of NZ_BCBX01000032.1, read as the reverse complement.
GTGGATCACCGCGTCGAACCCGGCCAGGTGCTCGGGACGCACGTCCCGCAGGTCCAGCTCGTACGCCTTGGGATCGGCCGGAGCCGGACCGAGCACGCAGTCGGCGAAAAGCCCGGAATCGAGCCCGACGACGTCGTGGCCGGTCTCCGCCAGCGCCGAGGCCAGCACCGTACCCAGATAGCCCTGGTGCCCGGTCAGCAGAACGCGCAACGAAATCTCCCCTAGAACAGACTGTGGACACCGGCGCTGACGCCGATGGCGAGCTTGGCCGCGTGGAACGCCTCCGCGTAGCGGCTCTGACACTGCACTCCGCGTACCCTCGCCAGTCCGCGGAACGTCTCCTCGTCGAACCAGCCACGTGCGCGCTGCGAGGGGTAGTGCGCGTGCAGCAGGTCGGTCTTCTCCCGCACCGTCTCCTCCGTGAGCGGCACGAAGACGGCGGGCTGCGCCAGGTCGGACTCCCACTTGAGGATCTCGTAGCCCAGCGTCAGGTGATCGCGGAAGACCGTGGGCACCAGGCGGGCCAGGCCGCGATGGTCCTGATGCGCGTCGTGCGGCGCGGGGGCGAACACCAGGTCGGGGTCGCACCGCCGCCGCAGGTCCTCCAGGGCCGCCTTGGCCCGCTCCCAGTGGCCGGGCAGCCGGCCGTCCGGCAGGTCGAGCACGGTCAGATCGAGCTCCGCCTTGGGACAGAAGGCGGGCAGCGCCGCCCGCTCCTCGGCCTCCCGTCCGGTGCCGCCGCCGGACAGCACGAGCGCGGTGACCCGCAGCCCTGGGCGGGCCCGGCAGAGCTCGAGCAGCGTCCCGCCCGCCCCGATCGGCAGATCGTCGCAGTGCGCGGCGAGGAGCAGGATCTCCCGGCAGTGCTCCGGCACCAGCGTCAACATGACGCCGCCTCCCACAGCGCCCACGGCCGTTCGCCCCTGGCCCAGGCCTGATCCAGCTCCAGCCGCTGGTTGACCGTGTCGGTGGGACGCCAGTAGCCCCGGTAGGGGTAGGCCAGCAGCCTGCCGCGCTTGGCCAGTTCGGCGCAGCCGTGCGCGACCAGGTCGCCGCCCTCCGGAATGTGCTCGAAGATCTCCTGGCGGAGCACGAAGAAGCCGCCGTTCACCCACAGCGGCATCTGGCTGATCGGGGTGATCCCGCCGACCAGCCCGCCTTCCGCCAGGTCCACGCAGTGGAAGGTGTTGCCCGGCGGCACCACCAGCATCGAAGCTCCGGCGTCGGCCGCGGAGAACCGGTCGATGACGTCGGACAGCGGCACGTCGCACAGCACGTCGGCGTAGTGGGCCAGGAACATCTCCGCACCGTCGAGGTGCGGCCGCACCCGGCGCAGCCGTTCGCCTATGGGGGTGTCGAGCCCGGTGTCGGCGAACGTGATCGACCAGTCGGAGATGTCGGTGGACAGCGGCTCGACACGGCCGCCGTTCAGTACGAAGTCGTTGGAGTCGGTCTCCTGGTAGTTGAGGAAGAACTCCTTGATCGAGTTGGCTCCGTACCCCAGGCACAGCAGGAAGTCCTTGTGCCCGAAGTGCGCGTAGTAGCGCATGACGTGCCAGAGCAGCGGCCGGGGGCCGACGAGCTGCATCGGCTTCGGCAGGTCACCGCCGGGCAGCTCGCTGCGCATCCGCGTGCCGCGCCCCCCGCAGAACAGCACGACCTTCACACGACCTCCAGGTGGGGGATGGGGAAGACCAACCGGCCGCCCCACTCACGGACGTAGGAGAGCTGCTCGGTCAGCTCCTCGCGCAGGTTCCAGGGGAGGACCAGGACGTAGTCGGGCCGGTCGGCGGCCAGCCGCTCCGGCGGCAGGATCGGAATCCGGGTTCCGGGGGTGAACCTGCCGTGCTTGTAGGGGTTGCGGTCCACGGTGTACGGCAGCAGGTCGGGCCGGATGCCGCAGTGGTTGAGCAGCGTGTTCCCCTTGCCCGGCGCGCCGTACCCCGCGACGGTCCGGCCCGCTTCCGCCACCTCGATGAGGAACCGCAGCAGGTCACGCCGGACCCGGGCGACGCGCAGGGCGAAGTCCTCGTAGCCGGACGCCTCGTGCAGCCCCGCGGCCTTCTCCCTGGCCAGCACCTCCGAGACGCGCTCACCCGGTTCGCCGCCGGGGCTCGCCCACAGCCGGATCGAGCCGCCGTGTGTGGGCAGCAGCTCCACGTCCACCAGCGTGAGGCCGCCGCTCGCCAGCGCCCGCTGCGCCGAGGCGACCGTGTAGTACTGGAAATGCTCGTGGTAGATCGTGTCGTACTGGTTGAGCTCGATGAGCGAGAGCAGGTGCTGCACCTCGATGGAGACCAGGCCGTCGTCGGCGACCAGTGCGCGCAGGCCCTCGGTGAACCCGATCACGTCGGGGATGTGGGCGTAGACGTTGTTGGCCACGACGAGATCGGCGGGCCCGTGCTCGGCGCGTACGGCCGCGCCGACCTCCGGGGTGAGGAACTCGGTGATCGTGGGCACGCCCCGGTCCCTGGCGACCTGCCCGACGTTCGCCGACGGCTCGATGCCCAGGCAGCGCACCCCGCGGTCGACGACGTGCCGCAGCAGGTAGCCGTCGTTGCTGGCCACCTCCACCACGAAAGAGCCCGGTCGCAGATCCCGGTCGGCGACGAACCTCCGCGCGTGCTCCACCCAGGACGTCGAGTAGGAGGAGAAGTACGCGTACTCGGTGAAGGTCTCCTCCGGGGTGATCAACGGCGGGATCTGCGCCAGCCGGCAGTCGGTGCACACGCGCAGGTGCAGCGGGTAGGTGGGCTCCGGATCATCGAGCTGATCGGCCGTCAGGAAGCGCTCGCACGGGGGCGTGGCGCCGAGGTCGACGACCCCCATCAGGTCGGTCGAGCCGCACAGCCGGCAGGTTGCCATCATTTCGCTCCTTCGCCGCCGCCGGCGGCACAATCGTCAGGACCAGGAGAAACCCGCAAGATCGGGATCAGCCGTCTCGGCTGTGTCATGCTTCGGTCATGGATCGCCTGAGCATCGACGGAGCCTGGTGCCACACCCCTCGCATCCATGGCGACTCGCGGGGCGCGTTCCTCGAGGCGTACCGCGCGGCCGACCTGCGTGCCGCGGCCGGCCGCGGACTGGAGGTCGCCCAGGTCAACTGCTCGGTCTCCAGGCGGGGCACCCTGCGCGGCGTCCACTTCGCCGACGTCCCTCCCGGACAGGCCAAGTACGTCACCTGCGTCGCGGGGTCGATCCTCGACGTCGTGGTGGACATCCGGGTCGGCTCGCCGACGTTCGGCCGATGGGAGGCGGTCACCCTGGACGACGAGTCCAGGCGGGGCCTGTTCATCGCCGAGGGGCTCGGCCACGCCTTCCTCGCGCTCAGCGAGCAGGCGACCATCGTCTACCTGTGCTCGCAGCCGTACGCGCCCACCCGGGAGCACGGCGTCCACCCGCTCGACCCGGACATCGGCATCGACTGGCCGTCGCCGGTCGAGGAGCTGACCCTGTCGGACAAGGACGCCGCCGCCCCGACGTTGAAGGAGGCGCTGGCCGCCGGTCTGCTGCCCGACAACCGGGACTGCCTCGACTGGTACGCCGCCGCTCACCGAGCCCCCGCTCGCTGAACCGCCGCTCACCGAACCCCCGCTCACCGAGCCCCCGCCCGCTCCGCCGTGAGCACGGGCCAGGCGGCGTGCAGCGCGTCCCGCCAGTGCCGCATGGGGGCCAGCCCGGCCCGCGCCCAGCCGCCGTGTGCGAGAACGCTGTCGGCCGGGCGGGCGGCGGGCCGGGGGAACTCCGCCGAGGCGACCGGCCGCACCCGGTCGGGATCGGCGCCGAGCAGGGTGAAGATCTCCCGGGCCAGGCCGCACCAGGTGGTGCTCCCGGAGTTCGTGCCGTGATAGATCCCCGCGGGCGCGCCCGATTCGACCAGCGCGACGATCCGCCGGGCCAGGTCGGCCGCCCAGGTGGGCTGCCCGCGCTGGTCGTCGACCACGTCGACCGTCTCCCGTTCAGCGGCCAGCCGGATGATCGTACGGACGAAGTTCCGCCCGGCTGCGCCGTACAACCAGGCGGCGCGCACCACGTAGCCGTCCGCCGGAAGGATCTCGGTGACCATGCGCTCCCCGGCGAGCTTCGTACGGCCGTAGGCGTTGACCGGTTCCGTCGGCTCGGCGTCCTCCGCGTACGGCTCCCGGCTCCGGCCGTCGAACACGTAATCGGTGGACGGCTGCACCAGCCGCGCCCCGGCCGCCTCGCACTCCCGCGCGAGCACGCCAACGGCGTCGCCGTTGACGGCGCGGGCCTCCTCCTCGCGGGTCTCCGCGTCGTCCACCGCGGTCCAGGCTGCGCAGTTGACCACCACGCCGGGCCGGATGTCGCGCACCGCGGCGCGGACCGCCGCCGAGTCGCGCAGGTCGAGCCGGGCCCGGTCGAGCGGCACGACGTCGCGTCCATGCTCCCGCAGCACGGCCACGAGGTCGGTGCCGAGCATGCCGCCGGCCCCGGTGACCAGCCATCTCGTCATCACGCACCCGCCCTGAGCGGTCGCCACCAGTCGGCGTTGCCCGCGTACCAGGCGATGGTGTCGGCGAGGCCGTCGTCGAACGCGACCGCCGGGCGGTGGCCGAGCCGTCGCAGCCTCGTGTCGTCGAGCGAGTAGCGGCGGTCGTGGCCCCGGCGGTCGGCCACGTGCTCGACCATGTCCCAGTCAGCGCCGAGCGCGTCGAGCAGCCGCCGGGTCAGCTCCAGATTGGTCAGCTCCGCCGTGCCGGCGATGTGGTAGACCTCGCCGGGCTTTCCCGCCTCGGCGACGAGCCGGATCGCCCGGCAGTGATCGTCGACGTGGATCCAGTCTCTGACGTTGCCGCCGTCCCCATATAACGGGACCTTCCGGCCCTCCAGCAGGTTGGTGACGAACAGCGGGATCACCTTCTCCGGATGCTGGTAGGGCCCGTAGTTGTTGCCGCAGCGGGTGATCGACACCGGCAGCCCGTACGTGACCGCGTAGGCGAGGGCGATCATGTCCCCGCCCGCCTTGGCGGCCGAGTACGGCGACCGCGGCCGGAGCGAGGCGGACTCGTCCCAGGACCCGATGTCGATCGACCCGTAGACCTCGTCGGTGGAGACGTGGACGACCCTGGGCACGCCCGCGTCGAGACAGGCCTGCATGAGCGTCTGGGTGCCGAGCACGTTGGTGCGTACGAACGAGTCGGGGCCCTCGATCGACCTGTCGACGTGGGACTCGGCGGCGAAGTTGACGACCAGGTCGTGACCGGCCACCACGTTCGCCATCAGCGCGGCGTCGCAGATGTCGCCGTGGACGAAGTCGTACGCCCCGGAGACCGGTTCGAGGTTGGCGAGATTGCCGGCGTACGTCAGCGCGTCCAGCACCGTGATCTTGTCATCGGTCTCGGCGACGGCCGTACGCACATAGTGGGAGCCGATGAAACCGGCGCCACCGGTGACGAGCACTCTCATGAGGAGATCTGGACCTTACTGTGATCGCCGAGCACCAGCCGGTGTGCTCGCGGGGTGTTGGGGGCGGGGGTGACCTCGACGTCGTGACCGATCAGCGAGGCCTCGATCCTGCGGACGCCGTCGATGGAGGCACGGGCGAGGACGATCGAATACTCGATCTCGCTGCCGGTTATCCGGCAGTCTCCGGCGATCGAGGTGAACGGGCCGATGTAGGAGTCGCTGATCAGGGTCCCCGCGCCGACGACGACGGGACCGACGATGCGGGAGCGCCGCACCGTCGCGCCGGGCTCGACCGCGACCCGGCCGATCAGCTCGGAGTCGTGCACGTCGCCGTCCGACCGCGTCTCCAGGGACTCGAGCACCAGCCGGTTGACCTCCAGCATGTCGGCGACGTTGCCGGTGTCCTTCCAGTAGCCGGAGATCAGCGTGGGCTCGACGGCCCGGCCCGAGTCGATGAGCCACTGGATGGCATCGGTGATCTCCAATTCGCCGCGCCACGACGGTTTCAGCTCGGCCACGGCCTCGTGGATCTCGGGGCCGAAGAGGTAGACGCCGGCCAGCGCCAGATCGCTCTTGGGCGTGCGGGGCTTCTCCTCCAGGCCGACGACCCGCCCCCGGCCGTCCAGCTCGGCGACCCCGAACTGGCTCGGATCGGAGACCCTGGTCAGCAGGATCTGCGCGCTCGGCCGCCGCGATCGGAAGCGTTCGACCAGCCCGTCGATCCCGCCGACGATGAAGTTGTCGCCGAGATACATCACGAAGTCGTCGTCGCCCAGATAGTCGCGGGCGATCAGTACGGCGTGCGCCAGCCCGAGCGGCGCCTCCTGACGGAGGTAGGTGACCCGGAGCCCGAACGCGGAACCGTCGCCGACGGCGGCCTCGATCTCGGCGTGGGTGTCCCCCACGACGATGCCGACCTCGCTGACGCCCGCGGACGCGATCGACTCCAGCCCGTAGAACAGGACCGGTTTGTTGGCCACCGGGACGAGCTGCTTGGCCCGGGTGTGGGTGATGGGCCGCAGACGGGTGCCGGAGCCGCCCGCGAGCACGAGCGCCTTCATCTGGGCTGTGTTCGGCTGCGCCGCCTTCATCTGGGCTGCCTTGATCCTGGCGGCCGTCATCTCAGTAGGCCCCTTCCCCGCGGGTGACCGCCGACCAGGTCTTCCACAGCAGCTGCAGGTCCAACATGAGCGACCAGTTCTCCACGTAGCGCAGGTCCAGCCGGACCGACTCCTCCCACGTCAGGTCCGATCTCCCGCTCACCTGCCACAGCCCGGTCATCCCCGGTTTGACCACCAGGCGGCGGCGCACGTCGGCGCCGTACCGCTCGACCTCGACGGGCAGCGGCGGACGCGGGCCGACCAGCGACATCTCGCCGCGCAGCACGTTGAGCAGCTGTGGCAGCTCGTCCAGGGAGTAGCGGCGTAGCAGGACGCCCACCCGGGTGATCCTTGGATCGTTCCTAATCTTGAACAGCACGCCGTCGGACTCGTTTCTGTCGAAGAGCGTCTGCTTGAGCCGCTCGGCGTCCGTGACCATGGTGCGGAACTTCAGCATGTGGAACTCCCGGCCGTGGCGGCCGACCCGTCGCTGGCGGAACAGGGCCGGGCCCGGACTGGTGGTCCGGATGGCGACGGCGATGGCGAGCATCGGCACGGCCACGACCACCAGCACGAACGCCGCCACGATCTTGTCGAACGCGCTCTTGACGACCTGGCGGATGCCGTCGATGTCGGGGTGCTCGACATGCAGCAGCGGCATGCCGGCCACCAGGCGGACCCCGATCCGCGGCCCGGCGACGTCCATGAGCGCCGAGGCCACGAACAGATCGGTGCCCCTCGGCTCGATCCCCCAGGCGAGTCGCCGCAGGGCCGCACCGTCCAGCTCCGGGCAGGCGAGCACGGCGACGGCGTCGGCCTCGACCTTGTCGACGACGGCGGGGACATCGCCGAAGTCCCCCAGCACGGGCACCCCGCCCACCTCACTCCGCCGCATCCGGACGTCGCCGGACGGCAGACACGCGGCGACCACGCGCATGCCGTGGTACGGCTGCCGCTGGAACTGCGCGACCAGATCGAGAACGGATGCGCGGTGTCCCACGGCCACCACCCGGCGCAGGCGCTCGCCTCGGGCCCGCAGCCGGTGCAGCCGCCTGCGCATCCGGTGACGGAACACCAGGGTGATCAGGGTCGCGAGCGGCATCATGGCCATCACGTAACTTCTCGCCACGGTGGCCTGGGTCGCGTAGGCCCCGATCGCGGTCGCGGCGATCAGGCCCATTCCTCCCTGCGTGACGACGCGGAACTCCTCCGTGCCCTCGTCCCGGGTCCTACGGCCATATGCGCCCACGAGCGCCATGACCCCCGGCCACATGATGGTGAGGGCCAGCCCGAGCAGGAAGTCCTCGATCGGGATGAACAGCCCGAGGCCGACCCGGGTCAGCACGACGGTCGCCAGCGCGACGAAGGCGCAGGCCAGGTCGCCGGTCACCAGCAGCCGGGTGTGACGTGCCGCCGGCGCGCGCTGAGACCGGCGCGCGCGAATGGTGTCGGGGACGACAGCAGGATCGGGCGATCCCAGTCGCATTTCCATTTACCACGCCCCTCGCCGCCGGACCTTCCGCGAGATTGACGCCTCTATTGCCCCTCAGGTTGACCCAAGTCTCGTTCACATTGGAGCCGGCGCTTCAAGCAGATACTAAGGAACAACCCATGAGTATGGAATGTGGCCAAGCGTCCAGAATCGGCCGTGGGGTGATCGTCCGAAACTCGTGAAAGAGGTCCGATTCAAGAATTCCCCGACGACGGCAATCCGCGTGGGCCAATGGATTAGGGCCGTGGCGAGAAGAACCACCACGGCTCCCGAACACCGTCCATCTCCGCCTCGGACTCCCCTGCGACAGACGTACGGCCAGATGGCGGGCATGGCCCTCCAAGGCCGGCGGGCGGGAGAGGCGAGCGGAGCTTCCCGGACCACGGTCGCCGCCGACGTCCCGGTCAAGCGGACCGCGCTTCCCAGCGAAGCGAGCCACAAAGGCGACATAAAACCATCATGTCGGCTTCGTCGCTTTTATTACATGACTGGCTTTCGGACAGGCGGATACCGGGAAGCGAGCACACCGAATCGCAGCGAAAGCGAGTCTCATTCACATCTTGACAGAAACCTTGACAGCACTCGAATTATCGCCTCTGAATCGGAAGTACGGGCCGATCGGGGACGGTCAGTCGTATTCGAGATCGGGAAGCGGGGCGGGAGGCTCTGGACTACGCCATACCACGACATATCCGTCATGGGCGCTCTCGACGGCAGTGCTCAGCCGATCAAGGTCAAAATCCGGCAGATACCGCAACCGGGCCAGGAAGCTCGCATCGGTCGCCGACCTGGGGACGACACAGCCTTCGCCCTCGCCGTCCAGGAGGACTATGAAAACGTCGCCGTCGGCGGGCACGTGCCCGCCGACCCTGACCTCGACAACGTCTTCCCACGCGAGGGCCTCGACACTGCCGTCCGCGTAGTGGCGGGTCACACCTTCTTCGGTGACGTACACATAGGAATCCGGCACTGCGTTGCCGTGCATGGGCGCGATTGTGACGACTTGAAGCCGCCCCGCGCAAGCGAACCGACACAAGGTCGTGTCCCAAGGAGGCCCGAGATGCCATCGGTCCGGCCAGGACCGGCCACGGAGCGGCCGTACGGCCGCCGTACGGCGGTCGCCCGCCGGCACGCGGCGGTCAGGTCCGAATAAATGGACGTTAAGCCATAGACCACAGCAAACCGGGACGTTGCGCGAACCGTCCCCCAAATGTTAAGAAGCTTCCCTGGTAGTGCGACTCCCGGATTGCTAGTGTTTCGCCACTATTAACCGAGGGGTCACGGACGGACAGGGTTTATGGCTGGCCGGAAACGTTCCATTCGCTTCAAGATCACGGCAATCCTGCTCGTGCCGGCCATTGCTCTGGTGATGATGTGGGGGATCGGCGCCTCCTTCACGATCCGGCAGGGCGTCGAGCTGCTCCGGATCCAGACCGTTTTCACCAACGTCGTACAGCCCATGGGCGGCGTGCTGCTGCAGCTGCAGCGCGAGCGCCTGCTGACCGCCGCCTGCCTCAACTCTCCGGTCGCGCTCAAGAGCGAGCTCGACCGGGAACGCAAGGTGACAGACGAGGCGGTGGCGGAGCTCGCCCGCTCATCGGCGAGCGTCAAGGACGACACGCCTCCCGCGATGTGGAACCGGGTCCAGGACCTCATCAACCGGACGCGCAAGCTCGACGGGCTGCGCGACCGGGTCGACCGGCACACGATTCACAGCCTCGACGCCATCGAGGAGTACAGCGCGGTGGCCGAGGTCGGGTTCTCGGCCTACGACTACCTGATGATCTCCGCGGACATCGACATGATCGAGCAGACCAAGGCCGTCGTCCTGGTCGTACGCAGCCATGAGATGGTGAGCCAGCAGTCGGCGCTGCTCACCGGCGTCCAGGTGGCCAGCCGCATGACGCAGGACGACCGCGACGCCTTCGCCGCGATGGTCAGCAAACGGCGGATGCTCTACAACCTCGGCACCGGCCAGCTCGACGCCGAGCTGCTCCAGCCTTTCACGGAGCTGAACACCTCCTCCCTCTACACCTCGTTCGTGTCCATGGAGGATCAGATCCTGAGCCGGGTCAAGCCCGGCAAGCCGCTGCCGTCGAGTGCGCTCACCTGGCCGACGATCACCGAGGGGGTGTCCAAGAAGTTCGAGGATCTCACCCTCTCGGTCGGCATGACCCTCTCCGCCCGGGCGGCACCGCGTGCTCAGGGCATCCTCCTCAGCATCGCCCTCATCGGCATCGTGGGACTCATCGTGATCCTCGGCACCGCGTTCGCCTCCTTCCGGTTCGCCAGGAGGATCACCGGCGAGCTCACGGGGCTCCAGCGAGCCGCCGTCGAGCTCGCCGACCTGCGGCTTCCGCGCATCATCAACCGCCTCAGGCGCGGCGAGGACGTCGACGTGGCGGCCGAGACCCCGCCCATGCTCAAGACCGCCGAGACCATGGAGGTCGAGAACGTCGGCCAGGCGTTCACCTCGGTGCAGCTCACCGCGATCGAATCCGCGGTTCAGGAGGCCGCGCTGCGCCAGGGCGTCAACAAGGTGTTTCTCAACCTGGCACGCCGTAGCCAGTCGCTGCTGCAGCGCCAGCTCGGCATGCTCGACAGCCTGGAGCGGGAGGTCACCGACCACGAAGTCCTGGAGAAGCTGTTCGGGATCGACCACCTGACCACCCGCATGCGGCGGCACGCCGAGGGCCTGATCATCCTTTCGGGCGCGGCCCCCGGACGCGGCTGGCGTGACCCGGTCAACCTCTTCGACGTGGCCCGCGCCGCCGTGGAGGAGGTCGAGGACTACCTGCGGGTCGACGTCATCGTGCCGCACGGCCCCGCCCTGGTCGGCAGCGCGGTCACCGACGTCATCCACCTCCTGGCCGAGCTGATCGAGAACGCGGCGATCTTCTCGCCGCCGCACACGCGGGTCCAGGTACGCGGCGAGATGGTCGCCCGGGGCTTCGCGCTGGAGATCGAGGACCGCGGCCTCGGCATCGCGCCCGAGGAGATGGCCCGGATCAACGAGCTGCTCGCCAACGCGCCCGAGTTCGACCTCGCCGACAGCGACCGGCTCGGCCTGTTCGTCGTCGCGCGCCTTGCCCAGCGCCACAACGTGCGCGTCTCGCTGCGGCCCTCACCGTACGGCGGGACGAGCGCGGTCGTGCTCCTTCCGCAGGAGCTGGTCGTGACGGCCGAGGTCCCGGATCTGTCGGTCGAGGCGATCGCCGTATCGCATCCCGCCCCCGCGCTCGCGCTCACCCCGCCGGCCGTGGACGCGACCGTCGATCGGGCAGAGCGGGGCGAAGGCGGTGAACCGGGCAACAGGACCGGCAACAGGACCGGCGACAGGTCAAGCGACAGGACCGGCGACAGGTCCGGCGACCGGGACGAGTTGCCAAGGCGGGTGCGGCAGGCCAACCTTGCACCACAACTGCGTGAAGAGCGGGCGGACTTGTTCTCCTCATTCCAGGCGGGCTGGCAGCGCGCTCAGGAGGAGTCGTGACGGAACAGGAATTCGGTCCGCTGCTGCGGCCATACACCCTCACCCGGGGCCGGACCCGCCCGACGGGGCCCGACTTCGACATGATGATGATCATTCGGACCACCCCCTCGGCCTATGGCCGTACCGCCGGGCTGGCCCCCGAGCATCTACGGATCCTCAACCTGTGCCGGTCACCGTCCTCTGTCGCCGACATCGCCGGGGAGCTGAACCTGTCGCTGAACGTCGTCCGGATCCTCCTCAGCGACCTGCGCGACCAGGGTCTGATCACGGCCCGCCCGCAGGCGACCGTCGCGCAACTGCCGCAGGAGCACATCCTCCGCGAGGTGATCCAGGGCCTGCAGGCGCTGTGACGGCAGCCTCAACCGGCCGCGCCGCCGTGACGTACCGGGTGAGATCAGGACGGACACTCTTCGAGCAGCCGTCCGACCTGCGCGCGAGCCGGCGCGATGAGCTCGTCCGCGTATCGGTCCAGCATGGCGGTGCACGCCGTCACGTCGGCGGCCTCGGCCGGGGGCAGATCGAGGAACACGTCCTCGCCGTCCAGCACGATCTCACCCCGCACCGCGAATCCCCCATCGGTCCCGACCGCGACCGACAACTCGAAGACGATCTCGTGTCCCGGGAGCGTGAGCTCCAGGCCAAGCCGTACGGCCCGGCCCGCCAGGTCCGAGATCGGCGACCAGCGGACGTGGGGGAAGTTGGCATCGGAGAGCGACCGTCCGGTCTCGCTGAACCGCGCCGCCGTACGCATCAGCGCCCTCAGGAGATCGGCGGCACCCCTGCTGTTGGCGTCCACTCCGGCAGGTTAGATCATCCGAAGTTCGCGATCACCCGAAATTTGGTTGTTCAGCCTGATTTCTCCCCACCGAAGTCGGCGGCGCTCAGTTGAACGCGTAGCACTCCACCTCCGCGCGGCGTTGGGTCATCCCGTCCTGTACGGACTTGCGGACGCAGGCCTGCTCGCGCTCGCTCAGCTTCAGCTCCCCGCAGACGGTGACGCCGGAATAGGTTCGGCAGTCGAGTGTGGGATCGGGTCTGCCCACGCAGTATCGGTCCGCGACGTCCGCCCGGCACTGCTCGCGCGCCTCCTTCGTATCCGCGTAGCGGCACTGGTCGCGGAGGGTCTTGTACTGTGCCTCGCTCACCTGTCGCCGCGCCTTCGCCGGCCGCTGCGATTCCGTACCGACCTGCGCGCCCGGCCTCGGCTCCGGCGGCCCCCCGGCCCGCGATCCGGCTTGCGAATGAACGTGGCCCGTGGCGGCGGCGGTCGTGCCCAGCATGGCCAGCGTGGCGAACACGGCGACTGCGAAGATCTTCTTCATGGCATTCCCCCTCCTGGGAACGTACCCGCCGAAACGGAATACCGACCTCCGTACGGCCTCCGGCGGATCCGCCAGAACAACACGTGTGGCAAATCCTGATCACGCGTCCCGGCAGGACGTCAGCGGATGGTCAAAGGATCGTCAGCGCGGCGGACGACGCTTCGCCGCATGAAGCACATCAAGGTCCTCATCTCCGGCGCGAGCATCGCCGGCCCCGCGCTGGCCCTGTGGCTGCGGCGCTGCGGCCACGACGTCACGATCGTTGAGAAGGCGCCCGTGCTCAGGCCCGGCGGCCAGGCGGTCGACTTCAAAGGCGCGGCCCACCTCACCGTGCTCGAGCGCATGGGAATCCTCGAGGAGGTACGGCGCCGCCAGACCGGCGGGACCGACGTGGACATCGTCGACGCGAACGGCCGGCGAGTGGCGGTCATACCCGGCGAGTTCACCGGCGGCGACGTCGAGATCCGCCGCGGCGACCTGTCCGCACTGCTGTACGAAAGGACCGCGGCCGACTGCGAGTACGTCTTCGGCGACTCCATCACCTCGCTCACCGAGACGCCTGACGGCGTGCACGTCACCTTCGAGCGGGGCGCGCCGCGCGTCTTCGACCTCGTGGTGGGCGCGGACGGCATCCACTCCAACGTGCGGCGGCTGGCCTTCGGGCCCGAGTCCCGATATGTGCGCTATCTCGGCTACCACTACGCCCTCGCCGAACTCGACCTCGACCTTGGTTTCGGCGGCGGCGGTGTCATGTACAACGAGCCGGGCAGGGCGGTCTCGATCGGCGGACCCGCCGCATCGGCGTTCTTCGTCTTCGCCTCCGAACAGATCGACTACGACCGGTACGACATCGAGCAGCAGAAGCGCATCCTGGTCGACGCCTATCGGGACGCCCACTGGAAGCTCCCGGAGATCATCGCGCGGGTGCCGTACGCGCGCGACCTCTATCTCGACTCGATCAGCCGGGTCGAGATCGACCACTACGCGAAAGGCCGGGTGGTGCTGCTCGGCGATGCCGCCTGCGGCAACACGCTCGCCGGTTTCGGCACCGGCCTCGCCGTCGTGGGCGCGTACGTGCTGGCCGGGGAGTTGATGGCGGCCGGTGGCGACCACCGGGCGGCGTTCCGTAAGTACGAGGAGGCTTTCCGCGGCTACGCCGTCAAGGTGACCAAGAACGGCAACGCCGGCGCCTTCCTCGCCCCGATCACCCGGAGAAGGATCAGGATGCGGAACCGGATGTTCCAGCACAGGTTCCTGCTCCGGATGATGCTGAAGCTGACGGACAGGTTCGCCACGGACATCGAACTCGAGGACTATCCGTACCCGGTCCCGAGGTGAGGGCGGAGAGTTCCGTTCAGCCGACGGACGGAACACTCGTCGACCTCGTCCGTCGACCTCGTCCGTCGTCGCCCCACATGCCGGTACGGCGAGCCGTGCCCGGCGAAGACCGGTGACATCCTCGCGAAACACACGCCGACGGTGTGAATCAGGCGATCCGCGGCGCTCTGCGGCGATCCACGGCGATCCACGGCGATGCGCTGTCGAGCATTGCGGACATTCAGGGTAATTTGCATTTACTTCTCGTAATTCTATTGAATTAGTCGACGGAAAAGCTTGCCATTACCGGTGTCGTCGTGAGACTATTCAAATGGATTTTCGAATGCTCTGGGCTCGCCGGGAGGAGGGTTCTGTGGAGCAGTCCGTGGAGCAAGGGGGGCTCGTGGATCTCGTGACGCCGGGACAATTCAGGCGGATGAGGGCGCTGGGCCTGGCAGAGCTGAGGCCGATCGACCCGTCAGATCCGATCATGCTCCTGGAGCTGTCCATCTCTAATGCGACGTCTCCCCATGGTCATTCCTCTGTTGTGTCCCCTGTTCCCTCCCTGCTGAGCGAGGAGGAGTGGGCCTGGATACAGGAGGAGGCATCGGCCGAGACAGGGGCACAGGCAGAGGCAGGGGTGCAGTCTCGTGTGAAGGGCCGTGCGGAGGCCCGTGTGAAGGACCGCACGGAGGGCCGTGCGGAGGGCCGTACGGGGATTCGCTCCGCCGGTGGTCCACGTGCTCGCCGGCCCCGACCCCGGCCACACCGGCTGCACCGGCCCACCGGCTACGCCGACTGCCCCGCCGACCGTGCCGGCCGTGCCGGTCCGGCCTCCTTGCGCGGCGATCCCCGAACCGTCGACCCTGCGGCCGCCTGTACGTACGGTTTCCCGTACGGCTCGGCTACGGCGTGCAGAGAGACCGGGAGTGTGCATCGGCCGCCGAACCGTGCGAGCCCGGCGAGCCGGCTGAGCCAAGTGAGCCAGGTGATCCAGATAAGCCAGGTGAGCCAGGTGAGCCAGGTGAACCGGGCGGGCCGGGCACCCCCGGGAGGTCGAGCACGCTCGGCGAATCCGACGGGTTCCGTCCAACCGGGCAGGACCGCCGGGCCGCCTGTCCCCGCGTGTCAGATGTGACTCCCTGGCAGCGCGGGAGAGCCGCTCTTTCCGCTGAGGGGCGACCCCCACACGTCAGCGAAAACGGTGGAGGGCTCCCCCGGCCCGTGCGGAGTCTCGTTGTCTACGTCGCTACCTCGCTGGAAGGAGGGAAGGGGACTCTACGAGTGCGGCGCAGTTCGAGTACGAGCGAACGCAGCCACGGTTGGGCGAACGAGGGCTCCTCAACCATCTGCCGGGCGATCCTGGTCCGTACGGCGGACGTGCCACCCCGCTCGACGAGGGCGACGGCCTCCGCCAGCGCGTCAAGGGTCTTGTCGTCGTGCCGGGGCATGGTGACCGCCTCGTCGGCCCAGCGGGTGCGTCGGAACGACGGCGTGAGCTTGTGCTGGTGATCGCCAAGATAGCTCCAGGCGTACGGGTGGATCGAGACGTTTGTGATGTTCCTTCGGGGCAGGTCGGCCGTCCACGCCGCGTCCTGCCACCAGCGCCAGGTCTTCGGACTGGTCTTCCGGCGTGCGGTGATGCCGAGGAAGCGCAGCTTGAGCCGGATGACGTCCCAGGACTCGCGCTCTTCGTCGATCCACTCGCGGAGGAAGCCGTAAAGGTGGGTGAAGGTGTATCCGGCGTAGACGAGGTCGGCCAACACGAGCGGCCTCCTGCGGCGGGCCAGCCGCCGAGGGCTGAGGCCCATGGCCTCCAGGTTAGCTCGCATCTGCCGGACCTCATGAGCGAGCAGTGGCTGTTCGAGTCGGTAGGAGAACGGCAGCAGGCGCACCCGATCGGGTCGCGAGGTGGCCGACAACGCGCCCGACAACAGATCGAAGACGCTGTCGGCCGAGCGCCCGACGAAATGCACGTCGCCGTCGCCACTGCGGGCCAGCACCTTAGCGCCGCATTCGATCAGCATGTCCAGGTACGGCAGCGTGGGCTCGGCGCGCCCCTCCAGCAGAGTGCCGAGTTGGTCACGGCGGACCAGATCCCATCGGAACGGCAGGTTCGGTGTCGCCATCCCCAACATGATGGCGGTTCGCGGACCGTCGATGCCTCTCCTTTTGCGGGTTCTCAACAGTTGGCGGCACCGACGACACCGACGACGCCGACCGGTGATAGACGATCACGGCTTGGCGTCAGCACGCGGAGTGAAGGAGGGATCCATGTCGGCGGAGCGGGTCAACGCGGCCCGTGGCGGTGACGCCGAAGCATTCGCGCTCTTGGTCGAGCCGCTGCGCGGAGAGTTACACGCCCACTGTTATCGCATGCTGGGCTCGGTGCACGACGCTGAGGACGCACTGCAGGAGACGTTGGTGCGGGCCTGGCAGGGGTTGGGGCGGTTCGAAGACCGTGGCGGGTCGCTGCGCGCGTGGCTGTACATGATCGCCACCAACCGGTGCCTGACCATGCTGGAGCGGCGGCGCCGCCGGGAGCTGCCGACCGACCTGAGCCCGGGTTCGACGCCGGTGGCAGAGGCCGCCTGGGTCGAGCCGTACCCGGAGACCCGGCTGGGCTGGGTGCGGGATCTGGATCCCGAGACTCGGATCCTGGCGAGAGAGGGCGTGGAGCTGGCCTTCGTCGCGGCATTGCAACACCTGCCCGTCCGGCAGCGAGCCGTACTGCTGCTGCGGCAGGCGCTCGGGTTCACCGCGCAGGAGACGGCCGCGTTCCTGGACACCTCCGTCGCCGCGGTCAACAGCGCACTGCAGCGGGCGCGCGCGCTGCTCGACGGACTGCTGCCCGAAACCACGCAGCAGGCCACGCTGCATGCACTGGGTGACCGGGCCGTACGCGATCTCGCCCGACGCTACGCCGACGCGTGGGAGAGCGGGGATGTGGCGGCGATAGTGGCGATGCTCACCGAGGAGGTCCGATACTCCATGCCGCCGCTGACCGTCTGGTACCAGGGGCGGGCCGCGGTCCGCGCGTTCCTCCTCGACGGACCGCTGCGACAGCGGCGGTGGCGTTTCGTGCCGGCGACGGTGAACGGGCAGCCGGCGTTCGGCACCTACCTGTGGGACGACGAGCAGGGGGTTCACCGCCCGGCGGGCCTCGACGTTCTGCGCCTGTGCGGACCGCGGATCGCCGAGGTGGTGTCGTTCCTCACGGCGGACCTGCCCGCCTTCGGCCTGCCGTCGCAGGTTTCCTGAACGATGCGGTCAGCGCGATGAGTCGGCGTTCTGCGGCGGGTTATAGATGCGACCGCCAACGATCAGGAGGCATCCGATGTTCCCCGACCACACTCTCGCCGACCACGAGGAGACCACCCCGGCCGCCGGTGGCCGGACCCCGGCCGCGGCCGACGACGAAACCGCGATCAGGGAGCTGATCGAGCGCTGGGTGCGCGCCGTCGACGCCGGTGACCTGTCCGAGACCGTCGCCGACCACGCCGATGACGTCGTGATGTTCGACGTGCCGCCACCGGCCGAGGGCGTACGCGGCCTCGACGCCTATCGAGCCGCCTGGCCCGAGTTTCTGCAGTGGCAGGCGCAGGGCGCCCGCTTCGAGCTCACTTCGTTGGAGGTGACCGCCGGGGAGGACGTCGCCTTCGCCCATGCCCTGTTGCGCTGCGGCACGTCCGAGGAGTTGGCGCGCGACCCGCGAAACCGCCTCCGGCTCACCTTCGGGCTGCGCCGTCAGGACGGACGGTGGGTCATCGCCCACGAGCACCACTCCTTCCCCACCGTCGAGGGGGACTCCGACTCGGGGTCGGCGGAGGTGCGGGCACTGCACGGGCGCTGGTTCCTCGACACCGCTGCCGGAGACCTCGACGCCCTCATGGCACCCATCGCCGATGACGTCGTCTCCTACGAACACGAACAACCGCTGCAGTACGTCGGTGCCGACTCGGTACGACAGGTGTGCCGGCGTGGCCTGGAAGCCTCAAGCGAGAGGGTGACCTGGGACGTACCGGACCTGAAGATCGTCGCCCGGGGAGATCTCGCCGTCGGATGGGGCCTCAACCGAGTCCGCATCGAGCGGTCGGACGGCAGCGCCGTCGAGCACTGGTCCCGCGGCACCCGCGTGTTTCAGCGGATCGATGGCTCGTGGCAGATGATCCACCAGCACGTCTCCTACCCGTACGACCCGGAGAGCGGCATCGCCCGCACGGACCTGCGGCCATGACATCAGGGACCGTGCACGGGCAGTGGCGTCGACATCCGGCTCGGCCAGCTGAACTTCAGCGTGCTCACCGCCTGTGTCCTCACGCTGGTGCGGCTGGGCCGTACGGCCGGAAACTGCCCGTACGGACTGGTCCGGCCCGGCTCACCACGCGTTAGTGTCGGTGCCGTGATGAACCCTGGAGTCGCGGATGGTTGACGAGATCACCGTCCCTCCGGTCCTCGCCGGAGCCCGCTTCGAACGCGGTCAGCTCGTCGAGCGACCCGAGGGGGTCACGGCGTGAGCATCGCAGTCCAGGCCATCGGCACCGAGCGACTGGACCTGCTGCCGCTCCACCTCGACCACGCCGAGGAGATGGCCGTGGTGCTCTCCGATCCCGCTCTTCATACCTTCATCGGCGGCTCCCCGGACACCCCGCAAGCCCTGCGCTCGCGCTACCGGCGCATGACCGCGGGCTCTCCCGATCCGGCCGTCTCCTGGCTGAACTGGGTGATCCGGCTCCGTGATGAAGCCTGTCTGACGGGCACGGTCCAGGCGACGGTCGGCCCCTCCGGCCACGGCCTCATTGCCGAGATCGCCTGGGTGGTGGGGACGCCATGGCAGGGAAGAGGCATCGCCACCGAAGCGGCCCGAGGACTCGTCGACTGGCTCAGCGACCAACCGGTGCAGGCCGTCATCGCCCACATTCACCCCGGCCATCAGGCATCCATCGCCGTCGCCGTCGCCGCCGGACTCGCACCCACCAACGAGTGGCACGACGGCGAGATGCGATGGCGCCGGACCATCGGACGATAACTCCACCGACCACAGGTATTGCCTGATCGCTCCCCGGCTCTCTCCGGTCGTCCAGCACGCACCCCGCCTCGTCTACGGTCGCCCGCAAATCTCACAATGCGGTCCCTAGAACGCCGGTCGGGTAACCGATATCCGGGGGTGGGGAGCGGAGCGGGAGGGGGCGAGGACCGCACGCGAAACCCGCGGCCGGCGGGTTTCGCAGCGGACCGGAGCTTCCTCCCGGCGCATCCCGGGCCCCGCGGAAATTCCGAGCCTGCGAGGAATTTTCGTGGGTGGAGGGACCGAAGCCGCCGAACACCGGTGACATTACGTGACCGATGCTCCGGGGAGCCGGATTTCCCTCGCGGCAGGTACCAGGTGGACATCTACCGGCTCAGTTCTGGCCACGGGCGCGATAAACGACCCGATATTAAGGTCGCGGTCGATTGCTGCACCGATTCGTCCACGCCGCATCACGTCGCAGCCGGTTAGCGATCAGATCACGAAGCGGCCAATCGACCTCACACTGACTAGCCTCACCGATATGCCCTTTGCCTCGATTCCCAGCCCTTCCGAAGGGGTCTGGCATCTCGGATTCATCCCGATCCGGGCCTACGCATTGTGCTTCATCCTCGCGATCGTCTTCGGCATCTGGCTTAGTGAGCACCGCTGGCGCGCCCGCGGCGGCGAGAAGGGCACGATCAGCGACATCGCGGTCCCCGCAGTGATCTTCGGGCTGATCGGCGCTCGCCTCTACCACGTCATCACCGACTGGCAGACCTACTTCGGCCCGCGCGCGATCAAGGAGCCCTACCGGGCGCTGTTCATCTGGGAAGGTGGGCTCAGCATCTGGGGCGCGGTCGCCCTGGGAGGCGTGGGCGTGTGGCTGGCCTGCCGCCGCCGGGGGCTGCCTTTGGGCGCCGTGGCCGATGCGATCGCGCCCAGCATCGCGTTCGGGCAGGCGATCGCCCGCTGGGGCAACTGGTTCAACCAGGAGCTGTACGGCAGTCCGACCACGTTGCCGTGGGGCCTGGAGATCGACCAGGCGCACGGCGGCGAGCCGGGGGTGCTCTATCACCCGACGTTCCTGTACGAGTCGCTGTGGGACGCGGCGCTCGGTCTCGGACTGATCCTGGCCGGCAGGCGGTTCACGCTGCACCACGGCCGGCTGTTCGCCCTCTACGTGGCCGGCTACACGTTCGGGCGGTTCTGGATCGAGGGGCTGCGGATCGATCCGGTGGGCGGGGTGGACCACGCGGTGACGCTCCTGGGGCTGCGGATCAACCAGTGGACCTCGATCGCGCTGCTCATCGGCGCGCTGATCTATTTCTGGGTGACTCGTAACAAGGACACCGAACAGATCATGGTTCCGGCCTCACGACACAAGGCCTCGCACGAGGAGAACGGCGAGCAGGCCTCCATCGAGAGCACCTGACGCGACCGAGATCTCACCGAAGACCGCCTTGTTCACTCGGCGGTGCGCGATTCCCACCGGATGAAAAGCAGCGTTCTCACACGAGACATGCCGACGTTGTGAAGCCGTGCTCAGACCCACTGGGCAGGAGACGCCGGTGGCTGACGAGCTGCCTTTCGCTCAGAGCCGCCAGGCAGAAGGACGCACAGGTTCACGGGCGGCGGTCACCGGTCACGCAGATAGCGCCAGCCCAGCGCCCCGTACCAGATCATGATCGGCAGGTGGAGGGCGTACCCGAGCTGTTCCAGCGCCACCGTCGGCCCGTCGGTCCCGGTCGTCCACGGAAGCGCGACCGCGGCCAAACCTGAGGTCGCGGCTACCGCACCGGCGATGCGGAGCCCGGTCGGCATCGGGACGCCGACCGCTGCGGCGGCGGTGGCGGCGGCCCACAGCAGCCCGGCCAGGTTTACCGCCCACTTGGCGGTGAGCAGTACCGCCCAGGCCACGGTGGCGACCGCCGGGGCAGCGGGGTCAGCGGCCAACTGAGTCAGCGCCAGGTTCCCAGCGTCATGAAGCAGGCCTGCCAGCCCGGCGGCGGCCAGCAGTCCGCCGGCCAGCGTCACCAGGTGCGATCCGGGTGCCTGGCCAGAGCGAGCGGACATCACGAGCCCGGCCGCGGTCAGCGCCAGCCAGCCCAGCACGTCGAGGGCCAGCTCGGTCAGATGTAGCCCGAACTGCTCACCCACCGCGGCCAGCACAGCATCGGGGTCGGTCGAATTCAGGGTCAACCCCGATGGCACCACTATGGCCGCACCGGCGATCATAGCCACCAACGAGGTCACCAGCAGGACACCGATAAGCCGGGTCCGAGGGTTCGAATCGGTCATGGACGGTGACGGTAGGACCTTGCCGCAGGGACAAAGTCAACACGCCGGGGAGAGGAGCCAGGGTGTGGCGGATCGGACAACTGGCGCGTATGGTCGGCGTATCCGAACGGACCCTACGCCATTACGACAAGATCGGACTGCTGCCTCCCGCAGCGGTGGACCGGTCCACCGGCTATCGTCGGTACGGCGTGGCCGAGCTGTCACGATTGGAACGCATCCGCGGCTTGCAGCGACTCGGCCTGCCGTTACGCCAGATCGCCGATCTGCTGGACGCTCCTGAGGCACAGCTGCGACAGGCCCTGGCCGAGATCGTGACGAGTATCAAGCATGACATCGCCGCCCTTGCCACCGCCGCGGCTCGCGCCGAGGACCGCCTTGCCACGCCGATGTCAATCCTGCCCCAGGAAACCACATTGGGCTCTCGCCGCCTACGCGTACGCCGTCTGCACCTCGATCATCCATCCGAGCTCGCCGCCCTGTGCCCGGCGCCGCCGGCGATCCTGCTGACCTGGCTGCGCGGGCAGCCGACCGGCGGGTTCACGGCGGCGGTGACCACCGATCGCGACGGCGAGCGACTCACCCTGCCCGCTCGCGCCGTCGTGCGAGCCGTCGTTCCGCCTTCCACAGACGTGGTCCGCGCCGGGCAGGACCTGTTCGGCTGGTTGCACCGCCAACACTTGGCCATCACCGGCCCTACCGTGGAAGAACACCTCGTCGACGCCGACGGCGCCCACGCCGTCGTCCTTGAAGTATCCGTACACCCCCAACGACACACCCCCTCGGTCTGACCGCTCCGCACACGCCTCCCGCTCGCCGAACGGGGCCCGATGAACACCGCTCCGAGCACGATTCCGAACAATGGCACGATGCTGTGAACGACGGCCGCGAGAACACGCCGGACCGTCCGGCCCGCAGGCCGTACAGCGCCTGCCGCACACCGCGGGCCGGGACACCGAAGCCGTCCGCGACGACGCGGGTCAGCCGGAGAAAAAGCTCGCGCAGTTCGCGAGCGGATTCCCGGCGGGAACGGGAGATCCGTCTCACGCCCCCGGGAAACCGGGAACTGAACAATCGCTCCAGCGGGGCGGCCGTTATGGCCCCGCACAGTCGGAGCCCCTCAAGAGGTAGATCATGACCCACGTCTCTCCCGTTCCATCCGATCCTTCCCCGCTGCACGGCCTGGCCCGGCCCCTGCTGGTGTTCACCGGCCTCGTGCTTCTGGTCGCGACGCCGTTCGAGATCCTGAGCGTGTTCGACAGCCGGCCGTTCGCCGAGGCCGCCACCGGAACCATCCACGCCGTCGCGGCCTGGCTGCTCATGCTCGGCTTCGCAGGGCTACTTCTCACCGTCCCCGCGCTCATCACCCACACAGGACCCACCGGGCGGCGCCTCGGCCGTACCCCTGTTCTCCTCGCGATGGCCGGGGCAGCCGGGGGGATCGTGTCCCAGTGGTACATCGGCGCCGTCATCCCCTGGTTGGCCGCCTCGGGAAGTCCCTCACTGGCCGGCGAAATGGGCGGAGTCGAGCTGTACGGGACGATGGCACTGCTGGTGGTGGGCCTCCTCGCGCTGGGAATCAGCGGCCTGCGTTCGCGGGTCCTCCCCCGGCCCGCCGCGATCATGCTGATCGTCGCGGCGCTCGCCACCATCTTCCCGTTCGTTCTCGTACCGCTCGCCGGCACCGCCCTGCTGTGGAGCGGAGCCACCGGACCACGCCGCCCGGCGCAGCCGGCCTCCGAGGCGAACATGTCCATGGCCGCCTGAGTACACCCGCCGGCCGGTCGCGGTTAACCTGTCGCGGCCGGCCGTTGCCGGTGACGCAGTCATCCGGAGGTCCAGATGATCCGCAGGCGCGCGGCGCTCGCCGCGCTCGTGGCGCAGTCCTGTCTGCTCGTGTGGCTGTTCCTGTCCCTGTGGCTCCTCCCCGGCGACGATGCTCTGCACGACCGTGCTGTCGTCGGCCTCTACGCCGTCGCCCTCGGACTGCTCGGCGGCACCGGGATCACACTCGCCCGTCGGCGGCACCATCCACTCGCCCCGGTGCTGATCGCGACAGGGATCGGCGGCATCGCCTTCTATGCCGTGTCCGCCTCGGTGGTGCACGGGCGCCACCACCTTCTGGGACCGGCCGGCCCGGTCCTCTTCTGGCTGCCGACCTGGCTGTGGCTCACCATCCCGGTCGGTGTCGTCGCGCTGCTGCTGCGCTTTCCGACCGGCACTCCGCTCGGACCGTGGTGGCGGCGCGGCGAGCGGGTCCTCACCGCGCTCGCCGCCTGCCTCGCACTGCTCGTCGCGTTCCTGCCCGGCGGAGACGGCACCGTCGACGGCACGCCCAACCCCTTCGGGGTATCGGCCCTGCAGCCGCTCTTCCCGCTGCTCACCCCGTTGTTCGCCCTGATCCCGGCCGCCTTCCTGCTCGGTGCCGTCGCCCTCGCCGTCCGCTACACCCGCAGTGGCCAGGTCGAGCGCCAGCAGATCCGCTGGGTGGCCGCCGCCGCGCTGGTCATCGCCCCGGTCACGGCCGCCACCGCGCTGCTCGACGTGTTCTGGATCGCGGAGGCACTCGCGCTCTGCCTGCTGCCGGGCGCCATCGCGGTTGCCGTACTGCGGTACCGGTTATGGGATCTCGGACTGGTACTCCGGCGGACCCTGCTCTACACGTTGCTCACCGCCATCCTGCTCACCGCCTACATCGGACTCGTGCTGTGTCTCGACGCGGCCCTGCCCACCCCTGATCTGCTACCAGAAGTCCTGGTCACCGGCGTGATCGCGGTCGTCGCGCTCCCACTGCGGGAAATCCTGCAGGGCGCTCTCGACCGGATGCTCTTCGGCAACCGCCGTGATCCGCACCAGGTCGTGCGCACGCTCGGCAGGCTGCTCGAGTCGACCCGGGAACCGCTGCTCACGAGGGTGGTGGACGAACTCGCCATGTCGCTTCGCCTGCCGTACGTCGCCGTCGAACTGCCCGACGGCTCCCTCGCGGCGACGGCCGGAGCGCCGACGGCCGAAGCGGACAGTGCCCGGATTCCGCTGCACGTGTCAGGCGAGACCGTCGGCGATCTGGTGGCCGCCCGGCGACATCCGGACGAGCCGCTGTCCCCGGCGGACCGCCGCCTGCTCACGGATCTCGCCGGACACCTGGGCGTCGTGGTCCGCGCCGCCGGGCTCGACGCGGCCCTGCGGCGCAGTCACGAACGCCTCACCCACATCCGGGTCGAGGAGCGCGGCCGGCTCCAACGCGACCTGCATGACGGGCTCGGCCCCCTGCTCGGCGCCGTCGGAATGCGGATCGCCGCAGCACGCAACCTGCTGGCGCACCCCGCAGGCGGGCAGGTCGAGCGTGCCGACGAGGTGCTCACCGCGGCCGCCGCCGATCTGGACGAGGCGCTCAGCGAAGTACAGCGCATCGTCACGGATCTGCGGCCCACGGCGCTGGTCGAGCGAGGGCTGGTCGCGGCGCTCCGCGATCAGGTCGACGGCTGGGCCGGTCGGCTCACCGTGACCATGGACGCGCCAGAAAGGTTGCCGACGATGGATCCCGTCACCGAGACCGCCGCCTACCGGATCGTCATGGAGGCACTGCGCAACGCCGAACGGCACAGCGGTGGCAGCACGGCACAGGTACGGATCTCCGCATCCGGCGGCGAACTGACCGTGGAGGTCGGCGACAACGGCGCGGGCCCGTCCTCCGAACCAGTGCGATCCGGTGCGGTGGGGCTGCGCTCGATGCGCGAACGGGCCGAGGCCCTCGGCGGAGTCCTCCAGGTCGAGCCGGGTGCCGACGGTGGCATGCTGGTGCGGTGCGTACTGCCGGGGCCGCGGGGATGACCGTACGGGTGCTGCTCGCCGACGACCATCCCGTCTTCCTCGAAGGGCTGCGCATCATGCTCGAGACGGTCGAGGGCATCGAGGTCGTGGGCGTCGCCTCCGACGGTGCCGAACTTCTGGAGCAGGCGGCGCTGGTCGAGGCCGACGTGGTCGTCGTCGACCTGGACATGCCGGTGCTGGACGGCGCGGCCGCAGCGGCGGAACTGATCGAACGGCAGCCCGGTGTGGCGGTGGTGGCGCTGACCATGCACGCGGAGGAGGACGCGGTGTTGCGTGCGCTGCGGGCCGGCGTGCGCGGCTATCTGCTGAAGTCTTCGGGACCGATGGCGATCGCCCGGGCGCTCGCCGTCGTCGCGGAGGGTGGTGTCGTGCTGAGCGACACGGTCGGCGCGATGGTGGCGAGGGCCGCGCTGAGGACGACCACCGTCGGTCCGTTCGCCCAGCTCTCCACGCGCGAAACCGAGATACTCGACCACGTCGCCCGCGGCCGTGCCAACGCCGAGATCGCCCGCGAACTGTTCCTGTCGGTGAAGACCGTGCAGAACCACGTCAGCGCGATTTTGGGCAAGCTCGGCGTGGCCTCCCGGGCCGAGGCCATCGCACGCGCCCGCGACGCCGGTCTCGGCACCGGACAGGCTTCAGGCGGTGCCCTGTAGACCCACGTTCTTGCGACAGGGTGCACATGGACGCCGCCGAAAAGGCGAACCCGCCAGACATCCGTCGCTCTGGCCTGAAGTGCCGGGAGGGCACGGCTCATTTCCGCCTACGTCGATGCCGCTCCCAGCACGTGGTCCGGGCTGCGGGCTATCGGCGCTTTCCCAGCGCGAGCAGCCCCAGGAGAAGCGCATCGACGGCGAGAACGGGCAGGACCATCTCGTCGTACCACACGATCTTGATCAGGCTGAACACCATCTGCGCGATCACGAACACGAAGGCGGCGGTGCGCAGTCCGGGGTTCGCTCCGACGCGGACGGCGACCCACAGGTAGCCAATGCCGACCATGTACGACCACGCAGCGAGCGCCCAGTCGATCAGAGTCGTGACGCCCCCGTCCTCCGGCGCGGCGAAGAAGGTGAAATAGGACGTGGCGGCGAGCACGAACAGCCCGAGTAGCAGGAGCAGGACTCGTCCGGCCCACCAGGCGATCACTGAGGCCTGACCGGGGCGAGGCGGGGCGGTGGTGTCGTGAGACATGGGAAAGCTCCTCAGGGACCGTGAACGACGCCGCAGACGCTACGCCCGAGCTGGGCGTTTGCCATCGCACCGCGGGCGGCTTTTCAATCAGCCCTGGGGCTGATGATCAGATTTGCCCACTTCTCATCCTGTTAGTCTTGATCCATGTCGCTGTGGTCTGCGCCGCGTGCCCTGACCAGGAGTCCTCAGGGCATTGACGCCATCCTTGCGGCCCTGTTCTGCGGCGCCTCCCTCGCGCAGGTGGTCGTCGCACCCATTGCGAGCCTTCCCGTGTCCGTGCTCGTCGCCGTCGGCTCCACGGTGCCGCTGGCATGGCGACGCCGACATCCGGTCATCGCCGCACTCGCCGGCTCCCTCATATGGCTCGTCCCCACCCATGGCTTCCTGTTCCTGGGTTACGTGATCGCCGTCCTGCTCTACTACTCCGTCGGGACACAGGTCGCCGCGCTTGGAGCCACCGTCGCGACAGCCGTGACCGGCTCGGTCACGGGCGCCGTGGCGACATTGCTCGGACCGGAGCCCTTCGGTGCGGTCTTCGGCGCGGTGCTCGCGGTCGCCGCGCCCACGGCCATCGGGCGTCTGGTCGCCCACCAGCGAGCGCAGACCACACGCATGAAGGAACTCGCCGAAGACCTGCGACGTGAGAGGGCGGGGGCCGAACGGGTCGCGGTGGCCGAGGAGCGGGCCCGCATCGCCCGGGAGCTGCACGACGTCATAGGACATGACGTCAGCGTCATCGCTCTGCAGGCGGATGCAGCGGAGGCGGCCATCGAAAAGGCACCGCAGCTCGCGAAGGCACCGATCGCCGCCATCCGCGAATCCGCGGGCGAGGCACTGAGTGAGATGCGGCGGGTGCTCGGTGCGCTTCGCCAGGACGGCGACGAGCATGGGCCGCATCCGCAGCCCGGGGTGCAGGACTTGACCAGGTTGGTCGACCGGGCGCGCGCGTCCGGCATGCAGGTGGACATGGTGGTGAGCGGCACCCCCCGTCCCACACCGTCGAGCGTCCAGCTCGCCGCCTACCGTCTGGGCCAGGAGGCGCTGACCAACGCGCGTAAGCACGCACCCGGCGCGCCCGTGCTGCTCGAAGTCCTCTGGGGGAAAGAAACCCTGAGGCTGCGGGTGACCGATAGCGGTCCTGGGCCGGTGCCCCAGGCACATACCGGCTACGGCCTGATCGGGATACGCGAGCGGACGCGCCTGCTCGGAGGTGACCTGCGCACAGGGCAGGCGCCGGGCGGGGGCTTCGAGCTGATGGCCGAGCTGCCACTCGACCCGCTGGCGGTGACATGACCTCCGTCGTCATCGTCGATGACCAGACGCTGGTCCGTGATGGGCTACGACTCATTCTCGAGCTGGCGGACATCGAGATCCTGGGTGAGGCGGCCGATGGCGCCGCGGCGGTCGAGCTCGTCCGGCGGACGCGGCCGGACGTCGTTCTGATGGACCTCCGCATGCCGAGCCTCGACGGGATCGAGGCGACCCGGCGCATCGCCGCGATGGACGTGCCGACCCGTGTCCTGGTGCTGACGACCTTCGGCCTCGACCAGTACGTCTATGAGGCGCTACGGGCCGGTGCCGCCGGCTTCCTGCTCAAGGACGCAGGGCGTGAGCGGCTCGTGGAGGCGGTGCGTACGACTGCGGCGGGAGAGACCCCGCTGGCGCCGGCGGTGCTCGAACGGATCGTGAATCACTACGTGCGGCGCCCCCCGCCCGGCCTGGTCAAGCCACCGCGGCTCGAAGCGCTCAGCAACCGCGAGATCCAAGTGCTCAGGCTCGTCGCCGCAGGCCGCTCCAATCCCGAGATCGCACAAGAGCTGTTCATCTCGCTTGCGACGGTCAAAAGCCACGTGCGGCACATCCTGTCGAAGCTTGGACTGCGCGACCGCGTACAGGCCGTGGTCGCCGCCTACGAAGCCGGACTCACCACGGCAGGGGACGACGCCGGATCCACGCCGTAAAGCCCTCGCCATGGGAAGGCTCCATCAGCCTGTCCGAGCGAGGCGAGGATCATTTCCGGGGCTATGGCCGCGTCGGGCTTCGCCTGCGGTCAGACCGACGGGGCAGGTCACGCCGGATCGCGCAGCGGCACCTTCGGCGTCTCACTCAGAGCCGCCGAGGCCGCAGTAGCCGTTTGGCACCTGCAAAGGTATTGCCGGTGGCAGACGTCGCCTCCAGGCGATGAATCTGCCGCACCAGCCGGCGGGCCCCTCCCGGGGCGCGGCACTGGTGGGCACCAGCACCGCCGTTCGGGAAATATCCGTTATCCGCACAGGGCGGAGGTACGGTGTCTCCCGAACGACACGCGGGCTGGAGGGCAGATGGAGTCCGGGGCGCGGCCTCAGAACGAGTCGTGGTCCCGCCGGTCGGGCTCTCGCTCACCGAGTTGAAAGACTTCGTAGGGCCAGCGCACCGAGCACGAGCAGCAGGAGCCCGGCCGAGGCCCACGCGGCCCAGTCGCCCAGGGCGATGTAGAGGGTGGCCGAACCCTGCCGAGGCAGGGTGGCCGTGACCGTGGTCATGCCCGTCCTGTCGCTGTAGCGCTCGGTCACGATCCGGCCGCGGTCGTCGCTGACCGTCAGCCATCCCTGGCGTGCGGCACGGGCCACCGCCAGGCCGTTCTCCACACCGCGCACCACCGCCATGCGGCTGTGCAGCCACGCGTCCTCATCGAAGTCCCAGGCGGGCGCGAGCAGGGCGGCGGCGCCGGCCTTGCCGTACTCCCTGACCAGGCCGGGAAAGTCGAGGTCCTTGCAGATGATGAGGCCGAGCCGGTCGCCGTCCAGGAAGGCCAAGCCGGTGCCGGGCCGGAACTCGCGCTCCACCCCGGGGATCATGTGGTGCTTGTCGTAGCGCACCCCGGAGGGGTAGGCGACCGCGCTGTTGGTCTCCATGGCGATCCCCGCGATCACCTCCACGCCCGGGCGGGCGAACGGCAGGTCGGCGGTCTTGAAAACCTTCTCGGGCAGCACCACGATCTCCGCGCCGCGATCCACCGCGGCGTCAACGGCCTCGCCGTACCGGCGGACGAGATCATCGGAGCTGTCGGTCGCGACCAACGCCACCTTCCGTCCCCCGGTGTCGGCGGGCGTCGCGAGCCGTACGAAACCATGGCCGAGCGTGAGCGCGACCAGCACGCCCGAGACCGCCGCCGCGCGTGGCCGCAGGACCGCGATCGAGGCGGGCACGAACAGCAGGAGGAAGGTGATGCCCCAGACCCCGGTGACCGAGGCGGTCTGCAGCACGAGCAGGAAGTCGGCCTGCGTGTACGCCAGGCTCCACCAAGCGCCATGCGGTCCGGCGAGGTTCATGACCCACTCAACGGTGACCCAGACGGCCGGTACGGCCGCCGCCGCCAGGAGCGGCCTGCCGCGCACGAGCAGGGTGCGGAAGAGCAGCACGCCCAGGCCGTAGCAGAGCGCGGGGCCGGCGATGAGGGCGGCGGCCAGCGCGGGCGGCATCTCGAGGGTCCGGGTGAAATATGGCCACATCTGCGCCTGGCCGGCGAGCCAGACGAGCGTCCCGGCGGCGAAAGCCGTACCTCTGCCCGCCCGGCGAGCCAGGAACAGGATGGGCAGCGGCGCGAGCCAGGTGAGCCACCAGAGAGGGTGAAGACCGGTGCCGAAGTGCATCAGGACAGCTGAGGCGAGGATGAGGAGGATGCGTTCCATGCCGACGATCGTGCTTCCCCGCACCCTGCCGGCGCGTCAGTCGCGGGTGCGATCTCCGTTGTCACTCTCACCGGCGACCACCAGCCCGGACTCGTAGGCGAGCACCACGGCCTGGACCCGGTCTCGCAGGTCCAGCTTGGTGAGCATGCGGCTGACGTGCGTCTTGACCGTGTGCTCGGTGACCACGAGCGCGGCGGCGATCTCCGCGTTCGACAGGCCGCGCGCGACCAGTTTCAGCGTCTCGCGCTCGCGTTCGGTCAGTGCGTCCAGTCTGGCCGCCAACCGTGGGGCGACGCCGTGGGCGGGCCTGCGCACCAGGTCCTCGAGCAGTCTCCTGGTCGCCGCCGGGGCGAGCAGCGCCTCACCCGAGGCGATGGTACGCACGGCGTGGGCGAGTTCGTCGCGCCGGATGTCTTTCAGCAGGAAACCGCTCGCCCCCGCCCGGACCGCGTCGTAGACGTACTCGTCGAGGTCGAACATGGTCAGCACGAGCACCTTGGCGGCGGTGGTGACGCAGATCTCCCTGGTCGCCTCGATGCCGTTCTTGCCCGGCATGCGCACGTCCATCAGGACCACGTCCGGCTGGAGCCGCCTGGCCTCGGCGATCGCCTCCTCGCCGTCGGCGGCCTCGCCGACCACCTCCATGTCCGGCTGCGCGTCCAGGATCAGCCCGAACCCCGCCCGGAAGAGGTCCTGGTCGTCGGCGATGAGCACCCGTAACACGCGGGCTATTCAAGCGGAAATTCAGCTGTCACCACGAATCCCCCGTTCCGTCCCGCCCCGGCCCTAAGCGTCCCACCACATGCCGCTGCCCGTTCCCGCATCCCGACCAACCCGTACCCACCGCCCTCACCCGGCCCCCGCCCGTCGTCGGCGATCTCCACCGTCAGGCTCTCCCGCCAGGTCAGAGTGAGGCGTACGGCACGCATACCGGCGTGCTTGCGCACATTGGTAAGCGCCTCCTGAACGATGCGGTAGACGGCGGCCTCAACGCTTTCTGTGACCGGGCGCGGGGTACCGACGGTCGTGCTCGCCACATCGAGACCGCTGCGCTCGATCAGCGCGGGGAGGTTGGCCAGACGCGGCTGAAACAGCGACTCGCGCAGGCGCTCGCCGGCATGGCCCCACTCCGGTCCGCCACCTTCGCCCGGGGTCCGCAGCGCGGCGAGCACCCCCCTGAGCTCGGCCAGCGCACCCCTTCCCGTGTCGGCGATGGCATCGAAAACCGCCTCGGCCCTGTCCGGGTCGCTGCGGAGCACCACCGGTCCGGCTTCGGCCTGAACCACCATCAGGCCAACGGAATGGGTGACGATGTCATGCATGTCGCGCGCAATCCGGGTGCGCTCCTCGGCCGCCGCCGCGATGTGCTCCTGCTCCCGCCGCCGCGCCCGCTCGGCCAGCTCGGCAGCTCGCGAGCGACTTGCCCTGACACTGGTGCCCAGGGCGTAGGCGGCCACGAAGGCAGTCCCCACCAGTCGGAAGGTCTCGTCGTTCTCTCCCGGCAGCACCAGCGAGAAACCCACAGCCGCCACGATCACCGGAATCGCCGCCAGCCTCTTCCGGGTGGGACTCAGGTCGGCAATCGTGTAGACGGCCAGCAGCGGCCCGAAGGGCAGGAACGGCTTCTCCCACGTCACCATCACCGTCATCGCCGTCCCGACCACCACCGCTACCACCATCGGCGCCCGCCTACGCCACCACACCGGCACCGACGCCAGCAGCCCCAGCCCGATGATCCACCACGGTTTGGGATCGGGCAGCAGAAGCGGCCCAACCGTAGCCAGGACCACGACCACGGCAAGCGCCCCGTCAACCGCCCTACCGACCCGGCCCGCTGCGAACATCCGCCCATTATCAGGATCTACCGGCCCGCTTGCCCTCACTCTTCAGAGTGATGCTGGTGGTAGACCTTGGCTTTAGTCCCCGATATCCCCGGCGGGATGCCCGTTCCGGGCTGAAAATCGGGAGTGGTCGCCCGCCGGCGTCGTTTTCTCCTTGGCCCGGTTGAGGTCGTGCTTTAGTCGGACGCCGGGAGCCACGCCATGGGCCCTCCACGACAAGGGGGCCGAGACGGCCGGGACCGCCGATCACCAAGCCGTACGGACCCGGGAACGGCGCGGCCTGCCTGACCCTGGCGAGCAGGAGACGGTCACGGTAGGGCATGGCGCTTCGCTGGAAGCGGCTACCGGCACGGCGAACACCTGTGGGCCGAGGTGATCCGGCAGGCCGTAATCGAAATAAACGCAACAGCGCTACGTGTTCACTTAGACACGCTTCGCAGGCGCGCATGGCAACTTAAGGGAAGTGATCGCGGGCTGACCAGCGCTCACAGGCCGTGGCGCAAGCCCGCGCCGCACGCTGATGGTCGTGTTCACCATGGTCTCGGCTCGGCCCATCAGCGCTAATACGACTTGCCGCAAGCTCTTGGGGTGCGAAGGATTGGGTCATGGATCGCCAGTTGATCAGTCATCTCGCCCATCAGGACCACCCCATCGCCGCGCCGGTCTCCGGCCCCCATATGACCCGGCTGCTGCGCCGGGCTCGGCTGCCTGAGGGAGCGAGGATCCTCGATCTCGGTTGCGGCGAGGCGGCTTGTTGTTCCAGTTGCCCTTCTTGTGGCCCTGCTCTACGTAGGCGAGGAGCAGCCGCCCCACTTCTTCCTCCAGGGTCGTTTCTCGTGCTGCTCACGCACCCGGCCAGGTCGTAGTCGATGAGCAACATCGGCCGCCCGTAGATCTCTACCGTGATCAAGTCATCGGGATAGGGCAGGCCGCCTTGCTCAGCGAACAACACCGAGACCTCGTCGAAGACCGCCTCGTTCACTCGCCAACGGGCGCGATGCCCACCGCGCAGGTGACGCCGGTGCTGCTGAGGCCGCAATACCCATTTGGCACTTTAAAAAGGTATTGCTGGTGATAGCGGTTCTCTTCGGGAAATAATTCGCTGGTAGCGTGGCCTGGAGCGGAAGTCAGCCCAGAGGTCGACCGCCTGTTGCAAGTCGAGGGCGGCGACGTCCTCGCGAGACATACCGACGGTGTAGAACTGGCCAGCGTCTGCAAGGACGTCGAGCATCGGGATGTGAAGACCCCCTCCGGGCGTCACTGGATCCCCACCACATTGCACCGCCGGTGATGATCGCGTTGATGGGGTCGCTGATCTGCTCGGCGGGGATCCACTGCCGCGAGCCGATCAGCGCGGCTTGCAACCGGGGCTCGAACCTGGCGAACTCCGACGCCGTGCGCTCAACAGTTCTTCGAGGTTCCGCTGCACCCGCGCTGCCTCGACGATGAGTGCAGCAGCCGCTCCCGGTCGTGTAATTTTCACACACATGATCATGAGTGGCTGCTCTCGTTGTGCCGCATTCCTGGCACAAGATCGATCAGAGTGGGGCACATTATCCCAGCTCACCCTGCAAATGGCGGCTGCCGTATTAGCCATGTGCTCCATCATGAGGACAACGGTCGCCAGATTTTTGTGGCCAATTAGTCAATACCGCCCTGTATCGATTCGGGCTAAATCAATGATGATCGATCACCTGACCGTCCCGCATAAGGAGAAGCATGCAAAAAGTCACTTGGCCCCGCCGGCTCGGCCTCGTCTCAGCGGTGGTGGCGGTCGGCCTGACCACCTCGCCCGTGGCCGCGCACGCCGACGGCTATGACACTCCACGCAGCGCCACCGCTATGGGGGCAGGCGACACCGCAGCGGCCGGGTACGCGGCGGCCGAACAGCGAGCCCGGCAGGCCGTCCTCGCGGTCGGCCACGACTGCACCCCTGGGACGTATAACACGTATCCGACCTTTATTTCTCCGGGTGGCGGCACATGGGTCTACCGGTCCACCCACGACGCGATGTGCGTCGACTGATCAAGGTTCAGCAGATCGGCCCCTGCCAGGGTTGCCCGCCATGGTGGAGCCCAGCGCCAGCAGGCCCAGAACGCTAAATCAACCCAGATTGAGCCCCTGGCTCAGCGCCGTGGTCATTTGCACCCTGCGAGTCATCCCGCCCATGTCACCTCCTCTCGCTGCAGCCTGGCGTACAAGACCCGACGAAGGAGCTTGCAGATCGCTTGGGGTCCCCCTCATGGTGGACCAGTCACGGCGGTGGCCGCCGCTTCATGAAGTTCGGCAAGCACGTCCGGTACAAGGTCGCCGACGTGGAAGCGTGGGAGCACGAGCACTACGTGGAGCAGGCGAACTGACGACAGCGCAGGCGCTATCGTCATCCCCACCAGGACAGAAGGGCCCGGCACCGATCACGGTGCCGGGCACTTCTGTTCCGGTTCTGTTCCGGTTGACGTTGCTCAGCAAGTACGAACAACGACCACCAACCACGAGGTTTTTCCGGTTCAGCGCCCGTTTCTGGCAAGATCGCCACTTAGACACCCGAGGTCCAAGGGTTTCTGACACGCGTACGCCACCAAGCACGCGTGCCCTTGTGGCGTGGGATCCAGATTGGGCCCACGCTGGGAGTTCTCTGCATGCGCTGGCAGATCAACTCCGAAGAGTCCCTCTACACCGACCCGTGGCTCGACATCCGGGTCGCGGATGTCGAGTGCCCGACGGCAGGCATCTGGACCACCGGCTGATCCGCACCGCGCCCGGCCCGGAGCCGTGGTCACCGACGAACGGCGCCGGGTGTTACTCATCTGGCGGCACCGCCTCATCACCGATTCCTGGGGATGGGAGATTCCCATTGGAAGAATCGAAGACGGAGAGGAGCCTGCGGGCGCCGCAGCGCGCTAAGTCGAGGAGGAGACCGGCCGGCGGCCCGGGCCGATGTGCCCATTGGTGAAAGTCCAGCCGACCAACGGCATGTTCACCACATCTTCCACGCCGACAGCGCCACCTACATCGGCCCGCCCACAGAGGAGGGTTGGGAGGCCGAACGCGTCGAATAGGCGCCGCTGAGCGGCATCCCCCGGCTTGTCGGCAAGGGTGAACTCGTGAGCGGCACCAGCATGGCCGCGCTACTCTACACCCTCACCGAGATAGAGGCCGGCCGAGGTCCGGACAGAGCCGACAAGGCAGGCGATCAACGGATCAGGGCCGGGCAGCAGGACGGCTCACGCCCAGGAGCCGAGCACGAGCCGTACAGCGAGATCTGTGAAGCTACTCCTCGGTCGGGACCAGGCCCGTCTGGCAGGCGGCCCACTCGGACGGGTCACCTAGCTTGACGCCGGTGCCGCCGATGCCGCAGTAGCCGTTGGGCACCTTAAAGAGATATTACTGGTAGTAGCAGTCCGTTTCAGGCAATAAATCGCACTGGGACCTCGCGGCACTTGCTCCTGCCCTCGGCGGCGGGACTGGCTGTGTCACAGACGCTCGGCGGGCGCAGTGGCCTCAGACATCGGTGTCCTTTGGGTGACGGGGCGAGGCATAGACAAGCCACACCGTACGGGCGGTGTCATCGATCACGTAGCGCACGCGCCCGCCGTTGGTGACCTCGAACTCCCATTGCTCCAGGTCCTGTCCGTTGTGACGATGAGTCGCAAGGTCGCCACGCAGGCGATGCCGGCGCTCGTGATCGGTGCGTGAGCGTGGATCTCCTCGCAGCGTCTCCAAGCATCGGCGTGTATTGGCCAGGGCATGACGGCATAGTTCCTCCCAGCCCTTCACCGCATCGCTCGTACCGAACCGTACGTCCCATTCATCGCCGGGAGGCGGAACCGTGACCCGGTCTCCCCGCTTCGGACTCATACCGAAACCTCAACCGGTCCGAAGTCTCCGCTCGTCGCCTCACGCGCCTGGGCGTAGTGCGCGGGGTCGGCCTTGATTCGGGCAGTGGCCCGCCAGCCGGCGATGACTTCCTGAGTAGTGGCGTCGACATCCAACTCGGCCGCGTCAGAGAGCGCCTCGACCAATTCAAGAGTGAAGGACCGCACCTCATCAGAGGTGAGGTGACGGACCCAGGGAAAGACCTCAGGCATGGCAATCACCAGCGCGCGGGCGGTCGGATCATGCCTCATGAGAGCGAGAAACAGACGGGAAGCAGT
This sequence comes from Sphaerimonospora mesophila, assembly GCF_001417795.1. Lineage (NCBI taxonomy): Bacteria > Bacillati > Actinomycetota > Actinomycetes > Streptosporangiales > Streptosporangiaceae > Sphaerimonospora > Sphaerimonospora mesophila. Next base: position 238,684 of record NZ_BCBX01000032.1, on the reverse strand, counting down.
AGCCAGCGTCTGATCGCGTCGTTCCTCACGGTCAGCCGCAGTCAGGTAGAAGTCCTGGGCATCCCGGTGAGTCACACGTACGCGACCAAGTCGCGCGGCGCGCTCGGCGACGGCCCGGGGATTCCTCGACAGGTCCGAGAAGGTGACGGCGTCGGCATTGCTGATGCTCACACCACCAGTCTAATTCAGAACACATTCTGATAGCGGTCGAACGTCGCCCGCCTCGTACGTCGCGTCGCGAGATGGCCGCGCCACCCAGGCCCACACCTCGAGACCAGCGAACGCACCGAGGCACCCCGGCCGACACCGGAGCAGCCCAGGCGGCCAAGGGCGTCACTTCAGGCAATAATTCGCGGCCAGCGTGGGTTGGACCGGAAGTCAGCCCAAAGATCGACCGCCTGCCGCAAGTCGAGGGCGGCGACGTCCTCGCGAAACATACCGACGGTGTAGATCAAGCGGTCCGCGAGCCAATCCGGCACCGGGTCCGTGGGAGGGGGTCGATCGACCCGCAAGTGATCGGTCAGGACGCCCAAGCGTTCGATGATCTGGCCGAGCTGGACGGCTTCGGGACTGGCGACGCCCCGGCAGCGTGGGGCTACATTCCTCGCGCCCGCTGGTGGGCATCAAGAGGAGTGACGTTCTCTGGCAGTTCGTCATCGTCTGCTCGCTCGGCCATCCTCTCAAAGATCGCGCGGGCATCTCTGCCGATGTGGTCACTCTCCGACGACTCCAAGGAGAGGATCTTCTGCGCCAGGAAGGCGGCGCCTTGGAGGTGCTTCTTCACCACATCCGGTCGCCGCTCGTAGATCTTGCTGATCCAGATGTTGTTCCAGTTGCCCTTCTTGTGGCCCTGCTCTACGTAGGCGAGGAGCAGCCGCCCCACCTCTTCCTCCGCGGTCACTTCTCGTGCGGGGACCTGGCGGTCACGGAGAGTCTCCTCGACCCTCCTCACCGCCCCTTCTATCCGCGCGATCGCCTGCTGCACCTCGGTGACCTGACGCTTGATTTCCTCGGCCACCGTCCGCGTTTCATGAGAGGCATCTCGGGCCGCCTCTGCGGCATGCCCTGCCCAACTGGAAAGCGAGCGGTGGCCAAGAATGCCATATCAGCGTCGCCCAGGCAGCCGAGGAGGCGTGAGGACCAGGTCGGCGATTCGGATCAGGCGCGCAACAAAGGTACGCCTCTCCTCTCCGCGCAGGCGTGGCAGAAGCGCCCGCAGATCACGGGCGCACGCCCTCACGATACGGAGTTGATCCGCTTCCAGCACTCCCCGCTGACTTCCTACATAGCTGGTCAGAGGGCCTGCCAAACAGTACTCGAGGTATGCGACCGGCTGACCGTAGATCTCGACCCCGCGCAGGTCATCAGGGAAGGGCAGCCCCAGGTGCTCTGCCCACAATACCGAGACCTCGTCGAAGACCGCCTTGTTCATTCGCCAACGGGCGCGATGCCCACCGGGCAGGTGACGCCGGTGCTGCTGAGGCCGCAATACCCATTTGGCACTTTAAAAAGGTATTGCTGGTGGTAGACCTTTGCTTCAAGCAATAATTCTTGCGGAGGTCGCCTTGCCTGAGCCATCCCCCATCCCCGTCGTCTCCTACGCTCGCATCTCCGCCGACATCAGGCGGGACGAACACGGAGTCCAGGACCAGCACAAGCTCAACCGGGAGACCGCTGCCCGGTACGGCTGGACCGTCGTCCACGAGTTCACGGACAACGACAAGTCCGCTGCGAAGGCTGACGTCGTCCGCGACGACTTCGAGGCCATGCTGAAGGTGCTCCGAGCGGGCGAGCTTCCGGACGGCACGGAGGTGCGAGGCGTCGTCATCGTGGCGGAAGATCGCCTCGCTCGACGTCCGGGCGACTACGAGCGCTTCGTGGAAGCGATCACCTATCAGGACGGCCGCGTCTTCGCCGATGCGAGAGGCCAGAAGGACCTCTACAGCGAAGACACCGAGAGCATGGGTCTGTTCGGCGCGGTCATCTCCAAGATGGAGGTGCGGAAGATGCAACGCCGCATGCGCCGCTCTCACCGAGCTCGGGCCGAGCAGGGGCTACCCGTTGGCGGAACGCGTCCCTTCGGCTGGCTGCCCGATCGACTGACCCTCGACCCGAAAGAGGCACCTCTCGTACGTCAGGCGATCCTCGACCTTGTCGCCGGCCGCTCGCTCCATTCGATCACGAACGAGTGGCAGCGGGAGGGGGTGAAGACCTCCCTGGGCAACGTATGGACCCCCAGCTCTCTCAAGGTCACGGTCACCAACCCTCGGGTCTGCGGCTGGCGCGAGATCAAAGGCGAGCTCGTACGGGACTCCGAGGGCAACCCGGTGGTCGGGCAGTGGCAGCCGATCGTGACGCCGGAACAGTGGATGGCGGTCAAGTCCATCTTCGACGGCCGCAAGGGTCACTTCGTCTACCGGGACGGCCGAATCGGTCCGATCCTCGCGCGAGACTTCAAGGAGCCCCGCCACCTGCTTACCGGAATTCTCCGGTGCGGCAGAACCCAACCCGACGGCACTCTGTGCAATTTCTCTCTCCGAGTCACACACCAGAAGGACTGCGTACAGCACATCTATATCTGTCCCGCCAAGACGGTAGGGGGCTGCGGAAGCCTTGGCCGACGCGGGGACATGGTGGACCTGTACGTCTCGGAAGCGGTCCTCGCGAAGCTCGAAGAGGCACACCTGGCACCATCCGCTGAGCCCACAGAATGGCCGGGTCAGCAAGAATACGAGGACGCGAAGGCCCGGTTGGAAGAGCTGCGCACACGGTGGACGGCAGGGAATATCAGCAATGAGCTGTTCTTCTCGGCGGCTCCCGAACTGGAGAAGCGGATTGCCCGCCTCCGCACCGATGCCCAGAGCTTTGCTGCAACGGCTCAACGACGCCAAGCCCGATCGGCTACCGATGTGGCCGAGATCCGGCGGCGGTGGTTCCTGCCGGAGAACGAGGGCGGCTTGCCACTATCTGTGAAGCGGTCCTACATTCGGGAGGCGCTACACGCGGTGATCATCTACCCCAGCGGCAAGGGGCGCAGGCGTTTCGACCCCAACCTCCTCGAACTGGTCTGGCGCGAGGACTGAGCACAAGGACGTCCAAGACGTCCCGGACGTCTCGCGTACAGCGGTGCTCCCTCTCGCCTTACCTCCGGGCGACAACCTTCTTACCGGCAAACTCAACCCACCGGATGTCTACGGACGCCACTGGACGCCAGCGGACGCCATAGGACGCAGATAAGGACATGGCGCGGATTGCCACCAAGGAACTGACAGGTACGCATACGCGTCCTTCTGGGGTAGAACAGAACTGCAAGAAGTCACCGTCACCCTGACGGAATTGACATAGGCGAGAAGCTACGCGACCCATTTTCCGGCATGCATGAGAATCCGGGCGGCAAACTAAACAATCAACGCCGTACCCGCTGGAGGGACCCGGCCCAGCGGCAGGCGTCACGCCCTTTCATTTTCTGGTCGCACACTCCCAAGTTCTCTCGCTGACGTGCCTGTGTTCGGCCGTCCGGCTGCTGGCTCACGGTGCGCGGCGTCCGCTTCCGGATGCGCGGCGGTGGCTCCACCCACGAGGAAAGGAGCGCATCTGACCACGCCGACCCCCATGTCTGCCCGGGAGTGGGGCAGACGCAAAGCCGCCGAGTCCCCCCGCTGGTCTGCCGACAAGTGGCACCGGGTGGCCGCCATCCTCGGTGCCGAGCTGGCCGACGAATCCGCCCTTGCCGAGTCCGCCGATGAGGAGAGCGGGAGAGATGCCGCGTGAGCGAACTGCCTCCCCTCTCCCCCGATGTCCTCGCCGCCGCCCAACGCGCCGCCATGCCGGACTTTGCCCGGTGGCAGGAGATGGTGCGCGCCACGGGCGGCTGTGCTCAACCGATCCGGCTGCAAGGACACCGGATCACCTTCGATTCTGGGTTGGAGGTGCTGGACGTCTACCGGACGGCCGACGAGCCGACCGGGTACCTGCTGACCGCGTGCGGCAACCGGCGCTCGTCGCGGTGCCCGGCCTGCTCGGAGGTTTACCGGGACGACACGTATCACCTGATCCTGTCCGGTCTGCGCGGCGGGAAGGGCGTCCCCGAGGACGTGAGCGCTCATCCGCGCGTGTTCGCCACGTTCACGGCTCCCTCATTCGGGGCCGTCCACGCGCGCCGGATGAAGGGTGACAACGTGCTGCCGTGCCGTCCTCGGCGAAACAACCCGGTATGCGATCACGGCAGGCGGGAAGGCTGCGGGGTCCGGCACAGTGACGATGATCCCCAGGTGGGGCAGCCGATCTGCGTGGACTGCTACGACTACGCCGGGGCCGTGCTGTGGAACGCGCACGCTGGCGAGCTGTGGCGACGCTTCGCCCAAGCTCTGCCCGCAACCTTCGCTCGGCACCTCGGCGTAACACGGGCTGAGCTGCGGCGGCGACTGCGGCTGTCGTACGCCAAGGTGGCCGAGTACCAGACGCGGGGCTTAGTCCACTTCCATGCCGTGATCCGCCTCGACGGGCCGGACGGGCCGTCCGATCGTCCGCCGGACTGGGCGACCGTGCCCGTGCTCCAGGCGGCCATTCGGGAAACCGCGGCCGGGGTCTCGGTTCCCATGCCGGACGATGACCCGTCCTTCGTCGGCCGGTGGGGCACGCAACTCGGCATCGACCCCATCTACGTCGCGACCTCGCTGGAAGGACTCGCGGATCAGCGGGTAGCGGCCTACATCGCGAAGTACGCGACGAAGGGGGCCGAGTCAGCCGGGACCGTGGACCGGCCGATCCGGGAGGTCGCCGACGTGGCGCACCTCGACGTGACCGAGCATGCCCGGCGCATGATCTACACCTGCTTCGCGCTCGGCGACGATCCGGCCTATCGGCTGGTGCCGTTGAGGCGGTGGGCGCACATGCTCGGCTACCGGGGGCACTTCTCGACCAAGAGCCGCCGCTACTCCACCACCCTCGGCGCGTTGCGGCAGGTGCGGGCCGACCATCAGGCCGAGCGGGCGCGGGAACGGCGGGGCCTGCCCGATTCTGACGAGCGGGAGACGGTCACGGTCGGCGAGTGGCGCTATGCCGGGAGCGGCTACCGGCACGGCGAGCATCTGTGGGCAGAGGTGATCCGGCAAGGCATCGCCACCGCGCGCCAGATCGCCCGGGAGGGGGAGCGGCAAGAGCCCGCCTGACCGCCTGAGAGTACGTGCGGGAGTGGTGCGGCCGGCGCAATGCCGTAGGCACCCGAAGGGCCGCGAAGCGGTTGGGCCGGCGGCACCACGACAGAGAGCTATTGCCCTCGACTCGTTGGCATCTACGCTTGGAGCGCCTTCCATCGTCTCGCTGACAACCGATTGAAGGCGGAAGGCCCCCGATGTGTTCGGGGGCCTTCACTCGTCTTCGGTGTCTCTCCGGGGCGGACCACCGGTTTCGGGGTCGGCGACGAAGGTTCCCTTGCCGAGAACGGTGTAGACGTCTCCTGCCTTGAGGAGTTCGTTGATGACCCGCCGCGCGGTGCCCTTGGCGATGCCGAATTCCTCGGCCATGCGGGGTTCACCAGGGATGGGGTGCCCCACCTGGTACTCGCCCGTCCTGATACGCCGCCGTACCTCTTCGAGGACGGCTTCCCATTTGAGCTGGTCAGGCCGGAACTCGATCACGGCCTCAAGAGTAGGAACGAAAGCGTTCCATGTCGTTACCAGAGGTACCTAGAGGTACCTATAAGAAAGACTAGGAAGGACTGGGTAGGTTGGCGTACGCTCAACCCGTCAGCGAGACAGATGGGAGAGACATGCGCCAGATCACGATCAGCAACCGGACCGTCAACCAGCAGGCGGGCATCCTCGCCGCCCTCGCCGATCTGCTCCGATCCAAGAGCGTCCGTACCCGACTGATCCGCCGCATCACCTTGCGGATGGAAGGGTTCCCGGTCCACGAGAACGCGGGCTCGGAACTGGACGTTTACGGCCTCGACGGCCAAGTCGCGACGGTCAGCATCGATCAGGAGGGCAAGCCGCATCGCTTCTTGATCAAGCTGCCCGCGTCCGGGACCATCGTTCCGCTGTCGGAGGTGCGTCAGCCCCAGTCCGCCGTGTCCTGGATCGCCGGTTGGGCCAACGGCGGAGCACGGTGAGGCAGACGATGGCGGACCTCATCGCGGACCCTAACGAGTGCCTGAGCCCTCACTGGGCACACCCTCGAAAAGATCACGTGAAACTCGTTTGGCACGAGCCGTTCGAGGGCGTCACACGGGTGCGGGCTCTCGCCTGGACATGCGACTGCCGGGCAGTCGTCTACGAACTACTCCAGGCCGGTGGACGGGCGTTCATCCGCAAGACGATCCAGGCCGAACCGACACCAAAGGTCGAGGAGACACACCGCTGGTCGATCGAGGAGGCGCGCAGAGTGTGGCTTGCCCTGCTGTGCGGTGAGATGCGGTAGACGGTCCAACGGTTGCGCGGCCTCGCTCACTCGGGCGGGGCCGCGCCCGTGTCTACGACCCGCGCCACTCCTCCCCCACCCCCGATAGCTGCCGACATCAGTGGCCCGACCGAGGTGTCAATGCCGTCTTCTCGTGTCCGTCCACCAACGACGTACACCGCAACCCCACGCGCAACCCGCACAGACGACATTGACACCGACCAAGGGCCACGAACAATCGAGCAGCGGGGGCGGGGAGTTGTGATACGCAGCCTTGGTAAAAGGAAGCGGGGAGGGGAGAGCCGCTCGCAGCCTCAACCAACGGTGCCGACCTCTCCGGACCTGCAAGGTAATTCTCTGGAGCAATCGCGACAGGCATGGGATCATTGATCTCCTCGACAGGAGGCAGCTGTGGATCCAGAAGAGTCGCACTTACTTTTCATGATGACCAAGCATGTGAATGGGAAAATCATGCGAGGCGAGATCTCTAGCCGAGAGGAGGCGGAAGAAGAACTAGTAAATTCCCACACCGAGATATTACAAAATGCCCCAACCACGCTACCCGAATGGCACACTCTAGCCAACAAAGAGACCGACTCCATTCGGACTGACCGCAAGAAGTACGCTCACAAGGTAGAACGCAACCTACTTAAGCGATACGCCTTCGCATTCGAGGCACTAGAGAAAGCTATAGCGTCAGCCGAGCTGGCCAACAGGGCAATGAACTTCGCCTTTAAGCTCTGGCTACGTCAGGCATCTGACGAGGAGGTCTCACATAAGCTCCTTGATGTTGAGGAATCCGTTGGAGGCTACCCAGCAAAATTCCTACTCCTCATAGGCATGCATGCTCGGATGGTAGTCATATCGAGCGAGATAGCTCTTCTCTTAAAGAATGGCTTCACCGACGGATCCCTGTCACGAATGCGGACACTATACGAGCTTGTGGTGAAAGCTTTCTTCCTGTGCCACCAGGAACCCACACCCGGGGGCTACGAACTCGCTGAGCGCTACTGCGTTTCCTCGCTAGTGGAGCACTTAAAAGAAAGTGGAGAAAACGGCCTTAACGATGAGGTCGCCGACCAAGTCCTTCTCGAAGCACGGAAGAGATGGGGAGATGAATTTTTTAGGAGCGAGAACAACTGGGCCGCTCCCGGGACACGCAATCCTCAGGCCAAGCGAATTACGTTTAAAGACATCGAGGAGGCTGTGGACGGGGACCGCTTTCGACACATCTACGTGACCTGCAACGCGGCCGTCCATGCCGGCGCCGCAGCAATAATTAGCGCACTTAATGAGAATAGTACATACCTGTACAACAACCGCGCCAGCATCAACCTGGCGGCGACGTCGTACATCGGGTCAGCTGTTATCTTTTTCCTACAGATGGGCAGCGTAGAGGTGCTGCAGCGCGTGACGATCGACACGAAGGAGTGGGACTGCGCGCTGATGGCGGCGTCTTTATTTCCGGACATGGATGCAGCAGCAAAGATTTTTCACAATCAGGGAGATAAGTTCGGGGTGAGCTACTCCGGTAGACCAGAGAATGAGGATTCGGAAGGTGACGGGTAGGCGCGGGGCGGCGCGGGCCGGGACCGGCCGGAGAGCCGCATGCCCGGCCCGCTGGCCGCCCGGCGCGCTGCGAGCCGCCGCAGGCGGGTCGCCTTGACCTTGTAGTGAAGGTTCTCGCCGGAAACGGCTCTGGCCCTCGATCGGCTCCGGGTTAGCCGGGCGACCAAGGGCCAGGATCAGTCAGTTACCGCAGGTCAGGCCTCGCCGGACGTGAGGCCGATCGGGCACGCCACTCCCGTGCTGCTGAGACCGCAGTAGCCGTTTTTATTGCGGAAAAGGTACTGCTGGTGGTAATCCTCGGCGAAGTAGAACTCACGGGCGGGGGCGATCTCGGTGGTGATCTGTCCGTACCCGGCCTTGGTCAGCACCTCCTGATATGCCTCCTTCGAGGCGAGTGCGGACTTCTCCTGTCGCGGCCCGTGCGTGTAGACGGCCGACCGATACTGTGTCCCGACGTCGTTGCCCTGCCGCATGCCCTGCGTGGGGTCGTGGGCCTCCCAGAACACCTTGAGGAGTTCCTCGTACGACACCGTCGCCGGGTCGAAGACCACCCGGATGACCTCGGCGTGTCCGGTCATCCCGGTGCACACCTCTTCGTACGTCGGGTTGGGGGTGTATCCGCCCGCGTACCCGACGGCCGTCGAGACGACGCCCGCCGTCTGCCAGAACTTCCGTTCTGCGCCCCAGAAGCACCCCAGACCGAACTCCGCGATCTCTGTCCCGTCCGGGTACGGCGGAGCGAGCGGCGCGTCCAGGATCTGGTGCCGGACCGCCACCGGCATGACCTCGCTACGGCCCGGCAGCGCGTCCGCGGGGTCCACCATCGTCGTCTTGTCCCTGCCGAAGAGCCAGCCCATCGTCATAACCTCCCACCGCTCCCAACCACACCCGGCACGACCTTGTTCCTTCCCTTAGCAACCCTAAACCCGGACCCAAGTAATACTTATTTGTCGCTAATCCCGGTAAGGAGCGAAGATAGGATTCATGCCTGAAAGCCGCCGGGGTGTCCTCTACGGCATCGCCGCCTACTCCATGTGGGGACTCTTCCCCCTTTACTGGCCGCTGCTCAAGCCTGCGGGCGCCGTAGAGATCCTCTCCCACCGGGTGGTGTGGACCCTCGCCGTCGTCGTCGCGATCCTGGCCGTCCGCCGCCACTGGTCCTGGTTCCGTTCGCTGACCCGCCGACAGTTCGTCTTCCTCACCGTCGCGGCCATCACGATCTCGCTCAACTGGGGCACCTACATCTACGCGGTCAACTCCGGCCACGTCCTCGAAAGCGCACTGGGCTACTTCATCAATCCCCTGGTCAGCGTGCTCTTCGGCGTCATCGTCTTCCGTGAGCGGCTGCGCACGCTGCAGTGGGCCGCCGTGGGGCTGGGCGGATTGGCCGTCCTCGTCCTCACGCTGGACTACGGCCGCCTGCCGTGGATCGCGCTGGTCCTCGCGACCAGCTTCGGCGCGTACGGCCTGCTCAAGAAGGCCGCCCAGGTCGGCAGCGCGGAGAGCCTCACGATCGAGACGCTGGTGCTCCTGGTGCCGACGCTCACCTATCTGATCGTCATCGAGGGCAACGGCACGGGTGCGTTCGGCCACCAGGGCGCGGGACACGCGCTGCTGATGGCCACCACCGGCATCGTCACGGCCATTCCGCTGATGTGCTTCAACGGCGCGGCCATCCGGGTCCCGCTCTCGACGATCGGGCTCCTGCAGTACATCACCCCGACCTTGCAGTTCCTGTGCGGCGTGCTGGTGGCCCGCGAGGTCATGCCGCCGAGCAGATGGGTCGGCTTCGCCGTCGTGTGGCTCGCGCTGTGCGTCTTCACCTGGGACAGCCTCCGCGCCGCACGGGCCTCCAGGCGCGCCGACCGTACGGCTCCCGCGTTGGAGACGGTCTGAGCGAGGGTCAGCCGGTGCGCTCGACCACGTAGTCGCACAGGGCGATCAGCGCCGTCCTGGCGGGGATGTCGGGCAGGGTGGACAGCGCGGTCTTCGCCCGGTCCGACCAGCGGATCAGCTCCTCGCGGGCCCGGGTCATCGCCACATGGGCGCGCAGCAGGCCCAGTGCCTCCACCAGGTCCTCCTCGGCCACGGGACCGGACAGCAGCTCACGCAGCCGCGCGTCCGCCGGGTCGGTCGACGCGAGCGCGTGGAGCACCGGCAGCGTGCGTACGCCCTCGCGCAGATCGGTGCCCGGCGTCTTGCCCGAGTCCGACGAGGCCACGTCGATCAGGTCGTCGCCGAGTTGCCAGGCGACGCCGATGGCCTCGCACGCCTCGGTGACGCGGTCGGCCACCTCGGCCGGCGCGCCCGAGAGCATGGCGCCGAAACGGCCGGAGGTGGCGATGAGCGAGCCGGTCTTGTCGGCGAGCACCCGGATGTAGTGGGTGATGTCGTCGATGCCCTCGGCCGGCCCGACCGTCTCCCGGATCTGCCCCCTCACGAGGCGGGAGAACGTGCGTGCCTGGACCCGGATCATCTCGCTGCCGAGGTCGGCGAGGATCTCGGAGGCCTGGGCGAAGAGATAGTCGCCGGTGAGGATCGCCACGGTGTTGTCCCACCGGGCGTTGGCGGACGGCGAACCGCGTCGCACGCGGGCCTCGTCCATCACGTCGTCGTGATAGAGCGTCGCCAGATGGGTCAGCTCGATGACGACGGCCCCGGGCACGATGCCCGGGGCCCCAGGGTTGCCGAACTGGGCGGCGAGCAGGACGAGCATCGCCCGAAACCGCTTGCCGCCCGCCTCGATCAAATGCCTGGACGCCTCTGTGATGAAGGCGTCCTCGCTCTCGACGGACGACCGGAGCAGTTTCTCAACCGCTGCCAGACCGTCCGCCAGGTCCTCGGCCAGCCGCTCATCTACTACGGGGATGTCCACAACGGGCGGCGCGGCCATACGGAAAGCTCCTAACGGACGAACAACGACTGAGCAGCGGAGTGCGCCAGGTCCAGCACCGGCTGCGGGAAGACCCCGAGCACTACGGTAGCCAATGCCGCGAGACCGACCACAGCCGCCGTGCCGCGTGAAGGCAGCACCACGGAGGGGCCGTCGGCCGCCGGATCGCTGAAGAACATCAGCACGATCACGCGGACGTAGAAGAACGCGGCCACGGCCGAGGCCACCGCGCCGACGATGACCAGCGACAGCGCGCCTCCGGTGACCGCCGCCTGGAAGATCGCGTACTTCCCGAAGAAGCCGCTGGTCAGCGGAATCCCGGCGAAGGCGAGCAGGAAGAAGGCGAACACGCCGGCCAGCAGCGGCGAGCGCTTGCCCAACCCGGCCCACCGGGACAGGTGCCAGGCCTCGCCACCCGCGTCGCGCACCATGGTGACCACGGCGAACGCGCCGACCGTGGTGAAGCCGTACGCCACCAGGTAGAACAGGATCCCCGACAGGGCCGAGGTGTTCTGGGCCTGCGCGCTGCCGGTGGCGATCACGCCGATGAGCAGGAAGCCGCCGTGCGCGATCGACGAGTAGGCCAGCATCCGCTTGATGTCGGTCTGCGTGATCGCGAGGATCGCGCCGACCAGCATCGTGAGAACCGCCACACCGTAGAAGACCGGCCGCCAGTCCCAGTCCAGGCCGCCGAGGGCGACCCAGAAGACCCGCACCAGCGCGCCGAACGCGGCGATCAGCGTGCCCGACGCCATGAGCGCGGTGATCGGGGTGGGCGCACCCTGGTAGACGTCCGGCTTCCAGGCCTGGAACGGCGCCCCACCGATCTTGAACAGCAGACCGACGCTGATCATCGCGCCGCCGAGGTAGAGCAGCATGTCCTGGCCACCGACCGTGCCCAGGGTGGCGCCGATCTTCGCCAGGTCGAGCGAGTTGGCGTAGCCATAGATCATGGCGGTGCCGTACAGGAAGAAGGCGGAGGAGAACGCGCCGAGCAGGAAGTACTTCATCGCGGCCTCCTGCGAGAGCAGGCGGCGACGGCGCGCCAGACCGCACAGCAGGTACAGCGGCAGCGACATGACCTCGAGGGCCACGAACGCGATGAGCAGGTCGTTGGCGGCCGGGAACAGCATCATGCCGCCGACGGCGAACAGCACGAGCGGGTAGACCTCGGTGTGGGCCGCCCCCTCGTACAGCGCCTGCTCCTCCTCGGCCGAGCCGGGTACGGCCGCGGCCGAGCCGACGAAGTGCCCCTCGTCATTGATGAGCAGCACGCTGACGAACGCCAGCACCAGGATGGTGCCCCAGATGAACATCGCGGGGCCGTCGACCGCGATCGCGCCCATCGCGGCCGCCTTGGTCGGCACACCCTCGATCCACTGCCAGACGATCAGCCCGAACGAGATCAGCAGCGACAGCAGCGTGATCGGCAGGTGGATCGCGGAACGCAGGTAGCGCGGGGCGAACGCCTCGACCAGCACGCCGACGATCGCCGCGCCGAAGACGACGAGCAGCGGCGCCAGCATGCCGTACTCGATTGTCGGCGCTGGAATGGTGCCGTTCACTTGCCCTCCTTGACACCGGTTGCGGCAGCGGCCTGGTCAGCGGTGACCGAGACGCTGGACAGCGTGTCCTTCACCGCGGGATTGATGACGTCGAGCAGCGGCTTGGGGTAGAAGCCGAAGACGAGCAGCAGGGCCACCAGCGGCGCAACGACCCACTTCTCCCGCGCGTTGAGATCGGGCAGGGTCTTGACGGACTCCGCCGTCGGCCCGTTCATCGTCCGCTGGTACATCCACAGGATGTAGATGGCGGCCAGGATGACGCCGATCGTGGCGATCGCGGCGGCCGGGACGTGCAGTCGGAACGCGCCGGACAGCACCATGAACTCGCTCACGAACGTGCTGAGACCCGGCAGCGAGAGGCTGGAAAGACCCGCCACCAGGAACGTCCCCGCGAGGATCGGGGCGACCTTCTGCACACCGCCGTAGTCCGCGATGAACTGCGAGCCACGACGGTAGATGAGGAAACCGACGATCAGGAACAGCGCGCCCGTCGAGAAGCCGTGGTTGACCATGTAGAGCGTGGCGCCGGCGCCGGCGTCCTGCGCCCCGGGGTTGCCCTTGGTCATCGCGAACACGCCCAGGGTGATCACGCCGAAGTGCGAGACCGAGGTGTAGGCGATGAGCCGCATCATGTCGGTCTGCCCGATGGCCACGATCGCGCCGTAGATCACACCGATCACCGCCAGCACGATCACCAGCGGTGTGAAGTACGCCGAGGCCTCGGGGAACAGCTGCAGGCAGAAGCGCAGCATGCCGAAGGTGCCGACCTTGTCGAGCACGCCGACCAGCAGTACGGCGGCACCCGCCGGTGCCTGGGCGGCGGCGTCGGGCAGCCAGGTGTGGAACGGCCACAGCGGAGCCTTGATCGCGAACGCGATGAAGAAGCCGAGGAACAGCCACTTCTGCGTGTTCACGTCCTGCACGGTGCCGATCAGATCGGAGAGCATGAACGTGTTCTTGCCGGCGATCGAGTAGAGCGCGATCACCGCGACCAGCATCAGCAGTCCGCCGAACAGCGAGTACAGCAGGAACTTGACCGCGGCGTACGACCGCTGCGCCCCGCCGTACGACCCGATCATGAAGTACATCGGGATCAGCATGGCCTCGAAGAGGACGTAGAAGAGGAAGACGTCGGTCGCGGCGAAGACGCCGATCATCATGGCTTCGAGCACGAGGATCAGCGAGAAGTACGTCCGGACCGAGCGCTTGCCCTTCTCGGCGTCATGCCAGGAGGCCAGCACCACGATCGGCACCAGGATCACCGACAGCAGGATCAGCACGAGCGCGATGCCGTCGACGGCCAGGCTGTAGTTGATCCCGAACGCCGGGATCCAGCTGTGGTTCTCCTGGAACTGCCATTGGTCGCCGTTTGGGCTGAACTGCACCGCCATGGTGACGGTCAGCGCCAGGACGATAAGCGAGACCAGCAGGGTGAACTGCTTGGCGAGCTTGTCGTTCCGGATCAGGGTCACACCCAGCGCGCCCAGTACGGACACGCCCATCAGGGTTGAAAGCCAGGGCATCACAGGTTCCCTACGACGAACCAGGCACCGACCAGGACGGCGGCGCCGACGAATATCGACAGCGCGTACGAGCGGACGAATCCGGTCTGGATCCTGCGCACCCGGCCCGACGTGCCGCCGATGAACGCGGCGAGCCCGTTGACCAGGCCGTCCACCCCGCGATTGTCGAAGAACACCGCCAGCCGCGTCAGCCACTGGCCGGGCCGCATGAACAGCGCTTCGTTCAGCGCGTCGCCGTACAGGTCACGGCGGGCGAACGTGGTGAGGAACGAGCCGCGCGGTGCGGTCGCAGGGACCTCGGCCGCGCCGTACCGCATCCAGGCGAACACCGCGCCGACCGCGACCAGCGCGAGCGTGGCGAGCCCGGGGACGCTGAACGGGTTGAAGGCGGGCGAGTGAGCCGGCGCCCCGACCGCGGGCGACAGGAAGATCATGAACCGGTTGCCCAGGATCAGGAACGCGCCCAGGCCGATCGAGCCGATCGACAGCAGGATCAGCGGCCAGGTCATCACGGCGGGCGACTCGTGCGGGTGCGCCTTTGCGTCCCACCTCTTCTTGCCGAAGAAGGTCATGAACACCAGGCGGGACATGTAGAAGCCGGTGATGCCGGCGCCGAGCACGGCCAGCCAGCCGAGGACCGCGCTGTGCTCCATCGCGGTCTCGATGATGCCGTCCTTGGTGAAGTAACCGGACAGCAGCGGGAACCCGATGATCGCCAGGTAGCCGATGAGGAAGGTCGCGAACGTGATCGGCATGACCGTGCGCAGGCCGCCGTACTTGCGCATGTCGACCTCGTCGTTCATGGCGTGCATGACCGATCCGGCGCCGAGGAACAGGTTGGCCTTGAAGAAGCCGTGCGTGATCAGATGCGCGATCGCGAAGGCGTAACCGGCCGGGCCGACGCCCGCCGCGAGCACCATGTAGCCGATCTGCGACATCGTCGACCCGGCGAGGGCCTTCTTGATGTCGTCCTTGGCGGTACCGATGATCGCACCGGCGAGCAGGGTGGCCACACCGACGATCGTCACGACGAGCTGGGCGGTCCCGGTGCCCTCGAAGATCGGACCGGACCTGACGATCAGGTAGACGCCGGCGGTGACCATGGTCGCGGCGTGGATGAGGGCCGAGACCGGGGTCGGGCCCTCCATCGCGTCCAGAAGCCACGCCTGCAGCGGAAGCTGGGCCGACTTGCCGCACGCGCCGACCAGCAGGAGCAGGCCGATCGCGGTCAGCGTGCCCTGCGAGGCGTCGCCGGTCCGGTCGAGCACCCCGCTGAAGGTCAGCGAGTGGAACGTCGCGAAGATCGTGAACATCGCGATCAGCAGGCCGACGTCACCGACCCGGTTGACGATGAAGGCCTTCTTGGCCGCGGTGGCCGCCGAGGGCTTGTGCTGCCAGAACCCGATCAGCAGGTACGACGCCAGGCCCACGCCCTCCCAGCCGACGAACAGGATCAGGTAGTTGTCGGCCAGCACCAGCAGCAGCATCGCCGCCACGAACAGGTTCAGATAGGCGAAGAAGCGCCGCCTGGCCGGGTCGTGCGCCATGTAGCCGATCGAGTAGATGTGGATCAGTGAGCCGACACCGGTGATCAGCAGGCAGAACGAGATCGACAACGGGTCGACCAGCAGGCCCACGTTGTCGACGAGGCCGGGGATGAACTCGAACAGCGTGACCCCGCGGCGGCGCTCGCCCGGCGCGAAGCCCAGCAACTGGACGAAGACCAGCGCGCCGACCACGAAGGACGCGACGGCCATGAGGACGCCCAGCAGGTGGCCGAACTTGTCGGTCCTGCGTCCGCCCAGCAGGAGGACGGCCGCTCCCACCAGGGGCAGGGCGATCATCAGCCAGGCGACGCCGATCGCCCCCCCGGAGTGCTGGGCGATCGATGCGATCTCAGCGGGTTCCACGGCTACCTCTTAGTGCTTCAGCAGGCTCGCGTCATCGACCGACGCGGACCTGCGGGTTCGGAAGATCGTCACGATGATGGCCAGGCCGATGACGACCTCGGCCGCGGCCACGATCATCACGAAGAACGCGATGACCTGCCCGTCGAGGCTGCCGTTCTGCCGGGCGAAGGTGACGAACGCCAGGTTGCAGGCGTTGAGCATGAGCTCCACGCACATGAACACCACGATGGCGTTGCGCCGTACGAGCACGCCGACACCGCCGATGGCGAACAGCAGCGCGGAGAGCACGAGGTAGTGCGTCGTCACTTGGCGTCCTCCTCCACCAGCGGTTCGGTGTCGGCCAGCGGCTCGGTGTCCCCGAGCTCGTCATCGAGCGGCTTGGTCGGCCTCGTGTCGGCCGCCTGCTGCTCGGCGAGCGCCTCCTCCTGGAGGATCCGCGCGATCTCGGGGTCGATGGTGCCCTCGATGGCCTCGTGCCGGGCGATGATCCGGTTGACCGACAGCGGCGAGACGGCGCCGTCGGGCAGCAGCGCCGGCATGTCGATCGAGTTGTGCCGGGCGTAGGTGCCGGGTCCGGGCAGCGGCGCCGGGTTCTTGCCCGTCTTGCCGAAGGCGAGGAACCTGGCCCGCGACAGCTGCTTCTGCGTCGGCTTGCTCTCGGTGCGCTCCCGGTGGGCCAGCACCATCGCGCCGAGCGCGGCGGTGATCAGCAGCGCCGAGGTCACCTCGAAGGCGAACACGTGCCGCGTGAAGATCTGCTCGGCCAGGGACGGCACGTTGCCGGCCGCGGTGACCCCGGCCAGCCCCTTGGGCGCCGTCAGCAGCACGTTGCCGATGCCGAGCCCCAGCAGTACGGCGAAGCCGATCCCGGCGACGATCGCCCAGAACCGCTGGCCCTTGATCGTCTCCACCAGGGAGTCCGAGGAGTCGACGCCCACGAGCATGAGCACGAACAGGAACAGCATCATGACCGCGCCGGTGTAGACGATGATCTGCACGACGGCCAGGAACGGAGCGTCCTGGACCGCGTACAGCACCGCCAGCGAGATCATGACGACGCCGAGCATGAGGGCCGAGT
The DNA here is from genome assembly GCF_001417795.1 of Sphaerimonospora mesophila. NCBI lineage: Bacteria > Bacillati > Actinomycetota > Actinomycetes > Streptosporangiales > Streptosporangiaceae > Sphaerimonospora > Sphaerimonospora mesophila. The sequence continues at coordinate 221,747 of NZ_BCBX01000032.1, read as the reverse complement.
AGACGGCCCTCCGGCTGAAAACGAGTCCGAGTGCGGCGGTCACCGAGACGACCGCGAGCACCCAGAACGTGATGGACTCACCCATTGCTACGACCCAACCGGTAGTAGTCCTCTTCGGTCTCGCCGAGACGCATCGGGTGGGGCGGCTGCTCCATACCTGGTCCCAGCGGCGCGAGGAGCATCTCCTTGGTGAAGATCAGCGATTCGCGGCTGGAGTCGGCCAGTTCGAACTCGTTGGTCATCGTCAGCGCCCGGGTGGGACACGCCTCGATGCACAGGCCGCACAGGATGCACCGCAGATAGTTGATCTGGTAGACGCGCCCGTACCGCTCACCGGGCGAGTACCGCTCGGAGTCGGTGTTGTCCCCGCCCTCGACGTAGATCGCGTCAGCGGGGCAGGCCCATGCGCACAGCTCACAGCCGATGCACTTCTCCAGCCCGTCCGGCCACCGGTTCAACTGGTGCCGCCCGTGGAAGCGCGGCGCTGTGGGCCGCTTCTCCTCCGGGTACTGCACGGTCACCGGCTTCTTGAACATGTGGTGGAAGGTGACGCCGAATCCCTTGATCGGGTTCAGCCAATCAGTTGCTCCCACTGGTCACCTCCTTGGCGTCAGCGTGAAGGCGCGCTTGTCGCGGCACGACTCCGTGGTAGTGCGGGAGGTCGAGCGGCGGCACCGGGAACCCGCCCGCCGTCGGTTCCTCGCGCAGCTGCTCGAACTCCGCCTCCATCTCGGCGGCCTTGGCCTCTCTGCGCCGCTGGTTGACCGTATCGAAGCGCAGCCAGATCGCGAAGGCGCCGACCAAAATCACCGCTCCGATGGCCAGAACCGCGCCGCGGGTGGTCTCCGGCATCCGCATGGCCTTGAAGGTGGCGGCGATCATGATCCAGCCCAGGTTGAACGGGATCAGCACCTTCCATCCGAAGGCCATCAGCTGGTCGTACCGTACGCGAGGCAGCGAGGCGCGCACCCAGACGAAGCACGCGAACACGAGGACCAGCTTGATGAAGAACCACAGCATGGGCCACCAGCCGGTGTTCGCCCCGTCCCACAGTGAGATCGGCCAGGGCGCCCGCCAACCGCCGAAGAACAGCGTGATCGCCATCGCGGACACGGTGAAGATGTTCACGTACTCGGCGAGCATGAACATCGCGAACTTCAGCGACGAGGCGTACTCGGTGTGGAACCCGCCGACCAGCTCGCCCTCGCCCTCCGGGAGGTCGAACGGCACGCGGTTCGTCTCGCCCAGCATCGTGATCGCGTAGATCGCGAACGACGGGGCCAGCGAGAAGACGTACCACGAGGGCGTCGGAATGCTCAGCCCGAAGACGTCCCATGTGCCGCCGTGTGCCTGGGAAGCCACGATCTCCGAGGTGGACAGCGAGCCCGCGTGGAGGAAGACCGCCACGAAGGACAGGCCCATCGCGACCTCGTACGACACGACCTGGGCCGCGGAACGCAGACCGCCCAGCACGGCGTACGGCGAACGCGAGCCCCAGCCGGCGAGCACGATGCCGTAGACGCCGATCGAGGCGGTGGCCAGCACCAGCAGCACCGCGACCGGAAGGTCGGTGAGCTGCAGCGGCGTCTTGTGGCCGAACATCCAGACCATCGGCCCGAACGGCACGACGGAGAAGGCCAGGAACGCCGGCACGGCGATGATCACCGGAGCCAGGAAGTAGATGACCTTGTCCACCGTGCGGGGCATGATGTCTTCCTTCAGCCCCATCTTCAGACCGTCGGCCACCGACTGGAGCAGGCCGAACTTGCCCGCTCGGTTGGGGCCGTAGCGGTGCTGCATGCGCCCGATGAGCTTGCGCTCGGTCCACACGCCGAACAGCACGCCCAGCATCAGGAACACGAAGATCGCGACGGCCTTGATGATGGTGATCCACAGGGGATCGTGGCCGAAGTCGTTCAGCGTGGGTACGTTGTTCACGACACGCTCCCGATCGTTACGACGTCTCCGCCCACGGCACTCAGGTCGCGGGTGACGGACAGGCCGGCGGAGTTCGACGGCACCCAGACCACGCGGTCCGGCAGGTCGGCGATCCGCACCGGCAGGACCACGCCGTCGCCGATGGTGATCTTTCCGCCGTCCACCGCGCCGATCTCGGCCGCGGTTGCCTCCGACAGCAGCGCCGCCGCCGGGCGGGCCGTGCCGGCCAGGTAAGGCTCGCCGTCCTGGAGCCGACCGTCGTCCAGCAGCAGGTGCCAGGTGGCCAGTACGGCCTCGCCGGCGCGCGGCTCACGGACCGGGCGGCCGGTCACCGCCGGGGCGGCCGGCCGGGTGCCCCGCCAGGCCCGCAGCTCGGCCATCTCACGGCGGGCGGCCGCGGCGTCCGGCAGGCCGAGGTGCACGTCCATGTAGTCGGCGATCGACGCGACGACCCGCAGGTCGCTCATCAGGCCGGGGACGGCGGTGGCCACCTCGAACTGGCGGCCCCTGCCCTCCCAGTCGACGAACGTGCCCGACTTCTCGGCCACGGCGGCGACCGGCAGCACCACGTCGGCGCGGTCGGTGACCGCGCTCGCCCGGATCTCCAGGCTGACGATGAACGGCATGTTCTCCAGCGCCGCCAGGGCCCTGTCCGGATCGGGCAGGTCGTAGGGGTCGACGCCGGCGACGACCAGCGCGTCGAGCTCCTCGCTCAGCGCCGCCTCGATGATGCCGGCGGTGTCCCGGCCCGGGGTCTCGGGCAGGGCGGCCACATTCCAGACGCGGGCGACCTCGCCGCGCGCTGTCTCGTCGTCGACCGGGCGGCCGATCGGCAGCAGGCCGGGCAGCGCGCCCGCCTCCAGCGCGCCCCGCTCGCCCGCTCGCCGCGGCACCCAGGCGATCCGCGCCCCGGTGGCCTGCGAGAGCCGTACCAGCGCCGTCAGCGCGCCGGGTGCGGTGGCCAGGCGCTCACCGGCGAGCACGATGGTCCCGGCGGGCAGTGACTCGCCGGAGATGAGGTCGCCGAGCGCCGCGGCCTCCGCGCCGGGGATGGTCCGGATCAGCGTGCCGTTCATCTTGGTCAGGCCGGGCGTCGTGTACGGGGCCAGCGCGTAGACCTTGAGCCCCTTCTTCCGCGCGGCCTTGCGCAGCCGCAGGAAGACGATGGGCGACTCCTCCTCGGGCTCGAAGCCGGCCAGGAGCACCGCCGGGGCGTTCTCCAGGTCGGCGTAGGAGACCTCGATGCCCCGGCCCGCGATGGCGTAGGCGAGGAAGGCCGCCTCCTCAGCCGAGTGCGGGCGGGCCCGGAAGTCGATGTCGTTGCTGCCCAGGGCGATCCTGGCGAACTTGCTGTAGGCGTAGGCGTCCTCGACGGTGAGCCGCCCGCCGACCAGCACACCGGCCCGGCCGCGTGCCCGGGCGAGGCCGTCGGCCGCGACGCGCAGCGCCTCCGGCCAGGAGGTCGGGACCAGCCTGCCCTCCTCGTCGCGGACGAGCGGCGACTTCAGCCGGTCGGGCTGGGTGGCGTAGGTGAAGGCCCAGCGGCCCTTGTCGCAGTTCCACTCCTCGTTGACCTGCGGGTCGTCCCCGGCCAGGCGGCGGGTGACCTTGCCGCGCCGGTGGTCGGTGCGCAGCGCGCAGCCCGAGGCGCAGTGCTCGCACGCGCTCGGCGTCGACACCAGGTCGAACGGCCGGGCGCGGAACCGGTAGGCCGCGCCGGTCAGCGCACCCACCGGGCAGATCTGCACGGTGTTGCCGGAGAAGTAGGACTGGAACGGCTCGCCGTCCGCCACGCCCACCTGCTCCTTGGCGCCGCGCTCGAAGAAGTCGATCAGCGGGTCGCCGGCGATCTGGTCGGAGAACCGGATGCACCGCGCGCACTGGATGCACCGCTCACGGTCGAGCAGCACCTCGCTGGAGAGCGCGATCGGCTTGGGGAACGTCCGCTTCTGCTCCTCGAACCGGCTCTCGCCCTGACCGTTGGACATCGCCTGGTTCTGCAGCGGGCACTCGCCGCCCTTGTCGCACATCGGGCAGTCGAGCGGGTGGTTGATCAGCAGGAACTCCATGACCCCGCGCTGTGCCTTCTCGGCGACCTGCGAGGTGAACTGCGTCTGCACCACCATGCCCTCGGCGACCTCGATGGCGCACGAGGGCTGCGGCTTGGGGAACCCGCGGCCGTTGCCCGCGTCGGGGATCTCCACCAGGCACTGGCGGCAGTTGGCCGCCGGGTCGAGCAGCGGGTGATCGCAGAACCTGGGGATCTGGATGCCCAGCAGCTCGGCCGCCCGGATGATCAGCGTGCCCTTCGGGACGGACACCTGAAAGCCGTCGATGGTGAGCGTCACCATGTCCACCGGCCGCTCGACCGGCCCGGTCGAGGTCGTCTGGATGCTCACTTGGCCCCCCACAGGGTGGAAGCAGCGGGATCGAACGGACAGCCGCCGATCTCGAAGTGCTTGAGGTATTCGTCGCGGAAGTACTTCACCGACGAGTAGACGGGGCTGGTCGCGCCGTCGCCCAGCGCGCAGAACGCGCGGCCGAGGATGTTGTCCGCGATGTCGACGATCTTCGCCAGGTCCTCCTCGGAGCCCTGGCCCTTCTCCAGCCGCCGGAGCATGAGCTTGAACCAGTAGGTGCCCTCGCGGCACGGCGTGCACTTCCCGCAGGACTCGTGCGCGTAGAACTCGCTCCAGCGCAGTACGGCACGCACCACGCAGGTCGTCTCGTCGAAGATCTGCAGTGCGCGGGTGCCCAGCATCGAGCCCTTGGCCCCGACCGACTCGAAGTCGAGCGGGACGTCCAGGTGCTCGGCGGTGAAGATCGGCGTCGAGGACCCGCCGGGGGTCCAGAACTTCAGCTCGTGCCCCGCGCGGATGCCGCCCGCCATGTCGAGCAGCTCGCGCAGCGTGATGCCGAGGGGCGCCTCGTACTGTCCCGGCCGGGTCACGTGCCCGGACAGGGAGAAGATCCCGAAGCCCTTGGACTTCTCGGTGCCCATGCTCGCGAACCAGTCGGCGCCGTTGGCCACGATGCTCGGGATCGAGGCGATCGACTCGGCATTGTTGATCACGGTCGGGCACGCGTACAGGCCGGCGACCGCCGGGAACGGCGGCTTGAGCCTGGGCTGGCCGCGGTAGCCCTCCAGCGAGTCGAGCAGCGCGGTCTCCTCACCGCAGATGTACGCCCCGGCGCCCGTGTGCACGACGAGTTCGAGGTTGTAGCCGGACCCGAGGATGTCGGCGCCCAGATATCCCTTCTCGTACGCCTCCCGGACCGCCGCCTGCAGCCTGCGGATGACGTGGAGCACCTCGCCGCGTACGTAGATGAACGCGTGGGAGGCCCTGATGGCGTAGGCCGTGATGATGACGCCCTCGACGAGCGAGTGCGGGTTGGCCATCATGAGCGGGATGTCCTTGCAGGTCCCCGGCTCGGACTCGTCGGCGTTCACCACGAGGTAGTGGGGCTTGCCGTCGTTCTGCGGGATGAAGCCCCACTTCATGCCGGTCGGGAAGCCCGCGCCGCCGCGGCCGCGCAGCCCCGAGTCCTTGACCATCTGGATGACGGCGTCGGGGTCCATGCCGAGGGCCTTCTTGGCCGCGGCGTACTCGCCGTATCCGTCGATCGTGAACGAGTCCGGCCGGTCCCAGTTCCTGGTCAGCACCGGAGTCAGCCGCGTCATGAGGCGTCGCTCCCCTCGGTCTGCTCGCCCGGCTTGGGGGCCTCCCAGCCGTTGGCCTTGGCGATCTTCAGGCCCTCCAGCGAGGGGCCGCCGGCCGGCGGGCCGTCACCGGCCTGGCCGTCGGGGAACCCGGCGAGGATCCGCGAGGCCTCCTTGAACGTGCACAGCCGCCTCGGCCCGCGGGTGGGCGAGACCTCCTTGCCCGCCTGCAGGTCGTCGACGAGCTGCTTGGCCGACTCGGGAGTCTGGTTGTCGAAGAACTCCCAGTTGACCATCATCACCGGGGCGAAGTCACAGGCGGCGTTGCACTCCAGCCGCTCCAGGGTGATCTTCCCGTCGGAGGTCGTCTCGTCGTGGCCGACGCCGACGTGCTCGCTGAGCTCGTCCCAGATCTGGTCGCCGCCCATGATCGCGCACAGCGCGTTGGTGCACACGCCGACGTTGTACTCGCCGGCCGGCTCCCGCTTGTACATGGTGTAGAAGGTCGACACGCCGACCACCTCGGCCTTGGACAGGCCGAGCATCTCCGCGCAGAACTCATGCCCGTCGTCGGAGATGTAGCCGTCCACCGACTGCACGAGGTGCAGCAGCGGCAGCAGCGCCGACCGCGGCCGGGGGTAGCGATCGATGATCTCCTTGGCGTCCGTCTCCAGACGCTCGCGGACTTCGGGTGAGTACGTCACCGATCCACACCTCCCATGACGGGGTCGATCGAGGCGACCGCCGAGATCACGTCGGCGACCATGCCGCCCTCGCAGGTCGCGGGGATCGCCTGCAGGTTCGTGAAGGACGGGTCACGGAAGTGCACACGGTAGGGGCGGGTGCCGCCGTCGCTCACCACGTGCGCGCCGAGCTCGCCGCGCGGTGACTCCACCGCGGCGTACGCCTGCCCGGCCGGCACCCGGAAGCCCTCGGTCACCAGCTTGAAGTGGTGGATCAGGGCCTCCATCGAGGTGCCCATGATGTGGGCGATGTGGTCGGGCGAGTTGCCGAGACCGTCGGGGCCGAGCGCGAGCTGCGACGGCCAGCCGATCTTCTTGTCGTCGATCATCACCCGGCCGCCCTTGAGCGGGCCGGACAGCCGGTCGAGCGTCTGCTCGATGATCTTCAAGGACTCCTCCATCTCGTCCATCCGGATGAGATAGCGGCCGTACACGTCGCAGGTGTTCTGCGTCGGGACGTCGAACTCGTAGGTCTCGTAGCCCGAGTAGGGCTGCGACTTGCGCAGGTCCCAGGGCAGGCCGGCCGCCCGGAGCACGGGCCCGGTGACACCGAGCGCCATGCACCCCGTGAGGTCGAGGTAGGCGACGTCCTTGGTGCGGCGGGTGTAGACCGGGTTGGCGTCGAGGAGCTTGCGCATGTCCTTGATGCGCTTCGGCATGATCTTGAGGAACTCGCCGACCTTGTCGACCGCGCCGGCCGGCAGGTCGACGCTCACGCCGCCCGGCCGGACGTAGGCCATGTTCATCCGCAGGCCGGTGATGTACTCCATGATGTCGAGCACCATCTCGCGCTCGCGCAGCCCGAAGAGGAACGGAGTGGTCGCGCCCAACTCCATGCCGTAGGTGGCGACCGCCATCACGTGGGAGGAGATGCGCGTGAGCTCCATCATCAGGACCCGGATGGCCTGCGCGCGGTCCGGCACCCGATCGGTGATGCCGAGCAGCCTCTCCACCGCCATGCAGTACGCCGTCTCGTTGAAGATCGGCGAAAGGTAGTCCATCCGGGTGACGAACGTGACCCCCTGGGTCCACGTACGGAACTCGAGGTTCTTCTCGATGCCGGTGTGCAGGTAACCGATCACCGGGCGGACCTCGGTGACGTTCTCGCCGTCGAGCGTCAGCACGAGCCGGAGCACGCCGTGGGTCGACGGGTGCTGCGGGCCCATGTTGACGATCAGGCGCTCCTCGGACGACTCGGTGACGGTCTGCACCAACTCGTCCCAGTCCTGGCCCGCGACGTCGTAGATCCGGCCCTCGGCTTCGGTGGCAGTCACGAGTAAGACCTCCTCTGGTCGGGCGCGGGGATCTCGGCGCCCCGGTACTCGACCGGGATCCCGCCGAGGGGATAGTCCTTACGCTGCGGGTGGCCCTCCCAGTCGTCGGGCATCTGGATCCGGGTCAGTGCCGGATGGCCGTCGAAGATGATCCCGAAAAAGTCGTAGGTCTCCCGCTCATGCCAGTCGTGCGTGGGGTAGACCGAAACCGTGGAGGGAATGTGCGGGTCGGCGTCCGGGCAGGCGACCTCCACCCGGATGCGCCGATTGTGGGTGATCGAGCACAGATGGTAGACAGCACGCAGCTCCCCACCCGTTTCCCCAGGGTAGTGCACCCCGGAGACGCCGAGGGACAGCTCGAACCGCAGCGCCGGGTCATCGCGCAGATGCCTCATGACCTCGGGCAGACGCTCTCGCGCCACGTGGAAGGTGATCTCGCCGCGGTCGACGACCACCCGCTCGATCGCGTCGCCGACGGTCGGCTCCAGGGCGTCGGCCACGTCGTCGAAATACGACCCGTACGGCCGGGCGCTGGACGGCTTCGGCGGGCGCCGTACGACCAGGCGGCCGTAGCCGGAGGTGTCGCCGGTGCCCTTGGCGCCGAACATCCCCTTACGGACGATCGGCTGCTCGCCCTGCACCACGGGCAGATTCGCCGGGCTCGCGTCCTCGGGACGTACGTTCTCGTCGCTCACTTACCGGCCCCCTGATCGATCAGCGGCAGCGTGCGCAGTGCCCGGCGTTCGAGTTCGTCGATCTGCCTGGCCCGGTGCGCGCCGAACTTCACGTTCTGGATCTTGTCGTGGAGCTTGACGATGGCGTCGATCAGCATCTCCGGGCGGGGCGGGCAGCCGGGCAGGTAGATGTCGACCGGCACCACGTGGTCCACGCCCTGCACGATCGCGTAGTTGTTGAACATCCCGCCGCTGGACGCGCAGACGCCCATCGAGATGACCCACTTGGGCTCGACCATCTGGTCGTAGATCTGCCGGAGGACCGGTGCCATCTTCTGCGACACCCGGCCCGCCACGATCATCAGGTCGGCCTGGCGGGGAGACGCGGAGGCGCGCTCCATGCCGAAACGGGCGAGGTCGTGCTTCGGGCCACCGGTGTTCATCAGTTCCATCGCGCAGCACGCGAGGCCGAAGGTGGCCGGCCAGACGGAGTTCTTCCTGGCCCATCCCGCCACCTGCTCGACGGTGGTGAGCAGGAACCCGCTCGGGAGTTTCTCTTCAAGACCCATGGCTAATCCCAATCCAGTCCGCGACGGCGCCAGACGTAGGCGTACGCCACAAGCACGGCGACGATGAACAACACCATCTCGACCAGCCCGAACAAGCCGAGCTTGTCGAAGGCGACGGCCCACGGATAGAGGAAGATGATCTCGATGTCGAACACGATGAACAACATCGCCGTGATCATGTACTTCAGCGGGAAGCGGCCACCGCCGACGGGCTGCGGCGTCGGATCGATGCCGCACTCGTAGGCGTCCAGCTTGGCGCGGTTCCAGCGCTTCGGCCCGGTGAAGGGCGCGATGCTTACGGAGAACACGGCGAACCCCGCCGCGAGGACCGCGAGCACCAGGATCGGCACATACAGCTGCATGGCTACATGTCCTCGCTTGCTCGATGGATCAGGGCGGTCTGAGTGCAGAGAATGTCGTTCATGCGGATGGAGCCACCTTGGACAGGGCGTTGATGATGCGGTCGGAGGCGTCGCCCCGCCGGTCTGTGAGATTAGCCAGAAGCTTGAAGGCGAACCTCATCAGGGTGGGGTGGGGCAGACCGTGCCGCGTGGCGAACTTCATCACCCCAGGTCTGCCGATCGCCTCGACGAACATGCGGCCGAGGGTGAAGTATCCGCCGTATGCGTCTTTGAGGATACGCGGATAGGCGAGCAGCACTCGCTCTCGCTGAGCTGCGGTCCCGCGGGCCAGCGCCTGCACGATGACGTCGGCGGCGATCCTGCCGGTCTCCATGGCGTACGCGATGCCCTCGCCGTTGAACGGATTGATCGTCCCGCCGGCGTCGCCGACGAGCACCAGCCCGCGAGTGTAGTGGGGCTGCCGGTTGAAGGCCATCGGCAGCGCCGCACCCCTGATCGGGGTGGTCATGTTCTCTTCCTTGTAACCCCACTCGGCCGGCATGTTCTTCACCCAGCGCCTGAGCAGGTCGCGGTAGTCGATGCTCTTGAACGCCTCGCTGGTGTTGAGCAGGCCGAGACCGACGTTGGAGGTGCCGTCGCCCACGCCGAAGATCCACCCGTAGCCGGGCAGCAGCCGGTCGCCGTCCCACAGCTCCAGCCAGGTCTCCAGGTAGTCGTCGTCGTGGCGTGGGCTGCGGAAATAGGTCCGTACGGCCACGCCCATCGGCCGGTCGGTCCGCTTGTGCAGACCCATCGCGATCGACAGACGGGTGGAGTTGCCGTCCGCCGCGACCACGAGTCTGGCCGTGTAACTTTCATCCTCACCGTCGCGCCGGACCCTGACCCCGGTGACGTGTCCGCTGCGCTCGTCCAGGATCGGACCGGTGACGTTGGCGCCCTCGATCAGCCGGACGCCCGCGCGTTCTGCATGCCTGACCAGGATCTCGTCGAAGTCCGCGCGGGTGCGCACCATGCCGAAGTCGGGAAAGCTGTGCAGCTCCGGCCAGTCGAGCTGCAGGCGCAGCCCTCCGCCGACGACTCGCAGGCCGCGGTTCCTGATCCAGCCGGGGCCGTCGATGTCGACGCCCATGGCGACGAGCTCCCTGACCGCACGGGGTGTGAGCCCGTCGCCGCAGACCTTCTCCCGGGGGAACCGCGTCTTCTCCAGCAGCAGGACGCTCAGGCCGGACTTGGCCAGGTGAAAGGCGACCGCGGAACCGGCAGGTCCCGCCCCGACGACGATGACGTCGGCGTCGATCCCCCGCTGTACGCGGGCTTCCACGCCACGCCTACTTGTTCGCTCGCTTCGCTCGCCGCGGCTACTTCTTGTTCGCTCGCTTCGCTCGCTCACGGGGACCTGTCCTGTCAGGAAGGAAGGCCTCGGGGGCCCTTCGTGCCTTTGTGAACAACTTCACAAACTGTCGCGCTGCAGTCTAGCCCCTTTCAACTAGACGGTGTCAGACGGGTGGTCGCACCGCTCTATGGAGCGCCACGATGCCGAGGGTCAGGTTGCGCCAGGCGACCCTCTCCCATCCCGCTTCCTGGATGATCTTCGCCAGCGTGGGCTGGTCGGGCCATGCCCGGATCGACTCCGCCAGGTATTGGTAGGAGTCGGGATTCGAGCTGACCAACCGGGCCACCGGTGGCAGCAGCTTCATCAAATACTGATGATAGACCAGGTCAAAGGGCCTTACGACCGGCGTGGAGAACTCACAGACCACCAGTCGGCCACCCGGTTTGGTCACCCGCATCAGCTCTCTCAGAGCCTGTCCCGTGTCCGCCACGTTCCGCAGCCCGAACGAGATCGTCACCGCGTCGAACGTCCCGTCGGCGAACGGCAGCCGCAACGCGTCCCCCGCGACGAAGGTCACACCGCGGACGCCACCGCCGTACAGTCCGGAGCCGCCGCGCCGCGCCACGCCGGTGCGCAGCATGCCGAGGGAGAAGTCGCACGCGATGGCCCGCGCGCCGAGCGCGGTGAACGCCTCGGTCGAGGTGCCGGTGCCGGCCGCGAGATCGAGCACGAGCTCGCCGGGGCCCGCGTCGACGGCTCCGGCCGTGGCCTTACGCCACGCCCTGTCCATCCCGAGCGAGAGGACGTCGTTGACCAGGTCGTACCGCTGGGCCGTGCGATCGAACATCGCGGCGACCTCGTGCGGCTGCTTCTCCAGCGATGCGCGCGTCATGGACGCAAGCCTAGGTGTACGGCCCGCGCCGCGCGGCGGCCGCCATCCGGCCACCGGCGCCCGATGAGCGGAACGTAGTTCGCCGATTACGCTCAGTCTGCTAGAACTTGGGGAATGCGCGCGAGAAACGTACTGGTCACAGCACCGGCGACGGCACCCCTGACGGCACGGGTCGCCCCGACCCCCTCTCCCGCGATCTCACCCGGCGCCCCTGCCGCGCCCGGGAGGCAGCCGGCCCGCCCAGGTCGGGGGCGGGTCGCCCGGCCCCGGAGTCGGGATCATCGATCCCATCACCGGCCGAGCTCCGACTCGGACCCGGACGTGAGAAAGGGGAATCTGGGTAAAGGCGTTCCTGACCGTATAGAAGGAGCTTTTGGTGGGAAGCGACACAAGGAGACTCGAGCATGAGTACCATGCCCGAGTCGGCCTGTTCCTGGCCGCCTAGTCCTCTCTCGCTCTCCGGCGATTCCCGGCGATCCGCTGGCTGACCGCGTCGCGCTGCTTGGACAGCAGCACGTAGCTGGCCAGCCCACTCACCAGGAGGGCCACTGCGAGCAGCAGGAGGCTGCGCATGCCGACGAGATAGAGGACTCCGAGGGCGACGGCGAACAGGCCGAGCCGCGAAAGGGTGTAAACGACAACCGGGTGCACAGCGTCGAGGTTACGTCACCCTGTCGACACGGCTGTCTCTCTTCGCATCTGGTGCGAGCACTGCTAGGGTTCACATCAAGGTGCTTTTGTAAAGAAACACCCATGAGCGCCCCAAAGATGCTCTATCATATAACAATCGGGCACTGAGCCGGTAACAACCCGTGATCTTCTGCGAAAACCACGGATAAATCAGGCTTCGCTCGGCACACTGGTTAACCTGTCCGCCCGCTGCAGGACGCGGGACGCGAGGGGGAGAGATTGTGGAGAGTAGCAGCGAGCGACTGCTGACTCCTGGAGAGGTTGCCGCCCTCTTCAGGGTTGACCCGAAGACCGTGACACGTTGGGCCGCGGCTGGGCGCATCAGCAGTATCCGTACCCCCGGGGGGCACCGGCGCTTCCGCGAATCGGAAGTGCACGCCCTCCTTCGCGGCGAGGACGTTCTGACGGCTGACCGGCCGAACGGCGACTCACCGCGAGTCTGACACAGGTAAGTGGCAGCATCAGGTGATCCTGCGCGGCACCCGGAAGGCGCAGGGTCACCAGGTCAGTCTGCCCGACCGGCATCGTCCTGCTCCCCTGCCGGTCGCCTCGGCTCCGATCACTCCTGGTCTGCCTTGAACGCCAGGAACTCCCGTTCGAGTTCGTCGTTCTCCGCCAGCCAGCGGCTGCGCCGTCGCGCCGCCTCCTCCTCAGTGATCGACTCGGCCGCCCAGCGCTCGTACTCAGGCTCCCCCGGGGCGACCTCCACGTACGCGTTGCCGATCAGGCGGCCGTCATCGCTCGTCAGCGATTGAGGCACCCGCAGCGTGCCGTCACCGAGCCGGATCACATACATCCGAACCACCTTGGGAGTGTCCTGAGGATCTTTGCCGTGGCGAGGATCGGCCAGATGGATGCCTCGCGAGGCCGAGGAGAAGCCCATGGTTGAGCCATGGGTGAGGAGCGGAATGCGGCGAGGCGCCCTCTGGACGGCCCCGGTAGGCCAAGAAGATCCATAGGACACCCCCCTAGATCCCGTAACGCCGGTTGAAGAACAGCATGACGCCCAGCGCCGTCCGCGTGTCGCCGCCGAGCATGTCCACCAGGGCGGGGCGCTGCCGGGACGCGATCGCCGCGAACGCGTCGGCGAAGAACTCCTTACGCCCGAGGCCGCCGGGCTGCCGGTGGAACGACGACGCGAGGAGCGGCAGGCACTCCTCATAGAGGGCGGCGAACTCGGGCGAATCCGACACCCACTCCCCGGAGCCCGCGTCCACGTCGTCCAGCGCGTGCCCCACCTCGTGCATCATCACGTCGGGCGTCGGCGACGGCCGATCTCCCACCACGATCTTGCGATCGCCGTACGCACCGGCGCAGACGTCCCACGTCGCCCGTCCGGACGGCAGCGGCGCACCGCGCAGGTAGCCCATGTCGTCCAGGTCGGGCACACCGCCGCGGCCCACGTAGATGCCGTCCAGCCCGATCGCCAGTTTGGCCTTGAGCTGCTCGGGCAGCCGCGCCAGGCTGTCGATCGCCCGGACGGCGTCGGCCGAGGGAGGACCGTCCACCGCGTCCCACTGCCGGTAGAGGATGCGCTCCAGCGGTCCGCAGTGCCGGCGGCCGTCCCCCAGATCGGGGGCGTCCGGCGGATGCGGCCGTGCCCGCAGGGGCTGGTCGTCCAGTTCGAAGTCGTCCCACGTGTACTGCGGCCGGTCGTCCACCACGGGTGCGGTCACCGTGTGCATCCGCTCGACGGACCGTTCCGCCGGCCGCTTGCCCGGCCACTCGGTCGGCCAATCGCCCGGCCACTCGGCCGCCCAGTCCGCCGATCGCTCAGCGGCCCGTTCCGAGGTCCGCTCCGAGGTCCGCTCCGAGGTCCGCTCCGAGGTTCGTTCTGGGGTTCGTTCGCGCTCGCGTGACCGCTCCGGGACATCGACCCTGCGGTGCGACGACATGTACAGCCCGCGCTGCCACCACCGAACCCCTCGCCGGTGGCGGCCTCTGTCGGCCGGCTCCGCCATCAGACCCCACTTATGCTTGACGATCGTCTCCGCACGCTCTGTACCGGTCCACCGTACGATGCCGACCCGGCCACGTCACCGGGAACGGCTGTTCGGCCCGGGCGTGACGATCACGTGGTGGTATGGCTTACCGTGATGGGCATGCCTAGCGTGGTTATCGGTCTGGCGCTGCTGGCCTTCTGGCTCTACTGCCTGTTCGACGTGATCACGACCCCCGATCAGGCCGTACGAAACCTGCCCAAGGTTCTGTGGGTCCTCATCGTGGTGCTCCTCGTCGACCTGGGCGGCCTGTTCTGGCTGCTCCTCGGCCGTCCGCTCGCCGCGGCCGGCGCCGTACGCGAGCCGAAGGAGACCTTCGGCCCACTGGCCAGCCGGGGAGGTCAGCGCGGCCCGGCCCCGCGTGGTCCGGAGGACGACCCGGAGTTCCTCCGCCACCTGGAACGCCGCCTCCGCGACGAGGACTGACCCCCTACCCGGGAAGCTGCGAGGGACGCCGGTCACATCGAGAGATCGAACTGACGACCGCTGCGCCATTCGACCAGCAGCACGGTCGCGTCGTCCTGCAGCCTGCCGCGCTGATGCCGCAGGATGGCGTGGATCAGGCGCCGGACGGTCTCCGGAGCGGAGATGCCGTCGGCCTCCCGCTTGATGATGAAGTTGGTGAACCGCTCCAGCCCGAACCTTTCCCCCTCCGGGGTCTCCGCCTCGGTGATGCCGTCCGTGTAGAACAGCAGCCGGTCGCCGGGTTCGAGCTGATAACGGGGGAGCCTCCTGGCCGGGCTGAGTGCGAAGCCCATCGGCAGATCGGGCGAGCTGTCCAGCACCGCGGCGACCCGTCCGTGCCGCAGGACCAGCGGAGGAGGATGCCCCCGGTTCACCCAGGTCAGCCAGCCGGTGGGCAGGTCCAGGTCGGCCAGGATGCCGGTGGCGAACCGCGACCCGGCGAACTGCTCGGAGATCGCCTCGTCGATCGCGTCGCTGACCGCGAGCAGCCCGATGTCCCTGCGGCGGTTGTTGCGGTACGACCCGAGGGCGATGGTGGCGGTCAACCCCGCCGAGGTGTCGTGCCCCATCGCGTCGAACACCGCCAGATGCAGGGTGTCGTAGTCGAGGCCGTAGTCGAAGGCGTCCCCGCCCACGGAGTAGGCGGGCTCCAGCGCCGCGCTGACCGTCAGCGTTTCCGTGGCGAAGGTTCTGATCGGCATGAGCGTCCACAGCACCTCGGCGGACAGGTGCATGTCCTCCGTGCGCGCCAGCCGCGCGTAGGCGTCGCTCGGGTCGCGCTTGCTCATCACCATCAGGGCGATCAGGGCGCTCAGCTCGGCCACCCGTCGTTTGGTGGTCTCGTCGACCCTGGGCACCGTGACTCCGAACACGCCCACCCGCTCTGTGCCGTCCAGCAGCGGTGCCCACAGGCGGCGGGCGCTGCCGCTCCCGACCGGCTCGGCGACCTCGGCGACGTCGGGGTCCGTGTCAGAATCGCCGTCGGGGCCGCTGTTGGCGCCGCCGTTGGGGCCGGCGGCGGGACGGACCTGGACGATCTCCACGTTGCGATAGGCGCGCCCCGCCAGAGTCGTGTCGATGGGGACGCGCTTGAGCGGCTCCCCCGACGCGTCGCGCTGGCCGGGCAGCGGTATGAGCAGGCGTCCCTGCAGGTCGGCGACGTAGATCATGACCTCGGTCAAGCCGGCCGACCGGAGACGCTCACCGACCACACGCGCCAGATCCTTGAGCGGGGTCAGGTGGTGCGCGCGCACCAGGTCGCCCAGGATCCGCTCGTTGTCGCATCCGTGCGCGGGCATGCCTTCCCCGCCCACCTGCCTCAGCCCCCCGGCGGATGCCAGTCGGCCAGCAGCACGGCGGCGTCGTCCTGCGGGCCGCCCTGCTGATGGTCCACGACCGCGTGGATCAGCCGACGCACGATCTCCGCCCTCGGCAGCGCGTCCGCCTCGCCGCGCAGGACGAAATCGGCGAAGCGCTCCAGGCCGAACCGCTCGCCGGTGGGCGACCTCGCCTCGGTCACGCCGTCGGTGTACATCAGCAGCCGGTCGCCGGGCTCGATCCGGCGGCGGGCGAGCCCGGACGCCGGGCCCAGGCTGAAGCCCATCGGCGGATCCGGCGGGCTCTCCAGGACGGCGGCGACCCGCCCGTCGCGCAGCAGGAGCGGCGGGGGATGCCCGCGGTTCACCCAGGTCAGCTCGCCGGTGCGGATGTTCAGGTCGGCCATGATGCCGGTGGCGTACCGGGACGTGGAGAACTGGTCGGCGATCGCCTCGTCGATCGCCTCACTGGCCACGATCGGACCGGCCTCCCGACGGCGGCTGTCACGGTACGACCCCAGAGCGATGGCCGTGGTCAGTCCGGCGGAGGTGTCATGCCCGATGGCGTCGAAAATCGCCATGTGCAGGACGTCGCCGTCCAGCGCGTAGTCGAACGCGTCCCCGCCCACGATGTAGGCGGGCTCCAGGGCGGCGCTGACGCCCACCGTCTCGGTGGCGAACGTCCTCGGCGGCATCAGGGTCCACAGCATCTCGGCGCCCACCCGCATTGACCGGCCGCGCACGAGCCGGGCATAGGAGTCGCTGGCGCGATATTTGCTCATCAGCACCAACGTGAGCAGCGTGGCCAGGTCGCTGATCCGCCGCTCTGCGACCTCGTCGGCCTCCGGCGTGGTCACGCCGAGCAGGCCGAGCCGTTCCATGCCGTCCACCAGCGGCACCCACAGCCGTACGGGACCGCCGGACGCGGCCGCCGACGGCTCTCCGGCCACCCGGGCGGGATCGGCTCGCATGATCTCCAGGACGCGAAAGGCCCGACCGGCCAACGTCGCGTCGATGGGAATCGGCTCAAGCGGCTTCCCGTCCGCGTCACGCTGACCGGGCAGCGGCAGCAGCACGAGCCGCCGCAGATCCGCCACGTAGATCATCACCTCGGAGAAGCCGAGGCGCGCGGCATGCTCGGCGGTCACGGCCGGCACGCGTTCCAGGGGGATCAGCGGGTAGGCGCGCACCAGGTCGGCCAGGACCAACGCGGCCTGGTGATCGGAAACCGGATGATCGGCCACAGGAACTCCCCCGACTTCGCTCCTGTCCACATCCTTCCTACCCAGGATTCCCCGGTGGAAGCTACTGGGGCACGTCGGCGTACGAGTGGAGACCGGGCAGGAAGATGTTCACACCGACCAGGTTGAACAGCAGGCACACGAACGCGATGAGCGACACGATGATGGCGGCCTTGCCGCGCCATCCGGCGGTCGCCCGAGCGTGCAGGTAGGCGGCGTACACGATCCAGGTGATGAAGGACCACACCTCCTTGGGATCCCAGCCCCAGTAGCGGCCCCACGCGCGGTCGGCCCACAGTGCGCCGGCGATGACGGCGAACGTCCAGATTGGGAAGGCGATCACGATCGCGCTGTGCGCGATGCGTTCGAGGTCGGCCCTGACGGGCAGGACGGAGGGCCGCCCGTCCCGGCGGATCAGGTAGAGGACCCCGCAGACGCCCGCCAGAGTGAACAGCCCGCTCGCGGCGATGGCAGCGCTGACGTGGATGGCGATCCAGTACGAGTGCAGCGCGGGCATCACCGGCCCGGCCTGGACGTGCAGGAAGAGTACGGCGAAGCCGAGGCCGAGGGCGACGGTCACCGTGACGAACGCGCCGAGGAAGCGGATCGGCCGCCGCACCAGCACCACGAGGAACGTCGTGACCGCGGCGAAGCACAGCGCCACCACGAACTCGTACATGTTGCCCCACGGCCACCGGTCGGCCGCCAGACCACGGGCGAGGATGCCCGCGAGGTGGCCCGCCCACGCGATCCAGGTGAGGACGACCGCCACGACGCCGGCCCGCACCGCCCAGGCGGCGGGCGCCGGCTCAGCATGGTCCTCGGCCTCGTCGGTGGAGGCCGCGTCGGCGGAAGCCGTGTCGGCCGGCCCGCCGTCGACTCCGCCACCGCCGCCGGTCCGGGCACCGGCCCCCACCAGCTCACGTTTCGCGGCGACGGCGGTGGCCGTACGGGCCCGGCCGAAGGCGAGCTCCAACGCGAAACCGATCATGGCGACCAGATAGAGCAGGACGGTGACCAGGATGAGCTGATCGCTCAACGTGGCCAGTCCCTCATTGGTGGGCATATTCGCTACTCCTCGCGAAGCATGGTGACGATCTCGGCGAACTCCGTGGAGAAGGCCGCGCCACTGCCTTCGGTGCGGGTCAATCCTCCCACCGTGACCTTCCCGTCCCTCATCCGCACCCAGACGCGGCGGCGCCGGACGGTCAGCGACAGCACCAGTCCGAGGACCGCGGCGCTCGCGGCCAGCAGTGCGGGCAACCGGCCCGGGTCATAGGTGATCTGGAGACTGATCCACTCCTTGACCCCGGTGAACTGGATCTTCCCGGCGCCGTCGGCCAGTTCGAGGGTGTCGCCGACGGCCAGCGGCTTGGGCTCGGCCGACATCTTGCCCAGCGGCTTCAGCCCGTCGGTGTCGAGCTGGTAGACCGACTGCGGCACGCCCGACTTCATGCCGAGGTCTCCCCCGAACGGGAAGATCTGCACCGTCGGGTTGACCGCGCCGGGGAACACGGAGACCCACGCCTCGCCGTTCGGCACGGTGGTGGGCAGGAAACGACCCAGGAAGCCGAGCTGCATCGGCTCGGCGTCGGGGGCCTTGATGACGCACTCGGACGTGTAGGTGGCCTGATTCTCCGCGAGGCACGGCACCGGCCCCTCATAGGCGACCTGGCCCTTGCCGTCGGTCACCTTGAACGTGGGGGCGTAGCCGTGGCCGATGAGGTAGGTGAGTGTGCCGTTGACGTCCAGCGGCTCGTTCACCTTGAGCTCGAAGTCGCGCGGCGCGGACGTCGGGGAGTCCTGCACCGAGATCTTCGCGCTGTAGTCGATCGGCTGGCCCTGCTTGGCCCCGGCGGCCACATAGCTGGCCTGGAAGTCCTTCAACGTGAACGAGTACGGCTCCAGCGACTCGGCCGACACCCGCTGCCCCGGCATGAACCGGTCGTAGGCCGCCACCGCGTTGGCGAAGCCGTCGCCCTCCACCACGAGCACGTTGCCGCGGTAGCCGTACAACGCACCGGCGCCCACCGCGAACAGCAACGCGAGCAGCGCGAGGTGGAAGAGCAGGTTGCCGGTCTCGCGCAGGTAGCCCTTCTCGGCCGCCACCCAGTCGGGTCCGGTGACGACGCGGAACCGCTTGCGGCGCAGCCGCCTCGCCGCCTCCTCGACGGTCAGTTCGCCCTCGAAGGCCTCGCCGTACGGCAGGCGCAGCAGCTTGCTCGGGGCGGCCGGGGGTTTGCGGCGGATCTCCTTGATGTGCAGCATGGCGCGGGGCAGCACGCACCCGGCCAGCGAGATGAACAGCAGCAGGTAGATCGCGGCGAACCAGGGCGAGCCGAACACGTCGAACAGCCAGAACCTGTCGAGCCATTTCGCCGCGGTCGGATTGTCCTGGAAATACCGCGCGACCTGGCCGGGGTCGACGCCGCGCTGCGGGTAGATCGATCCGGGGATCGACGCGAGCGCGAACAGGAACAGCAGGATCAGCGCGGTACGCATCGAGGTGAGCGTCCGCCAGCCCCAGCGGAGCCAGCCGACCAGTCCCAGCTTGATCGATCCCTGCCTGCCCGGCCTCTGGCCGGAGGGCGGACCTTGCGTGGTGGGCTCGGGTTCCGCCGGCGCCTGCCCGTCCGGTTTCGTCGTCTCGACGTCGCGGGGGGTCGCCATCAGATCACCGGCTCGAATCCGCCGATCCAGCCCTGCAGACCGGCGATCATGCCGCCCCACAGGCCGGTCACGAGCAGCACGCCCACGGTGACGAGCATGGCACCCCCGATGCGAGTGATGAGCGGCGTGTGACGGCGCACCGCCTTGAACGCGTGCAGCGCCTTCCGGTAGACGAGCCCGGCCAGCACGAACGGCAGGCCGAGACCCAGAGCGTACGCGAAGGCGAGCACGGCGCCGCGTACGGCGCTGCCCTGGTCGACCGACAGCGTGAGGACCACGGCCAGCGTCGGCCCGATGCAGGGCGTCCAGCCGAGACCGAAGACGATCCCGAGCAGCGGAGCTCCGGCGAGGCCGGCCGCCGGAAGCCGGTGGATCCGCAGGTCTCGCTGCAGCCCCGGGATCAGACCGAGGAACGCGAGACCGAGGACGATCGTGATCGCCCCGAGCACCCGCGTGATGACCTCGGCGTTGCCCAGCAGCATGCCCCCGAGGCCGCCGAAGAGCGCGCCGCCGAGCACGAACACGGCCGCGAAACCGAGCACGAACAGGGCGCTGCCGAGCACCATCCGCCCCCGCTTGGGGTCCCCGCTCATCCCGGTGACGTACGACAGGTAGCCGGGGACCAGCGGCAGCACGCACGGCGAGACGAACGACACCAGGCCGGCGATCACCGCGATCGGCACGGCCACCAGCAGCGAGCCGGTCGCGACCGTCGTGCCTATGTCACCCATCGTTCACCGGCCGCCCTCGTCGGCCACCTTGGTGACGGCGCCCAGCAGGTCGTTGTACTTGACGGCGCCGAGCGCGCGGGCGGCGATGCGGCCCTTGCCGTCGATGATCAGGGTCGACGGGATCGCGGCCGGGGGCACGGTGCCCTGGAAGGCCAGCAGCACCTTGCCGGTCTTGTCGAAGATGCTCGGATAGCCGGGCTGGACGCTCCGCTCGAACGCCTGGGCGGAGGCCTCGAGGTCCTTGAAGTTGACCCCGACGAACTCCACGCCCTTCGGTTTCATCGCGGCCGCGATGTCCTTGAGCACCGGTGCCTCGGCCCGGCAGGGAGCGCACCAGGACGCCCAGAAGTTCAGCACGTAGGTTCTGCCCGGCTCCAGCTTCGCCGTGCCGCCGTCCAGCGTGGGGCCCTCGACCGCCGGGGCCGCGTGGCGCTCGGCGGCGTCGAAGAACTCGACCCGGCCGTCACCGGCGACGAACCGCGTGTCACCGGATTTGGGCTGGCCGGCCTGGCTGCCGGCGCAACCCGTCAGGGCCGCGGCGGCCGTCACCGCCAGCACTGCGATCACGGTCCGGCTCTGGGCGGACCTGGTGGCGGACCTCTTGGCGGACACTGGAGGAGGATCTCCCTACACTACGACCGGTAGAGCTATCAGCCTACCGATCGACTGCCGTGCCCCATCCGCGAGCCCCGCGTGACGGTCCCGTCCGCGAGCCTGGTCAGCGGCCCCCTGGTACGTACGCCCGGCCCTGTTGTGTACGGCTTCGAGGCGTACGGCCCGGCCGGCTCAGCCGCTCTCTTTGAACAGCGCGGCCTCGCCCTGCGGCGGGGTGCCCCTGAGCAGTGCCCCGGCGGGCTCGCTGTAGCCGACGCTGACGAGGCGGTCCCCCTCGAAGGTGAAGCTGGTGAGGCTCGCCAGCGCGCACTGCCTGCGCCGCGGGTCGTGCCAGAGCCGGCGGCCCTCCGCCGCCAGCCGGGTGACCCAGATGGGCAGTTGGTGGCTGACGAGCAGCGCCTCGTGGCCGCGCGCCTGCGCGCGCGCGTCGTCGATGACCGACTTCATCCGCGCCACGACCTCGATGTACGGCTCGCCCCACGACGGCCGGAAGGGATTGGTGAAGTGGCGATAGCGGCGGGGATCACGGAAGAGCGGGCCGCCCCCGCCGACGCGCACGCCCTGGAAGACGTTGGCCGCCTCGGTCAGCCGCTCGTCGAGGCCGATCTCCAGGCCGAGGGCGCGGGCCGACGGCTCGGCCGTCTCCTGGGCGCGCTCCATCGGAGAACTCCAGACCACGGCGATGTCCCGGCCGGTGACCGCCTTGGCGACCGTCTCCGCCATCCGCCGCCCGAGTTCGGACAGGTGATAGCCCGGCAACCTGCCGTACAGCACACCGGTGGGGTTGTCGACCTCCCCATGGCGCAGGAGGTGGACGACGGTCGTCTCAGTCATCGTCACGACAGCCTACAGCGCACGCGTGACGGAGTGCCTCGACGGCCGCGCGGATGGCGGGTCGGCGGGCCGCGTCGGTCCGCCAGACGGCGTAGATCTGCCTCGTGGGCGGCGGATCGATCTCCAGTACGGCGACGCCCGGCGGCAGCGGGCCGCGCCCCAGCCGGGGGATCAGCGCGCACCCGTGCCCGGCGGCGACGAACGCGAGCTGGGTCGGATACTCGTCGGCGACGCAGACGACCCGGGGTTCCAACTCGGCGGAGCGGAGCAGGAACACCAGGAAATCGTGGCAGATCATGCCCGGCGTCGAGCTGATCCAGTCGTCCCCGGCGAGTTCCGTGAGCGACACCCTGCCCGCGCCCGCCAGCGGATGGCCGGTCGGCACCGCGACGTCGGCGATGTCGTGGAGCAGTGTCGCACGCGACAGGCCGTCGGGCAGCGCCATCGGACGGTTGAGCCAGTCCGGCACCACAGCGAGGTCGATCTCGCCCCGGGAGACCTCGCGGACCTGCCGCTCCGGCTCGCGCTCGTACACGAGCAGGTCGAGGTCGGGATGACGCTCCTTCAGCGTGGACAGCGCACGCGGCAGGATGCCCCGGGCGCCCGTCGGAAAGGCGGCCACCGTCAGCTTGCCGACGACCGTGCCCCGCAGCGCCTCGAAATCGGCCTCGGCTATCTCCACCAGGGCGAGGATGCGCTGTGCGTGATCGGCCAGCAGGCCGGCCGCGTCGGTCAGCCGCACCCCGCGCCCGTTGCGCTCGACGAGCACGCTGCCGGTCTCGCGTTCGAGCTTGGCGATCTGCTGGGAGATGGCCGAGGGGGTGACCATCAGCGCCTCGGCCGCCGCGCCCACCGATCCGTACACCGAGACCGCGTGCAGCGCCTTCAACCGATTCAGATCCAACACATAAGTCACCCTAAATCCAAATCCCGAAAAAATCTCACCGGCACTCAACCGTCGCATGATGGACTCGCCGTGACAGGCCGACCGGGAGACAATGGGGTGTGGACACGGAGATGAGCGGGATGACCACGCAGGGCGACGACGACGCTGTTACCGTGCACGACGTGAGCAGCGCACTCGAGTACTGGCCCGCCCCGCCTCCGTGGGGATGGACAGCGGACGACCTCGATCATCTGCCTTCGGACGGCCCGAACGGCGAGCCCGACTTCTTCAAACACGTCGAACTGATCGATGGAGCCCTGATCTTCATGTCCCCCCAGTGGCGATTCCACGAGTGCCTCATCCGAGGCCTGACCGAAGGGCTCGACTCCCAAGCTCCCGACCACCTGGCGGCAGTGCAACAGATGGATGTCAAGCTCGGCCCCCGGACCCGCCCATGCCCGGACGTGATGATCATCGATGCCGAGGCCGCGGCGGACATGGCCCGCACCTGTTATGAGGTGCCGGAGGTCCATCTCGTGATCGAGATCGTCTCCCCGGAGTCGGTGGAACGCGACCGCAAGCTCAAACCGCCACGGTACGCGGAGGCGGGCATCCCCCACTTCTGGCGGGTGGAGGAGAACGAGGGCAGGCCCGTCGTCTACGTCTACGAGCGTGACCCCGCCACCGGCTCGTACGGCCTTACCGGCATCCACCACGGCCTGCTGACCGTGTCCGTACCCTTCCGGATCGAGATCGATCTCGCTCGGCTGGTGAAGTGAGTTTCAGGCGCCAGTGGCCTGGGCGGCCGCCTTGGCGGCGGTGGGAAGCGCGTCGGCGATTCGACCGATCGCCTCCTCGTCGTGGGCGGCCGACAGGAACCACGCCTCGAACGCCGACGGCGGCAGGTAGACCCCCCGGTCGAGCATGCTGTGGAAGAACGCCCGGTACGCCCCGGAGTCCTGGGCCTTCGCCGAGTCGAAGTCGACCACCGGCCCGTCGGTGAAGAAGATCGAGAAGAGGTTGCCGGCCCGCTGGAGCCGGTGGGGCACGCCCGCCGCGCTCAGCGCCTCGGCGGCGGCCTGCCCGACCGCCTCGGCCGCCGCGTCCACCCTGTCGTAGACGTCCTGGTCGCAGGCCCGGAGCGTGGCCAGCCCGGCCGCGCAGGCCAGGGGGTTTCCGGACAGCGTGCCCGCCTGGTAGACGGGCCCCTCGGGGGCGAGGTGCGCCATCACGTCGGCCCGGCCGCCGAACGCCGCCGCCGGCAGTCCGCCGCCCATCACCTTGCCGAACGTCATCAGGTCGGCCTCGACCGGATCGATTCCGTACCAGCCGGAGGCGGAGACCCGGAAGCCGGTCAGGACCTCGTCGACGATCAGCAGTGCGCCGTGCTCGGTGCACAGCTCCCGCAGGCGCCGGTTGAACCCCGCGGCGGGCGGCACCACGCCCATGTTCGCGGGGCACGCCTCGGTGATGACGCAGGCGATCTCGAACGTGCGGAACGCCTCCTCGACCGCCGGCACCGAGTTGTACGGCAGGACGATCGTGTCGGCCGCCGAGGCCCCGGTGACCCCCGGCGTGTCGGGCAGGCCGAAGGTGACCACGCCGGAGCCGGCGGAGGCCAGCAGCGCGTCCACGTGTCCGTGGTAGCAGCCCGCGAACTTGACGATCTTCGAACGGCCGGTGAAGCCGCGGGCCAGCCGTACGGCCGACATCGTGGCCTCGGTGCCCGAGCTGACCAGGCGGACCTTCTCGACCGGGCCCACGCGGGAGGCGATCTCCTCGGCGAGCAGGACCTCGCCCTCGGTCGCGGTGCCGAACGAGAAACCGCGGGCCACGGCCTCCTCCACGGCCGCCACGACACCGGGGTGCCGGTGACCGAGGATCATCGGACCCCAGGAGCACACCAGGTCGACGTAGCGGTTGCCGTCCACGTCCGTGACGTACGGCCCCTGGCCCGAGGCCATGAAGCGGGGCGTGCCGCCCACGGCGCCGAAGGCGCGAACCGGCGAGTTCACCCCGCCGGGGACGATCTCACCGGCACGTGCGAACAGGGCTTCCGAGGTCTGCGTTCGAGTCACGGCTCCCACATTACGGTCCCGGATCACCGGCCCGGCCCACGGGTCGCTCCCGGGGTCAGTCGCAGAAGTCGGCGAGCAGGTCGAGGACGCGCAGTGGGTCGGGGAGGGGACGGCCGTCCGGCGGCCGGATCCACCGCACGGTCAGGTCGTCGGGCAGCGTCGAGGGCGGCGCCAGGACGTAACTGTCCCGGCAGTGCCAGCGCAGGCCGGGGGTGGCGTCGATGGTCGCGGGCCCGGCGTCCAGGTGGCACGACCACCACTCGTCCTCGTCCTCGGGGGCTCCCCGGGTCGCGACGTAAAAAAGGGCCCGGTCGCCGTTTTCGGCGACCGGGCCCGAGTCGAAGTCGGCGGCGTCCATCGCGGCCAGCGCGGCCGTGCCGACCGTGACGGGTACGTCGAACACGTCGAACACGCGGCCGGTCGGCAGGATCACGTTGGCCTCGGGGTCCTGCCGCCACCATCGCGTGAGCAGCGCGGAGTCCGTCGTGGCCTGCAACTGCCAGGCGGGTGACAGCGGATGCCTGCCCGGATCGGGACAGCCCACCCGGTCACATGAACAGGCCCTGCCGCCCCCGCTCAGCGGATGGGCGCCGGGACAGCTCGGCCAGCCGAGCCGGGCGTAGTCCAGCACCGACGTGATCTTCCCTGATGTCCGGTGCGGACGCCGTTTCGCGCGCCGGGCCAGCGGCACCCCCACCATGCTGCTCCTCCCCACAATGCACTGATGACCAGTCAGGATAGTCGGCGCGCCATCTCGGTCGCCCAGTAGGTCAAAATCAGGTCCGCACCGGCGCGGCGAATCGCGATCAGCGACTCCATGATGATCCGCTCGCGGTCGATCCAGCCGTTCGCCGCGGCCGCCTCGACCATGGCGTACTCACCGCTGACCTGATAGGCGGCGACCGGCACGTCGACCAGGTCGCGCACCTGGTGCAGGATGTCGAGGTACGCCAGCGCGGGCTTGACCATCACCGCGTCCGCGCCCTCGGCGAGGTCGAGCCGCACCTCGCGCAGCGCCTCACCGACCGGCCCCGCCGGGTCCTGCTGATAGGCGGCGCGGTCGCCGAACTGAGGCGCGCACTCCGCCGCGTCACGGAACGGCCCGTAGAACCCGGAGGCGTACTTCGCGGAGTAGGCCATGATCGGGATCTCGGCGAAGCCGTTCGCGTCGAGCGCGGCCCGGATGGCCGCGACCTGGCCGTCCATCATCCCGCTCGGCGCGACCATCTGGGCGCCGGCCGCCGCCTGGGCGACCGCAGCCGCGGCGTAGCGCTCCAGGGTGGCGTCGTTGTCC
Organism: Sphaerimonospora mesophila; assembly: GCF_001417795.1. NCBI lineage: Bacteria > Bacillati > Actinomycetota > Actinomycetes > Streptosporangiales > Streptosporangiaceae > Sphaerimonospora > Sphaerimonospora mesophila. The sequence goes on along the minus strand of NZ_BCBX01000032.1, from coordinate 195,481 downwards.
ACCTCGCCGGTGTCGGTCAGCAGGCCGCAGTGGCCGTGGTCGGTGTACTCGTCCAGGCAGGTGTCGGTCATCACGACCAGCGCCTCGCCCACCTCGCCGGCGATGTCCCGCAGCGCGACCTGCACGATCCCGTCGGGGTCGTCGGCGGCAGAGCCGCGGGCGTCCTTGTGCGCCGGGATGCCGAACAGCATGATGCCGCCGACGCCCGCCTCGGCCGCCTCATGGGCGGCCTTGCGCAGGGACTCCCGGGTGTGCTGCACGACGCCCGGCATCGACACCACCGGCTGCGGCTCGGCGATGCCCTCCTTGACGAACACCGGCAGGATCAGGTCGGCCGGGTGCGGCCGCGTCCCCGCGACCATGCGGCGCATCGGCCCGGTACGGCGAAGCCGGCGCGGCCGAACCTGCGGAAATCGAGCGTCCACTGTGGTCTCACCTCACCCTGCGGCGGGCGCCTCGGCGCATCTGGGACGGCCTGCGCGGCACCTCTCCCGCCGAGACGGCCGCGTGCCGCATCTTCGCTCCGTAGTCCGCCAGCGCGGCCGCGAGCGTGGAGGCCGAGGGCTTCTCGGACATCACGTCGACCCGCAGGCCGAACTCCTCGGCGGTCTTGGCCGTCTGCGGGCCGATCGCCGCGATGACCGTGACGTTGTGCGGCTTGCCGGCGATGCCGACGAGGTTCCGTACGGTCGACGACGAGGTGAACAGCACCGCGTCGAACCCGCCGCTCTTGATCGCCTCCCGGATGGGCGCGGGCGGGGGCGCGGCGCGCACGGTCCGGTAGGCCGTCACGTCGTCGCACTCCCAGCCGAGGCGGGTGAGCCCGGCGACGAGCGTCTCGGTCGCGATGTCGGCGCGGGGCAGCAGGACGCGGTTGATCGGGTCGAGCATCGAGTCGTACGGCGGCCACTCGGCCAGCAGCCCTTCCGACGACTGCTCGCCCGTCGGCATCAGGTCGGGCCGCACGCCGAACTCCACGAGCGCCTGGGCCGTGGTCTCGCCCACGGCCGCGACCTTGAGCCCGGAGAACGCCCGGGCGTCCAGGCTGTACTCCTCGAACTTCTCCCGCACCGCCTTCACCGCGTTGGCGCTGGTGAAGGCGACCCACTCGTAGCGGCCGTTGACCAGGCCCTTGATCGCCCGGTCCATCTGCTGCGGCGTCCGCGGCGGCTCGACGGAGATCGTCGGCACCTCCTCGGGCACCGCGCCGTACGAACGCAGCTGCTCCGACAGCCCCTTCGCCTGCTCCTTCGTGCGCGGCACCAGCACCCGCCAGCCGAACAGCGGCTTGGTCTCGAACCACGACATGCGGTCCCGCTGGGCGACGTTCTCCCCTACAATGATCATCGCGGGCTCGGTCATGCCGGCGTGCTTGAGATCGGGACCGAGGCGGCCGAGGGTGGAGACCACGGTGTACTGCTCGATCGTCGTGCCGTCGCTGGTCACCGCCACCGGCGTGGTGTCCGGCATGCCCGCGGCGATCAGCGCCTTGCCGATCGGTACGGCATCCGCCACGCCGTTGTAGATCACCATGGTGCCGGCGCAGGTCGCGTGCGCGGCCCAGTCGTCCACCTGGGCGGCGTCGACGACCCGGAACTCCGGCACGGCGGTGGCCGGCGGGATGCCCGCGTAGGTCGGCACGGCCGTCGCCGGCGGGACGCCGGGGACGACCTCGAACTCGATGTCGGCCTTGGCGCAGGCCGCGACCTCCTCGGTCACCGAGGAGAAGAACGACGGGTCGCCCGGGCACAGCCGCACGACGGTCCGCCCGGCCTTGGCCTCCTGGAGGATCCGCAGCGACACCGAGTTCTCCGCCGTTTCCGCATCGACGATCTCGACGCCCTTCCGGCAGTGGCGCAGCAGCGAGCCGTACGCCTCGCGGTCCAGGACGACGACGTCCGCCTTGCTCAACAGGTCGGCGCCGCGCAGCGTGAGCAGGTTCTCGTCACCCGGACCGGCGCCGACGAACGCGACGAATCCGGACCGGGACTGTGGACTGTGGTCAATAGCGGGGCTCAATGGGCCTGCTCCCCCATCAACGTGCCGGCCCCTTCGGCGATCATGGCGGTCGCGAGGTCGCGTCCCAGTTCCATGGCCGCAGAAGAAGGTCCGGAGGCGGACTTGCGCACCGACCGGAGACCGTCGACGGCGACGACGGCCGCGGTCAGATTGAGAATGTGCCCGTCACCGGAGGCGAAGGCACCTACCGGTGCCGAGCATCCGGCCTCGAGGGCGGCGAGCACCGAGCGTTCGGCCGTCACCGCCGCCCGCGTGCGCGGGTCGTCGAGGACGTTCAGCAGCTCGATGAGATCGGTACGGCTCGCCAGGCACTCGACGGCGAGGGCGCCCTGCCCGGGGGCGGGCAGCACCTCGTCCACCTCGAACACCTGGGAGATGTCGGCGTCCCGGCCGAGACGGCCCAGTCCGGCGGCGGCCATGACCACGCCGTCCAGCTCGCCGGAGGTGACCTTGCCGATGCGGGTGTCCCCGTTCCCCCGGATGGGGACGTACTCAAGGTCCGGCCTGAGCATGCGGAGCTGGGAGACCCGGCGCGGCGAGCCGGTGCCGATGCGCGCCCCGGCGGGCAGGTCGGCGAACTTGACGTTGCTGACGAGCGCGTCCCTGGGGTCGTCCCGCACCGTGATCGCGGCGAGGGCGATCCGCTCGTCGGGGGTCGTGGGGAGATCCTTCAACGAGTGGACGGCGAAGTCGATCTCCCCCTCGATCAGCTTGTTGCGCAGCTCGCTCACGAAGACGCCGGTCCCGCCGAGCTGGGTCAGATGGGCCCGGGAGACGTCGCCGAACGTGGTGACCCCCACCAGCTGTACGGCCCTGCCGGTGCGGGCGGTCAGCCGGTCGCCGACCCGGCCCGACTGGGTGGTCGCCATCACACTCTTGCGGGTGCCCATCCGCAGGGCGGTTTCCGCCACACCGCTCATTCGTCTGTCTCCATCCTGGAAACGGCTTCCGGAGTCGTGGGATCGAGGTCGAACAACTCGCGAAGCGCCTCGGCATAGTGGCCGCCACCGGGCGAAGCCGCCAGCTTCTTGACCCGTACGGTCGGCTCGTGCAGCAGCTTGTCGACCACCCTGCGTACGGTCTGGGTGACCTCGTCGCGCACCCGCCCGTCCAGCTCCGGCAACCGTGACATCAATCGGCCGATTTCGGCCTCCACCACGCCCGCGGCCATGTTACGCAGCGCTATCACGGTAGGGGTCACCACGGACGCCCGCTCGGCGTCCAGGTAGGCCGCGACCTCCTCGGCGATGATGCGCCGGACATCGCAGATCGCCTGGGTCCGTCCCCCGTCGGAGACCGTGCATTCGGGCAGGCCCCGCCCCCCGTCGGCCGATCCGGCGGCGCCGAGTCCGACCTGCTGCATCGACTCCAGATCGACCAGCGTCACGCCCGGCAGCGCTCGCACACCGGGCTCCACGTCGTGCGGCAGCGCCAGGTCGAGCAGGAACAGCGCGTCGTTCCGGCCCCGCATCGCGGCCTCGACCATGTCCACCGTGATCGACCGGTGGCCCGCCCCCACGCATGAGATGACCAGGTCGGCCTCGGCCAGCTCGGCCGGAACAGCCGCCGGCTCCACGGCCCGCCCGCCGACGGTCTCGGCGAGCCGGGCGGCGCGTTCGAAGGTGCGGTTGGCGATCACGATGTCGGTGACGCCGGCCCTGGCCAGGGTCGCGGCGGCCAGCGAGCTCATCGAGCCCGCGCCGATGACCAGGGCGCGTCTGCCCGCGACCGGGCCGATCACCCGCTCGGCGAGGGTCAGGCCCACCCCGACCAGCGAGGCCCCGGCCCGGTCGATGCCCGTCTCCGCGTGGGCCCGCTTGCCGACGCGCAGCGCGTGCTGGGCGAGCTCGTTGAGCATGGTCCCCGCGGTGCCCTCGTCCTGGGCCAGCCGCAGCGCCGAGCGGATCTGGCCGAGGATCTGCCCCTCGCCGATCACCATGGAGTCCAGGCCGCAGGCGACCGTGAACAGGTGCTGGACCGCGCGCTCCTGGTAGTGCACATAGAGGTGATCGGCGAGCTCCCCGGTCGACAGGCCGGAGTGCACGGTGAGCAGGTTCGTCACCGCCGTCACGCCGCCGTGGAAGCGATCGACGGCCGCGTAGACCTCCACCCGGTTGCACGTGGAGACGACGAGCGCCTCGGACACGTTCTCGTGCTGCCGCACGTCGTGCAGCAGCTTGACGAGCGCGTCACCGCTAACCGTGACACGCTCCAGCACCCCCACGGGGGCGGTGCGGTGGCTGAGTCCGACGGCCAGGAGACTCATGAGTTCGCTCCGTTCGATCGCTCACTCACATGACCACCCCGTCCGCCTTGCGCTGCTCATGAAACGCCAGGATCTGCAATTCGATCGATAAATCGACCTTACGTACGTCCACTCCGTCGGGCACGGAGAGGACGACCGGGGCGAAGTTCAGGATGCTGGTGACACCCGCCGCGATGACCCGATCGCACACCTGCTGGGCCGCGCCCGCCGGTGTCGCGATCACCACGATCGACACCCCACGTTTCTTGATGACCGATTCCAGCTCGTCGATGTGCTCGACGGTCAGGCCCGCGATCCGGTCGCCCACCATCTGCGGATCGGCGTCGAACAGGCCCGCGATCCTGAACCCCCTGGACACGAACCCGCCGTAGTTGGCGAGGGCTCGCCCGAGGTTTCCCACCCCGACGATGGCCACGGCCCAGTCCTGGGTGAGACCAAGCTCACGCGAGATCTGATAGATCAGATACTGGACGTCGTACCCAACTCCGCGGGTGCCGTACGAACCGAGGTGGGACAGGTCCTTGCGCAGCTTGGCCGAGTTGACCCCGGCGGCCGCCGCGAGATCCTCCGAGCTGACCGTCGGCGTGCCCCGCTCGGCCAGCCCGTTGAGCGCGCGCAGGTACAACGGCAGCCGCGCCACGGTGGCGTCGGGGATACCGCGGTCGCGTGCTTGCGGGATACGGCGGGTCACGTGCCGGAGCTCCAGGGGTGAGGACGATTGGACATCAGATTAGTGCCTTTGTGAAGGCATGCACAAAGTCGGCCTGTGTCTCCACTGTCCCAGGAGGGGAGCTCGATCGCGAACTCGGCCCGTACCCTTGGGCCCAATAAGCTGGGAGCATGACGAGGATCACGTTGCTCGGGAAGCCCGGTTGCCATCTGTGCGATGACGCCCGCGCCGTGGTCGAACGCGTGGCCGGGGAGCTCGGGGTGGGCTGGGAGGAGCGCGACATCACCCGATCTCCCGACGACCTCGCCAGGTATTGGGAGATGATCCCCGTCGTCCTGGTCGACGGCGTGCAGCAGGGCTACTGGCGCATCGACGAGGCACGCCTGCGCGCCGCCCTGGCCTAGCGGCCTGGAAGAGCGGCGTAGCGGCCCGGACTAGAAGAGCGCGGTCGGGAGGGGGATGACCTTGGCCGCGTTGACGGTGAGTTCGATGACGTTCGCCGCCAGCACCAGCGCCTGCCGTTCGTTGACGAAGCGCTCCATGTGCGGCTGACGCAGGTGCTCGGTGTAGCCCACCTCGTCCCGGTACAGCTCGTAGACGATCCGCTGGAGCGGCGCCGACTTGACCGCGTGGCAGATGAAGACCAGCGTGTCCGGCTCGTTGCGCCGCACGGCCTCGACCGTCTCCTCCGCCAGCTTGTCGAACGCCTCGCCCGACCCGTCGAGCAGCGTGAACACGGTCAGCAGGCCGTAGATCCCGGGCGCGGGCCGCACCGTACGGTCGCCGTGCATGGCCGCCTGCGCCGTCGAATGCGCCCCGGCGGCGTGCGCCCCCGTCGAATGTGCCCCCGTAGCGTGCGGCCCGGTCGGGCGCTGCCTGGCCGAGGCTCCGCCGAAGCCGACCCCGAAATTCGCCGCGAGCTCCTCGGGGATCGGCGGCGCCTCGGGGCCGGCCGGGGCGTCCGGTACGGACGGAGTCCCGGCCGGCATGCCGTAATCGGGCGAGACCATGAACTGACCGGTGGCGGGGCCGCCGAAGTCGTCCGGCTGAGGCTCGTGGGGAGCGAAATCCTGCTGGGGCTGGTGGTGACTGAAATCCTGCTGGGGCTGGTGGTGAGCGAAGTCCTGCTGGCCGTGCCGGGAAGGGAAGTCGCCCTGGGGCTGCCGGGGGGAGAAGTCGCCCTCCTGCGGGTGGTGGCGCATCCTGGCGGCGTAGTCGATCTCGCTCTGCTCGCCGGCCCGATACTCCGCCACGAGGTCGCCCAGGCCGGACCTGCGCGGGAGCGCACCCCCGGGGCCCGCGGGGGAACCCGCCGAAGCGCTCTGCGGGCCGCTCACCGGATGGGCCGCCGACGAGGCGGCCGAACGGGAGGCCCGGGCCCGCCCCTCGGGGACGTCGTAGCCGTCGTCGTCCTCGTCCTCCTCGTCGTCGTACGGCGCGAGCGGCCGGGCCACGGCGTACCAGATCCCGCCGGCGGTCGCGGCCATGAGCGCCACGATCAGGATCCCGGGGAGTGTGAGCTCCAGCGCGGCCGACAGCGCCATGCCGGCCGGGGCGAGCACGACGGACGCGTTCATGTTGTCGGCGTCGTAGTCGTCTCCGTCGCGCCAGCTCAGCAGGGCGATCGCCAGCGAGATCAGCAGCATCAGGATCACGAGCCCGTGGACGCCCCGCAGCAGCCACTCCGGCCAGATGTCCCAGTGCACGGGGCCGTTGGGAAGCTGCTTGGTGAACTCTCCCGCGAGGGGGTCGAGTAGCATGATCACCGCTCCGACCACCGTCACGGAGATGCCGATCAGCCACCCCGCGAACCGGGCCGAGGCCTTCTCGGCCAGCAGTTGCATCACGCCCACCGCCAGCCACAGCGGCGCCAGCAGCGATCCGGTGATCTGGAGCGCCCGGAAGGTCGGCCCGCCGAAGCCCGCGAGGTGACCGATGGCGATCGCACCGAGTGACAGGGTCAGCGCGCCCGTGGTGATGCTCCATGCGATCAGCCAGCCTGCGGGCTCACCTCGCAGGCGGTTGACGAGCACACCGGTCGTTATCCCGGCGAGCAGGGCGCCGGCGAACGCGAGGAGAGCGACAACGAGTTCCATGGTGGAACCCATGCTGCCGGACAATCCCTTTCCATCGGTAGCCGGTGCCGGGTCCCGTACGGGTAGAGTGTTCGAGCACGCCGACTCCCCTTCCCCCAAGGGATACCGGATGCCGAACACGTGGCCGTTGGCCGGGCTGTCCCCACCAGCCGCCGCCGCCCGCCGCATCACCCGCGAGCGTGAGAACGATCGTGACGAGATGCGAACACTGGTGCTGCGCGCCAAGATGGGCGACAGCGAGGCGTTCGGCATGCTCTACGACCGATATCTGGAACTCGTCTATCGGTACGTCTACTTTCGTGTGGGAAGCCACGCACTCGCCGAGGATCTCACCAGTGAAACCTTCCTGCGCGCACTCCGCGGCATCGCCGATTACACCTGGCAGGGCCGCGACTTCGGCGCCTGGCTGATGACGATCGCCCGCAACCTCGTCACCGACCACTACAAGTCGGGCCGCAACCGCCTCGAGGTGACCACGGCGGAGGTGTTCGACACCCCCCTCGACGGTCGGCACATCCCGGAGAACGCCGTCGTCACGAACATGGTCAACGAGCGTGTGATGCAGGCGATCAAGCAGCTCGGGGCGGAGCAGCAGGAGTGCGTGATCCTGCGGTTCCTGCACGGGATGTCGCTCGCCGAGACCGCGTTGATCATGGGCAAGAAAAGTGGGGCGATCAAGGCGCTCCAGTTCCGCGCGATCAAGTCGCTGGCCCGGGCGCTGCCGAAGGATCTCGATTAGACCTGGCGACCTGCCGTAACTCCAGTGGCGTCACCTCGTTGGGCAAGTGTACGAGTGGCCGATCAAACGGGGGATGGCGGAGAGCGTCATGGGCTGGTGGGAGAACTCACGCCGGGTCGCGGCACGCGTCGCCGATCTCGGCGCGATTCCCGGCCCGAGCCCGGACTTCCGCGCCCGGCTGCGCGCCGAACTGCTTCGCGAGCACGCCGCCGAGCAGGCCGGGAACGCCGCCGCCGCGCCAGGAAGGGCCCGGCTCCGGTCCCGGACGGCCCACCGGCGGTCCGGGCTCCGCTCCGCCCTCGTGTTCGTGCTGCTGCTGGCCGGCATGTTCGCCACCGGGTTCCACACCCATCACGCGATGCCGGGCGACCTGCTCTATCCGCTCAAGCGAGGCGCGGAGTCGACGCTGCTGTCCCTGGCGTACGACGACGAGGACCTGGCCCGGCGGGAGATGGCGGCGGCGCATCTGCGCGCGGCGGAGACGGCCTGCCTCATCCACGAGACCGCGCCGCGGGAGTCGGCACCGGAACTGCACCGGCTCATCTCGCAGGCTCTCGACGACATGGACACCACGACCAAGACCGCGCTGAACCATGTCGTACGCGATGATCCCGGGGAGGCCCGCCGCTTCGTGCGGCAGCAGCGCACGATGGTGGAGCCGCTGCTGCCGAAGCTCGACCGGAAAAATCGCGACAAGGCGCAGAAGTACTTGATCTATATCGACACATTCGCGGTTTCCGGACCATGACACGGCGTCGCCGCTCCGGCTGACGCCCGTCTCACGCACTCTCGGCGGTTAAGCTGATGAGCCATGAGGCGGCTATTGCGACGGCGGGAGGCGGCGGAGATGGCCGGTGAGGTGGCGGCCGCAGCGGCCGTCGCGGCCCCGGCGGTCGAGCCCGACCTCACGGCGGCCGCTTTCTTCGACGTCGACAACACGATGATGCGCGGGGCCTCGATCTACCACTTCGCCCGCGGCCTGGCCGCGCGGGGCCTGTTCACCACCAGGGACCTCACGAAGTTCGCCCTCGGCCAGGCGTGGTTTCGGATCCGCGGGAACGAGAATCCGGAGCACATCGCCAAGGCCAAGGAGATGGCCCTCGCGTTCGTCGCCGGTCTGAAGGTCGACGACGTCGTACGGCTGGGCGAGGAGATCTACGACGAGGTGATGGCCGACCGGGTCTGGGCCGGCACCCGCGCCCTCGCCCAGAGCCACCTGGACGCCGGGCAGCGGGTGTGGCTGGTCACCGCCACCCCGGTCGAACTGGCCCGGGTGATCGCACAGCGTCTCGGCCTGACCGGAGCGCTCGGCACGGTGGCGGAGACCTCCGGCGGCGCCTACACCGGCAGGCTCGTCGGCGACCTGCTGCACGGGCCGGCGAAGGCGGAGGCCATCCGGGCCCTGGCCCGCCGCGAGGGGCTCGACCTGTCCCGCTGCTCGGCCTACAGCGACTCGGCCAACGACCTGCCGATGCTCTCGCTGGTCGGGCATCCCCACGCGATCAACCCGGACAGCGAGCTGCGTGAGCACGCCAGGGAGCACGGCTGGGAGATCCGCGACTTCCGGACGGGCCGTAAGGCCACGATGATCGGCCTGCCGATCGCCGCGACCGCCGGGGCCGTCGCGGGCGGCATCGCCGCCGGCATCGCCCTGCGCCGGCACTACCGTTCCACGTTCTGACCTGGGAGAGGGACTCAGAAGATCCCGGAGAAGGCGGGGCCGCGGCGCACCCGCAGTTCGTTCAGCCGCTGCTGCATGGTCTCCCGAATGTGATCGGTCAGCTCGAAGACCACGGCCGGGTCGTCGGCGTCCTCCGTGTCGTACTCGTCGGTGCGGATCGGCTCGCCGAACTCGATCAGCCACTTCGACGGCAGCGGCACCAGCCCGAACAGACCGAGCCAGGGGAAGAACGGGGTGATCGGCAGGTACGGCAGGCCGAGCATCCTGGCCAGCATCGGCATGTCGCCGATCTTGGGGTAGATCTCCTCGGCCCCCACGATCGAGCAGGGGATGATCGGCACCCCGGCGCGGATCGCCGAGGTCACGAAGCCGCCCCGGCCGAACCGCTGCAGCCGGTAGCGCTCGGAGAACGGCTTGCCGATGCCCTTGAACCCCTCGGGGAACACTCCGACCAGCTCTCCCTTGCGCAGCAGCCGGTCGGCGTCCTCAGGACAGGCCAGGGTGTGGCCGCCCTTGCGGGCCAGGTGGCCCAGGACGGGAAGCTGGTAGACCAGGTGCGCGCCGAGCAGCCGGACCGCGCGGTCCGCCTCGTCGTGCAGCGCGACCTGCAGCATCAGCGCGTCGAGTGGCAGCGTGCCGGAGTGATTGGCCACCACGAGGGCGCCGGAGTCAGCGGGCACGTTCGCCATGCCGAGGGTCTCGACCCGGAACCAGTGCCGGTAGAGCGGCCGCAGCAGCTCGATCATGACCCTGTCGTGGAACTCCGGATCGAAGCCGAACTCGTCGATCTCGTAATCTCCGGAGATCCTGCGCCGCAGGAAGGCGAGCAGCTCGGCGGCCGCCTCGCTCGTGTCCCGGCGTGCCCCCGGCTCGCTCATCGCCGCACCGCCAGGAAGTCGTCGAACGCCGCCGCCGTGTCGTACTTCGGCCGATGGCCGAGCTCGACGGCGAGCCGGGCGGCGTCCACCACCCGTCCATGGGTCAGGAACGCCAACTGCTCCGAGGAGAAGCCGAGGAACCGCAGCGCCGGGGACGGCACCGGCAGCACCGGCCGGCCCGCCCGCCGCGCGCACTGGGACAGGAGCAGCACACCGTCCGCGGCCACGTTGAACACGCCGGGGTGGTCCTCCCGTGCCACGCGGGCCAGCACCTCGACCGCGTCGTCCTCGTGGACGAACTGCAGCCGCGGATCGAACCCGAACACGGTGGGCAGCACGGGCCGGGCGAAGTAGCGGGTCAACGGCGAGTCGACGCCGGGGCCCATCAGGGCGGCGAACCGCAGCGTGGTGGTCACCACGTCGGGCCGCCGCCGGGCGAACCCGCGGACGCTCGCCTCGACCTCGACCGCGTCCTTCTCGTAGCCGTGGTGCGACGCCTCGGCCGGCTCGGTGTCCTCGCTGAACACGGCCGGGGCGTTCGGCGACGAGCCGTAAACGGCCGTGGTGGAGCGCACCACGACCCTGCGCACCGTCTCCGATCGCTGGCACGCCGCCAATAACTGCATGGTGCCGATGACGTTGTGCTCCTTGACGGCTGAGCGGCTCTTCGCCGGGCCGCTCACCAGGCTCAGGTGCACGACGGTGTCGACGTCCGCCGCCGAGATGACCCGCGCCACGTCAGGGCTGCGCAGGTCGACGCGGACGAATTCGGTACGGCCGAGCGGCGGCGCGTCGTCTTCCCGCGACGGGGAAGAGGGCGGCACCGTGTCGACGCCGATGACGCGGTCGACGTCCGGGTCCGCTGCGAGAGCGCTCGCCACTCGCCGGCCGATATGGCGGGAGACCCCGGTGACGAGCACGTTGTGGGTCATCGACGCCTCGCATGAGTGTGGAACAGGTGCGCGCTCCGTCCGGCTACTTCTTGTTACGCCGCTGTATGCGCGTCTTCTTGAGCAGCTTGCGGTGCTTCTTCTTGGCCATACGCTTGCGGCGCTTCTTGATCACAGAGCCCACGGGACCCCCAGGTGAAGGTGGCGGATGTCGAACCGGCGCGCGAGCGCACACCGGCTCAACAGCCTACCGGCGATCCACGGTAGATCGCTCCCCCGGGGACCCCGCGTGGCCGCTGACCAGCGAGCCGCTTCATCCGGCTTCGATGAACGCGTCCCTCAAGTAGTCGTGCACCGCCTGCTCCGGCACTCTGAAGGACCGGCCGACCCTGATTGCCGGCAACTCGCCCGAGTGCACGAGTCGGTACACCGTCATCTTGGACACCCGCATGACAGTGGCCACCTCCGCCACCGTCAGGAACTTCACCTCGCTGAGAGGTCTTTCGCCTGCACCCATCGGACGCCTCTTCCGCACGTGTTTCCGGGTTATCCCCACTGGTGCCATCGCTCACGCACGTGTACTGCTGTCAGCGTAAGTCGGGACTCCGAGTAGGCAAACCCCCCACTTTGCCGCCATCCGACGGCCAAATCGGGAAAGTCGCTGGCAGCAGCCGTACCGCCCCTCACATCACAATGTTGGAACGGACCAACGCCTTACCCTTCAGCCTCGCCCAGGATCACCGAAAAGTTGGCAAACGGCGGGGCCAGGGGTGGAAAAGTGGCGGCGAAATACCCGCATTTGGGGTGTCCGGAATGGGATCAGGGCAGCGGATCCAGGCCATGGAGGGGGAACACGGCGTTCCTGGTCGCCATGATCGCCCGATCGATGGCGTCCGCCGGGTCGTATCCCTCGGAGATCTCGCGCCAGGACGGATCTCGCCCGTCGGTCATGGTCAGCGGCGCCGTCTCCCCCGTCCGCTCAGCGACCAGGGTGCGCCAGCTCTGCGGGGTTCCGGTCCGCGGGTCGAGGGGGGCGCCGGCCACCTCCGCGATCAGATGCGTCCACGTGCGCGGCACGACCCGCACGAGTTCGTAACCTCCGCCGCCGACGGCGATCCAGCGGCCGCCCGCGGTCTCGTGAGCCAGCCGGTGCAGCGCCGCGTAAGCCGTACGCTGGCCGTCGACGCTGAGCATGAGGTTGGCGAGCGGGTCGAGCGCGTGGCTGTCGCAGCCCTGCTGGGTCACGAGCACCTCCGGCGCGAACTCGCGCAGCAGCGGCGGCACGACGGCGTGGAAGGCCCGCAGCCAGCCCGCGTCGCCGCAGCCCGCCGGCAGCGCCACGTTGACCGCGCTGCCCTCGGCGCCCGTCTCCTGCGGGAGGCCGGTCCCCGGGAAGAGCGTGCGCGGGCTCTCGTGCAGGCTGATCGTGAGAACCCGCGGGTCGTCGTAGAACATCGCCTGGACGCCGTCGCCGTGATGGACGTCGATGTCCACGTAGGCGACCCTGGAGGCGCCCTGCGCGAGCAGCCAGGCGATCGCCACGGCCGGGTCGTTGTAGACGCAGAAACCGCTCGCCGCCGCCGTCATCGCGTGGTGCAGCCCGCCCGCCACGTTGACCGCGTGCTCGGCCTCGCCCCGCCAGACCGTCCGTGCCGCCTCCAGCGTCGCCCCCGTGACCAGTGCGGCCGCCGCGTGCATGCCGGTGAAGGTCGGATTGTCCTCCGTACCGAGCCCATGGCGCAGATCGGGACGGCCGGTCCTGGATGCGGTCTTGACCGCCTCGATGTAGTCCCGTTTGTGGACCAGTGCCAGCTCGTCGTCGGTGGCCGGAGCGCAGCCGGCCAGCTCCACCCCGCCGAGCACGCCGAGATCGCGGGCGAGGGCCATGGTGAGCTCGACGCGCACCGGCGCCAACGGATGCCCGGGACCGAAATCGTAGGAAACCAGGGCGTCATCCCAGATGACCCGCACCGCCTGACTCATGTCCACGACCGTACCGTGCCGGGCACGGCTCGCTCGGCGCGGAGTGCGACTCACTGGGCGTCGGGTCGACTCACTCGGAGCGGAGTGCGACTCACTCGGCGTCGGGTCGACTCACTCGGAGCGGAGTGCGACTCACTCGGCGTCGGGTCGACTCACTCGGAGCGGAGTCCGACTCACTCGGCGTCGGGTCGACTCACTCGGAGCGGAGTGCGACGACCGGGTCGAGGCGGCCGGCCCGCCGAGCCGGCGCGACCCCGAAGAAGACGCCGACCCCGGCCGAGACCCCGAACGCGAGCGCGATCGACCACCAGGTGATCACGGCCGGCACCGGGGTGAGCGCCCCGATCAGCAGCGCCCCGCCCACGCCGAGGGCGATGCCGATCGTGCCGCCGATGGTCGTGAGCAGCACCGCCTCGATGAGGAACTGCCCGAGGATGTCCCGCTGGCGGGCGCCCAGAGCCTTGCGCAGGCCGATCTCCCTGGTCCGCTCCCGCACCCCGACGAGCATGATGTTGGACACCCCGACGCCGCCGACCAGCAACGAGATGCCGGCGATGGCGGCCAGCACCCCCGTGAGCATGCCGAGCACCGTGCCGATCGTACCGAGGAGCTGCGTCTGGGTGACGGCCGAGAACTTCTCGTCGGGATATCGCTGCTCCAGCGCGGAGACCACCCGGCCGCGCAGCCGGTCGATCTCCTCCGGGCCCGACGCGCCCACCGCGATGCCGTTGATCCGGTCGAGCCCGATGAGCCGCTGCGCCGTGGTGACCGGGATGTGCACCTCCTGGTCGCGAGCGACGCCGAAGGTGGAGCCGACCGTCTCGTAGACCCCGACCACGCGGAACCGCACCCCGGCGATCGTCACCTGACGTCCCACCGGATCGACGTCGCCGAACAGCTTCCTCGCCGCCTCCGCGCCCAGGACGGCCACCCGGCGCCGGGTGTCGACATCGGTCCCGCCGAGGTAGCGGCCGCGATGCAGGGGCCGCTCGAATATGCCCGGCATGTACTCGTCCGTGCCGGTGATCGTGGCGAATACCTCGGTGCGTCCGACCCGGACCGGCTCGCCCGAGTTGACGGCCACCGTCACCTTCGCCGGGTCGCCGACCACCCTCCTCAGATAGGCCACGTCCGCCAGGTCGAGGCGGCTCTGCGTCGGGACGGCCCCCAGGCCCACCTCACCGGGCACCACCAGGATGATGTTGCTGCCCAGCCCGGCGATCTCCTTCTCCACCGCGTTCTTGGCGCCGGTCCCGATGGCGACCAGGATCACCACCGCCAGCACGCCGATGATCACGCCGAGCATGGTGAGCACGGTGCGCAGCCGGTTGACCCGGAGGGCCTCGACCGCCATCCGGAGCGCCTCGGCCGCCCTCACCGCGCACCTCCGTCGTGCCGGGCCGTACGGGCGGCCGTGTCGAGCTCCACGAGCCCGTCGCGGACGCGGATCTGGCGACGCGCCCGGGCCGCGACCTCCTGGTCGTGGGTGACCAGCACGACCGCGACGCCGCCCTCGGTGTTGAGTCGTTCCAGGAGGGCCATCACCTCCTCGCCGTTGCGCGAGTCGAGGTTCCCGGTCGGCTCGTCGGCGAGCAGCACCTGCGGATCGCCCACCAGCGCGCGTGCGATGGCCACCCGCTGCTGCTCGCCTCCGGACATCTGGGACGGCCGGTGTCCGAGCCGGTGCCCCAGCCCGACCGCCTCGAGCGCGGCCCGCGCCCGCGCCCGCCGCTCCGGCTTCGGTACGCCCCGGTAGACGAGCGGCAGCGCGACGTTGTCCAGCGCCGTGGTGCGGGCCAGCAGGTGGAACGACTGGAAGATGAAGCCGATGGCCCGGTTGCGCAGCTCGGCCAGCCGGGTGTCGTCGAGCGTGGACACGTCCACCCCGCCGACCCGGAGCAGCCCGGACGTCGGCCGGTCGAGGCAGCCGAGCAGGTGCATCAGCGTCGACTTGCCCGACCCCGACGGCCCCACGATCGCCACGAACTCCCCCTGGCCGATGCGCAGGGTCACGCCGCGCAGCGCGTCGACGCGGACGCCGCCGTCGAGCGGATAGGAGCGGACGAGGTCGACGGCATCGAACGCCGGCGCGGACTGCAAGATCACGGATGGCTCCGATGCGGGTCGCGCCGTGTCTCTGCGAGAATCTGCAAGATCACCGCACATGTCGCCCCAGGTCACCGGCCTTTCCTGCGAGAAATTGCAAGATCACCACAACGGGGGTCGGTGGTGGTGGGTGTCATGGGAGGGGCTGACCGGGGGTGACGGCGTCGGCGCCTTTGATCACGATGCGCTCGCCCGGCGACACCCCGTCGAGGATCTCGACGACCGCGTCCCCCTGCGCGCCCAGGCGGACCACGCGGCGCTCGGCCCTGCCGTCCCGCACGGCCCAGACGATCGTGTCCCTGTCGCTGGTCGCGACAGCAGAGGCGGGTACGGCCACCGCGTCGGGAGACCGCCGCACGGTGAGCCGGACCACCGCGCTCATGCCGGGCTTCGGATCGGGTGCGGCGGCGCCGCCGTCGTAGGTCCCCTTGCCGAGTTCGAGCCGTACGGGATAGCTGACCCCGCCGGTCGCACCCTCCTTGGGCGAGACGCCGACGCCCACCACGGTGGCGGGGTAGCTCGCACCGGTCACCGCGTCGAGCTCGACCTGGGCCGGGGTCCCCTTGTCGACCAGCAGCACGTCGGTCTCGTCAACGTCGGCGGAGAGCGTGAGCGTGGAGACGTCGGTGACCGTGACGACGGCGTCCCCGGCGGAGACCGGCACCCCGGTGGCGATGACCCCGGCCGATCGGCCGCCGCCCGGAGCCGCCAGGCGGCCGCTCAGCGCGCCGAGGTCGAGTGAGCCGGCCGTCCCGCCGGCGCCGCCGAGCGCGGCGCCCAGACCGCCGATGCCCGCCGTGCCGCCGGCGGAGGGTCCGCCGAGCGTGACCACGCCGCCGAACGGCGCCCGGATGACCAGCGCGCTCACGGTCCGCCTGGCGGCGAGCACGGCCGCCCTGGTCTGCGATCGCGATGCCTCCTGGAGCGACGACAGGGAGGCGGCCAACCCGTTCAGCCCGGATCGCAGCTGCCCGGTCAGCTGTCCTGTCACCTGCGAGAGCGCCTGTTCGAGCGATCGGTTGAGGCCCGCGACCACCTGGTCGAGAGCCCGCCGCTGGGCCCGGTGCCGTTCCTGGGCCTCATCGATCGCGGTCAGCAGCCGGTCCCTCATCACCCGGTCGTCGACCGCCTTCACCGCCTTCCTGGCCTTGGCGAAGGACAGCGCGACCTGTGACTCCAGCGAGGCCGAGGACAGGCTGAGGTGCGGCAGCCGTACGGCCGCCGCCTGGGCGCCCGCGCCCCCCATGGAGATCGGCCTGGCCGCCTTCCTGTCGGCCTTCCGCGCCTCGGCGAGCTGCTCCTTCGCCTGGGGGGAGCTGATCCGCGCCAGGATCTGGCCCTTTTTCACGGTGTCGCCGTCCTGGACGTACAGGGCGGCCACGGTGCCGGAGGCGGGGGCCGTCAGCGTGGCGGCGGCCCGCGCCGCGACGGTGGCGGGGGCCTCGACGACCTCGCTGACCGATGCGCGGGTGACCGTGCCGAGCACCGCCGTCGCCGGTTCCGCCGAGGTGCACCCGGCGACCAGGAGAGGCGCAACGGCGAGCAACGGGAAAAGTCCGCGACGAAGCCTCACCGATCAATGGTAAAGGGAGGGCCAAGAGCCCTCCCCGGGAACCCGCGTACGACGGGGTGGTCAGCCGGAGGCGAGTCGGCGGCTGCGGTCGCGGGCGGCCTCGATGGCGTCCAGGAACGCGGCACGCACCCGATGCCGTTCGAGCTCGGCGATGGCGGAGATCGTGGTGCCGCCGGGCGAGGTCACGGCCTCCCGCAGGATCACCGGGTGCTCGCCCGAGTCGCGCAGCATGATCGCCGCGCCGACGATCGACTGGGTGACCATGTCCAGCGCGGCCGCCCTGGGCATGCCCAGCAGGATCCCGGCGTCGACCATGGCCTCGACCAGGTAGAAGAAGTACGCGGGGCCGCTGCCGGACAGCGCGGTCGCCGCGTCCTGCTGCGATTCGGGGATGCGCAGCACCTTGCCCACCGGGCTGAGCAGCGCCTCGGTCCGCTCCAGGTGCTCCTCTTCCGCGTACGTCCCGGCCGAGATGACGCTCATGGCCTCGTCGACCAGGACCGGGGTGTTGGACATGACCCGCACGACCGGGACCTGTCCCCCCAGGCGGGACTCGACGAACTGGGTGGTGATGCCGGCGGCCACGGAGATCACCAGCCGGTCGGCCGGCACGAAGGGCGCGATCTCGGCCAGCAACGCCGCCATGTCCTGCGGTTTGACCGCCAGGATCAGCGTCTCGGCGCCCTTGGCGGCCTCAGCGTTGCCCGCCACCACCACGCCGTACCGCTCGCGCAGCGCGTCGGCCCGGTCCGGCCGCCGTGCCGTCGCTATGATCTGCTCGGGCCTGAACCCGGCGCGCAGCAGCCCCGAGAGCAGGGCCTCTCCCATCTTGCCGGTCCCGAGAATCGCGATCATGCCTCTACCTCACTACGGGGATCTTCCTCGCGGCTTGCCGAGCCCGTCGAGCTTACCGCCCGCATGACGGAGCGGCCGCGCTCGCGTTGCGATTGCGCAACCAACTGCATGTCGCGGCCGATTCTTACTCACGCTGTCAGGATGATCGCTCGATGGCGTCATAAGTCGGTTCCAACGGAGGAACCGCCGACGCCGAAGGGGTAACCAGGTGAAAAAGATCCTCATCGCGCTGGCCACAGCCGGCCTGGGTCTGAGCGGAGCACTGGTCGCGGGACCCGCGACAGCCGATGCCCGCCGGGCCCCCGAGTACACCCCGCCGACTCCCCAGTGGGCCCAGTGCGAGGACCTCCCGGCGGGAATCGAGTGTGCGATGGTCGAGGTCCCGATGGACCACCGCCGGCCGAACGGCCAGAAAATCAAGATCGCGGTGTCGCGCAAGAAGGCGACGGACACCGCCCACTACCAGGGCGCGCTGCTGTTCAACCCGGGCGGCCCGGGCGGGAGCGGCCTGGCCTACCCGTCCATCATGGGAGCCCGGCTCGGCGACGAGCTCGCCGCGCAGTACGACCTGATCGGCTTCGACCCGCGCGGCGTCGGCGCCAGCGAGCCCTCGCTGAGCTGCGACCCGCACTACTCCGATCCCGTGCGGCCCGACTACGTGCCGGCCGATCTGACGGAGGAGCTCGCCTGGGCCAAGCGGGCGCGCGGCTACGCGACGGCGTGCGGCGAGAAGTACGGCGCGCTGCTCAAGCACATGACCACGGTCGACGCGGCCAACGACATGGACCTGATCCGCAAGGCACTCGGCCAGCGGCAGATCAGCTACGTCGGCTACTCCTACGGCACCTACCTCGGCGCGACCTACGCGACACTGTTCCCGAACAGGGTGCGCCGCCTGGTCCTGGACAGCATCGTCAACCCCGAGCGGATCTGGTACGGCCACAACCTCGACCAGAACCAGGCCTTCGAGGCCAGGGCCAAGGACTTCTTCGCCTGGACCGCGAAGTACGACTCCACCTACCACCTCGGCACCACCGCCGCCGACGTGGAGAAGGCGTACTACGCGGCCCGCGCCAAGCTGAAGGCGACCCCCGCCGAGGACAGGGTCGGGCCGGACGAGCTCGACGACACGTTCCTCGCGGGCGGCTATCTCAAGACCCGCTGGCCGCGCCTGGCCGACGCGCTGTCGCGGTACGTCACGGCCGGCGACGCGGCCCCGCTGGTGAGCACGTTCGGCGTCTACGGCGACAGCAGTGGTGACGACAACACGCTGGCGGCCTACTCCGCCGTCGAGTGCACCGACGCGCGCTGGCCGCGTCAGTGGGCCGCCTGGCATCTCGACTGGTGGCGGTCCTACCGTACGGCTCCCTTCCTGACCTGGGGCAACGCCTGGTTCAACGCCCAGTGCGCCTACTGGCCCGTCCGGGCGACGCACCAGCAGCGCATCGACGGTCGGGGGATCCAGAACGCGCTGTTCTTCCAGGACACCAAGGACGCGGCCACGCCCTATCAGGGCGGTGTCGAGATGCACCGGCTGTTTCCCGCCTCGCGCCTGGTGGTCATGGACGGCGGCGGCAACCACGGCCTGACCGGCCGCGGCGACGCGTGCGTCGACGACATCTGGAAGGCGTACCTGACCGACGGCACACTGCCCGCCGGCCGGCCCGGCCCGGACGTGCACTGCGCGCCGTTCCCCGACCCGGTGCCGCCGTCCGTGTCGGCGACGTTCAAGTCGGCGGCGCCGCAGCCGAGCGACGACTGGGTGCCCGGCGAGCGCTGACGCCCACCCGCCGGAACCACCGGGAGCCCCCGGCCCGTCGCGGGCCGGGGGCTCCGCGCCGGTCATCGGGCCCGGCGTCGGTCATCGGGTCCGGCGTCGGTCATCGGGTCCGGCGAGGCAACGTGGCGGCCCCGAGGACGAGGGCCAGCACGGCGGACCCCGCGACGATGAGCACGTCGCGCCAGAACTCCCCGCTCAGCTCGCCGCCTGCCGCGGCGCCCCGCATCGCGTCGATCGCGTACGACATCGGCAGCACGTCGGACACCCATTGCAGCACGGTGGCCATCTGATCACGCGGCACCAGGATCCCGCCGAGGAACGCCTGGGGGAGCATCACCACCGGCATGAACTGCACGGCCTGGAACTCGGTGCGGGCGAACGCGCTGCACAGCAGCCCCAGCGCGGTGCCGAGCACGGCGTTGAGCAGCGCCACGAGCACCAGCGGCCACACCTTCCCCGCCGGGTCGTAGCCCAGCCACGTGAGCGAGACCACGAGGGCCAGCACCACCTGGACGCAGGCCAGCAGGCTGAACGCGATGCCGTACCCGAGGAGGAGGTCGAGCTTCCCCAGTGGCATCGCCATCAGCCGCTCCAGCGTGCCCGACGAACGCTCGCGCAGCGTGGCGATCGAGGTGACGAGGAACATCGTCAGGAAGGGAAAGACGCACAGCAGGATCGGCGTCCAGTGGGCGAAGGCCCGCTCGTCGCCGATGACGTAGTAGAGCAGGATCATCACCAGCGTCGGCACGAAGACCATCAGCGCGACCGTGCGGTGGTCGTGCCGCAGCTGGGTCATGATCCGCCGGGCCGTGGCGATCGTTATCGCCGCATTCACGCCGCAGCCGTCCTCTCCTCGATCAGGCGCAGGAACGCCTCCTCCAGATCCGTCGTCCTCGTCCGCTCGCGCAGGCCGTCCGGCGTGCCGTCGGCGAGGATCTCCCCCTGGCGCAGCACGATGAGCCGCTGACAGCGCGCCGCCTCGTCCATGACATGGCTGGAGACCAGGAGCGTCACCCCGGCCTCGGCGAGACGGTGGAAGAGCGCCCACAACTCCTGACGCAGCACGGGGTCGAGCCCGACGGTCGGCTCATCGAGGATCAGCAGTTCCGGACTGCCCAGCAGGGCGACGGCGAGACCGGCCCGGCCGAGCTGTCCGCCGGAGAGCGTGCCGCCGAGCTGGTGACCGGCGTCGGCGAGGCCGACCTCCGCCAGCACGCGCTCGACGTCGTCCTTCGGCGCGCCGAGGACGGCGGCGAAGTAGCGGAGGTTCTCCCGGACCGTGAGGTCGCGGTAGATGGCGGGACTCTGCGTCGAGTAGCCGATGCTGCGGCGCAGTCCGGCGCTTCCGGCCGCCTCGCCGAGGACGGTCACCTCTCCCCCGGTGACGACCTGCACCCCGACGATCGCGCGCATCAGCGTCGTCTTGCCGCACCCGCTCGGGCCGAGCAG
Source organism: Sphaerimonospora mesophila (assembly GCF_001417795.1). NCBI lineage: Bacteria > Bacillati > Actinomycetota > Actinomycetes > Streptosporangiales > Streptosporangiaceae > Sphaerimonospora > Sphaerimonospora mesophila. The sequence goes on along the minus strand of NZ_BCBX01000032.1, from coordinate 174,496 downwards.
GCCGGTGACCTGGCCTCTCGGCACGGTGAACGTGAGGCCGTGCAGCACCTCGGCCCCACCCCTGCAGACCCGCAGATCTCGTACGGCTATCGCGGGTCCGGACAAATTCATCATGCGTTGAATTTAGAGGGTGGGCCGTACGCGCGTCAACGGGTGCCTGAACCCGCGGGGCGCCGTGTCCGTTTCACAGGTATGCGAACGCTCTGGCTGGTGACACTCCTGTGCATGGCGGCGGCCTGCGGACAGACCCCGTCCACCTCCACCTCCGCTTCGCCGGGCGGGCCCGACCGGCCGGTCGACACCCAGGCCGCGCCGTCTCCGGCCGTGCCCGTCGGACACACGCTCGACCCACGCAAAGTGCCGTGGAGCAGCGCCACCCCCGGCGAAGGCGGGCGATCGCTGGACGTGGTCTGGTGGTCGGGCGTCGAGCCCTGCCATGTGCTCGACCGGGTCGAGGTCGACGAGCGGACGGACAAGGTGATCGTCACGCTCTACGAGGGGCAGGACCGGCGTTCCCCCGACGCGGTCTGCATCGAGATCGCGATCCAGAAGACGACCAAGGTGGAGCTGCGCTCCCCGCTCGGCGACAGACAGGTGGTCGACGGCGCCAGTTGAGTCCGCTCCGGTCGTCGGCTCGGCGGTGCCTGGACGGATCGCCGATCACGTTGAACCGGGACGCCGCCGGGTCCGTACTAAGGGGCATGCGTACCATCCACGGCATCACCACCACGGTCGCCGGTGTGGCTTTCGCGGCGATCGCCACCGCGGTCGTCACCGTCACGGCCGCGCCCGGGGCGCAGGGCGCGGCGAGACACCTCTCACCCTCGTCCCCGCCCGGGCCGGTCGCCCCCGCTGTGGGCCCCTCGTCCCCCGCCGAAACCGTCCCGACGAAACCGCACGGGCGCACAATCGGCACGCACAAGGTGCGGTGGATCAGCGCCAAGCCCGTCGCTCACGGCAAACGCCTGCGGATCACCTGGTGGTCGGGCGCCGCCCCGTGCACGGTGCTCGACCGCGTCAAGACGAAGGAGACGGCCAAGAAGGTGGTCGTCACGGTCTACGAGGGCGCGGATCCGGCCGCCGAGAACACGATGTGCGCCGCGATCGCCATCAAGAAGTCCACCACCGTGAAGCTGCGCACCCCGCTCGGCAAGCGGAAGCTCGTCGACGGCGCCGAGCCGAAGACCAAGAAGGCCCAGGGGAACTGACCACCCCGGGTCTTCCGGTGGGGAATGCGAAGGGCGACTTCCGGCGCGGGCATGCGAAGGGCGACTTCCGGCGCGGGCATGCGAAGGGCGACTTCCGGCGCGGGCATGCGAAGGGCGACTTCTGGTGCGGACATGCGAAAGGGGGCCGCGTGAACGGCCCCCTTCATTTCGCAGGGATCGCTGGTCAGGGGAGAAGCCGCCGGCCCGTCGCGGCGGCGAAATCGGCCAATGGGCCTGTCGCGGCGGCCCGGGCCAGGGCGGGGGCGGTGATGTCGCCGGGGCTCGACGTGACGACGTCCAGCTGCTCGGTCGACGCCTTCGGATACACCCGGCCCTCACGCTTGGCGCGGCGTGGGGAGGCCGCCGAGTCGGGGGTGGTGGAGGCGGCAGCCGCCCGCCCCTTCTGTCCTGCCTGTCCTGCCCGTCCTGCCCGTCCCGCCTGTCCGGTCTGCTCGGCGGGCCGCTGGCGGCGCTGCCGCTTGTCGCGGGTCGTGGCCGCCTGTGCCGCGCCCGTCTGAGCCGTACCTGACTGAGCCGTACTCGACTGGGCCGTGCCGGGCCGGGCCGCGTTTGATTGGGCCGCGTTTGATTGGGCCGCGTTTGATTGGGCCGCGTTCGATTGGGTGGGGCGCGCGTGCCGCGGGGCCGGCCGGGTCGCGTTCCTCTGCCCGCCGACGGCCTGCGCCTGGTTCGCCTGCTGGTGCGGCTGCGTCGTCTCCGGCTGCGCGTGCGCGCCCCGGTTCCTGCGGTGCGGGCGGTCCTGCGCCTGTCCCGGCAGCGCTCCCGCCGCACCGGCGTCCGCCCTGTGCCGCCCCTCCCCGCGCCTGTGCGGCCGGTTCGCGGCCCCCGTGGAAGCGCCGGTCGCGTCAGCGGCGCCGGCGGCGTTCGCACCGGCCCGGGCTCCCGACTCCCCTGGCGCCTGCGGCTGCCCCGGCTGCGGGTTCGTGATGGGGTGCACCCGATCCTGCGGCCGCGGATGATGCTGGGCCGCGGACATCGGGGCGGAGGGCAGGCAGACCGCGTTGGGCACGCTCGGACGGGCGGGCGCGACGGAGAGGAGCGGCATGAGCGGTGACTTCGCCGCCGGGAGGACGGCGTTCCCGCCGGTGGAAGGCAGGCCCGGGAGGGCCGGGATCGCCGGTGCGCTGCCGGTCGGAAGCGCCCTGGCCGAGCGGCCGGGGAGCGAGGGCATGCCCCGGCCCGCGGCCGCTCCCGCCGCGTCGGCGACGCTGAGCACGCCCGTGGCCGGCGCGAGGGTGGTGCGCCCGGTCCGGGCGAGACTGCTGGGAATGGCCCCTGCCTGGGCGCCCCCTGCCGTCGGCTCGCAGACGAGGTTCGCGGCCGCGCCGTCGCCCGTCACGGCCGACCCGGCCATCGCCGGGCCGGTCGTGAGCCAGCTCACCCCCGCGGTCACCGCCGCCAGCGCGACACACCGCCCTCGTCTACTTCGCGTTGTCCTGGACATCCACGTCCCCCTGATTGCTTGCGGTAGTCCGACGAACGCCGAACGTAGCCAGCGGTGGGGACTCACGGGGTCGGCTTGCCTGAATGGTGGCGAAGACCTTACCTAACGGCGCGGATGCTCAGCGTGTCACCGGCCGGATCTGAGTCGACGATTACCTCGTCGCCGTCGCGGATCGCTCCCGACAGCAGCTCCTTGGCGAGTTTGTCGCCGATCGCCGACTGGATCAGCCGCCGCAGCGGGCGGGCGCCGTACAGCGGGTCGTAGCCGGTCAGCGCCAGCCATTCGCGGGCGGCCGGCGTGACGGTCAGCTTCAGCCGCCGGTCGGACAGCCGTTCGGCGAGCCGCGAGACCTGCAGGTCCACGATCTGGGCCAGTTCCTCGGTGCCGAGCGCGTCGAACAGGATGACGTCGTCGAGCCGGTTGAGGAACTCCGGCTTGAACGCCCCCCGCACCGCGGCCATCACGGCCTCGCGCTTGGCGCCGGCCTCCAGCTTCGGATCGACGAGGAACTGCGAGCCGATGTTGGAGGTGAGGATCAGGATCGTGTTGCGGAAGTCGACCGTACGGCCCTGGCCGTCGGTGAGCCGGCCGTCGTCGAGCACCTGCAGGAGGATGTCGAAGACCTCCGGATGCGCCTTCTCGATCTCGTCGAGGAGCACCACGGTGTACGGCCTGCGGCGGACGGCCTCGGTGAGCTGGCCGCCCTCCTCATATCCGACATATCCGGGCGGGGCCCCGACCAGCCGTGCGACGCTGTGCTTCTCGCCGTACTCGCTCATGTCGATCCGGGTCATCGCCCGCTCGTCGTCGAACAGGAACTCCGCCAGCGCCTTGGCCAGCTCGGTCTTGCCGACGCCGGTCGGCCCGAGGAAGAGGAACGAGCCGGTCGGGCGGTCGGGATCGGCGATCCCGGCCCGGGCCCGCCGCACCGCGTCGGAGACGACCTGTACGGCCTGCTGCTGGCCGATCAGACGCCTGCCGAGCTCGTCTTCCATCCGGAGCAGCTTGGCGGTCTCCCCCTCCAGCAGCCGCCCGGCCGGGATGCCGGTCCACGACGAGATCACCTCGGCGATGTCGTCGGGGCCGACCTCCTCCTTGACCATCGGCTCGTCCTCGGCCTCCTCGCCGCCCCTGCTCTCCGCGAGCTCGGTGGCCTTGGCGAGCTCCTTCTCCAGCCGCGGCACCTCGCCGTACATCAGGCGGGAAGCGGCCTCGAAGTCGCCGTCGCGCTGAGCCCGCTCGGCCGCGCCGCGCGCCTCGTCGAGCTGCTTCTTCAACTCGCCGACCTTGTTGAGCCCGGCCTTCTCCCGCTCCCAGCGGCCGATCAGGCCGTTCAGCTCCTCCTGCTGGTTGGCCAGTTCCTCGCGGAGCTTCTCCAGGCGCTGACGGCTCGCCTCGTCGGTCTCCTTGGCGAGCGCGAGCTCCTCCATCTTGAGGCGGTCGACGCTGCGCTGGAGCTGGTCGATCTCCACGGGGCGCGAGTCGATCTCCATGCGCAGCCGCGACATCGACTCGTCGATCAGGTCGATCGCCTTGTCCGGGAGGAACCGCGCGGTGATGTAGCGGTCCGACAGCGTGGCCGCCGCGACCAGCGCGCTGTCGGAGATCTGCACCTGGTGGTGCGCCTCGTAGCGTCCCTTGAGGCCGCGCAGGATCGCGATCGTGTCCTCGACGGTCGGCTCGCCGACATAGACCTGCTGGAACCGCCGTTCCAGCGCGGGGTCCTTCTCGATGCGCTCGCGATACTCGTCGAGCGTGGTCGCGCCGATCATCCGCAGCTCGCCGCGCGCCAGCATGGGCTTGAGCATGTTGCCCGCGTCCATCGCCCCCTCGGCCGCGCCGGCGCCCACCACCGTGTGCAGCTCGTCGATGAACGTGACGATCTGACCGTCGCTCTTCTTGATCTCGTTGAGCACGGCCTTGAGGCGTTCCTCGAACTCACCGCGGTACTTCGCGCCGGCCACCATCGCGCCGAGGTCGAGCGCGACCAGCCGCTTGTTCCGCAGGCTCTCCGGCACGTCACCGGCCACGATCCGCTGGGCCAGGCCCTCGACCACGGCGGTCTTGCCGACACCCGGCTCGCCGATCAGCACCGGGTTGTTCTTGGTGCGGCGGGACAGCACCTGGACGACCCGGCGGATTTCGCCGTCCCGGCCGATCACCGGGTCCAGCTTGCCGGACCTCGCCCGTTCGGTGAGGTCGACCCCGTACTTCTCCAGCGCCTGGTAGGTGTCCTCGGGGGTCTCACTGGTCACCCTCGCATGGCCGCGAACCTTCTCGAAGGCCTCGAGCAGCGCCTCCGGGCCGGCGCCCTCGGCCTTGAGCAGCTCGGCCACCTGCCCGCCGTCCGTCGCGAGCCCGACCAGCAGGTGCTCGGTCGAGACGTACTCGTCCTCGATCTGCTTGGCACGCTGAGCGGCGGTGTTGAGCGCCGACAGGAGCTGGCGCGAGCTCGACGGGGCGCTCACCGTCGAGCCCTGCGCCTTGGGCAGCCTGTCGAGCAACTCCTCGGTCCGGGTCCGCAGCCGCTTCCAGTCGGCTCCGACCGCGTCCAGCAGCGGTACGGCGACACCGCCGTTCTGGGTCAGCAGGGTTGCGAGCAGATGAGCCGGCGCCACCTCGGGGTTGCCCTCCGCCGCCGCGCGCCGGACGGCCCCGGACAGGGCCTCCTGGCTCTTCTGCGTGAGCTTGTAATCCATGTTGCGATCCCTCGATTCGCGAACGTCAGGCAGGTGGTAGCTCGTAGCGCACGAGCGCGCGCATCATGGTGACCTCGCCCCTGAGCCGGGTGACCTCCTCACGCAGGCGGACGTTCTCGGTTTCCAGTTCGAGGATGCGCTTGATGCCGGCGAGATTGATGCCGTGTTCCTGGGACAGCCGCTGGACCTCCCGGAGCAGCAGGATGTCCCGGGTCGAGTAGAGCCGCCCGCGACCCGCCGTACGACCGGGACTGACGAGGCCGAGTCGGTCGTACTGGCGGAGGGTCTGCGGGTGCAGCCCGGAAAGCTGCGCGGCTACCGAGATGACATAGACGGGTGTGTCGTCGGACAGGTCGAAAAAGTTCGCATCCATCGGCTCACTCGCTTCTGGCCTGCTTGATCAACTCTTCGCGGAGATCGGGGCCCTCGGTCGCGTCGCGGAACTCCTCCAACGCCGCGCGGGCCTTGTCGTCGAGGTTCTGTGGCACCGTGACCTGGACGGTGACCAGCAGGTCGCCCTTGGTCCCGTCCTTGCGCGCGGCGCCTCGGCCGCGCACCCGGAAGGTGCGTCCGTTGGGGGTGCCCTCGGGGATGCGCAGGGTGACCGGCATGCCCTTGAGCGTCGGCACCTTGATCTCGGCGCCGAGCGCGGCCTCCGGGAAGGTCACCGGGACGGTCACCGTCAGGTTCTCCCCGCTGCGGCCGAACACCGAATGCGGTTTCACGTGGACCAGCACGTACAGGTCGCCGGACGGGCCGCCGTTCTCCCCCGGAGCGCCCTTGCCCTTGATCCGGATGCGCTGGCCGTCGCCCACGCCCGCGGGAATCCGGGCCTGGATGGTCCGGGTGCTCTTGCCCCGGCCGCTGCCGTCGCACACGGGGCAGGGGTCGTCGACCAGGAGACCCCGGCCACGGCAGTCGCGGCACGGCTCGGAGAACGCGAAGTTGCCGAGGTTCCGGCTGGCCGCCCCGGTGCCCTCACACGTCGGGCAGACCCTTGGCGTGGTGCCGGCCTTGGCCCCCGTGCCGGAGCACGCCTGACAGGCCGCCGAACTGGTCAACCGGAGGGACACCGTCGTTCCGTCGACCGCCTCGCCGAACGCGAGCGTGACCTCCGACTCGATGTCCTGGCCCCGCCGGGGCCTGCTCGTGGTGGTCGTACGGGCACCGCCACCCCGGTTGAAGAGACCGCCGAACAGGTCGCCGATCCGGTCTCCGGTCCCCCCCGTCCCGCCGGAGAACAGGTCCCCGAGGTCGAAGTTGAAGCCTCCACCTCGGTGGCCGCCGGCTCCGGCGAAGCCGCCGGCACCGGAACCGAACAGCGTGCGAGCCTCGTCGTACTCCTTCCGGCGCTTGACGTCGGAGAGCACATCGTAGGCCTCGGAGACCCCCTTGAACCTGTCCTCGGCCGCCTTGTTCCCCGGGTTGGCGTCGGGATGATACTGCCTGGCGAGCTTCCGATAGGCCTTCTTGATGTCTTCGGATGTCGCGTTCTTGGGCACACCAAGGACGGCGTAGTAGTCCTTCTCCAAATAGTCCTTGGTGCTCATCTATCGCTTCCTTCGCAAGGTTCTCGACTGTCTCCCCCGATCATCGCTGACCGGGGGAGACGTCCTCGAATTCAGTTGTCGTCCGGGTCACCGGACGCGCCGGTTTCCGCTGATCCGGCCGGCTCGGTCGCCTCCGCCGCGCCGACAGAGGCCTCGCCCTCCGGAGGTTCGGCGACGGCCACGCGTGCCGGGCGCAGGACGCGGTCACCGATCCGATATCCGAGCTGGAAGATCTCGACGCATGTCGGCTCGGTCACCTCCGGTGAGTAGCTGTGCATCAGCGCCTCGTGCACCTCCGGGTCGAACGGGTCGCCCTTGGCGCCGTACGGGCTGAGGCCCAGCTTGCCGAGTGTCGCCTCCAGCGACTCGCTCACCTTGGCGAAGCCTCCGGTGAGCTCGCCGTGATCACGAGCCCGGCCGATGTCGTCGAGCACGGGCAGGAGCTCGGCGAGCACGTTCGCGGTGGCCTGCTCCCTGACCGCGACCCGGTCCCGCTCCACCCGCTTGCGGTAGTTGCTGTACTCCGCCTGCAGGCGCTGCAGATCGGCCGTCCGCTCGGCGAGGAGACCCGACACCTCGGTGTCGGTCTGGGCCGCGGCCTGCTCCTCCACACCGGGCTGCTCCGTGACCGACGTGTTCCCGGTCGGCGTGCTCTGCTCGGGCTTATCGACGGACTCGCGGACCTTGCCCGTCTCCGGGTCGATCTTGCGATTGTCGCGGATCACCGGCCCCTCCTCGGAACCGTTCTCACGCGGGGTCACTTGCTGCCGCCCTCCTGCTTCGGCTCGTCATCGACGATCTCCGCTTCGACCACGTCCTCATCGGCCTTGCCCTGCTGGGCGTCGGAGGCCGACGCGCCGTCCCCACCGCTCGCGCCCTGGGACTGGGCGTAGATGGCCGAGCCCATCTTCTGGCTGACGGTCGCGAGCTTCTCGGCAGCGGTGCGGATGGCGGCCGTGTCGGTGCCCTCCAGCGCCTTCTTGAGCTCGGCGAGCGAGTCGTTGACCTCGGTCTTGACGTCGGCCGGGATCTTGTCCTCGTTCTCCCGGAGGAACTTCTCCGTCTGGTAGGCCAGCGCGTCCGCGTTGTTGCGAACCTCGGCCTCCTCGCGGCGCTTCTTGTCCTCCTCGGCGTACGACTCCGCCTCGCGCATCATCCGGTCGATGTCGTCCTTCGGCAGCGCCGAGCCGCCGGTGATCGTCATCGACTGCTCCTTGCCGGTGCCGAGGTCCTTCGCCGAGACGTTCACGATGCCGTTCGCGTCGATGTCGAAGGTGACCTCGATCTGCGGGATGCCGCGGGGCGCCGGCGCGATGCCGGTCAGCTCGAACGTGGCCAGCTTCTTGTTGTACGCGGCGATCTCACGCTCACCCTGGAACACCTGGATCTGCACCGACGGCTGGTTGTCCTCCGCCGTGGTGAACACCTCCGACCGCTTGGTCGGGATCGTGGTGTTACGCTCGATGATCTTGGTGAAGATGCCGCCCTTGGTCTCGATGCCGAGGCTGAGCGGGGTGACGTCCAGCAGCAGGACGTCCTTGACCTCGCCCTTGAGCACGCCGGCCTGGAGCGCGGCGCCGATGGCCACGACCTCGTCCGGGTTGACGCCCTTGTTGGGCTCCTTGCCGCCGGTCAGATCCTTGACCAGATCGGTCACGGCCGGCATACGGGTCGAGCCGCCGACGAGCACCACGTGGGCGATGTCGGAGATCTTGATCCCGGCATCCTTGATCACCTGGTGGAACGGGCCCTTGCAGCGCTCGATCAGGTCTGCGGTGATCCGCTGGAACTCGGCCCGGGTCAGCTTCTCCTCCAGGTGCAGCGGACCCTCGGAGGACGCGGTGATGTAGGGCAGGTTGATCGTCGTCTCGGTCTGGGCGGACAGCTCGATCTTGGCCTTCTCCGCCGCCTCACGCAGGCGCTGGAGGGCCATCTTGTCCTTCGACAGGTCCACGCCGTGCGCGTTCTTGAAGCGGGTCACCAGCTCGTCGACGACGCGCTGGTCCCAGTCGTCACCGCCCAGGTGGTTGTCGCCACTGGTGGCCTTCACCTCGACGAAGCCGTGGCCGTCCTCCTGACCGACGTCGAGCAGGGACACGTCGAAGGTGCCGCCGCCGAGGTCGAAGACGAGGATCGTCTGGTCCTTCTCCTTGTCCAGGCCGTACGCCAGGGCGGCGGAGGTGGGCTCGTTGATGATGCGGAGCACGTTCAGGCCCGCGATCTGACCGGCCTCCTTGGTCGCCTGCCGCTGGGCGTCGTTGAAGTACGCCGGCACGGTGATCACCGCGTCGGTGATCTTCTCGCCCAGGTAGGCCTCCGCGTCCTGCTTGAGCTTCTGCAGAACGAACGCGCTGATCTGCTGGGGCGTGAACTTCTTGCCGTCGATCTCGACGGACCAGTTGGTGCCCATCTCGCGCTTGACCGAGCGGATCGTCCGGTCCACGTTGGTCACCGCCTGCCGCTTGGCGACCTCGCCGACCAGGACCTCCCCGTTCTTCGCGAACGCGACCACGGACGGTGTGGTCCGCGAGCCCTGGGCGTTCGCGATGACCGTGGGCTCGCCACCCTCGAGAATCGAGACGACGGAGTTGGTCGTCCCCAGGTCGATACCTACCGCACGTGCCATGAGTACGTCCTTGTAGTCAAAGTTGAGTCGGTCAGGCTCAATATTCTGTCGCCGACCGGCCTTTGTCAAACGACTTGAGCCTACTGGACTCAACCTCGGAACGCGCAAACTCATTCCCACCCGACCCGGGCGACGGCGACCTCCCGGAGGTCTTCACAAGCGGCGAGACCAGGGAAGACATCGCCGGCGACCGCCAAGTGCAAGATCACCAACGACGGAACGCCTGGTCGTAGCGCCGACGAACGAGTTTCTGCAAGATCACGAAGGGCATCGGCGCAGGTGAACGGCCATCTCTGCGAGCAATCGCAAGATCACGTCTTGGGGTTGGGGGGGAGGGAAGGGGGGTCAGCAGAGCAGGGCGTCGAGGTCGTCCTCGGGCAGGCCGAGATCGACCCTGATGCGGTAACGGGTGCGCAGCAGGGCGTCCCTGATCGTGATCCCGGCCGGACAGGCCAGCACCCCGTCGGTCGCCCACTCGAGGGCGCCGTCCAGATCACCGTAGGCCGCGAGCGTCTCGGCGATGGTGAGCGCGGTGGCCGGATTCCAGCCGCGGGCTCCGACCTCGGCTATCACCTTCCTGGCCTCATCGGCTCGGCCCAGCTCGAACAGGGTGTCGGCGATGCCGGCACGAGGATCGACCGGGACTTCACCGCCGTCTTCGAGCGCGTCGCGGAACCGGTCGAGGGCGGTCGCGGGCCGACCGGCCTGGCGCCACTCCTCGGCGGCGAGGACGAGGATCGCCGCCCTCGACATCTCCCCGGACTCGTATCCCCGGGCCAGTGCGTCGAGCCGACAGGCCAGGGCGTCATGGTCATCGAGCAGCAGAGCCTGATCGAGCAGTCGGTCCAGCTGCTCCCGCGTCACGTGGGCCACACAGCCGAGGCTACCCAGGCGAATCCGCCTTCGCAGGACAACGGCTGGCATTTACGAAGCAACGGTTAGTACACGTTCGACCGCGCATCGTGTTCCTTCGCAGCTAACCGGGCATATTGCCCACGCCTGTCCCACCGTACGAACCCGTCGAGGAGCGATATGCGATGTCCAAGCGCGTGATCCTGGCCCTCGCTTCCGCCGCGGTGCTGTCCGCCGTGCTCCCCGGCATGGCCGGTTATGTGACGGCTCAGTTCCAGGCCCTCGACCGGGCGCACGAGGAGCTCTCCCGGCTCAGAGCCCAGTTGCGCATGATGGAGCTGACCGTGGAGCCGGCGTCCGCGGAGTGCCCCGACCGCCCGTCCACCGGCCGCCGTCAGGAAGAGAACGGCATGCAGGTCCCGACGCCCCCGCGAACGGACAGCAGGCCCTGGCAGGACGCGGCATACGAGCAGCCGGCCGAGGCGCCGACCACGTGGACCTCGCTCGTCGGCCCCAGCCTCGTGGCGCGGCCCGCGCCGCAGCGGCCGCCGTCCCGTCGCCGCGGCGGACCCGGCTGCCCGGTCGCCGGGGCGTACCTCGCTCAGCTCGGGTTCGGCGCCTCCTCGGACAGCAACTGCCGGGAGAGGTAGCCCCGTACCAGCTGCTTCGCCTCCGCGACGATCTCCGGCGCGCCGTTCGGGTCGTGCCTGAAGGCGAGCTTCAGTACGGCGTCGCCTGCCTCGACGGCGACGAGAATGGCACGATCCAGGTCTTCACTGTCCACGAGCCCGAACTCGGCGAGCAGCAGCGCCCGGAGGCGTCCGGCGATCACGGTGTTGTTGTCGGCCACCGAGTCGAGGAGGTTGAGATCGAAGACTTCGCCGAAGTGGAGCGAGCGGAAACCGGGGACGTTCCGGTGCATGTCGACGTACTCGTCGATGATCGCGTCCACCGCGTCCCACCATCCGGCGTAGTCTTCACTGATGAAGCGGCGGCCCACCCTGGCGACGAACACCTCGACGTTCCGCCTCGTCACGGCGTCGTTGAGGGCCCGCTTGTCAGGAAAGAACTGGTAGACGGAGCCGACGGCGACACCGGCCCGCTCGGCGACCCGGGTGGTGGACAGGGCCTCGTAACCGACTTCGTCGAGCAGCTCCGCGCACGCGTCGAGCATCCGCTCCACCCTCCGCGCGCTTCGGCGCTGGGAGGGCCTGCGGCGCAGAGGATCTACCGACCGCTGACTTTCCCCAACAGGCTGGCTGGACATTCATCCATCTTGCCCTCTTCCCGCCGCCTCGGTCAGCGCTTATCCGTCAGCCGCCGGATTTGCCACCGATTGTGTTGCCGACAACCCGGTGCAGCCCCGCAACGCCCGGTAGTTGGCGAGCGCCTGCCGCTTGGCGTCGCCCGTCAGGGGGATCGGGACGCCGCCGTCGATGCGGGCCGGCGTCCACTGGTCGCTGAGCACCTTTCTGCCGTTGATCCGCAGGGTCAGCACGCCGGTCGCACCGGTCTCCGGCCCCCAGTTGTAGAAGACGAAGTTGCCCAGGCCGTACTGGACATAGGCCCGGCCGGAGTATCCACCGCCGAGCAGGATGTGCGCGTGGCTGCCCACGATCACGTCGGCGCCCGCCTTGATGAGCTTGTCCGCCAGGCCGCGCTGCACCGGAGTGGGGCACTTGACCAGTTCGGCCCCCCAGTGCAGGAAGACGATGACCGTGTCGGAGTTCTTGCGCGCCTGCCGTACCGCGCGGATGAGACGGGGCTCGTCCTTCGCCGAGGCCAGGCCCGCCTTGCCCGGCCCCGCCGTCCAGGACTGGATGAACTCGGTGTCGAGCACCTGGGTGGCGCCGATGATCGACACACGGTTGCCCTTCACCGTCGCACGGAACGGGCGGAAGGCCTCGGTGTCGTTCTTGCCGACGCCGATCACCGGGAACCTGGACTTCTTGATCGCGGCGAGCGTGTCGGCCAGACCGCTCTCCATGTAGTCCATGCCGTGGTTGTTGGCCATGGTCACGACGTCGACCCCGGCCGCCTTCAACGCCGTGAAGGCCGAGGCCGGCGCCCGGAACGTGTACTGCTTGCCCGGGGCGGGCCTGCCTCCGGTGGTGATGGCCGTCTCGAGATTGAGCGCCGTGAGATCCGACTTGCGTAGGACCGCGGCGATGGGGCCGAGAGCCGTTCGCGGGTCGCGGTCGAGCCGGGTGCGCAGGATGCCCTCGAAGTGCACGTCTCCGGCGAAGGAGATCGTGTACGGCCGGGGCCGCGGCTTGGGAGACGGCGCGGCGCTGGTCGCCCGCTGTTCCACCGGCGTGGGCGTGGGCTCCCCTTCGGCAGCGGTGCACGCTGTGGCGAGGAGGAGGGCGAGGAGGGTAACGGCAAGGGGCTCACGTCTCACGGCACCCGAGCATGCCATCTCCGGGTCACGACCTGCTCACACCGACGTTCCGCGCGTCGAAAACTTGGTTATTTCCTTTACTTGAACTGTTCAGGTTTGCTGCTAACGTGGACGTGTGCAGGACACCGACCGACTCAGACAGGCCGGGCTCCGGGTGACGGCCGCCCGCCTGGCGATTTTGCAGACCGTGCGTGAGGGCGACCACCTCGATGTGGAGGCCATCCACCGCGGTGTCTGCCGACGGGTCGGACAGGTGTCCCTGCAGGCCGTCTACGACTCGCTGAACGCGCTGCAGCGCGGCGGACTGCTTCGCCGGATCGAGCCCGCGGGAAGCCCGACGCGGTACGAGACGCGGGTGGGAGACAACCATCACCACCTCGTCTGCCGGCGGTGCGCGAGGGTCACGGACGTCGATTGCGCGGTCGGACACGCACCGTGCCTCGAACCGGCGTACGACGCCGGATACCTGATCGACGAAGCAGACGTCATCTATTGGGGCTTTTGCCCCGACTGCCAGCTCACCAGCACCGCTCCAGCCGATTCGACGCCTGTCGAATCCGTTTCACCCCAGCAGAAGCCCCGGAGGACGGCTCTATGACCGACAGGTCGATCACCACGTGATCCATCGGGTCCGTCCTGCATGATCATCGCATCCAGCGGTGAACGAGCACCCCGAACACAACCAAGAGGAGCGACCTTGCCTGCGAACAACCAGAAGCCGCTGACCACCGTCGCCGGCGCACCGGTTCCCGACAACCAGAACTCCCTGACCGCCGGGCCCCGCGGCCCGATGCTCCTCCAGGACGTGTGGTTCCTGGAGAAACTCGCCCACTTCGACCGCGAGGTCATCCCGGAGCGCCGGATGCACGCGAAGGGGTCGGGCGCGTTCGGCACCTTCACGGTGACCAACGACATCACCCAGTACACCTGCGCCAAGATCTTCTCCGAGGTCGGCAAGCAGACCGAGATGTTCGCCCGCTTCTCGACGGTCGCCGGCGAGCGCGGCGCGGCCGACGCCGAGCGGGACATCCGCGGTTTCGCGGTGAAGTTCTACACCGAAGAGGGCAACTGGGACCTCGTCGGCAACAACACCCCCGTGTTCTTCTTCCGCGACCCGCTGAAGTTCCCCGACCTCAACCACGCGGTCAAGCGCGACCCGCGCACCAACCTGCGTGACGCCGAGAACAACTGGGACTTCTGGACCAACCTGCCCGAGGCCCTGCACCAGGTCACGATCGTGATGTCGGATCGCGGCATCCCCGCGTCCTACCGTCACATGCACGGGTTCGGCTCGCACACCTACAGCTTCTACAACGCCCAGGGCGAGCGGTTCTGGGTGAAGTTCCACCACCGCACCCAGCAGGGCATCAAGAACCTCACCGACGCCGAGGCCGGGGCGCTGATCGGCCGGGACCGCGAGTCCCACCAGCGCGACCTCTACGAGGCGATCGAGAGGGGCGACTTCCCGAAGTGGAAGCTCTACGTCCAGATCATGCCGGAGGCCGAGGCCGAGACCTACCGCTATCACCCCTTCGACCTCACCAAGGTGTGGTCGAAGAAGGACTACCCGCTGATCGAGGTCGGCGAGTGGGAGCTGAACCGCAACCCCGACAACTACTTCGCCGACGTGGAGCAGGCCGCGTTCTCCCCGGCCAACGTGGTGCCGGGCATCGGGTTCTCGCCCGACAGGATGCTGCAGGGCCGGCTGTTCTCCTACGGTGACGCCCAGCGTTACCGCCTGGGTGTGAACCACCACCAGATCCCGGTCAACGCGCCGAGGTGTCCGGTCAACTCGTTCCACCGTGACGGCGCCATGCGCGTCGACGGCAACCAGGGCTCCACGCCGGGCATCGAACCGAACTCGTACGGCCGCTGGCAGGAGCAGCCCGCCTACCGCGAGCCGAGCCAGGCCGTCGGGGCGGTCGCCGACCGGTTCAACTACCGCGAGGACGACGACAACTACTACGAGCAGCCCGGCATCCTGTTCCGGAACATGTCTCCGGAGCAGCAGCAGGTGCTCTTCGAGAACACCGCCCGGGCGATCGACGGCGCCTCGCAGGCGACGATCGAGCGGCACATCGCCAACTGCACCAAGGCCGACCCGGCGTACGGCGAGGGCGTGCGCAAGGCGATCGAGGCGCTGGCCGCCGGCCGGATCTGAGGCTCCGCCATCAGCGGATCCCCCTCATCCCGGTGAACACCATCCCGGCGTGGTGCGCGTCACGTGCACCACGCCGGACTCGATTTCGCAGGCGTGATCAGGAGAACACCCATGAGCGGCGGCGGGCCGAGCGGACTGACCCCGGAGCAGGTCGAACGGGTCGTGGCGATCGCCATGGACCTGGCGCGCGGCGGCGACACCGAGCAGCTGATGGAGTTCATCGACCACGGGCTGCCGGTGGACACCGCGGACGCCGATGCCAACACCCTGCTCATGCTCGCGGCCTACCACGGGCACGCGGGGACCGTACGCGCGCTGCTCGCTCGCGGCGCCGATCCTGACCTGCGCAACGCGCGCGATCAGGCGCCGATCGCCGGCGCCCTGTTCAAGGGCGCTGACGAGGTCGTGACCGTGCTTCGCGACGCGGGCGCCGACCTCGATGCGGGCACACCGAGCGCGCGGGCAGCGGCCGCCATGTTCGGCCGCGCTCACCTGCTCGCCGACTGACCGCGACGCCGCGCCACCCCGTCAGAGGCACCCGATCAGAGGTCGAATTCACCGTCCTTGACGCCGCCGATGAACGCGTCCCATTCGGCCGGGGTGAAAACGAGCACGGGGCCGCTCCGGTCCTTGCTGTCGCGCACCCCCACATGCCCGTCGGGCAGGGGGGCGACCTCGACGCAGGCACAGTTATTCGCACTCCGGCTGCTCTTCC
The DNA here is from genome assembly GCF_001417795.1 of Sphaerimonospora mesophila. Lineage (NCBI taxonomy): Bacteria > Bacillati > Actinomycetota > Actinomycetes > Streptosporangiales > Streptosporangiaceae > Sphaerimonospora > Sphaerimonospora mesophila. The sequence goes on along the minus strand of NZ_BCBX01000032.1, from coordinate 158,819 downwards.
GCCAGCCGGACAGCTCAGTTGAATTCATGAAATATCGATCTCCCCGCCGCGGGCTCGTCACCAGCGGCTGATGGTCTTCTCTATACGTTTCCGGGAAGCGCCCACGTCGAGGGCCTTCGTCTCGAGATAGTCGAAGGCGACCTCATAGCGATAGACGATCGCCTCGTCCTCGATCAGACGCCCGCCCAGAAGTGCCTCCAGGTACACGACATCGTGAAACTCCGGCAGCTTGAGGTGGGAGAACGCCCCGGTGTTTATCGGATGCTCCGCGTCCAACGGGAGCACCCGCAGCGCGACGCGCGGGAGTTCGGAGACTTCGACCAGACGCCGGAGCTGTTCCCGCATGACCTCGTCTCCGCCGAACGGCCGCAGCAGGACGGACTCCTCCAGGACGACTGAGATCTCGGGCGGGTTCTCCCCGTGGAGTACGGCTTCCTGACGGGCCATCCGGACCTCGATCCGGCTCCGGAGACCGCCGGGCGGATCCAAGGTGCTCCGCTGTCCGCTCTCCATCATGGCCCGGACGTACGACTCGGTCTGGAACAGACCCGGCACCACCTGGGGTTCCCAGTTGCGTGCCATCACGGCCTCGGCCTCCAGCCCCAGGAAAGTCGTGTATTCCTTGGGCAGGGAGTCCCGATACTCCTCCCACCAGCCTTTTCTGTTGGCGTCCCGATGAAGGGCCAGCAGCTCTTGGCGCTGGTCAGAATCTACCATGTAGATCACCAGAAGCGCCTCTATGTCGCTCTCGCGTGGCGAGGTCCTGGCCGTCTCGATCCGGCTGACCTTCGCGGCCGACCAGCCCAGTCGGGCCGCGACCTGGTCCCCGGTCAGCTCGGCGCGCTCCCTCAACCGGCGGAGTTCCTGACCGAGCCGCCGCCTGCGGACGGTGGGACTGCCATGACCCGGCATCCCGACCGACCCCCTTCGCCGCGCTGCAACTACCTCCGAAGGCTACCCGTTCCCCGTTGGTGCAACTTGCACCGCACGGTACGGCGTACGCCGAGAAGAACCTTGCAAGTTTCCTTTCGTCAAGTATTGCAGCGATATCCGTCCTGCGTCACGATCGGTAGAGGGAAGGTGTCTCGCGGTCTCAACGGGACACGATCGACCGGGGGCACGATCCGATGCGGGGATACGGTCCGAGAACGGTTCCGCGGGGAAGTCGGCACAGTCCCACCGGAAACCGACATGGCCGGGCCGAAGGCCGCCACCTCCGGCCCGGAGAAAGCACATGAGCACTCCACCTCGATGCCACCCGAAAAGGAGTCTCCTATGCATCCCCACGGTAGCAACTGGCTATTACTAATCAAGACCCACATGAATCTGGCAGACCGGGCATTATGCGCGGATCAGGACAGATGGGCGCGAGAGTTGCAGTGGACGGTCAACCGTACCGGCTTCGGTGCCCGCCTCTACCGCGACCCGCGCTTCGACCTGGTCCGTGAGGTCGAGGAGGTCGGCCGCAGCTTCTCCGCGTGATCCAACCGTGAAGGCTCCTCTATCGGGGGTAAGTGCTCGGGTGTTAGGGGGGCTGAAGATGGAAGAGACGACCAGGTCGCGGCGCGCGGGCCGGCCCCGGATGATCCGGTCCGCTGATCTCCTCGACGGGCTCGAACGGACCACCACCCTCGACCGGCCTATCTACAAGATCTCCAAGGCGGTGTGCCGCAGACTCGGCACGGGCAGGTTAAGGGACGTCCTGCACGGGGTCCCGATCGGACACCCCCTGCATCCGGCCGGGGCGATGGTCACCTTCGGCTGCTGGATGGCCTCCGCCATGCTGGACTTCTCCAGGGCCGACCCACGGGCCGCACGGATGCTGATCGCCACCGGACTCGGCTCGGCACTGCCCACGGCGGCGGCCGGTCTCACGGACTGGTCGGCCCTCCACCGGGAGCAGCAGCGTGTCGGCCTGGTGCACGCGCTCACCAACATCACGGCCGCCGCGTTCTACACGGGCTCGCTGCTCCTGCGGATGGCCGGGCGGGAACGGGCCGGACGCTTCCTGGGGTACGCCGGGCTCGGCGCGGCGAGCGCGGGCGGCTATCTCGGCGGTCACCTCGCCTATCGGCAGGGTGCGGGAGGCAACCACGCCCAGCCGGTCAGCCACCTCATGCCGCTCGGCTGGCACGATCTGTGCGCGCTCAAGGACCTGCCCAACGGCCGGCCGGTCCGGCGGCGTCTGGGCTACATCGACCTGTTCGTCCTGCGCCTCGGCGACGGGGTGAGCGTGCTGGCCGACGACTGCGCCCATCTCGCCGGCCCCCTGCACCAGGGGCACGTCACGGTCAACGGGGGCGACCCGTGCGTGGTCTGCCCGTGGCACGGCAGCGTCTTCCGCATCTCCGACGGCTCCGTGGTGCACGGCCCGGCCACCGCACGCCAACCGTCCTTCAAGACGCGCCTACGTCAGGACGGCATCGTCCAGGTGCGTCCCGCCGACTGACGGACGGTCGCTGGTCAAGCCAGCAGTTTCACGATCGCGGCGACTCCGACGACGACGATGAAGCCGCGCAGGACCATCGGGGGGAGCCGACGCCCCAGCCGTGCGCCGAGGAAGCCGCCGACGGCCGTGCCGAGCGCCACCAGCAGCGCGGCCGTCCAGTCCACCGGTGCGATCACCGCGAACAGCACCGCGGCCGTGCCGTTGACGAGCAGCGAGAGCATGTTCTTCGCCGCGTTGATCCGCTGGAGGTCCTCGTCGAGGAAGAGGCCGAGCAGCCCGATGAGCACGACTCCCTGGGCAGCGCCGAAATAGCCGCCGTACACCCCCGCCAGGAGCACGCCCAGCCACAGCCACGGCCCGCCGTTGGGGTGCACCCGCAGCCGGACCAGCCATCGGCTGAGCCTCGGCTGAGCCACGACCAGGACGCAGGCGAGGCCGATGAGCACCGGCACGATCACCTGGAACGCCTTCTCCGGAAGGAACAGCAGCAGCACGCCGCCGACGAGCGAGCCGAGCACCGACGCCGTCCCCAGCCGGATCAGCCGGTCGCGCTGCCCCTTGAGCTCGGGCCGATAGCCCACCACGCCGGTGACGCCACCCGGCACCATGCCCACGTTGTTGGAGACGTTGGCCACGATCGGCGGGAATCCGAGGGCCAGCAGCGTCGGAAACGTGATCAGTGACCCCGATCCCACCACGGCGTTGATGCCCCCGGCCCCTATCCCGGCCGCGAACACCGCGACCACCTCTAACGGCGTCACTGGCTTACTCCCTCATACGTCTTTTCCCGACTCTAGGGAAACATCCGTACGAGAGGTCACTGCGGGCGGGCGTACCAGCGGCCCTCCCGGCCCCGGTCGACGGAGAGGGGCACGCCGAAGGTCTGGGACAGGTTGTCGGCGGTCAGCACCGACTCAAGCGGCCCCTGGTCGACCACCGAGCCGTGCCGGAGCAGCAGCGCGTGGGTGAACCCAGCGGGGATCTCCTCGACATGGTGGGTGACCAGCACCATCGTGGGGGACTTGGGGTCCTTGGCCAGCGCGCCCAGGCGGCGTACCAGATCCTCCCGGCCGCCCACGTCGAGCCCGGCGGCCGGCTCGTCGAGCAGCAGCAGTTCGGGGTCGGGCATCATGGCCCGGGCGATCTGCACGCGCTTGCGCTCGCCCTCGGACAGCGTGGCGAACCTGCGGCGGATCAGATGCGCGCAGCCGAACTGGTCGATGAGTTCCACGGCCCGGGTCACGTCATGTGAGTCGTACTCCTCGGTCCACCGGCCGAGGATCGCGTACGACGCGGTCAGCACGAGATCGATGACCTTCTCGTCCGGCGGGATCCGCTCGGCGAGCGCGGCGCTGGCCAGTCCGATCCTGGGCCGCAGCTCGAACACGTCGGTCTGGCCCAGCCGCTCTCCGAGGATCTCGACGACGCCCTCGGACGGGTAGAGCAGCGCCCCGGCCACCTGCAGCAGGGTCGTCTTCCCCGCGCCGTTGGCACCGATGACGACCCAGCGCTCATCCTCCCGGACGCTCCAGTCGATGCCCCGCAGCAGGACGGCTCCGTCCCTGCGGACGGCCACGTCCTGAAACCGAAGCACCTGACCGCCCATGTGGCCCCCCTCCCAAGGTTCTTTGCCATAAAACTATGGCAGGTGAGCGCATATCGTGGATCGGGTGCGCATCGATTCACCGGTCTCCGCGACGCTGGTCTCCTGGGGCAACTCCTGGCTGGCCGGACATACCGGGCTGGACGACGTGGTGGACCGGCTGGAAGCCGCCGCCGGCCCCCAGGTGACGGCCGGCGACACGGCGGCCGGCGGGGGCGAGTGCACGCTCCGCGCGTTCCTCGCGGACCGGCGGATCGAGGGGCTGCGCGCGCTGCGGCTGGCCCTGCCCGCTCCCGGTGATCCTCTGGGGCTCACCGGTCCCCCCGCGTTCAACGGCATCGCCATCGACGCGGGTCAGGCCGTGATCGCCGTACTGTCCGGCCGGTGCCTCGGCCTGGTGCCGGCCGCTGACCGGCGCGGCTCGTCCTACTCGGGGGTTCGCTGGACCGTCCACGAGGCGTCCGCTGCTCCGCCCGACCTGCCATCGCTGGCGGAGGCGGAACGGGCGCTCTCCACCGCCATGCGGTCGGCCACCGACGCGCTGCTGGCCGTCGCAGGACCGGCGCAGGGCCTCCCGGCGGCCGTCCAGGGCGAGGACGACGCCGAGGTCCCGCTGGCGCCCGGCTATCCGGGGCGGGCCCACCGAGTCGGCGTCCTCGCCGCCCGGCTCGCCCTCGCGCTGCGCCTCGCCGACGAACGCGGGCTGACGGCCGGGCAGATCGCCGCACGCGGGGAGGCACTGCGCGATCTCGACCGGGCCGTACGACGCGCCCGCATCGCGGCCCACCACGCGATCTTCCAGATCTGAACGCACCGGCCTCGCCCCGGCCGGCGACGGCCGTACGGCGATGCCCGCGCGTCGGCATGCCGCGGCGCGTTGTGCACCCCGACATCGGCGAGCCGTCCTGGACGGGTGGGAACACCGCCCATCGCGGGATCGCGGCACTCCTGTCGGCGGCCCGGTCCTGTGAACGACCACATTGATCGAATCGTTATGCGGATCGTAAAAGCTGACGGGCATGCGAAACCTAATCGGCAAGTCCGCGGCGGTTGTGATCGTTCCGCTGGCGGTGGCGCTGGCCGCCCCCGGCCCGGCCGCCGCCGTACCCGTCCCCGCCCACTCCCTCGCCCACACCGGCGCCACGGCCGAGGCCGGAGCGCGTACGGCCGCCGCCGCTCCCGTCCGGATCCAGGTCAGCTATCCCTCTCGGGTGCGTGCCGGGCGCACGGTGTCGTCCTACAAGGTCAAGTTGGTCAACAACCTCAGGACCAGGACTGACGAGATCTTCTTCGCGGTCAAGTTCCCCAAGAACGCCTCGAAGGTGCGGATCTACGTCCCCAAGAACTCCCGTTATCGCGAGAAGTGCACGCGGGAGCTGACCCGGGCCCTTTGCGTGCTCCCCGGCCTCAAGAAGGGCAAGAGCTACACGTTCTGGGCCAAGGTCTGGGTGAAGGGATCGGCTCGCGGAAAGCTCTATGGCTATTTCGGCGGCGCCGTGGTGGACACCCCCCTCAACACCGATCCGGCCGAGCTGATGAGCGAGTTCGGTTCCGACATCCGGTGGGTCAAGACGGGCAGCACGATCGTCCGTTAGCCGGCTACATGAGATCTTGATCTGAAATATCTTTCCGGTCTAGGCAAAAAGATGGTAAAAATCCCCTTTCACGGGGGTTCATCAGCTCCCCCTTGTTTCAGGGAGACAAACCACACATGCACAACCCGATCGGCAAGATAGCCAAGATCGCCTTGGTCGCCCCGCTCGCGGGCGCCGTGTTCCTCACCACCGCGCCGGCCGCCTCGGCCGCTCCCGCCGCGCCTGCCGCGGCGCGGGCGGTGGCCGCGAAGCTCGACGACCCCTACTCCGTTTTCAAGGTCAAGGTGAGTCACCCCAAGGCCGTCAAGGTCAACAGGAAGATCACGTACAAGATCCGCGCCGTCAACACGGGGCCGCACCACGCCGACTACTACTGGATGACCGGAATCCTGCCCAAGGGGGTCAAGAAGGTCTGGTACTCCGGTCCCAAGGACTCGGCCTGTGAAATCGAAGGTCGTGCGGTCGTCTGCTGGAGTCCGTACGTCCTGGAGGTCGGCGACTACGACTGGCTCAACCTCACGATCCAGATGAAGAAGGGCTACCGCGGCAAGGCGGAGGCGACCCTCGGGGCGATCGTCTTCGACGTGCCGACCGGTGCGGAGAACCTCGACCCCCGGGCGCTGAAGGAACTCGGCTACAAGAGCTGGTTCTACGGCAAGAAGGTCACGACCAAGGTCGTGAAGTAGCCGAGTGGCGTGGATGACGTCCTGACGCCGGGCGGTTCGGGCACCTGCTGTACGGTCATGAAAGCCCGCACAGTAACCTCAAACAACGTGAACCAGCGCACGCTCCTGATCACGCTGACGGGTCCGGACCGCCCCGGCGTCACCTCACGGCTCTTCGCCGTACTGACCGCTTTTCCCGTGACCGTAGCCGACGTGGAGCAGGTCGTCATCCGCGGCCGACTCACCCTCGGCGTGCTGGTCGCGTACGCCGGGGGCCCGCCCACCGGCACCGGCGGCACCATCGGCGGCCTGTGGACGGCCGTCGAGCAGGTGGCCGCCGACCTCGACATGGACGTGGAGATCGCGTCGGGCACCGTGTCCAAGGAGAAACGCCGCCGCCGCGGCCGTCTCCACGTCACCGTGGTCGGCGCGCCCCTGATGCCCGCGGCGATGGCCGGGATCACCGGGCGGATAGCCGCGTGCGGCGCCAACATCGACCGGATCGAGCGGCTGTCGAGCTACCCGGTGACCTGCATCGAGATGGCGGTCTCCGGTGCGGACTCGCAGGCCATGCGGGTGGCGCTGGCGGCCGAGGCAGCCGTACAGCAGGTGGACGTGGCCGTCCAGCGCAGCGGACTGCACCGCCGCGCCAAACGGCTCATCGTCATGGACGTCGACTCGACCCTCATCCAGAACGAGGTCATCGAGCTGCTGGCCAAGCACGCCGGCTGTCTCGACGAGGTGTCCCGGGTGACCGAGGAGGCCATGCGGGGCGAGCTCGACTTCGCCCAGTCGCTGGTCAGGCGGGTCTCCCTGCTGGAAGGACTGTCCGACGAGATCTTCGAGAAGGTCGCCAAGGAGCTCGTGCTGACGCCGGGGGCGCGCACGCTCGTACGAACACTCAAGCGTCTCGACTACCGCTTCGCGGTCGTCAGCGGCGGCTTCACCCAGATCACCGACATGCTCGTCCAGGACCTGGGCATCGACTACTCGGCCGCCAACACGCTGGAGGTCGTCGACGGCAGGCTCACCGGCCGGGTCATCGGCGAAATCGTCGATCGGCCGGGCAAGGCCCGCGCGCTGGAGCGCTTCGCCGCCGAGTCGAACATCCCGCTCAGCCAGACCGTGGCGGTGGGCGACGGAGCCAACGACCTCGACATGCTGGCCGCCGCCGGTCTCGGCATCGCGTTCAACGCCAAACCGGTCGTACGGGAGGCGGCGGACACGGCGCTCAACGTCCCCTACCTCGACACGATCCTCTACCTGCTCGGCATCTCGCGCGAGGAGGTCGAGGCGGCCGACGCCGAAGACGGCATGCCGCCCATGCCCGTCTGAAAGGCTCCCGTTCGACCCCGTCCGAAGTTTCAGCCGGCCTCGAAGGCGGAGGGGGCCGCCTCGCACAGCTGGGACGCGTCCGCGTACAGCGAGCGCAATGCGTGGTCCACCGCCGCGAGATGCACCAGCGCGAAGCGTGTCGGCGTCTCGTTCTCGTCCGCCGCGATCTCGGCGAGACGACGCTCCGCGAGTGCCCCGAGCCGCTCCGCCTCTTCGGCGAGCCCGCGGTTCGCCTCGCCTGTCATCGCGTACGGCACCCTGGCCTGTACCGCGTCCGCGGCCTCCGTGATCCGGTCCGCGAGCGTCTCGAGCACGTACGGCACCCCGCCCTCGCCGCCCGTCTGGTCGCGCAGCACCGAAGTCAGCGTGAACATGTCGTCGCGTACGTGCTGTGCCGTGCCGAGCACCTGCTCGACGTCCTCCGACACCTCTTTGCCGCCCGGCGCCCGACCGGCCCGAGTTCTGCCCGCCGGTGCCTTCCCGGTCGGGCTCTTCCGGCCGGGCGCCATCATCCTGGTGGGCTCATGAACGACATAGGTCAGTGAGTCTGTGACCGCGTTCGCGTCCCTCGCCGCCTCGACGATGGCCTCCTCCGCTCGCTCCGCGGCCGTCCTTCCCCGGCTGAGCTGCGCGAGCACACGCGCAGCCGCCGCGTGGGAGTTCATCATGCGGGCGACCCGGTCGGCGAGCCGGGCCGTCTCGCCTCGGGGCCACAGCAGCCGGGTGCAGGCGACCGCGATCAGTCCGCCGATGATGGTCAGTACGATTCGCGACTCGGCCACCACCTCCGTCTGCTGGACCTGGAAGTCGAGCAGCAGCAGCACGCACATGGTCATGAACGTCGCCCAATAGGCCTGATGCGTGGCGGCGAGACCGAAGGCGAACGCCGCTGAGACGCCGATCAGCAGCGCCAGCGGCCAGTGCTCGGGCGCGAGATGCAGAATCACCGCGGCCACCAGCCCGCCGACCGTGCTTCCGGCGATGCGGGCCCACGCCCTCGACCGGGTCTCCCCGTACGTCGGCTGCAGCGTCACCAGCACCGCGATGACCAGCCACTGCGGGAAAGGAGGGCGGTACAGCACGATGATCAGGGTGGCGAAGGCCGTGCCGAGCACGACCCGGAGAGCGTGCCGTACCCGCGGGTTGTCGAAGCCGAGCCGCGATCGCAGCTCCGCGGTGGGCGGGACCGCCAGGTCGGCGATCGCCGGCAGGAAGAGCCCCGGCGCACAGGCCATCCGTGCGCTCACCGCCGACCCGGCCAACGCCTGGTCGATCCGCTCGGCGGCGTGCACGATCTGCCGCAGGATGACGAGTACCAGCATGTCGTGCTCGCTGCCGGCGGATCCGGCTCGGAGGTCGTGCACGCGTACGGCGAAGCCGGAGACCGCTTCGCGCGCCCGGCATGAACGGCGCACCGCATCCGACGGCGTCATGAACGTACGCAGCGCACAGGCGACAGCGGCGGCGAGCTCGCGCATCCCGACCTTGTCCCCCACCCGTCCGGCCTGCCGGTTGAGCGACCCGCACAGCCCATGCAGGGCCGCCACCTCGTGAAACACCCGTCGCAGCGTGGCGACCACATCGTCGACCACCTGCGAGCGTCGCTGCCGGCGGCTGCGTGCCCGCGCCCGCCGGTCCGCGTCGACGAGCGCGGCGGCGGCCCGGCGGCGCAGGACGTCCCATTCATCAGCGGCGAGATCGGGCTGGGCGACGGCCTCGGCCAGCTCGGCCAGCGCATCGGCCAGGTCGGACAGCACCGTGACGAGCGGCCGCGTCTGCCGCCACCACCACGGCAGCGTCAGGATCATGCTCGCCAGCAGTCCCCCGAGCATCTGCAGGGCGGTGTGTGCGAGCGGATCGAGCGGCAGCGGATTCGCCGCGGTCAGCAGCAGGGTGAGCGTGGGCGTGACCCCGATCGACGGGATCAGCCCACTGAGCCCGGCCACGGCCGCGGCGGACAGCACCATGAGCCAGTTCTGACCGGCGACGAGGATCCCCAGCGCGGTGCCGACACCGATCGAGACCACCACACCCAGCAGGTACGGCAGGCGGACGGCGGCCGGGTTCACGACGGCCCGGCCCGTGACCAGCCACGCCCCGAGCCCGACGACCGCACCGCTCGTGGCGTGACCCGTGAGCAGGCCGACCATCAGGGGGATGACCACGCACGCGGCTCCGGTCAGGCCGAAACCCAGCGCGAGGCGTCCGTCCTGTGGCTTGAGCAGTCGCACGACCTTCATGCCGAGAGGCGCCCGCCCTTCCTCAGGTCTCCCCTAGCTCTCTCTCAGGTCGCCTCTTCCCGAAAACGGTCAGGATGGCACATTTCGACCAGCTGTTCTGTGCCGAACCGGACCTCGGCCCACGACTCCCGGAGCCGGATCACGGCGACGGCCCCGGGCGGGAAGCCATCGCCCGTCGTGCCGGTGAGACCCAGGACGAGCTGGTGCACCCCCGGGTTGTGTCCGACCAGGACGAGCGTGTGCACGTCCGGATCGGTACGGCGCAGCAGGTCCAGCAGCTCCTCCGGGTACGCCTCCCAGATCTCCCGCTCGGTCTCGACGGGCGCGTCGAGGCCCAGCAGCTCGGCGGTCCGCAGAGTGCGCACCGCCGGCGAGCAGATCACCAGGTCCGGCTTCAGGCGTCCGATGAGCTCGCCCGCCTCGCGGGCGTCGCGTTCGCCCGCCTCGGTGAGCGGGCGTTCCCGATCCGACAGGCCCGGAACGTGGCCCGCCTCCGCGTGCCGCATCACGACGAGCGTCCTCACCGCACCGCCGTGGCCGGCCCCGCTCACCCGGCCGCCCAGACGGCGAGGCCGATTATCACCGCGAACATCACCGCCATGGTGAGCAGGATCAGCCCCAGAGTCCGCGCGCCGCTCGGCTTGTCCATAGCGACCCAGTCTAGGAAGAAAGGTCCCCCGCTCCGGGAGCGGGGGACCTTTCCTTCGGTCTGCCGATCAGGCGGGACGATCAGCCCGCGACGGCCTCCGAGGCGCGGCTCTCGCGGTCGCCCTCACCGGAGGGGACGATGCCGCTGGAGCGCCGCTTGGAGATGACGACGGCGGCCACCACGATCGCCACCGCGACGACGGTCGCGCTCGCGCGGACCGCGACGTTGTCGGCGTAGGCGACGACGGCCGGGGCGATCAGCAGCGCGACCAGGTTCATGACCTTGATCAGCGGGTTGATCGCCGGGCCGGCGGTGTCCTTGAACGGGTCGCCGACGGTGTCGCCGATCACCGTGGCGGCGTGGGCCTCCGAGCCCTTGCCGCCGTGGTGACCGTCCTCGACGAGCTTCTTGGCGTTGTCCCAGGCGCCACCGGAGTTGGCCAGGAAGACCGCCATCAGCGTGCCGGCCGCGATGGCGCCGGCGAGGAAGGCGCCCAGCGGCGCGTACCCGAGCGCGAAGCCGACCGCGATCGGCGTCAGCACCGCGAGGAGACCGGGCGTGGCCAGCTCGCGCAGCGAGTCACGGGTGCAGATGTCGACCACCCGGCCGTAGTCGGGCAGCTCGCTGCCGTCCATGATCCCGGGCTTGCTACGGAACTGCTCGCGCACCTCGTAGACCACCCGGCCGGCCGCGCGGCCGACCGCGCTGATCGCCAGGGCCGAGAAGAGGAACACCACCGCCGCGCCGACGACCAGGCCGACCAGCACATTCGGCGCGTCCACCGACAGGCTGAAGTCCGCGAACGAGCCGAGTATGTCCTTGACGGCCTGCGTCGCCCGCCCGAGCTCACCCTCCACCGCGGTGCGGAACGCGCCGAACAGGGCGGTGGCGGCCAGCACGGCCGTGGCGATCGCGATGCCCTTGGTGATGGCCTTGGTGGTGTTGCCCACCGCGTCCAGGGAGTTGAGCACGCGGGCGCCCTCGCCCTCGACGTCGCCGGACATCTCCGCGATGCCCTGGGCGTTGTCGGCGACCGGGCCGAACGTGTCCATGGACACGATGACGCCGACCGTGGTCAGCAGGCCGGTGCCGGCGAGCGCGACCGCGAACAGGGCGACGGTGACGTTGCCGAAGCCGAGCAGGAACGCGCCGTAGACCGCACCACCGATCAGCAGTGCCGAGTAGACGGCGGACTCCAGACCGACCGAGATGCCGGACAGGATGACGGTCGCCGGACCCGTGAGGGAGCTCTCGCCGATCTCCTTCACCGGGCGGCGGTTCGTCTCGGTGAAGTAGCCGGTGAGGATCTGGATCGCGCTGGCCAGGACCAGACCGATGAGCACCGCACCGATCGCGATCAGGCGCGGGTCGGAGGTGACCGCCGCGATCTCCTGGCTCACACCGGACAGCTCGGCGAAGGTCGCCGGCAGGTAGGCGAAGGCGGCGACGGCCACCAGGACCGCCGAGATGGCCGCCGAGATGAAGAAGCCGCGGTTGATGGCGGACATTCCGGAGCGGTCGCGGCTGCGCGGCGCGGTGGTAAAGATGCCGATGATCGCGGTGATGACACCGATCATCGGAACGATCAGCGGGAAGACCAGTCCCTCGGTGCCGAAGGCCGCCTTGCCGAGGATCAGGCTCGCGACGAGCATGACGGCGTACGACTCGAACAGGTCGGCCGCCATGCCGGCGCAGTCTCCGACGTTGTCGCCCACGTTGTCGGCGATGGTGGCCGCGTTGCGCGGGTCGTCCTCGGGGATGCCCTGCTCGACCTTGCCGACCAGGTCGGCGCCCACGTCGGCGGCCTTGGTGAAGATGCCGCCGCCGACCCGCATGAACATCGCGAGCAGTGCGGCGCCGAAGCCGAATCCTTCGAGGACCCTCGGCGCGTCGCCCTTGTAGACGAGCACGACGATGGCCGCGCCCAGCAGGCCCAGGCCGACCGTGAACATGCCCGCGACGCCGCCGGTGCGGAACGCGATGCGCATGGCGACCTTCTCGCCGGACTCCCTGGCCGCCGCGGCGACCCGTACGTTGCCGCGTACCGCCAGCCACATGCCGATGAAGCCGGTCAGCGCGGAGAACAGCGCGCCGACCACGAAGAAGACCGAGCGGCCGATCCGCTCGCCCGTCGACTCGGCGGGCAGCAGCAACAGCAGCAGGGGAATGATGACGACGAACGCGGCGAGCGTGCGGAACTGACGCGTCAGGTAGGCCGCCGCTCCCTGCTGTACGGCTCGCGCGATGTTCTGCATGCGTTCGGTGCCCTGTCCCGCGGCGAGCACCTCCCGTACGAGGCCTCCGGCGACGGCCAGGGCCAGGAGGGCCACCGCGGCGACCACGACGACCAGTGTGAGATGAGATCCGTTAAGAGCCACCGCTGCGCCTTCGCCAGCGGCTTGGTAGGCAGACATCCGTCCTCCTCGGCCAGACGGGGTTCGGTTCCTGCCCGGAGGCGCTGCGATGTTGTCTGGCCTTTACGGCGCACATCCGGGTGGTTGGCAATGCCGCTTCCGGTTGCATCCGCAATACCTTGGCCGGTGCCGGGAGTCTACGCAGCGAGGCCGCGGATATGAAGGCCCCCCTGCATGGTAATCGAGACCTCACCCAGTAATGGAACAACATTTGCCGGGTTTTGTCGGCCTCTTGACCGGGTTGGTCAGGCCGCGGACCCACCGACCGTACGGCTGGCCGGAATAACATTTTCAGATGCCCCAAATGTACCCGGACACGCCAAAACCGGGCGCCACCCCGCAGGGCGGCGCCCGGATTCCCGGTCAGGCGGTGGCGGTGACCCCGTCGGAGGACGCCGGCCAACTCATCCGAATGCACATGCCCTTGGGCCCGGGGAGCACCTCGACGTCGTCCGCCAGTCCCGCGATGACCGCGAGCCCGAGACCGGCCATCTCAGGCATGGGGTTGCCGTTCGCCGCGAGGACACGCGGCGCCACGTCATCGCTCGGGGCGACGTCGGTGACGGTCACCTCGAAGCGCCCCTCGTCATCGCGCAACTCGATGCGCACGGGCTCGTCCGGGCAGTGAAGGCGATGCGCCTCCACCGCCCGGGAGCACGCCTCTCCGACGGCGAGCCGCACCTCGTCCAAGATCGCCTCGTCCACCCCGGTGCGCCTGGCGATCGCCGTGGCGACCAGCCGTGCCGTACGCACATGGGCGGGCAGAGCACTGAACGTCAGCTCGACGGTGGCCATGTCGCAGGCTCCTACGCCGTCACTTGTCCCGGCCGTGCATTTCCTTGGCCTCGTCTACAGAGGAGTAGATTCCGAAGACCTTGGTCAGACCGGTGATGCGGAAGATCTTCAGAATGCGCTCCTGGGTGCAGACGAGCTCCAGCGAACCGTCATGCGCCCGCACCCGCTTGAGCCCACCGACCAGCACCCCGAGGCCGGTCGAGTCGAGGAAGTCCACCTTCTCCATGTTCACGAGCAGGTGGAAGTTGCCCTTGTTGACCAGATCGATCAGCAGCTCACGCAGTCTGGGCGCGGTGTAGACGTCGATCTCACCCTCGACATCGACGATGGTGAGATTGTCCTCGGAATGGTGGTCCAACTTCAGATCCACAGATCCTCCAGCGCCTTACGTGCGTTCGTCTCGATGGGGGTCGAGCGGTCCCGGTGGTTCCAGGACCCACGACCCCGACGCGCGGCATTCAACCACGCCCCGACTCCGTGTCTATACGAAATCACGACTCCTGGGCGACTCTCCCCAGAGATGCCAAACTGGAAACCAGTGACTCCGACTTCTTCCTATACCCAGCGAACAGGCACTCTTCTCACCCGCTTGCTCGCAGTTTCCGCGCGCCGACAGCGCGTCACCCACGTGGAGCATGTCCCCGCACGTCAGGCAGGTCAGGTCCGATGGCCGGACTGGGCGCCGAAACCCCTGGTCGCGCAGCTGGAGGACCAGGGCGTCTCGGGCCTGTGGGAGCACCAGCTCGCCGCCGCCGAGCACGTCCACCGTGGCCAAAACGTGATCCTCGCGACGGGTACGGCCTCCGGGAAGACCCTCGCCTACCTGGTCCCGGCGGTCGCGGAGATCTTCTCCGGCGGCACCGTGCTCTATCTGACCCCCACCAAGGCGCTCGCCGCCGACCAGGTCAGGGCCGTCCAGGGACTGCGTCTGACCGAGGTGAGGGCCGCGACCTTCGACGGGGACACCCCGATGGAGGAACGCCGATGGGTTCGCCAGAACGCCAACTACGTCCTGACAAATCCGGATATGCTGCATCGATCGATGCTGCCCCGGCACCAGTCCTGGTCCTCGTTCTGGCGACGGCTGCGGCTCGTGGTCGTGGACGAGTGCCATGGCTACCGGGGCGTTTTCGGGTCACATGTCGCCCAGATCCTGCGCCGGCTCCGCCGGGTCTGCGCCAGGTACGGGGCGAACCCCGTGTTTCTGCTCGCATCGGCGACCGCGAGCGACCCCGCGGTGGCGGGGACACGCCTCACGGGCCTGGAAATGGCCGAGGTGACCTCGGATGCCTCTCCCCGGGGTTCGACCACGTTCGCGCTCTGGGAGCCGCCCCTGACCGATATGCGCGGTGAGGGAGGCGCTCCCGTACGGCGCACGGCCACCGCCGAGGCGGCCGACCTCCTGACCGACCTGGTGATCGAGAACGTCCGCACGCTCGTCTTCGTCCGGTCGCGGCGCGCCGCCGAGACCGTAGCGCTCACCGCCAGGAGGAACCTGGAGGAGGCCGACCCCGAGCCCTGGCACCCCGGTTCGGCCGCCGACCGGGTGGCGGCCTATCGGGCGGGCTATCTGGCCGATGACCGCCGCTCGCTCGAAAAGGCGCTGCGATCCGGCGCGCTCACCGGGCTGGCGACCACGAACGCGCTGGAACTCGGCGTGGACGTCTCCGGGCTCGACGCCGTACTCATCGCCGGATGGCCGGGCACCCGGGCCTCGCTCTGGCAGCAGGCCGGCCGCGCCGGACGGGCCGGGCAGGACGCGCTGGCCGTACTGATCGCCCGCGACGATCCGTTGGACACCTATCTCGTCCACCACCCCGAGGCGTTGTTCGGCCGGCCCGTGGAGGCGATCGTCCTCGACCCGGACAATCCGTACGTGCTGGCGCCGCACCTGTGCGCCGCCGCCGCCGAGATCCCGTTGACCCCCGCCGACCTGGAGACCTTCGGACCGGCAGCGGCGGAGGTGCTCGACGAGCTGGTCGACCGCGGGCTGCTGCGCAGGCGGGCCGCCGGCTGGTTCTGGACCAGCCGGGAGCGCGCCACCGACCTGGCCGACATCAGAGGCTCGGGCGGCGTCCCGGTCCAGGTCGTGGAGGCCGCCACCGGGCGGCTGCTGGGCAGCGTGGACGAGCCTTCGGCCCACTCGATGGTGCACGCGGGCGCGGTCTACCTGCACCAGAGTGAGACCTTCGTGGTCGATCTACTCGATCTCGACGCCGGAGTCGCGCTGGTCTCGGCGGCCGAGCCGGACTACTCCACATTCGCGCGTGACGTGACCGACATCAGGGTCATCGAGTCGCTGCGGTCCCGGCCCTTCGGTCCGGGCGAGCTGCACTTCGGCTCGGTCGAGGTCACCCGGCAGGTGGTCTCGTACCTGAAGCGGCGCACCCAGACCGGGGAGATCCTGGGTGAGGAACCCCTCGACCTGCCGCCGCGCACCCTGCGCACCCGCGCCGTCTGGTGGACGCTGCCCGACTCGGCGCTGACCTCGGTGGTGCGCGCTCCGGCCGGCGGACCCGTCGACCTCGGCGGCTGCGCCCACGCGGCCGAGCACGCCGCCATCGGTCTGCTGCCGCTGTTCGCGACCTGCGACCGATGGGACATCGGCGGGGTCTCCACCGAGCTCCACCCCGACACGGGCCTGCTCACGGTGTTCGTCTACGACGGCCACGACGGCGGGGCCGGCTTCGCCGAGCGTGGTTACACCCGGGCTTCCGAGTGGCTCACCGCCACCAGGGACGCGATCGCCTCCTGCGAGTGCGACCACGGCTGCCCGTCCTGCATCCAATCCCCGAAGTGCGGCAACGGCAACGAACCGCTCGACAAGGCCGGCGCCCTCCGCCTTCTCGACGTGCTGCTGGGGAGCGTCTGAGGAGGCATCAGGGGTCGCGGCTGCTGCGGGCCGGGTACGCGGGATCTCCGCCGTCCTCCTCGTCCGCCGCCCAGTAATCGGGCTCCGGCTGCCTGGGCCTCTCCCCCAGCGCGTCACCGCGTAGAACGTAGGGCCGGGGCAGCAGCGGATCGCGCGGAGCGCCGCCGCTGTTGGACAGCACCACCCCGCCGGGAGGGCCGGTGACCGAGCCGGGCCGTTGATCGACACCGGCCGACCGGAGGGCGGCCGTCTCGAAGGCATTGCGGCCGAGCACGGCCGGACCCGGGGCGATCGGACCCGGCCCGGCCGGATCGAGTCTGGCCGAGTCGGGACCGACCGGGCTGGGGCCGAGTCCGGCCGAATCGGGGCCGGGACCGACCGGGCCGGAGCCGGGGCCGGGGCCGGGGCCGGGGCCGACCGGATCGTCGGCGGTCGGGCTGTCGTGGGCGACCGGATCGTGGGCGACCGGGCCGGGAGGGACCGGGCCGGGAGGGATGCCCCTCGCCGCGGCCTCGCTCGGCGCATGCGCGGTTCCCGGCCCTGCGGCGGTCACCGGCTCCCCGGAGACGGCGACAGCGCGCCTGCGGTGGAACCACGCGCCCATATACGCCCCGATGAGGAGCAGGGCGACCGCCACCACGATGTAGATCCCGTAGTTCAACCCACCGGATCGCGAGCCGGAAGACCGGGCGCCCGCGGCGACCAGGTCCGTCGCCTGCGGGGCGGGCTCCTCCCTCGGCACCGCCTCCGGCTCGCTCTGGTCGCCACCGCTCCTGCGCGCGTCCGGCGACCTGCGCTCGTTCTTGGGGCCGTCGGACGACTTGGGCACCGCGTTAGGAGGCACGGTCGTGGGTGGGCTCGCGGTCGAGGGAAGCCTCGCGGTCGTGTCCTCCCGCGGCGCCGACGTCCGCTCCCGCCCGAGCGCCCTCTCATCGGGCTTCGGTGACGGAGACGGAGGCGGAGTGGGCTTGGCCGGCGGCACGCCCACGAAGGCCGTCCCCGAGAGGGACGACCTGATGGTGCCGCCTCTGCCGTCGGAACGGAACGCTCGTACGGACACGTCGACGTTCCGGCCGACGGTCCTGCCGGACAGCGGCAGGCTCGCCTGGCAGAACGAACCCTCGCACGCGGCCGCCACATCGACCGAGGCCGTCCTGCCCGCCTCCTTCGAGGTCACTTCGTATGACGTCAGGTCGGGCTCGTTCCCCCTGGCCCACCTCACGACGACCGTGGATTCGTCCTTGAGCCGGACGTCCACTCCGGACGGAGCCTCAGGCGGGCGGCTGAGCGTGAACGTCGAGGTTGTGTAGGTCTTCTTCGTGATCTCTCCGGCCAGTGTCACCGTGAAGGCCCCGTTCGGAGCGTTCCCCGGATCGAACGAGCCGGTGATCGTCTGGTTGCCGCCCGCTGAGCCGATCTTCTGGCGGGGCACCGACGGCCCCTCGACGTACAGGGCCATTTTGACCTGATACCAGTCGGTCTTGGCCGAAACGGTCACCGGCCCGGTCGAGCTGATGACCTCCCCATCGGCCGGGGAAAGGATCTCGCCGTCCCCGGCGCTCGCGGGTGCGGCGCCGACGACGAGAGCGGACGTCACCACGAGCGGTACGTACACCGCCGCGGCGGCCAGCCTGCTAACCGTGGTCACGGCGGCACTCCTTCCCGCGGAGCCGCCGGCCCTCCGCCCGAAGGAGTGCGTACGGCCCCGGGCGGAGCCTAGTCCAGTGATCCGCTCTTGGACGTATTGTCCAAGAGGTCGTGATCTCATCGCTATCGACCGCGCCGCCGCGCTGACCGGCCCCGCCCTGGCGGTCCCCGTCACCGTACGGCTCCCGGTGAGCGGGAGGGTGATCGCCACTATGACCGAGACGGCGGCGACGCCGTCGGACAACGAACACGACCTCAGCCGGGCGCCGTTGGCCATCGCGACCGTCCGCGCCCGCTCACAGGCCCGGCCCGGCTCGGCGAACATCCAGGAGGCGGCGGCGAGCGCACTGAGGTCGGCCGCGCTCTGCGCCCGATGCCGGACCACGCCGGCCGCCCCGATCTGGACGACGACCAGGGCCGCCACGCAGATGAGCGCCATCATGGCGACGGCCCAGACCGTCGCCGACCCGCGCTCCGCGCGAAGCGCCGTCCCGACCTCCGTCATCTCCGTCATCGGAACACCCCGCTCTCGGTGGCCGACGCGGCCGAAGCCGTGACCTCCACGGAGGCGAACCCCGATTTCCACGGCGGCCGGACGGAAACCGAGACATCCACCCGGGTGACCTCCGATCCCGGCTCGACCGTGACGCGGGATCCCGCCGGAGCCGCCTGAAGCACCGCCAGGCGTACGGCCTCCAGTGCCTCACCGCGGGCCGCGGCCCGAGCACCCGCCCGGGCCGCGTCCACACATCTCAGCTGAGCGCCCACCACCGTGACCGCCCAGAGCGCGACGGCGAGCACCATCACGAGGACCGGAAGCACCACCGCCGTCTCCGCCGTGACCGACCCCCGTTCCCGCGGCCCGGCCCGCCGCCGGCCCTGCACCGTCCGCGCCATCATCCGGCCAGCTTGAGCGCCTTCTGAACGAGCGCGGACAGCATGGATCTGACCTCCCCGCTGGTGAGGATCTTCCAAAGCAGGGCCGCGAAGCCGCAGGCGGCGATCGTCCCCACGGCGTACTCCGCCGTCGACATGCCCGCCTCGGCTCTCGTCCGGGCGATCAAGGCCATCCGTAGCGCCGTCGCCCGGACGCGTCCGCGCACCGAGCGGCTCCGCCGCCGGAGCCACGACCCCGAGCGCGGCGCCGCGCCCATCTCCGGCGCTTCCCGGTCGGCGAGGGTCATGTCACCGCCCGTGGCCGCCGAGACGCCGTCTCCGGACGTCCTGCCACCGTCCCCGGACGTCCTGCCGCGGTCTACCGGCGGGTGCGCTCCCGATCGGGCCCCGGACGCCGTGATGCCAATCCGGGAAACAGCCGCGGTCGGCTCGGCCGTCCACTTCACCATCGATCCTCCCCAGGCTTGGGGGCGGCTCCTCCGCCCACCGAGCCAAGGTTGCGGCACTGCGGCTCCCTGTGGAGCAGGCGAACCACGCTCTGTGGATAACTAGCAAATTGTGGATAACTTCAGCAGTCGAGTCGCTTCTGCGCACAGGCGACGCCAAGATTTCCACAATTGTGGATAACTTTACCCACAGGACGCGGAGAAACAGCGATCACGGTAGCAAGATCTGGGCGGCCAGACCCGCGACCACGGGAACGATTCCGAGGAACACGAAGGCCGGCAGGAAGCACAGCCCGAGAGGCGCCACGACCTGGACACCCGCCCTCCTGGCCGCGGCTGAGGAGGCCGCACGCGCCGCACGCCGGGCGTCGTCCCCGAGCCGAAGCAGCACGTCGGCGACCGGCGCTCCGCTCTGCGCCGCTCGGCTCATCGTCCGTGCGAGCGCGGCGAGCGGCGGCTCAGTCGCGAGCGCGGCCCAGGCCGTTTCCGGATCGGCCCCGAGCCGCATCTGCGCGCCCACCCACGCCAGGCGTTCTCCGAGGGGGCCGCCGACGGCCTCTGCCACGGTCTCGACGGCGCCGGTCAACGGACGGCCGGCCCGCAGGCAGGCGACCATCAGGTCGGCTGCGAAGGGAAGGTCTTCCGCCATCCGCTCACGGCGGCGGCGCAATTCGGCCGGCTCCCGTCTCGCCGCGACCACGAGCACACAGCAGGCGAACAGCCCGCCCACGACCAGCCCGGAGAACCCGCCCACGACGAGAAACCCGGCGATCCCCACTGACGTGGCGAGCATCGGCCCCGCACCGCGGGTCCGCGCTGACGTGCCTGCCGTCTCATCGACGGTCTCCGCTTCGCGGGTCACCGCGAGGAACCGATCTGCGGGTGACCGCGCCGACGCCCAGGTCCAGGCGGCGAGTCCGATGAGGACGGCCGCCATCACCGTCGTCACGGCCATGCTCGGTCCGCTCGCCGTCTTCGATCGATCGGCATCATGCCTTCGCTCGCCACCTTCACTCCGGGTGCCCGGTCCCCGCCGGGCCCCCGGCTCCCCGCGCGGGGACCCGGCGCGTTCCGGGCGGATTCCGTGCTCTCCGCCCGGGCGACCAGACGGTGCGTCCACCAGACGCCCGCCGCGTCGAGCGCCAGCCCGACGAGCAGGCAGGAGAATCCGGCCGGACCGCCCAGCAGGAAGGACAGCGGGTCCATGCCGAGGGCGGTGCCCATGAGCAGGCCGAGGACCGGCAGCGCGGCCAGCATCCGGGCGGTCGCGCGAGGCCCGGCGAGTTGGGCGGCCAGGTCAAGCCGGTGCGCCTCGGCATCGCGGAGCGACACGGTCACCCGCTCGATGAGCCCGGCCAGCCCGCCGCCCACCATCACGCTCACCCGCCAGCAGGCGGCCAGCCGCATCAACCCCTCCCCGCCGCGGGCCGGTGCGGCACGCAGCAGGGCGGCGGCCACATCGCCGCCGTCGCGGGCGACCACCGCGACCGGCGCGAGAGCCGCCGGGTCCGGTGGGCTGACCGCGGCAATGGCCCGCGCGAGCGCGTCCCCTGCGGTGCGGCCGGCCGAGAGCTCGGCCACGACGCACTGACACAGCTCGATGGATGCCGCCCGCCACGCGGCCGCGCGCGCCGCTGCGGCCCGGTGCCGTCTCCACCGCGGCCACACCGCCCGTCTCCGGCGGAGCGACCCGTGGACCCACGGCACCAGCAGATCGGCGGCCCTGGCATAGGCGCCGTCCGGGCCGGCCCACACCCAGGCGGCGACTCCCGCCGCCAGCACTGCTAGCGCGTCCATGTCTCCTCCAGTTGCGGGCACCGGGACGTGAGCGCGGCCAGGGCGGGCCCCGGTACGACACCGCCGTCTGGGGAGAAGGCGAGCGCGGGCACCGCCGCCACCAGACCGGACGGTTCACGCTCCAGGAGGCAGATCTCCGCCACGCGGCGCGGCCCGCCCGGGAGCCGGACGAGATGCACGATGACGTCGAGAGCCGCCGCGATCTGACTGTGCACCGCCTCCCGGGACAGACCGGCCGCACAGGCGAGGGCCTCGAGCCGGGCGGGCACGTCGGCCGCGTTGTTGGCGTGCAGCGTCCCGCAGCCTCCCTCATGCCCCGTGTTCAGGGCACTCATCAGATCGATCACTTCACGGCCGCGCACCTCTCCCACGACGAGACGGTCGGGACGCATCCGCAGGGCCTGCCGTACGAGATCACGAAGGCCGACGCCGCCCGCGCCCTCCAGGTTGGGCGGCCGGGCTTCCAGGCGCACGACGTGCGGATGCCTTGGGTTGAGCTCGGCGGAGTCCTCGACGAGCAGCAGCCGCTCGCCCTGGCCGGCCCGCGAGAGCATCGCGGAAAGGAGCGTCGTCTTCCCCGTGCCCGTTCCACCTGTGACGAGGAAGGCCAGCCGTGCCGTCATGATGGCGGTGAGCACGGCCGCGCCGACACCCGGCACGAGCTCCTCGATCTCGAAAGTGCGCCGCGGCGGCAGGCGCAGCGACAGGCAGGTGCCCCCCGGCGCGATCGGCGGCAGGACGGCGTGCAGCCGCACCCCGCCCGCCAGCCGTGCGTCCACGTAGGGACACGCGTCGTCCAGACGCCGTCCGGCCGCGGCCGCCAGGCGTTGGGCGAGCCGCCGCACCTCGTCGTCGGTGGAGAAGGTCACCGCGGTCCTGCGCAGACCGTGACCGTCATCGATCCACACCTCGGCGGGCCCGTTCACCAGCACGTCGGTCACCCCCGGTTGGGCCAGGAGCCCTTCGAGCGGGCCGGCGCCGATGAGGTCGGCACGCAGGGTCCGCGCGATGGCCAGGACCTCGGCGTCGCCCAGGACCGCCCGTTCCGCCCGCAGGGCCGCGGCCACCTGTGCCGCCGTGGGCGGGGCCCCGGCCAGTGAGAGCCGTACCCGCACGGCCTCGACCAGTTCCGCCGGAACCGGCTGAACGGGCTGAACGGGCTGAACGGGCGGGACGGGGAGGGCAAGCCGGCCGGGCGGCGCCGGCGGGTCCACCGGACCGGCGGCGGGTCTGTTCATGCGGCCTCCACCAACCCGGTCAGCAGATCGGAGCAGAACCGGCCGAGGGGAGCGCGGCCGAGCGGCGGCGGATCGCCGCGGTCGAGGGTCGCGACCAGACCGCGAAGCTCGGGAAGCACCCCCACGCAGGGGACGTCGAGGGAAGCGCGGATCACCTCGGGGTCGATGCCACCCGGGCGTACGACCACGCGCAACTCCCCGGTGTGGCGGCGCAGCAGGGCGAGGGTCTGCGCGGCCGCGAGCGCTCCCCTCAGGTCCGCCTGCACGACGACCAGCGTCACGGCGGCTCGGGCCAGCGCCTCCGCGACACCGTCGTCCTCCACCACATGGCGGGGCAGATCGACGATCACCAGGTCGCAGCCGCGCCGCGCCGCGCCGAGCACGGCCCGCATCGCCTCACGCGGCACCCGCTCCGGCTCCCCGCGATGCCAGGACAGCACGGTGAGCTCGCCGAACGTGGGCAGCGCGTCCTGGAGGGCCGCGAAGCTCACCCTTCCCTCCCTGCCGGCGATGTCCGGCCATCTGGCGCCCATGGCCTCCTCCTGACCGAGGACGACGTCGATGCCGCCGCCCAGCGGATCGGCGTCGACCAGCAGCGTGCGCAACCCGCCACGCGAGGCGGTCAGCGCGAGGGAGGCCGCCAGCACCGTGGCGCCCGCGCCGCCCTTGCCGCCGACGACGCAGACGACCAGGCCCGCCTTCATCGCCGGCTCGGCCACCTCGCCCAACTCCTCGACCAGCAGCCGTTCCGCCTGGGGCAGCTCCAGCACGGTCTGCGCGCCCACCGCGACACAGCGGCGCCACATGTCGGGATCCGCAGCGCTTCGCGTGACGAGGACGATGTTCTGCCGGGGAGGAGGTCCGGTGGCCGCGAGGCCCTCGGCGGCATCGCCGCCCACCACCACGAGCGGGGCTCGGTTCCAGTACGGCCTGGCCCGGGTCGGCGTGTGGACCACATCGAACTCCACGCCCGCCGCCGCCCCGATGCGCAGCAGGTCGTCGAGTAGTTCCCGATCACCGGTGATGGCCAAGGGCCGCGGCTGCATCGTGCCTCCCTGTCTGTCGTGGGAGACCACTTTCCGGGACCGGAGCCGCGGCCCGAGGGGCCGAATCACGTTCTGTGGATAAGCCGGCCGCCGTGCCCGTACTACAAGGTCACCGAAGCCGTTCGCGCAGTTCAGCCGTAAGGTCTGCGAGTTTCTGCAAGATCAGCGAAGGCATTTCGGCTGGTCGGGGGAGCCCATTGCGAGAATTCGCAAGATCACGCCAAGGGGGGTGGGGGGGCCTGCCAGGGAGGAATGGAGGAGGTGAGGGCGGGTGAGCCGAGCGAAGGGGGCGGGCCCGGGCCGAAGATAGGTGAGCCGGTAAAAGGGGGCGACCCCCGCCGGGGGGGAGAGCGGGGGTCGCCGACTGGCCCGGCTCTGGGGGGGTAGAGCCGGCCCTTACCGGAAGAAGCCTCAAAGAGCAGGTCAAGGCGTCACAACGGTCCGTTCATCCCCGACCTATGCACAATCTTCCGGAAGCAGGGACACACCGTATGTTGCCTGACAAGCGTGGAGTTAGTCGAGAGCCCCGCAAAATCTGAGCAAGATTTTTGCCTCGAGTAAGGCTCTCTGTCGGCGGTGGGCTGCAGGGAGTAAAGGGAGAGCTGGAACGACAGGTGACGGAGATCCCCCATATCGACCAGTCGCCATCTGCCTATATGACCCCTCTACAACCAGGCCTTGGAAGGGATAAAACCGACAATTCGGGAAGGTTGGCGACCTCCGTAATGGTCTTGGTCCCAGGGGTTTCCAAGACGGGGAATCGGACGTAGAAAGGGGTTACGGACTCACGAGTCCGGCGTACGACCACCGGGTACCCACGCGCGACCAGCCGCGGGAGGCGTGCCGAGACGGGCTTGACCCGATCCGGCAAAAGAGAGGTGCACGCTTGGTAACCCGGGAGGGACGTACTCTCGACGGCGTTCCATACCAGGAGCGCCGTCGGCTTTTCCAGGACCGCCCGGCGGCGCCCCAGAACTCCCTCCCCGGCCAGAACCTCTTATCTGGACAGGGCCTCGCAGATGGCGGTCGTCTCCCGGGCGCCGACGACGACGGCCTCGGCGCAGTGCCTGACCCACTCCCCCACGCCATCGGCCGTTCCCGTGAGATAGGCCCGCAGCCCCGCCGCGTACGCGTCGCCGAGCTCGAGATGGCCCACCTCGACCGCTATCAGCGACTTGGGATCGAGTCCGTGCTCCACCAGCGTCAGGCGACCGGCCGCCCGCGCGACGAGTCCGTCCGCCACGCCGAACGGCCGCAGCACGGCGAGCTCGGCGTGGACGATCGCGGCCAGGACGAGGGCGGGGGCCTTCGTCGTGGCCGACAGCAGCCCGGCCAGCGCGGACATCCGTGCCGCGGTGTCCTCGGGACCGGGGGCGGGGCCGATCCCGAGCGGGTCGGCCGTCGTCGGCGCCGTCCTCGGCCGGCCGGGATCGGCCATCAGGCCGGCGGCGGCGAGAGTGTGCAGCCGGGCCAGAACCTGGCGGGGCGCCGAGCGCCATGTCGCGCCGAGCCGGCCCAGCTCGGCCGAGACCCGCAGGGCGCCCTGCGGCACCGCGTCGGCCGCCTCGCCGAGCCGCAGCGCCTGCAGCGGCACGTCGACACCCTCGAGCGCCGCCGAGGCTCTGGCCCCGCGCAGCGCCGATTCCGCAGACACCTCGGGGCTTCGCCGCCGCAGCACCCGATGCCGGTAGAGACGGTCGGCGGCCGCACGGGCCTGCTGCACGGCTTCGGGCACTCCGGGGAGTTCGGCTATGACAGCCAGCGGGTCGTTCACAGGCACCGACCATACCGAGCGGTAGAAAGTCGTTCGGCGAAGAGGTCGGGCCGTTGAGCGCAGGGAAGAGCACCTCGCCTGCTCCTCATCCCCAGATATCACTAAATTCTGCCACATAGCACTAGTTGTGCTGATCGCGATGGGAGGCGCCTCGCTTACTTGTACTTGACGCCCCGAGCCTGGTGAAGTGGGACAGGGCATACCCCAGCTTGGCCGAGGCGGCCGAACAGAAGTCGATCCATGAGATGCGGTAAGGAGCACGGAGTGGCCACCGAAACCCCCGGTCAGGAAACCCAGCAGACGTTGTCGAACCTGATGAGCGAGACGCGGCGGTTCGCCCCGCCGGCCGACCTGGCGGCGTCCGCGAACGTCACGGCGGAGACCTTCGAGGAGGCCGACCGGGACCCGCTCGCCTTCTGGGACAGCGCTGCGGAACGACTGACCTGGACCCGACGCTGGGATACCACGCTCGAGTGGAACGCCCCCTTCGCCAAGTGGTTCGTGGGCGGCGAGCTGAACGTCGCCTACAACTGCGTCGACCGCCACGTCGAGGCCGGGCTGGGCGACCGGGTCGCCTACTACTGGGAGGGCGAGCCGGAGGGCGACAGCCGTACGATCACCTATGCGGACCTCCAGAAGGAGGTCTCCAGGGCGGCGAACGCGCTCGAGGAGCTCGGCGTGCGCAAGGGCGACCGGGTCGCCGTCTACCTCCCGATGATCCCCGAGCTGCCGATCACGCTGCTCGCCTGCGCCCGCATCGGCGCGATCCACTCGGTGGTGTTCGGCGGATTCTCCTCCGCCGCGCTCAAGAGCCGTATCCACGACGCCGACGCCAAGATCGTCATCACGGCCGACGGCGGCTACCGGCGCGGCAAGCCCAGCGCGCTCAAGCCGACCGTGGACGAGGCACTGGAGGAGTGCCCGGGCGTCGAGCGCGTCGTCGTCGTCCGCCGGACCGGGCAGGACATCGCGGTGAACGACCGGGACATCTGGTGGCACGACCTCGTCGACCGCCAGTCTTCCGAGCACGAGGCGGTCCCGCACGGCGCCGAAGACCCGCTGTACATCCTCTACACCAGCGGCACCACCGGCACGCCCAAGGGCATCCTCCACACCACCGGCGGTTACCTCACCCAGACGGCCTGGACCCACTACGCGACCTTCGACCTCAAGCCGGAGACCGACATCTACTGGTGCACGGCGGACATCGGCTGGGTGACCGGGCACTCCTACATCGTGTACGGCCCGCTCGCCAACGGCGCGACCAGCGTGATCTACGAGGGCACCCCCGACACCCCGCACCGGGGCCGCTTCTGGGAGATCGTGCAGAAGTACAAGGTCACGATCCTCTACACGGCGCCCACGGCGATCCGGACGTTCATGAAGTGGGGCGACGACATCCCCGCGAAGTTCGACATGTCGTCCCTCCGGGTGCTCGGCTCGGTCGGCGAGCCCATCAACCCCGAGGCGTACGTCTGGTACCGCGAGAACATCGGCGGCAGCCGCTGCCCGGTGGTGGACACCTGGTGGCAGACCGAGACCGGCGCCATCATGATCAGCCCGCTGCCCGGGATCACCGCGGCCAAGCCGGGCGCCGCGATGCGGCCGCTGCCCGGCATCGCCGCCGACGTCGTCGACGACCAGGGCAACTCGGTGCCGAACGGCGGTGGCGGCTTCCTCGTGATCCGCGAACCGTGGCCGGCCATGCTCCGCACGATCTGGGGCAACGACAAGCGCTACATCGACACCTACTGGTCCCGGTTCGACGGGATGTACTTCCCGGGTGACGGCGCCAAGCGCGACGAGGACGGCGACCTGTGGCTGCTCGGCCGGGTCGACGACGTGATGCTGGTCTCCGGGCACAACATCTCGACCACCGAGGTCGAAAGCGCACTGGTCAGCCACCCCAAGGTGGCCGAGGCCGCCGTCGTGGGCGCGACCGACCCGGTGACCGGCCAGGCCATCGTGGCGTTCGTGATCCTGCGCGGCACCGCGGAGGAGAGCGACGACATCGCCACCGAGCTGCGCAACCACGTCGCCAAGACCCTCGGACCGATCGCCAAGCCGCGCCAGATCCTGGTCGTGCCCGAGCTGCCCAAGACCCGCTCCGGCAAGATCATGCGTCGCCTGCTGCGTGACGTGGCGGAGAACCGCTCGCTGGGCGACGTCACCACGCTGACCGACAGCTCGGTGATGAAGCTGATCGCCGAGAAGCTGCCGTCCACCAAGAACGAGGACTGAGATCGACAGCGGCGGGGCCCTTCGGCGAAGGCCGGGGGCCCCGCCGCTGTGCGTCGAGTTCGGCTGCGCGTTCTCCGGGCAGGCACGACATGATGTTTGATAGGCGCTGATAGGAGGTCACCGATGCCCGAGGACGAATCGCTCGGCGCGCTGGTCGCCCAGGCGAGCCATCAAATCTCGACCCTCGTACGCTCCGAGATCGAGCTGGCCAAGGCCGAGCTCAAGTTCGACGCGAAGCGGGTGGGCACCGCGGCCGGGCTGTTCGGCGCCGCCGCGTTCATCGCGCACCTGTGCCTGATCCTGGCCTCGTTCGCGATCGCGTACGGCCTCATCGCGCTCGGGCTGGCGCAGTGGCTGGCGTTCGCGATCGTCACCGTGTTCTACCTCCTCGTGGCGGCGCTGCTGGTCTTCATCGGCTACCGACGGCTGAAGGGGCTGGCCGGCATGCGCCGGACGACCCGCAGCCTGCGCAACCTGGCGGGCGGCGCCGAAGCCGAGATCGCCGCCGAGGCCGGGCCGGAGGAGGCCCCGCCCGCGGCGGTGCGCGAGCCGTACACGGGCCCCACCGCAGGACAGGTGGGCGCCCACAGAGAGCCTGTGGGCGCCCAGCAGCAGAGCGTGGGCGAGCCCGGCAGGGAGTCGTCGGCCGATGCCTCCTGACGAGTCCCTGGTCCGGGTCGACGGGCCCTGGACCCACCGGGAGGTGCACGCCGGGGGCACCCGCTTCCACGTGGTGGAGGCGGGCGAGGGCCCGCTGGTGCTGCTGCTGCACGGGTTCCCCCAGTTCTGGTGGACCTGGCGCCACCAACTGGTCTCGCTGCCCGCCGCCGGCTATCGGGCCGTCGCGGTGGACCTGCGCGGGTACGGCGCCAGCGACAAGCCGCCACGCGGATACGACCTGCCGACCCTCGCCGTGGACGCGGCCGGTCTCGTACGCGCCCTCGGCGAGACGGGCGCCATCGTGGTCGGCCACGACTGGGGCGGGCTGATCGCCTGGACGATGGCCGTGCACGATCCCAAGGTGGTGCGCCGGCTCGTCCCGGTGTCGGCGCCGCATCCGCTGCGTCTGCGCGCCGCCCTGTTCGGCGAGCCCTTCGGGCAGCTCAGGGCCAGCCGGTACGCCCTGGGATTCCAACTGCCGTGGCTGCCGGAGCGGCGGCTAACGGCCAGGGGAGGCGCGCGCGTGGGCCGCCTCATCCGCCGGTGGGCCGGCCCAGAACGGCCGTCCGACGACGCGATCCACACCTATCAGGAGGCGCTGCGGATCCCGGGGGTCGCACACTGCGCCCTGGAGTACTACCGCTGGTTCGCGCGATCGCAGTTCCGGCCGGACGGCCTCCGCTACGCCCGGCACATGCGCACCCAGATCGAGGCGCCCACGCTGCAGCTGCACGGCGCGCTCGACCGCTGTCTCCTGCCGCGCACCGCCCAGGGCTCCAGCCGTTACGTGGCGGCGCCGTACCGGTGGCGGCTGATCGAGGGAACCGGCCACTTCCCGCACGAGGAGCGTCCAGCGCAGTTCGACGGCGAGCTGATCGCCTGGCTCGCCGACCCCGAGCCCGACCGCTGACCTCGACCGGCCTCGGCGTAACCTGACCTCGACGTAATCCGACCACGACGTGACTCAGACCTCGGCGTAACTCAGACCTCGGCCTGACCCGGCCTCGGCGTGACCCGTTCTCGATTTCATCCGCATCGCGTAAGCAGTCGGGCAGGGTCTCCCAGACGGCCCGCCGGGACGAACTCCAAACGTGATCTTGTGGAATCTTGTAGAAAAGTGCCCTGAAGTGCCGCGATCCCGCGACGTGATCACAGCGTGATCGTGGCGTGACCCTGTAGTGCGGAGAGACCATATGCGTGACCGTGATGAAGCGGGCCGGCCCCGGAACTCCCGTCCCCGGGACGAGTACGGCAGGCCGCTTCCCCGGGGCGCGATAGGAGTGCCCCGGGTCCCCGACGACTACTCGCCCGGAGCACGACAGGCGATCGAGGAGGCGCGGCGGCTGCTGGCCGTGGAGCGGCCGTTCCACGCCCACGAGGTGCTGGAGGCGCGCTGGAAGTCCGGCCCGGCCGAGGAGCGTGAGCTCTGGCAGGGCCTGGCCCAGATCTGCGTCGGGCTCACCCACGTGCAGCGCGGCAACCTCTCCGGGGCCGCGGCGCTCCTGCTGCGCGGATCCGCCCGGCTCGGCGGGTACGGCTCCCGCAGGCCGTACGGACTGGACCTGCGCGCGCTGGCGCTGGCCGCCGACGGCGTCATCACCGAGATCGACTCGGGCGGCATCGACGCCTCGACGGCGATCGCGGTGATCCTCGATCATCTACAGGACGCCGAAGGCGTACGCTCCGGCCCGCCGGACTGATCCCCTGCCGGAACCCTCATCAACGCGGGAGTCAGTCGCACTCCCCCGTGCTGACCCTGGAGACGGCGACGATGCCGTCCTCCGCGTCGGGCAGGACCTCCTCGGCGGTGAGGGCGAAGCCCGTCTCCTTCTTGTCGATCGCGGCGGCGAAGATCACGCCGTACACCTTGCCCTCCGGGCTGAGCAGCGGACCACCGGAGTTGCCCGGCTGGACGCTGCCGCGGATCGCGTAGACCTCCCGGTTGACCTTGCGCTCGTTGTAGATGTTGAAAGACTCCGCCCGCTGCTTGACCCTGACCCTCGCGGCGGTCGGGGTGAAGCCGTGGCCCTTCGGATAGCCCGCGATGATCGAGCTGTCCCCTCGTTCCGCCGAGTAGTCGAACCGCAGCGGCGCGGTCCGCAGATCGGGGACGAGGAGGACGGCGATGTCCCGGTCCGGGTTGTAGAGCACGACCTTGGCCTCGTGCTGCTCGCCTTGGGAGTCGGTTACCCTGAGCCCGTCGGTGACGCCCGCGACGACGTGGGCGTTGGTCATGATCCGATGCCGGGCGTAGACGAAGCCGGTGCCCTCTATGCGCTTGCCGCAGCTCGGCGCGGTGCCCTGGATCTTGACGATCGCACTCCTGGCCCTGACCAGCCCGGCGCTGCCGCGGAGCACGCCCTGGTCCGGCGGGGCCACGTTGCGGCCGCTGATCGCGGTGATGACCTGGGGCCACTCCGACGCGTCCACGAAGTCCCGGAACGGCTTCTGCCAGGCACGTACGCCATCGGGGATGGCGTCGTCCACGGTCTGCCACACGACCGAGCGGCTGACCTGGTCCTTCACCACCTCGACGCTCATCGACACCAGCAGCGACCCGAGCAGCCAGGCGACGGCCAGGACCGACAGCCCACCGGCCACCGACCCGCCGAACGCGTCGACGATCCGGGCGGGCTCCCACGTCACGTGGCTGCGCACCACCACGCCGATCGTGGAGAACGCGAAATATCCGATCGTCGCGGCCAGGAAAACGATCACGATGGCCAGCAGCGCCCGCTCGACCACACCGGTGACGATCGCCCCGACCACGGACGGCGCGACGAACATCCCCAGAACCGCGCCGCCGAGGAAGCCCACGAAGCTGAAGGCCCCGATGATGAAGCCCTGCCGGTATCCGGAAACAGCGAAGGCCACCACCAGGCCGATCAGAATGAGATCCAGGAGATCGCCGCGCACATCTCCACGGTAGCCAGCCACGCTGCGCATCGTGCGGGCGTCGGCAAGGTCTCATCGATATCGTGACGTCATGGGGGAATCGGAGGGGCCACGTCACGGAGTCGAAGGACGGCAGAACGAGCCCGCCGACGAGCGGCTCGACCAACTAATTCAAATCGCCCTGTCTGACACAGATCCGGATGGACCGGTCAGGTGGCAGGTGATCACAGCGCTACAGGAACGCGGTGACGTGGAGACGTTCACCCTGGCCAGACGGCTGTGCGCGAGCGAGGCGACCGCCGAGCGGGTGCTCGGTGCCGACATCCTCGGCGAGCTGGGCCGGGACCGGCCCTTCATGGACCGCACACTACCCGTGCTCCGCTGTCTCGCGGCGAACGAGACCGACCCCCGCGTGCTCTACGCGGTGCTGCTCGCCTTCGGCCATCTGCGCGACCGGCGCGCGCTGCCGTCGGTGATCGAGCTGGCGGAGCACACCCATCCCACGGTCCGGTACGGCGCGGCCTACGCTCTGCCCCACGTGATGGGGGACCCACCCGATCCGGCGGGCGTGGCGGCGCTGCACCGGCTCGCCGGCGACCCCGACGACGACGTGGCCGACTGGGCGTCGCTCGGCCTGACCCTGGGCGGCGGCGGCCGCTCAGCCGCGGATGCGGTCCCGGGAGGCGAGGGCGATGACATCGGGGGGCAGGTCCTCGACCCGTGAATGGTCCCAGGGCCGTTCGAAGCCGGCGGCGGACAGCACACCGTCGAGCACTCCGGCGGTGAAGCCCCACACGAGCAGGCCGCGCACGCGGAAGGCGACCGATGGCATGACCCCGGCGGGGTGGCGAAGCCGCAGCCGGTTGGCCGGATCGACCAGCTCTGCGATGGGGACGCGCTCCACGGACTCGACCTCGTCCGGTGAGGCGGCGTGCACGGCACTGGGCGTGCGCCACCAGCCGAGCACCGGCGTCACCCGGTTGTCGCTGCGCCACAGGTAGAGCTCCGGCATCGTGCCGAGGACCTCGACGCCGCCGGGGTCGAGACCGGTCTCCTCCCTGGCCTCCCGAAGGGCCGCCGCGACCGGTCCGCCGTCCTCGGGGTCCACGCCCCCGCCGGGGAACGCCGGTTGGCCCGCGTGCACGCGTCCCCGGGAGCTGCGCTGGATGAGCAGGACGTCGGGTCCCTGCGGCCCCTCCCCGAACAGCAGGAGCACCGCGGCGCGCCGTCCCTCGCCGTTAGCGGGCGGCCGCATCGCCTTCGGCAGCGGCATGTGCCCGGCCTTCGCCGCGAGGTCCGTCAACCACCCGGGAGCCACGACCACCTCCGATGTAACTGCCCCAACGCAGGTTACGCCCGTTACCCCGTAAGCATGCCCTATCGGCAGAGGAACGGCGGTCTCAGGAGAACGGCCCCGGTTTGACGAGCTTGGCGGCCTCGGCAGGATCGGTGGGGCCCGTGCCGTACGAGGGACACAGAGACGCGGCCGGGCAGGCGCCACAGGCGGGCCTGCGGGCATGGCAGATCCGCCTGCCGTGCCAGATGAGCCGATGGGAGAGCATCGTCCACTCGGCCTTGGGAAAGAGGTCGCCGACCTCGTGCTCGATCTTCACGGGGTCGGTCTCCGTGGTCCAGCCGAACCTTCGCACCAGCCGCTGGAAGTGGGTGTCCACGGTGATGCCGGGGACGCCGAACGCGTTGCCGAGCACTACGTTGGCCGTCTTGCGGCCGACACCGGGCAGCTCGACCAGGTCGGCGAGCCTGCCGGGCACCTCGCCGCCGTGCCGCTCGCACAGGGCCTGGGCCATGCCGATAATGCTGTTCGCCTTCGCCCGGTAGAACCCGGTCGACCTGATGATCTCCTCCAGCTCCTCGCGATCGGCGGCGGCGTAGTCATCCGCCGTCCGATACTTGGCGAAAAGTACCGGAGTAACCATGTTGACCCGTTTGTCCGTACACTGCGCCGAGAGGATCGTGGCGACCAGCAGCTCAAGAGGGGATCCGAAGTCGAGCTCGCAATGGGCGTCAGGATAAGTTTCGGCCA
The DNA here is from genome assembly GCF_001417795.1 of Sphaerimonospora mesophila. Taxonomy (NCBI): domain Bacteria; kingdom Bacillati; phylum Actinomycetota; class Actinomycetes; order Streptosporangiales; family Streptosporangiaceae; genus Sphaerimonospora; species Sphaerimonospora mesophila. The sequence continues at coordinate 125,517 of NZ_BCBX01000032.1, read as the reverse complement.
GAATTCTGTTGATCCGCCGAGCGCGGCGTACGAGCGCGAGCCGGGACTCACCCGCCGATGGGACTTTACGGGGCACCCCGTAAGCCTACGCGGTGGACAGGGGTCCACAATGGCAAGCAAGGGAGGCACCGTGAGCACCGAAGAAATCCTGAGCAAGGCGCCCCTGTTCTCCGCACTCGACCGCGAGAGCGCCGCGGCGCTGCGAACGAGCATCACCGTCGTCGAACTGTCCAAGGGACGCACGCTGTTCAGCGAGAACGAGACGGGCGACCGGCTCTATGTGGTGCTCGAAGGTAAGATCAAGCTGTCGCGTGCCGCGCCCGACGGCCGCGAGAACCTGCTGAGCGTGCTCGGCCCCGGCGAGATGTTCGGCGAGCTGTCGCTGTTCGATCCCCGCCCGCGTACGGCATCGGCCATCGCGCTGACCGACGTCCGCCTGGCCGGCCTCGGCCACGACGACCTCAGGCCGTGGTTGACCGGCCGGCCCGAGGTGGCGCTCCACCTGCTGCGCGCCCTGGCGCAGCGGCTGCGCCGTACCAACGACGTGCTGGCCGACCTGGTCTTCACCGACGTGCCCGGACGGGTCGCCAAGCAGCTGCTCGACCTGGCCGACCGCTTCGGGCAGAAGACCGAGGACGGCATCCGCGTCCACCACGATCTCACCCAGGAGGAGCTCGCCCAGCTCGTCGGGGCCTCCCGGGAGACCGTCAACAAGGCGCTGGCCGACTTCGCCCAGCGCGGCTGGCTGCGCATCGAGGCCAAGGCCGTCGTCATCATGGACCGGGAACGGCTCTTCAACCGTTCGAGGTAGGCCGCCCCCGGCCGGGCTTCACAGGTTCTTGAGGTAGTCGAGCTGGGCCGCGACCGACGCCCGCGCGGCCGGCCACAGCGACCTGTCGACGTCCGCGTAGATCATCTCGACGATCTCCCCGGCGTCTCTCGCCCCGTCTCGTATGGCCTGGCGGATCTGGTCCAGACGCCGCCGCCGGTGGGCGATGTAGCCGTCGATCGCCTCGATCGGGTCGGGCAGCACCGGCCCGTGCCCCGGCAGCAGCGCCGCCGCCTCCAGCGCCTCGGCGCTCGACCTCAGCTTGTCGAGGCTGCGCAGGTAGTCCGCCAGGTTCCCGTCCGGGGCGATCACCGTGGTGCCCCGGCCGAGGATGGTGTCACCGGTGAGCATCGCCCGGTCCTGGGACAGCCAGAAGCAGAGCGAGTCGAACGAGTGGCCGGGGGTGCCGACCACCCGGACCTCCAGGCCGTCGACGGTGAGGACGTCGCCGTCGCCCAGCCCCTCGTCGCCCAGCCGGTGCCGGGGGTCGAGGGCCCGGACCGGGGCGCCGACCATCTCGCCGAACCTCGCCGCGCCGCCGCTGTGATCGTGATGGCCGTGCGAGAGCAGGATCGCGGCCACCCGTCGCTCGCCGAGATGGCCGGCCACCCGCCTGAGATGGGCCTCGTCGTCCGGTCCCGGGTCCACGACGAGCACGCTCTCCCCCCGGCCCAGGACCCAGGTGTTCGTGCCGTCGAGCGTCATGGGCGACGCGTTGGGGGCCAGGATGTTGGTCGCGTGCTCCGTACCCGAGCCGTCCGGCCCGTCCACGGGGATGCGCAGGCCGCTCATGCTCTCTCCTGCTCCCCGCCGAGGCCGCCCGGGACGCTCGAGCCGCCGGGGACGCCGGGGACTCTGGGGATGCCGGGGACTCTGGGGATGCCCGGCTCACTCGGGATGCCGGGGCCACTCGGGATGCCCGGCTCACTCGGGATATCGGGGCCGCTCGGGATGCCGGGGCCGCCGCCGTCCGGGAAGACCAGGACGAGCCGTCCGTCCACCTCGGCGGCGGCGGGCTGGATGGTGCTGATCCTCCGCTCGGCCGCGAAAACCTCGTCAAGCGCCCCGAATGCCGAAATTTCCAGTAATGTGCGGCTGGTCGGCGGCATGAGGAACACCTCCCCCTTCACGGCCGCGTCGAGAGCCGACCTCGGGCTCAGCCAGACGACCCGGTCCGCCTCACCGCCCACGTCGCGGGTGCGCTGCCCCGGCGGGAGCGCCGCCACGAAGAACCGGGTGTCGTACCGTCTCGGCTCGACCTCCGGGGTGATCCAGTGCGCCCACGCCTTGAGCAGGTCGGCCCTGAGCACGAGGCCGCGGCGGTCGAGGAACTCGGCGAACGAGAGCGTCCGCCCGATCAGCGCCAGGCGGTCGGCCTCCCAGTCGTCCCCGGTCGTGTCGGCCACGACGGTCGCGGGGTCGGGCCCGGCGAGCAGGACGCCGGACTCCTCGAAGGTCTCCCGTACGGCGGCGCACACCAGGCCGCGTGCCGTGGCCTCGTCGGCGCCGAGCACCGCCGCCCACTCGGCCGGCGATGGCCCCGCCCACGCCACCGCGCGATCGGAGTCGCGGGGGTCGACGGACCCTCCGGGGAACACGTACGCCCCCGCGGCGAAGGCCATCGTGGCCTTGCGGCGCAGCAGGTACGCCTCAAGGGGGGCGTCCCGGAGCAGCACCACGGTGGCGGCGTCATGGGCGCGGGCGGGGGTGGCGCGGCCGGCGAGGATCTCGCGAGCCCGCTCCCCGAACTCCTGCGGCAGCGGAATCCTCATGCGGGTCTTCTCCGAACAGAACGAAATTCGGTTAACCGTCCCGATACTTCACCATGGGTCCCCACCAGCGCAATGTCAGTCCCACCCGCACCCCGGGCATATCCCGTACGTCGGCCCGACGGTCAGCGGACCTCGGCGATGAGCTCCACCTCGACCGGGGCGTCGAGGGGCAGCGAGGCCACGCCCACCGCGCTCCTGGCGTGCCGGCCGGCGTCGCCGAAGACCTCCCCGAGCAGTTCGCTCGCGCCGTTCACGACCACGGGCTGCCCGGTGAAGTCGGGCGCGCTCGCCACGAACCCGACGACCTTCACGATCCGCACGACCTTGGACAGGTCGCCGACCACGGACTTGAGGGCCGCCATCGCGTTGAGCGCGCAGATGCGGGCCAGTTCCTTCGCTTCCTCGGCCGAGACCTCGGCCCCGACCTTGCCGGTGACGCCGAGCTTGCCGTCCACCACCGGGATCTGGCCGGACGTGTAGACGTAATCGCCCGTCCTGACCGCCGGCAGATAGGCGGCCACCGGGGGGACGACGTCGGGCAGGGCCAGGCCGAGCTCGGCGAGGCGCTCCTCCGGGCTTCCCGCACTCATGACTTGGCCCGCTTCATGTAGGCGACCAGCTGCTCGGGGTTGGGGCCGGGAATGACCGAGACCAGCTCCCAGCCGTCCTCACCCCAGTTATCCAGAATCTGCTTCGTGGCGTGCACGAGCAGCGGCACCGTGACGTACTCCCATTTGGTCATGGGGCCAAGAGTAGCGAGCGATTTCCCGGGTCCGCGGGTGGGATCACACGCCTTCGCCGTCGGCCGTACGGTGGTGCCACGCGGGCGGCTCGATCCGCGGCCCGGCGAGCGGAACGTCCGGCGACTCGACCGAGGGAAGCTCCCGGATCGCCTCCTCCAGCGGCTCGGGCTCCGGCTCGGCCGAGCCCTCGGGTACGGCGGAGCCGGACTCGTCCGCCGACGATGCCGCGACCGCCGCTGCCGGGGCCATCCGGTCGAAGAAGCGCAGCATCTCGACAGGCAGCGGCATGACGAGCGTGCTGTTCTTCTCGGCGGCCACCTCCACCACCGTCTGCAGCATGCGAAGCTGCAGCGCGGCCGGGTCCGACGACATCTGGCGCGCGGCGGCGGCGAGCCGCTTGGACGCCTGGAACTCGCCGTCGGCGGTGATGATGCGCGCGCGGCGCTCCCGCTCGGCCTCGGCCTGACGCGACATCGAGCGCTTCATGCCGTCAGGCAGCGCCACGTCCTTGATCTCGACCCGCTCGATGCGGATGCCCCACGGGCCCTCGGTCGGCTCGTCGATCACCGCCCTGAGCCTGGCGTTGAGCGCGTCGCGGTCGGACAGGAGGTGGTCGAGCTCCGACTGACCGATCACCGACCGCAGCGAGGTCTGGGCCACCTGCGACACGGCGAACAGGTAGTTCTGCACGTTGACGACCGCCTTGATCGGGTCGATCACCCGGAAGTAGACCACCGCGTCGACCCGGACCGAGACGTTGTCGCGGGTGATGCCGTCCTGCGCGGGCACCCCCATCGCGACGATCTGCATGTTCACCTTCTGCATCCGGTCGACGATCGGCACGATCAGATGCAGGCCGGGGCCCCGTACGTTCGGCTGGATCCGGCCCAGCCGGAAGACGATGCCCGTCTCGAACTGCTGCACGACGCGTACGCCACGGGCCACGGCGATGAGCAGGAGAACGCCCAGGACGACGATTAACGCTGACAGCACCGACTCCATGGGCGGTACCTCCTATGCCGAATACCGATTGCCGGACGGGCCGTGGTGACAGGCATTCCATACCCAACCGGGTGCCGGGCCGTACCGCAACAGACACAGCGGAGACCGCCGCGAATCTCGACGTGGCCCTTGGGTAGCCTTCGAGACATGGGCACTCGGGACGCTCAGGACACCGACTGGGAGGGCGTGCGGCTGCACGTCGTGAGCGGTAAGGGCGGGACGGGCAAGACCACCGTCGCGGCGGCGCTCGCGCTCGCCCTGGCCGCCGGGGGCCGCAAGGTCCTGCTGGTGGAGGTGGAGGGCCGTCAGGGCATCGCCCAGATCTTCGATCTGCCCCCGCTGCCCTACGAGGAGCGGAAGATCGCGGTGGCCCCGGACGGCGGGGACGTGTACGCGCTGGCGATCGATCCCGAGGCGGCCATGCTCGACTACCTCGAGATGTTCTACGGGATGAAGCGCATGGGCAAGGCGCTGACCCGCATCGGCGTGGTCGACTTCGCCACGACCATCGCCCCCGGCCTGCGCGACGTGCTGGTCACCGGCAAGACCAGCGAGGCCGTACGGCGACGCGATCCCCGGACCGGCACGCGGGTGTACGACGCGGTCGTGATGGACGCGCCGCCGACCGGACGAATCGTGCGATTCCTCAACGTCACCCAGGAGATCGCCGGCCTGGCCCGGGTCGGCCCCATCCGGCACCACGCCGACCTGGTGCGGGGCGTCCTCACGTCGCCGGAGACCGCGGTGCATTTCGTGACTTTATTGGAGGAGATGCCGGTCCAGGAGACGCTCGACGGCATCGCCGAGCTGCGCGAGACGAAGCTGCCGGTCGGCGGGATCTTCATCAACATGGTCCGACCGGCCGGTCTGCCCGACGCGGCACTGGAGGCCGCCTTCCAGGGCCGGTTCGACACGGCTGAGCTCGCGGCCGGGCTGAAGGCGGCCGGGCTGGCGGAGCGGACGGGGGACGCCGGGCCGCTGGCCGAGGCCCTGACCAAGGAGATCGCCGAGCACGCCCGGCGGGTCGAGCTCGAAAACCAGGAGCGCGAGACGCTGGCCTCCGTCGGCACGCCGCGCTACGACCTGCCGCTGCTGCCCGACGGCGCCGACCTGGCCGGGCTGTACGAACTCGCCGAGGCCCTGCGCGCGCAGGGCGCGGCATGAGCACCTTCGAGAGAGGTTGGGCTGTGACCAGGACGCCTCCATCGCTGGACATCGACGCGATGTTGGATGATCCCGGCACCCGGATCATCGTGTGCTGCGGGTCCGGCGGCGTCGGCAAGACCACGACGGCCGCCGCCCTCGGGTTGCGCGCGGCCGAGCGCGGCCGGTCCGTGGTCGTGCTGACGGTGGACCCGGCCAAGCGGCTGGCCCAGGCCATGGGTCTCACCGAGCTCGACAACACCCCGCGCCGGGTCGACGGCTGCGACCTGGACGGCGTCGGCCGGGAAGGGGGTGAGCTGCACGCGATGATGCTCGACATGAAGCGGACCTTCGACGAGATCATCGAAGCGCACGCCGACCCCGAGCGAGCCCGCCAAATCCTGACAAATCCCTTTTATCAGTCGCTGTCGTCCAGCTTCTCCGGCACCCAGGAATACATGGCGATGGAGAAGCTCGGCCAGCTCCGCCGCTCCGGCGACTGGGACCTGATCGTCGTGGACACGCCGCCATCGCGGTCGGCGCTGGACTTCCTCGACGCCCCCGAGCGGCTCGGCCGGTTCCTGGACGGACGACTCATCCGCATCCTCATGGCCCCGGCCAAGGTCGGCGGCCGCAGCGCGTTCAAGCTGCTCAACGCGGGCTTCGGCATGGTCGCCGGCATACTGACCAAGGTCCTGGGGGCCCAGGTGCTGAAGGACATCCAGATGTTCGTGTCCGCGCTCGACGCCGTCTTCGGCGGCTTCCGCCAGCGGGCCGAGCAGACGTACCGGCTCCTTCAGGCCCCCGGCACGGCCTTCCTCGTCGTCGCCGCGCCGGAGCGCGACGCGATGCGCGAGGCGTCCTACTTCGTGGAACGACTGGCCGAGGAGGGCATGCCGCTCGCCGGGCTCGTCGTCAACCGGGTGCACCGCACGCCGGCCGCGTCCCTGTCGGCGGCGCGGAGCTGCGCGGCGGCCGAAGACCTGGAGTCCAACGGCGAGCACGCACTGACCGCCGCCGTGCTGCGGCTGCACGCGAGACGTATGCAGCTCGCCGCCCGCGAGGAGCGGGAGCAGGAGCACTTCACCTCGGTCCATCCGACGGTCCCGGTGACCCGGGTCCCCGCGATGCCGGAGGATGTGCACGATCTGGCGGGACTCCGCCAGATCGGGCAGCTCCTGTCATCGAACGGAGCGAGCTCCGTCAGCCGGTCGGCCTGATCGCCGCGCGGTCTGACGACCGGCCGACCCGGCCGCGTCCGTCAACCGGCGATCAGTTCGTTGGCTCGCTCGTACTCCTCCTTGGCCGCCTCGAGCAGCTCACGCCAGGAGGTCACCTCGGGCCGGCGCCTCAGCAGCGCGCGGCGTTCCCGTTCCGTCATCCCGCCCCAGACGCCGAACTCGATGCGGTGGTCCAGCGCATCGGCGAGGCACTCCGTACGGACAGGGCATCCCCGGCAGATCATCTTTGCCCGGTTCTGTGCGGCGCCTTGCACGAAGAGAGCGTCAGGATCCGTTCCTCGGCAGGCGGCACGGGAGGTCCAATCCGTGATCCACATGTTCGACCCCACTCCCCTTAGGTGGTCAGTCGTCATTTCGGCCGACGGGCGCGGGCGTCGAGCCTCCTTGCTTGCAGTTGCCGCAGAGGAGAACGTACGCAACCAGACGATCGAGACGACAGTCCCCGGGGGGACCAAATTCTCACATGGTCAAGTCAGGCCATGTGGCCGGGAATGACTAGTCCTCTCCCCTGTGACCTGATGGAAGTCCGTTGAGCCGGTGGCTGGAGAGCCTTGACTTCGACGTAGGCTTGTACCGTGCAAGCTCAAGGCAAAGCCAAAGGTTCGGCCGCCGGCAACGTCCTCAAGCTCGCCGCCGCCGCTGTGGTGGCGGGAGTGCTGACGGCCGCGATCGCGCTGCCCGCGGTGGGCGGGGCGGGCATGACGGCCAAGTCCGGCATCGACGCTCTGCACATCGGGCCGGAGGAGCTCGACGAGCCGCCACTGCCCGAGAAGACCACCCTGCTCGACGCGGCCGGCAAGCCGATCGCCCAGTTCTACTACGAGAACCGGGAGTCCGTCTCCCTGGACAAGATCGCGCCGATCATGCAGAAGGCCATCGTGGCCATCGAGGACTTCCGCTTCTACCAGCACGGTCCGCTCGACATCGAGGGCACGACCCGCGCGCTGGTCAAGAACATCACCACGGGCGGAGTCACCCAGGGCGGTTCTTCCATCACGCAGCAGTACGTCAAGCAGGTTCTGTACAACAAGGCCGAGACCGACGAGGAGAAGGCCGCCGCCGTCGCGCCGACGGTCGGGCGCAAGCTCAACGAGATCCGGTACGCGATCGCGCTCGAGCAGAAGTACTCCAAGGACGAGATCCTCAACCGTTACCTCAACATCGCCTACTTCGGCGCCAGCGCCTACGGCGTCGAGGCCGCGTCCAAGCGCTTCTTCGGCAAGCACGCCTCCCAGCTGAACCTCGCCGAGGCGGCCACGTTGGCCGGAGCCGTACAGGATCCCAACGCCACCGACCCCAACCGGGGCAAGTCGTTCCGCGACCGCCTCCTCTCCCGGCGCAACGTCGTCCTCGACCGGATGGCCGAGTTGAAGATCATCACGGCGGAGGAGGCCGCGGAGGCCAAGAAGAAGAAGCTGGGTTACAAGGACAAGCCGATCCCCGGCGGCTGCGAGGAGAGCGAGTTCCCCTACTTCTGCCTGTACGTGCGCAACGAGATCGAGCACGACTCGCAGTTCGGCAAGACGGAGAAGGCGAGGAAGCAGTTCCTCGCCAGGGGCGGTCTCACGATCAGGACCACGCTCGACCGGAAGATGCAGCAGGCCGCCGAGAAGGCGATCAGGAAGTACGTCCACCCGTCCGACAAGCCGGTCGCCTCCGAGGCGCTGGTCGAACCCGGCACCGGCGCGATCAAGGCGATGGCGGCCAGCCGGAAGTTCGGGCGGAACCGGAAGAAGAACGAGATGTCGATCAACGTCGTCGCCGACACCCTGCACGGCGGCGGCACGGGCTTCCAGCCCGGATCGACCATGAAGGTGTTCACCCTGGTCACCGCCCTCAAGGAGGGCATGAAGTTCGGCGACGGCATCAGCACGGGCGGGACGTTCACGGCCAACGCCTACTCCGACTTCAAGAACTGCAAGGGCCAGAACGTCGGCGACCCGGTGACGCCACTGGGCAACGCCGAAGGGGGCAGCGGCGGGTTCAGGACCCTGCAGACCGGCACCTGGGGCTCGGTGAACACGTTCTTCCTCGCCCTGGAGCGCAAGGTCGGCCTCTGCGACGTGATCAAGACGGCCAAGGACCTCGGCATCAAGCGTGCCGACGGCCAGCCGCTGCACGAGGTGCAGACCTTCACCCTGGGCGCCAACGAACTCGACCCGGTGACCCTCGCCACCGCGTACGCCGCGCTCGGCGCCCGCGGTAAATACTGCGCGCCGATGGCGATCACCGAGATCACCGACCGGTTCGGCAAGGTCACCTCGTTCAAGCCCAAGTGCAAGCAGGTGCTCGAACCGGAGATCGCCGACGCGACCAGCAACATCCTCGAGGGCGTGTTCACCAAGGGCACGATGAGTGGGGTCGGCGGCATCGGACGGGACGCCGCCGGCAAGACCGGAACCGGCGACGTGTCACGGACCGTGTGGTTCGCCGGTTACACCCCGGACCTGGCCGGCGCGGTCAGCCTCGGCGACCCCCGTGGGCCGGTCCGCTACCCGCTGAGCAACCGGGTCATCGGCGGCCAGCACTACGGCTCGGTCTTCGGCGCTTCGATCCCCGGCCCGATCTGGAAGGACACCTTCCTGGCCGCGCTCAAGGGCGTCCCGGCCTCGAAGTTCGTCTCGCCGGACATGTCGAGGTTCGGTGGCTGCACCCAGGCGTGCGCGCCCAAGCCGAAGAAGAAGGACCCGTCCGGCGACGACGACGGTCGTGGCCGCGGTCGTGGCAACGGCCCCGGTAACGGCCCGATCGACATCTTCAGCCCTGACGGCTCGCCCTTCGGCGACCACTGACGACTGAAAACCGACAACGCGACGGGCCCGTCCTCGAAGATCCGGGGGCAGGGCCCGTCCGCGCGTCAGGCGGAGTGACGCGGGCGCGGACCGCCTGAGCTAATCGCCCCCTCCTTACGTCAGGCGGTGAGGCGTGCGCGGACCGCCTGAGCGACTCGGCCACCCTCCGCCCGTCCGGCGACCTTCGGGGTGAGGACCTTCATGACCTGGCCCATCGCCTTGGGACCGGCGGCGCCGCTCTCCGCGATCGCCTCGTCCACGAGCCGGCTCAGCTCCTCGTCGGAAAGCTGCGCGGGGAGGTACTCCTCCAGGACGGCCTGCTCGTCCAGCTCCCCCTGGGCCTTCTCCGCCCGTCCCGCGCCGGCGAAGGCGTCGGCGGCCTCACGGCGCTTCTTCGCCTCCCTGGTCAGCACTTTGATGACCTCGTCGTCGGAGAGCTCACGGGCCTGCTTGCCCGAGACCTCCTCGACGTTGATGGCGGCGAGGGCCATCCGGATCGTGCGGACGCGCACCTCGTCGCGGGCCTTCATCGAGGCCGCCAGGTCATCCTTCAGCTTGTCCTTCAACGCACTCATGCGTTCCATCTTGCCGTGCCGCCGGGGCGATTCTCGCCAGGTTAACCAGAGGAGGAGCGGGCGTCGGGCATGATGACTGTGTGAGAAAAGCCGCCGCTGTTCCGCTGTCCCTCCTCGGTCTCGGCATCGCCGGACTCGGATACGCCTCCGTCGTGGAACGGAACTGGTTTCGGCTGCGCCGGTTCGACGTGCCCGTGCTCGCCCGCGGACAGCGGCCGATCCGGATCCTGCACATCTCCGATCTCCATCTGACCCCCGGACGCACCCGCCTGATCAAGTGGGTGCGGTCGCTGGCCGCGCTGAACCCCGACCTCGTGGTCAACACCGGTGACACGCTGGCCCACCCCGACGCGATCGAGCCCTATCTGCACGCCGTGGCACCCCTGCTCGACCGGCCCGGCCTGTTCGTCTACGGGTCGAACGACCTCTACGCCCCGCGGCCGAAGAACCCCACACGTTATCTGTGGCGTACCTCGAAGGGGGAGGTGCGCCAGCGCGTGCCGAACCTGCCGTGGGAGGAGCTCGGGGCCGCGATGACGGCGGCGGGCTGGCTGGACATGAACAACGCCACCGCCCGCCTGAAGGTCGCCGACCTCGACATCCACGTGGGCGGCATCCACGACTCCCACATCGACCGCGACCGCTACGACAGCATCGCGGGCCCGGCGCCCGTCGACGCCGACCTGCGGCTGGGCGTCATGCACTCTCCCGAGCCGCGCAACATGTCGCGTTTCGCCGAGGACGGATATCAGCTGCTGCTCGCCGGCCACACCCATGGCGGCCAGCTCTGCATCCCGTTCTACGGCGCCCTGGTCACGAACTGCGGCATCGACCGGGACCGGGTGAAGGGGCTGAGCCGGCACGACGGCGCGTGGCTGCACGTCTCCGCCGGCCTCGGAACCTCTCCGTACGCCCCGGTGCGCTTCTCATGCCCGCCGGAGGCGACCCTGCTCACCCTGGTGCCACGCCGCCCCGTCGCGTCTGGTGGCACATCCATCCGCAAAGTCCGCTAGACTTGCCGAGGCACAGAGCAGACGTTCTGGCCACCGGGGTGTAGCGCAGCTTGGCAGCGCGCTTCGTTCGGGACGAAGAGGTCGTGGGTTCAAATCCCGCCACCCCGACTTGAGTCTCACAGGTCAAGGGCCTGATCACTGGAGACAGTGATCAGGCCCTTGATCGTTCATTAGCGTGGCGTTAGTGGTTTGAACCCGATCACGTAGCCGTTAGCGACCCCGGGCAGCCCCAAGAAGCACCTGACCCTGCACCCGATTGAACGTCGGCTTTCAGATTTCAATGCAGGTCCGCCGGCTCCCCGAACCTGCCCGCCGCCCATCCATGACGACGGTGCCCGACATGAGTCCGCCCCGGCGGCCGTTATCACTTTGCCGCCCTGGCATGGTTTGGACGGCCTGTCCCGATCGCCTTTCAGAAGGATGACCCCTTCGGCCTCGCGATATACGGTTACCTCGTCCTGGCCATTCTGTTTTTCTTGGTCATTCGGATATTGGGTGTCGTACGCGAGACGCTCGCGTCGTCCAGACGTCTAATGCGCCTCTAGCGACCCGGATACGCCGTCCCGGCCGATCTTGATATCGAAGCTCACGCACGTCTCGCCCATGCTGGCCTCGGCGTCCAGATTGTCAATGCCTCTCAGGTCCGGCACCTGGGTCGGCTGAACTGAATTGCCGACGATCTGATTCGACCCGCGACGGCTGCGGGAGATCGCCCGAATTCTGAGGAGCCATACCGGCCTTCGAGCCGAACAAGCCGGAGCACTGCATGGAGCGGTTACTCCGGAGTTGCTCGCCATGCTCGAACCCCGGCGCGTGGCGCTATAACGATCGGCTCGGACGGTTTCCCAATGGGTGGCAGATCTTGAACTGTACGCATGCCGCGTTCAGGAGGCAGACGCGGTGCTACGGGCCCAGGAACCTCTGAAGAGCAGCGACAAGTATCGCGACCTTCTGGCGCATACAGATGACCTCGAAGGCATGCACATGCTTGTTCTTCAAGCGGCCGCCACCGAAGAGACTCCGGTACGGAGTGATCGCCGCCGGATGCCCATCGTCGGTTCCTCGGCTTGCCCCCTGTACGACGGGGGCCCCACACCGTAGTACGGCGTGCACCTGGTCGGTGGCCTTGGCTTCTTCCCAGCGAACGAAGCACCAGCACGCGGTCCGCCAAGGCGGGAAGTCGAAGGGCACCTGCCACCACGCGTAGCCGATCATCATCGCCGTCTACGGCACAGCCGGCCACGCCTCAGGACTGTTGCCTTCATCACGGCCCAGCGGTATCGTCCGACCATCACGGCGAATGTCGAACATTAGGAACCCGGTATGCCACGCACCGTCGTCCCCCCTCCAGCCAGTAAGGACTCTATCCGCAAGGTCACTGTCGCCTCCATGGTCGGCACTGTGATCGAGTGGTTCGACTTCAACCTCTTCGGCGCCATGGCCGCGCTGGTTCTCGGGCCGCTCTTCTTCCCCTCGGATAACCCGCTGACCAGCACACTGCTCTCGCTGGCGACGTTCGGCGTAGCGTTCGTCGCGCGCCCCTTCGGCGGCGTCCTGTTCGGTCACTTCGGCGACAAGTACGGTCGCAAGAAGGCGCTGGTCTTCGCGCTGCTCATCATGGGTGTCGGCACGTTCGCCATCGGCTTGCTCCCCACCTACGCCTCCATCGGCATCGCAGCGCCGGTCCTCCTCGTCACCCTCCGTCTGCTTCAGGGCCTGGCACTCGGCGGCGAGTACGGCGGTGCGGTGCTGATGGTGGTCGAGCACGAGGGGGCAGCCAAGCGTCGCGGACTTCTCGGATCTTGGATGGGCAGTGCGTCGCCGATCGGGTACATTCTCGCCGCGGGTCTGATCGCCATCACGTCGGCGGTCATGCCGGAGGACGCCTTCAACTCGTGGGGTTGGCGTGTCCCGTTCCTGCTGAGCGCCATCATGGTCATCGTCGGCCTCTACATCCGCATGTCGCTCGAGGAGCCGCAGGCGTTCAAGGAGGTCACCGCGCAGTCGGAAACTCCGGAGCCCGTCAAGATCCCCTTCTTGGAGATGTTCAAGCGCTACCCGCGCAGCGTTTTCCCCTCCATCGGCGCCGCTCTCGGCATCCACGCCGGCTACTACCTGTCCATCATCTTCGCCCTGGCATACGCCCGCAACGACGTGGGCTTCAGCGCGACGTCCAGCCTGTTGATGGTCCTGATCGCATCCGTCTTCTACTTCTTCGCGATTCTGGCCTCGGGCCACATCTCGGACAAGGTTGGCCGCAAGCCTCCGATGCTCGTCGGCGTCGTCGGCTTCGCTATCTGGGTCTTCGCACTGTTCCCACTGATCGCCACCGGTAACGCCGTACTGGCGGGCCTGGGCTTCTCGGTCGGACTGATCTTCCTCGGATCGCTCTACGGTCCGATGAGCACCTGGCTTGCCGAGTTGTTCGGAACGCAGGTCCGCTACACCGGCATCTCGTTCGGTTACACCATCGCGGCCGTTATCGGTGGAGGCATAACGCCGGCGCTGGCCGTCGGGCTGATGGACCGCTACGACAGCACGATCCCGATCTCGGTGTTCGCCGCCGGCATCTCGGTGATCGCATTTCTCACCATCCTGTTCACGCGTCGTGGGCTGTCCCACGAGGAGGAGGACCTGAACAATGTCTGAGGTCGACAACGCGAAGCCGGGAGTGTTTCTGGTGCGAGCCGAGGTTCGTGACGATCTGCGTGACGACTTCGACCACTGGTATGAAACCGACCACCTCCCGCTGGTGATCAAGACGCTCGGGGCGAAGTCGGGACGGCGCTGCTGGAGCGTCACCAGCCCCGGAGTCCACTTCGCCGAGTACGAATTCGAGGACCTCGACGCTCTGGTGCGGATCGTCGGGTCACCGAAGCTTCAACCGCTGCTCGACGAGTTCGACTCCCGATGGCCCGAAGGGGTCGTGCGCACGCGGGAGATCCTTGAACCGGCAGGCGCGGCGTGGGCGACTCACTCTCGATGAACGCCGGCGGCTGACCATCAGCCGGTGAGGACGGACCGACTCAGTGGCCCGGGGTGGCGAAGGCCCCCCGGGCCACTGAGTTTGTCGTGTCCGCCGACCGCCCGCGCCCGACGAGAGAAAGACCTTCGCTAGGCGCCCGACAACACGGCGGCCGGCCATGACGATGTCTGAGAGCACCCGTGCATGCGAGCATGAGCACCGATCAGAGACCTTGAGCACGGAAGAAGTCGATGTGCACGCGCCATGAAACCCCAGGCCGGCGCTGATCACCGCGTCTCGTGACCACCGGGTGTCAAAAGGGATGCCCTCCGGCATGCCGGAGGGCATCGGCGATGGCGTCCGATCGCGGTGAGCACGTTTGGCCGGGTTGGTTTACGCGGGATCTTCCGCCAGGACTCGCGGGGCTTGTGAGCTGGGACGAAAACTTGCCGACCAGAGCGGCCTCTCGCTCTCATCAGGCTCGGATCGATCGCGGATCAGTTGATCGTCCAGAACACGGCGATTCCGCTCAGTAGTTGCGTCGGCGGCGTCCAGACCACCCACGCCTAACAGCCACCCACGCCTATCGAGGGCGAGGAGCCCGGCCTTCTGGTCGGACAGAGGCGGGCTCACCAGTTGTAGAAGCCCTTGCCCGTCTTGCGCCCGAGGTGTCCTGCGGCGACCAGCTCGCGCAAGATGCCGGGAGGTTCGAAGCGAGCCCCCAGTTCGCGAGCAAGGTGTTCGGCGATGGCGAGTCGGACGTCGAGCCCGACGACGTCGGTCGTCTTCAAGGGACCCAGGGGGTGCTTGTAGCCGAGCGTCATGGCCGTGTCGATGTCGTCTGCCGACGCGACTCCCTCTTCAAGCATCCGCATCGCCTCCAAGGCCAGGGCCACGCCCAGTCGGCTGCTGGCGAACCCCGGCGAGTCGCTCACCGTGATCGCTTTCTTGCCAAGGGCGGTCACCCAGTTCTGCGCATCCGCGACGAGGTCCGGCGAGGTCTCGGCGCCGACGACGACCTCCACCAGATCGCTGGCCGGCACAGGGTTGAAGAAATGCAGACCGACGAAGCGCTCCGGCCGGGCCAGGTCTCGAGCGAGATCGTCGACCGACAGGCTGGAGGTGTTGGTGGCGAGCACGGCACCCGTCGCGACCCCTTCCACATCGCGCAGCACTCGCCGCTTGAGGTCGGGGTCCTCTGGGACCGCCTCGATCACGAGGGCGCACGCCTGCAACTGAGAGTGGTCCGTGGTGACGATCAGCCTCGAGAGGAGCTCGGCCGCGGGCGTGGGGAGCTTCCCACGTTGCTCGGCGTACGCCACGCTCCTCTCCACCCGCTCACGGGCGCTCCGGACGGCGCCATCTGAGATCTCGACGATCCACACTGTGGCGCCGGCCAGCAAGAATGCGTGTGCGATGCCCGCGCCCATGCGTCCGCCTCCGTACACCCCCACCGTCGACGGAGCGCTGTCGGACCGCGTCATGAACACTCTCCTGTGCCGGTGACATTTTCCAGTACGACGGCGAGGGCTTGCCCTACGCCGATGCAGATGGCTGCGACGCCCCAACGCTCCCCTTCGGAGGCAAGGCGTCGAGCGAGCGTGCCGAGAACGCGTGCACCTGAGACTCCAAGCGGATGCCCGATTGCGATCGCCCCGCCCTTGGTGTTGACGATGTCGTGATCGATCTTCCAGGCCTCGATGCAAGCCAGTGACTGCACGGCGAAGGCCTCGTTGAGTTCGACCGCGCCGACGTCGGACCAGTCGATCCCCGCCCTCGCCAAAGCGACATTGGCCGCTTCAACCGGTGCGAATCCGAAGTCCCGGGGGTCCAGCGCATGGACCCCCCGGCCGGCGAAGCGGGCCACCGGGTCGGAACCGATGAGCGATCCGGCTCTCTCAGACCCGATGACCAGGGCGGCCGCCCCGTCGCTGAGCGGGGACGCATTGCCCGCCGTGATGGAACCATCGGGTCGAAACGAGGGCCTCAGCCCTGCCAACGTCTCAGGGGATGAGTCGGCTCTGACGCCTTCGTCCTTGTGCAGTCCGGTGTTCTCGACCGGAATGACCAGGTCGTCGTAGAACCCGGCTTCCCAGGCGGCGTGGGCGAGCCGGTGTGAGCGCGCCGCGAACTCGTCTTGCCGCTGACGGGAGATGGCGTACCTATCGGCCAGTTGCTCGTTGCACTCCCCCAGGGAGGCCGTCCACTCCTTCGGCATACGTTCGTTGACCAGCCGCCACCCCAACGTCGTGGAGACGGCATTGAGATCACCCGCGGGATAACCGCGTTCGGGCTTGGGGAGCACCCACGGCGCCCGTGACATCGACTCGACACCGCCGGCGACGACCACCTCGGCATCACCCGCCTCGACCATCCGGGACGCCGTCATCGCCGCGTCCAGCGACGAGCCGCACAGCCTGTTCACCGTGGATCCGGGCACCGAAGTGGGTAGCCCGGCGAGTAACACCGCCATGCGTGCGACGTTTCGGTTGTCCTCGCCGGCGCCGTTGGCATTGCCGTAGATCACATCGCCGATCGTTGCGGGGTCAAGCGCCGGCACCGTGTCGAGTACCCCCCTGAGCGCGGTCGCGGCCAGGTCGTCGGGGCGCACCTTGGCGAGGGCGCCGCCGAAACGACCGAACGGCGTACGGACGGCGGAGTAGAGAAACGAGGCGGTCACCCGTGGAGTCCTTTCATGGTGTGGGCAGCGGCCGCACCGATCGCTATGGGTAGATCGCTGAATGAGGCTCAGCCCAGGCCCGTCGTCAGTACGACCTTGCCTTTGACCTGGCCGTCCTTGACGTACTGCAGTGCTTCAGAGGCCTTGTGGAGCGGGAACGTCGTGTCGACCGCCGCGTCGACCTTCCCCTCGACGAACAGCTGGAACACCTCGGCCATGACCGAGCGCATCAGCTCCGGCATCCGATCGCGGTAGTCGCTGCTTTGGAGTCCTACGATGCTGATGCTCTTGACCAGGACATGCCCCGGCTTGATGGGGTTCTGGCCGCCGGAGGCGAATCCGACGATGACGATGCGGCCTTCCCAGGCGGTCGCTCGGATGGCCTGGGTGAGGAAGTCACCGCCGAGCATTTCGAGGACCACGTCGACGCCCTTGCCGTCGGTGGCGGCCAGCAGGTCATCACGCAGCGTTTCCGGGGTGGAGGTGAGCACGACGTCCGCACCCTGCCGACGGGCCAGCTCCGCCTTCGCGGCATCCTGAGCCAGCGCGATCACCCGCGCGCCGTACACCTTGGCGAGCTGGACTCCCGCAGAGCCGACGCCTCCTCCCGCGCCGGTGACCAGCACGGTCTCCCCCGGCTTCATCTGGCCGCGGCGCAGCAGCCCGAAGTAAGCGGTGGAGTACACCAGGCCGGCGGCGGCCGCCGACTCGTAGGACATGGCGTCGGGCAACTCCATGACCAGTTCCTCGGGGACGCGCAGCTGCTCGGCGTAGCCGCCGAACTCGACCAGCGCCAGGACACGCTGACCGACCCGGACCCGCTCGACGCCCTCCCCGACCGCCTTCACCCGTCCGGCGGCCTCCTTGCCGGGACTGAACGGCCGCTCCGGAAGGTTCTGGTACGTGCCCTCGACGACGAGAATGTCGGGGAAGTTGACGCTGACCGCGCCGACCTCGATCACGACCTCGCCGGGGCCAGGCACCAGGTCGGGCACATCTTCGACGACGAGGCTGGAGGGAGGGCCGAACTCCTTGACGAGTGCAGCACGCATGGGTGGCTCCTTCGGTTGATCGGGCGTCAGGACCAGGGCGATTCGTCGCCCAGATCGACGAGTGCGGGGTACGGCACCGTGCCGGGACCTCGACGTAACGTCGGCGAGATGGGGCTGGGGAGGGTTCCGAACGAGTCCTGCGTTCCAGGTGCGGACACGCGCTCGGGCGCGTCGATGTCGACGAGGTTCGCCTGAACCGCCTCGTCCCACGTCGCGACGACGACGGTGCACACGTCCTCGCCGTCGAGTACGGACCGCCAGTGATCGGCGGGCTCGGAAGCGAACCGTTCGGCCAGTGCCCTGATCACGGCCTGCTCCTGGCCGTGGTCGTCGCGGAGCTTCGGGTCGAGTTCCACCAGCTCGACCAGCCGGTCCCAGAACTTCTGCTCCAACGCCGCACAGGCGACATGACGGCCGTCCGCGGTCTCGTACACGTGATAGCGCGGGCTGCCACCGGTCAGGAGCTCTGCGCCGGGGCGAGGCCAGCCTCCGCCGGCTTGATGGGTGGCGAAGTAGCCGTACGCGAGAACCTGCAGGTTGTGGGTGATCGAGACCTGCAGGTGGACCGAGTCACCGGTCATGTCTCGCTGCCGCAGGGCCAGCAGGATGTTGACGACCGCGGGATAGGTGCCGCCGGCGATGTCGGCGAGCACGGTCACGGGCAGGCTGGGTGAGCCCGTGCTGTCGGTGACCACCCCTAGCAGGGCGGACTCGGCGAGATAGTTCAGGTCGTGGCCGGCGCGAGCGGCCCGAGGGCCCGTCGGCCCGTAGCCGCTGATGGAGCAGTAGATGACGTCGGGGTTGACGGCGCGCACGTGCTGATATCCCAAGCCGAGCCGGTCGGCGACTCCCGGCCGGAACTGTTCGAGCACGACGTCGGCCTCGGCGGCTATTTCGAGTACGCGGTCCCGCTGGACGGGGTCCTTGAAGTCGACGGCATAGGCCCGCTTCCCACGGTTGAGCACCGCATAGTTCGCACTCGCCTCGCCGAAGCGCGGCTCATAGGTGCGCATCTCGTCCCCGCGGCCCGGCCGTTCGAGCTTGACGACGTCGGCGCCCGCATCGGCCAGCATCAAGGTCGCGAGGGGCCCGGGCAGCAGGGTGGAGAGGTCCAGGACCTTCACGCCGTGCAGGGGGAGCCGCGGCTGCGAGCCGGTCATGACGCCTCGCCCTCACGGGGCGGACCCGAGCCGACGAGGGTTCGGGCGGTGAGGGCGGCTGCTGCCTGGGTGTCCGTCGCCGCGCGAAGCGAGACCGCGTCTCGCAGGTACCGTTCAGCGGGATACTCGGTCAGGTAGCCGTAGCCGCCATGAGACTGCAGAGCCGCGGCGGCCACCTCGATCGCGGCGTCGCAGGCGTGACGCATCGCGGCCGACGTCTGCACCGAGTCCTCATCCACGGCGAGCGCGGCCGCCAGCGCTACGGCGGTCCGCGTCGCCTGGTCGAGCAGCGACTGCCGCACGGTCGGCAAGGCGGTGAGGGGGCCGCCGAACTGGTGGCGGCCGGCGGCGTAGGCGGCCGCGGCGTCGGCAGCGGCCCCGGCGATTCCGGCGGCGACCGCCGCGGCGCCTCGGCGCAGTCGTGTCCGTGCCGCGGCCACGTCGACATCGTTCAATCGATGGACCGTATCCGGTGACACGGTTTCCGCGAACCGCACCGATCGAGTCAGTGCGCCGTCCAGCCCCATCCGGTCCAGCGGTCGGGTCGTCATCGCCTCCGGCCCGACCAACACCGCGGTGTCGTCGTCGCGCAGCAGCAGCAGGTAGGGGGCTTCCGCGGCCGGGTCGATCCGGTCCACCGAACCGTTGAGCGCCTCGCCGGAGCCGACCAGTCGCACCTGCCGCGACGCCGTGTCCACGACGGCGATCGCCGCGGCGGCGGTGTGCACAGCGGCGACCAGGTCGGAGAATCGGTCGTCGCCGCCCAGGACGTCGACCGCGGCGTGTGCCTGGGTGGCCGCCCAGCCGAGGGCGGGCCAAGCACGTCCCAGCCGCTCCATCGCCACAGCGGTGGTGACGCGGTCGGCTCCGCCGCCGCCGTACCGCTCGTCGGTACCGATGGTCCAGATGCCCAGACCGGCGAGCTCGGTCGCGAGCCCGCTGACGATGTCGGCATCGTCGGACAACACCACGTCGCGATCGAGGGCGAAGACGTCCAGCATGGCCGCCAGATCTCGCTGCTCCTCATCTAGGGCGGGGCCGAGCCAGCTCACGACCAGAAGCTTTCGGTTGCCGGTTCGCGACGCTCGCGGAACGAGTCACTGAGCTCGTGGGCCTCGCGGGTCTGCAGGTAGAGAGTCAACTGCTGGTCATGGGCCATCCGCGCCTGGCCGGAAACGCCGTTGTGGCGAGCCGAGAAGGCGGCCTTCAGACCGGCGATGGCCATCGGACTGCGGGAGGTGATTTCGCGCATCACCGCGGCGACCCGGTCACGGAATTCGTTGACGGGCACGACCTCGTTGACCAGGCCCATCGCCAGTGCCTGCGCGGCGGTGTACTTCCGGTTGAGGTACCACATCTCCTTGGCGCGCTTGCGGCCGATGGTGTCCTCCAGGTACCAGGACCCGTAACCGGCGTCGAAGCTGCCCACCATGGGCCCGACCTGCCGGAAGACAGCGTTCTCCGAGGCGATCGTGAGGTCGCACACCGTGTGGAGCACGTTGCCACCGCCGACCGCGAACCCGTTCACGGCGGCCACCACCGGCTTGGGGATGGTGTCGATCGCCTGATAGACATCGACGATCGGCAGGACCTGCGACTGGTCCAGCGACGTGATCGGATCGTGCTCGCCTCCGATGCAGAAGAACTTCTCTCCTGCCCCGGTGAGGACCGCGGCGCGTAGGCCGGGGTCGAGGCGGAATCGCTGGAGCGCGTCGAACAGCTCGAGACAGGTCTGGTGACGAAGCTTGTTCCCCGCGTCCGGCCGGTTGATCGTGAGCGTGAGAACCGGGCCGTCGCGGTCGATGAGGATGTCGTCGTAGTTCGGTGCGGTCATCGAGTGCTCTTCTCCTCGGTGCGGAAACCTTTGCCGTTCTTGGTGCCGAGGTGGCCGGCGGCGACCATCCTCCGCAGCAGCGGGGGTGGTGCGTAGCGGTTGTCCGAAGTGGCGGCGTACGCGCTCTCGGTGGCGTTCAGGTGCACGTCCAGACCGATCATGTCGAGCATCTCGAGCGGGCCGGACTTGTACCCGAGCCCCAGCTTGAGCGCCAGGTCGATGTCCTCGGCGGTGGCGAGTCCGTCGTCGTACTCCTGGATGACGTCGTTGAGGTACGGAAGCAGCAGCGCGTTGATCAGAAACCCTGGGCGGTCGTCCACGACGATCGGCTCCTTGCCGTCCAAGCCGCTCACGAGCGTGACGAGCCGGTCGACGAGGTCTTGGCTCGTCT
The DNA here is from genome assembly GCF_001417795.1 of Sphaerimonospora mesophila. Taxonomy (NCBI): domain Bacteria; kingdom Bacillati; phylum Actinomycetota; class Actinomycetes; order Streptosporangiales; family Streptosporangiaceae; genus Sphaerimonospora; species Sphaerimonospora mesophila. The sequence continues at coordinate 104,325 of NZ_BCBX01000032.1, read as the reverse complement.
GCAGGGCGCGAACCACCTCGACGGTGCGCATCACCGGTGCCGGGTTGAAGAAGTGCAGCCCGGCGACACGCGTGGGGTCGGGCAGGGAGGCAGCGAGTGCGGTCACCGACAGCGCGGAGGTGTTGGTGACGATCGGAGTCTCGTCGCCGACGGCGGCGGCGACGCCGGCGAGTACCTCGCGCTTGACCTCCAGGTTCTCGGTCACCGACTCGATGACGAGGTCGACGTCGGCCAGGTCGCTCAGCGACGTGCTGGCGGTGACGCGGGCAAGTGCCGCCTTCTTCTCGTCGTCGCTCACCTTGCCGCGGGCCACGCCGCCGTCGAGGAAGGCGCCGACGGCGGCGATGCCCGCTTCGGCTCGGGCCCGGTCGGCCTCCACGGCGATGACGTCGCGGCCGGACACGGCGAACACCTGGGCGATGCCGCTGCCCATGGTTCCCAGACCGACCACTCCGATCCTGCGGAACTGATTCATCGTCTGCCTCCTTCAGGATCCGAAGAGCCGGGTGTTCTCGTACTCGTAGAAGCCGCGACCGGTCTTGCGGCCGAGGTCGCCGGCTGCGACCATCCGCTCGACCATGGGCGGCGGGAAGAAACGCGGGTCGCGCAGTTGTTCGTACAGCCGCGTCGCGACCTGCTGGTGGATGTCGAGACCGACGATGTCCAGCAGCCGGAACGGCCCCATGGGGTGGCCGACGGCACCGATCACCGCGGTGTCTATGTCTTCCTTGGTGGCCACGCCGGCCTCAAGCGCGCGGATGCACGAGTTCTCCCACGGGATCAGGAACCGGTTGACGATGAACCCCGGACGGTCCTTGGTGACGACGCATACCTTGCCGAGGGAGCCGAGGAACTCCTCGGTCGCCTTGTGCGCCCAGCCGGCGGTGTGTCGTCCATCGGCCACCTCCACGAGTTTCATCAGCGGCGCCGGGTTGCAGTAGTGCGTGCCGACGACCCGTTCCGGCAGGCGCGACCCGGACGCGATGCCGGTGACCGACAGCGTCGAGGTGTTGGTGTGGAACAGCGTCGAGCTCGACACGATCTCGTCGAGGCGGCCGAACATGTCCTTCTTCAACTGCAGGTCTTCGAAGACCGCCTCGACCACCACGTCGCAGGGCGCGAGATCGGTGAGGTCGGTGCTGCCCACGAGAGCGTCCTTGGCCGCCTGCCCGGCCGTCGCGTCCAGCTTGCCGAGTCGGACGCTCTTGTCGAAGAAGCCGTGCACTGTTTCGATGCCGCGCTTGAGATTGTTCTCGTTGACGTCGAAGAGGATGGTCCGGTGACCGGCTCGCGCCATCACGGTGGCTATGCCGGAGCCCATGGTGCCGGCACCGAGCACGGCGACGGTCTTGCTCTCGTTGCTCACGTGGTCTCCTTGCTGTGGATCGGCGTGGTCATCGGACGGTCTGGCCGCCGTCGATGACGATGACCTCTCCTGTCATGAAGTCCGAGGCGCTGCCGGCCAGCAGCAGCAGCCACGGCTTGAGCTCCTCGGGCTCCCCCATGCGACGTGCCGGGATGGCGCGCACGACCTTCGCCATGACATCGGCGTCCCTTCGCATCTCGGCGTTGAGCGGGGTGGCGAAGTACCCTGGCGCGATCGCGTTGACCTGCACTCCCGAGCGCGCCCACTCCACCGCCATCGAGCGGGTGAACCCGATGACGGCCGCCTTGGAGGCTGAGTAGGCCGCATGATCGGCGACGCCTTGGATCGCGAAGTTGGAGGCGATGTTGATGACCTTGCCCGCCCCCTGGGCCACCATGTGGCGGCCGGCCGCCCGCGTGGCGAGGAAAGTGCCGCGCAGATTGGTCGCCAGAACGCGGTCCCACTCGGCGGCCGACTGATCGAGCAGCGGCGTGGAGGCGACGATCCCGGAGTTGTTGACGAGCACGTCGACGCGCCCGAAGGTCTCCACGGTCGCCGCGACCATACGCTCCACCGCCGCCTCGTCGGTGATGTCCGTCGGGCATGCGAGGGCCTGACCGCCGGCCGCTCTGGCTTCCTCGACGAACGCGTCGAGCTCCGAAGCGGTGCGCGCCGCGACCGTCACCGAGGCTCCGGCGTCGACGAGCCCTGCCGCCATGGACCGGCCGAGCCCGCGGCCGGCCCCCGTGACGATCGCGACTTTGCCGTGCAGGTTGGTCAATGCCAGTCCTCCATCGCGCGGGTGATCTCTCGGCCGATCAGAATCCGCTGGATCTCGTTCGTGCCGTCGTAGATTTGGGTCACCTTGGCGTCGCGCAGGCAGCGCTCGACGCCCAGGACCGCGAGGTCACCGTAGGGACCCAAGATTCGGGTGGCCTCGACCGCCGCGGCGAAGCCCAGGTCGGTGCACGACTGCTTCATCATCCCGATCTGCCCCGTCGAGACCTCGCCGACGGCATCCACCTGTCGGGCCACCGCGTGCAGGAGCAGCCTCCCTTGCAGGATGCGGCCGCGTAGGTCGGCCAGCGCGAAGATGTGCTCGTCCGGTAGGCGCGTCCCGTGCATCCGGGTCAAGGCGGCCAGAGTCCGCGCGTAGGCCGCTCGGGCCAACCCGACACCCTGCGCTGCTGCGCTGATCCGCGACTTCACGACCGAACTCATGACCACGCGCCAGCCTTCGCCTTCCTCACCCAGGCGGTGGTCGGCCGGCACGCGCACGTCGTCGAAGAAGAGCTCAGTGGTGCTGGAGCCGTGCATGCCCATCTTGTCGAACGGCCGGCCCGCGCGGACGCCGTCCCAACCGCCGTCGACGACGAAAGCGCTGACACCACCGCGACCGAGGGTCTTGTCGGTGGTCGCGAAGCAGACGATGACGCCGGCCCTGTCACCGGTGGTGATGAAGGTCTTGGACCCGCTGAGCCGGTAGCCGTCCTCCGTGGGTTGGGCGGTGGTGCGCAGGCTGGACACGTCGCTGCCGGCATTCGGTTCGGTGATGCCCAACGACCCGTACACCGATCCGTCGAGCAGGCCGGGAATGTACCGCTGTGCCAGGTCATCGCTTCCGGCGATCATGATGGGGTACGCCGCATGCGTCTGCGTCATGAACACCAGCGATGTGGCGGCGCAGCCGGTGGTGATCTCCTCCATGGCGATCGCGTAGGCGACGTTGGTGTCTCCGGTTCCGCCCAGGCTCTGCGGGAAGATCAGACCCATCAGGCCGGCCTGTGCCAGCGCTTGCACGCCGTCGTGGACGAAGGCGTGCGTGCGGTCGATGTCGTACGCTCGCGGTGCCACCTCACGGGAGACGACATCTCGTGTGAGGGCGCGCACCTCCAACTCCCTACGGCTCAGTCCCGCGTCGACGACGGGCTCGTCGAGCAGCCCGTGGAGGGCCAGGTAGGCCTTCGGGTCGCTGTCGATGCCGAGTCGTTCCACGCTCATGCGGGCTCCTCGGGTACGGGTGCGGGATCGGCGAACCGAGCCGGTCGTCGTTCGAGGAATGCGGCGATCCCCTCGTCGGACTCGGCGCCCGCCACGGCGAGTGCCGCCAGGCCGGTCTCCAACTGGAGTCCGGCATCGAGCGCGGCGTCTCGGCCGCCCTCCACGGCGGTGAGGATGGAGCGGACGGCGACCGGTCCCTGAGCGGCGATCTTCTCCGCCAGTGCCGACGCGGTGGTCATCAGGTCGGCGGGGGCGACAGGCGGTACCGGGGTGAGCCCCAGCCGGTGGGCGCGCTGTGCGTCCAGCCGCGCTCCGGTGAGCATGAGATACGCGGCGGTGGGGGCGCCGACCGCACGGGGCAGGCGCTGGGTTCCGCCGTAGCCGGGGATCAACCCGAGTCCGGACTCGGGCAGCCCGAGGGATGCCTGGGTCGACACCACGGAGAACGTCGAGGCGAGCACGAGCTCGAAGCCGCCGCCGAGTGCGACGCCGTTGACCGCTGCGATCACGGGCACAGCCGCCCGCTCGATGTCCCGCAGGACCCGCTGTCCGGTGCGGAGCGTCTCGTGGGCGCGGTCCGCGCTCATGCCGGCGAGTTCCTTGAGATCGGCACCGGCACAAAATGCCTTCTCGCCGCTTCCGGTGACGACGACGGCGCGGATCGCGGGGTCGGCCTCGGCGTCGAGGACCGCGGCGTGCAGCCGGCGAAGGACCTCGGCGTTGAGCGCGTTGTACGCCTCGGGCCGGTTGATCGTCACGGTCGTGACCGAGCCGGCTCGCTCGACGATGACGGTCTCAGGTGCGGTCATGATGCGATCTCCGCTGCCGCCAGACCGACGACGCCCGCTGTCGCCAGCTCATCGATCTGCTCCTCCGTGTACCCCAGATCCAGCAAGGTCGCCCGGGTGTCCGCCCCCAGGGCGGGGAACCGCTCGTTGCGCGGTGACTCCTGCGAGGCCAGGCGGAACGGACTGCGAACGCTCACGAGGTCGCCGTGAAACCCGGGGACAGGAAGGATCGCACCACGCGCCACGACCTGGGGGTCCTTGGTGACCTCAGAGAGGGGCTGCACCAAGGCGGCGGGCACCTCGACGTCGGCGAGAAGCCGGAGCCACTCCGCTGCGGGTTTCGTGGCGAGTCGCCGTGCCACCTGCTCGGTGATTCGCGAGCGGTTGGCACGGCGGCCGGCGTTGTCCGAAAGTTCCGGGTCCGCGCCTAGCTCAGGAAGCCGGATCGCGGCGCAGAACCGCTGCCACATGGAGTCGTTGCCGATGGCGATCACGATTGTTCGGTCTTCGGCCTCGAACGGCTGATACACGGCCAGGACCGAATCGGTGCCGCCGCTGGGCGCCGGCTCCGGCTCGCCCGCGCAGTAAGCGGCGACACGCGGCGCCATCAAGGCGAGGTCGGTGTCGAGCAAGGACACGTCGATGACGTCGCCCTCTCCGGTGCGGAACTGACGGACCAGCGCCGCGTTGACGGCGATCGCCGCGGCCATCCCCGTCGCCACGTCGGACAGCGCGGTCGAGACTCGCTGGGGGGCCCCGCCTTTCTCCCCGGTGACGGACATCAGTCCGGACCGGGCCTGGGCGACGAGGTCATAACCGGGCAGGTCGCTGTCGGGACCGGTGAGGCCGAATCCGGACATGGCGCAGTACACCAGTCGCGGATTGCGGCGCCGGAGGGTCTCGCCGTCGATTCCGATGCGGTTGAGCTTGGCGGGGTTCATGTTCTGCAGGAAGACGTCAGCGGTGTCGAGCAGCCGCAGAAGCGCCTCGCGCCCCTCGGGCGCGCTGAGGTTGAGGACGATCGACCGCTTGTTGCGATTGGCGGAGGCGAACCACGCCGACGCTCCCTCGACGAACGGTGGGCCCCAGGACCGGGCATCGTCCCCGCTGCCGGGGCGCTCCACCTTGATCACTGTGGCTCCGAGGTCAGCGAGGTACATCGCGGCCGTGGGGCCGGCATACGAGGTGGTCATATCGACCACGCGTATGCCGGCAAGAGGTCCCGACGGCTCGACCGCAGATCCGTGGCTAGTGTCCAAGGAAGTCACCCCGTAATAATGTTGGACATTTGCTGATTGGTCAACTCCGTCTGCCTCACCGAGCTCAGGATGCGGCGTGCGACTCGGCCGGCGTCAGAACGGCGACCCCGGACAGGACCGAGCTGTCCCACTGGCGGGCCTCGACCCGCACAGACTCCTGGTCGTCGCCGCGCTCGAATCGCACCTCGATGGGCACTCCCGGGAGCATCGGCGCCTGGAATCGGCATTCGAGTGAGACGAGGCGACCTCCATGGTCGACCGCGTGGCGCCCGAGATATGTGGCCAGGTATCCGTAGACGTACATGCCGTGGAGAATCACGCCGGGCAGGCCGACGCGGCTTGCCACTGCCTCATCGAGGTGCACGGCACTGCGGTCCCCCGAGACCTGCGCGTAATCGCGGGGCACGCCGGCCGTCGGCTCCCACACGAGAGGGGCGGGCACCGGGACCTCACCCATGACGCAGAGCCTGGGTGCTGGTGCCGCGTAGGCATATCCGGCCGTCTTCGGTGATCGATTCGGTCTCCACATCGAAGAAAAGGGCGCGTGCGCCTTCCTTGATGCGGCCGATCCAGGCTCGGGTCTCGATCGAGGCGCCTACGGTGATGGGCGCGTGCCATGCGAGGGATTGCGCCGCATGGACATTGTGGTCGAACGGCAGGTCGAGGCGGCGATCGCGCAGGACGCCGAGTACGGCGCGCATCGTGAGGGCTGCGGCCAGGCTGGGCGGCACGTCCTGGGTGTCCATGAAGCCTTTCCCGCCGGGGTCGTTCACATCGGGCCGCTCGGCCCGTACGCCGCTGAGCCGAGCGTGACCGATCGCGTCGGCCGGCGCGATGACTTCGTGGGTCCGCCACAGTCCACGCCGCCCCTGCAGCGCGGCAAGCCGGGCGAGCACCGGAGCCGGGTCCCAGGTCCCTGTCACAGGGCCGCCGTCTCCGTCGACGTCAACCGCTCGCGGAGTTCGACTTTACGGATCTTCCCGCTGGGCGTCTTGGGCAGGCTCGGCACCAGCACCAGGCGCTCCGGCAGGAAGTGCTTGGACACGCCGTTGTCGAGGAGGTGCCGGGTGAGATCGGCGAGGTCCAGATCATCATTGCTGGATACCACCACGGCGCAGGCCCGCTCACCGAGACGCTCGTCGGGAACTCCGACGACGGCGACATCGACGACATCAGGATGGGTGTAGAGCACGCTTTCCACGGCGACCACGGGGATGTTCTCCCCGCCGCGGATGATGATGTCCTTGCTGCGCCCCTCCAGGTAGACCAACTGGTTCTCGTCGACGCGGGCGGTGTCGCCGGTGTCGAACCAGCCCTCGGCATCGATCTCCTGGCCGGTTCGATCGGGCAGCCCCTCATAACCCAAGAAGAGTCCCGCGCTGCGAACCTGCATCCGTCCCGGCGTGTCGGCGCCCACAGGCCGGCCGTCCTCCCCCACGACACGGACTTCGACGCCGGGCACCGCCCGGCCGTCGCTGGCGAGCTCGAGCTCAGACATACCGGGTCGGCAGGAGACTCCGATGCCGATCTCCGTCATTCCCCAGGCGGAGCCCACCCAGCAGCCGAAGGCATCGCGACCGGCGCTGGGGAGCGCACGCGGGACCGGCGATCCCGTCGTGATGACGGCACGCAGCGCGCAGCGAGGGTCGCCGACGAGGTCGGTGGCGAGCAGGTCCTGGAGGAACGTCGGTGCGCCGAAGAACACCGTGGCCCGTTCCTCACGCAGGAAGGCCGCAGCCGCCGGCGGGCTCCACTTCTCGAGGTAGGCGGCCGTCCCCCTGAGGTATGCGGTCATCAGGACTCCCCACAGGAAGCCGCTGTGGTGACCGACCGGTGAGACCACGGCGTTGACGATCGGGGAGCCGAGGTTCTCCGCTCCGAAGTAGGCCAACCAGTTCCGAAGCACCGCGATCAGGGTCTGGTTGGTGTTCATGACGCCCTTGGGCGCGCCCGTCGTGCCGGAGGTGAATCCGATGTGGCACAAGGCGCGAGGGTCCACCGCGGGAAGGTGCACGTCGGCGGCGGCGGACGGTTCGGCCAGGTCCCCGAGCGCGATCTCGCCGTCAACCCGGCCCGAGTCCCCACGCACGACGATCAGCGGCGCCGCCTCTCCACGCGAGGCGCGCACGACCGCCAGCGGGGTGGCGCTGGCGACCCGCTCCTGCGTCACCACCACCTTCGCGCCTGTCGAGGCCAGGATGTGCCCGACCTCCTTGGTGCCGTAGGCGACGGGGATACCGGTGTAGACAGCGCCGGCGCGGTTGATGGCGAAGATGAGTGCGGCGAACTCGATGCAGTTCGGCAGCATGACCACGACGGAGTCGCCCTCGGTAACTCCGCGTGCACGCAGACCCACGGCGAGATCGGTGACGTAGGCGTCGAGCTCGGCGTAGGTCATCGCGCGACGACTTCCACCCGGTCCGGCGGAGTCAACCGCCGCGGTCAGGTCGGGGTGTGCGGCAGCCGCGTCGGTGAGCAGGGAAGTCAGCGTCTGTGAGTTCCACTGGCCGGTGGACTCGTAGGCGGTCGCCAGCTCCGGGGTCAGCCTGCTGTCCGGGCGGATGCCCGGGTGCTCGCCCGCCGCGGGCTTGTCCTGCAAACTCACGATGCGCTCCTCGTTGGTTGGGGTTGCTCGGCCGCTCAACGCGCGGTCTCTCCGCCATCGACTATCAGCACGGCTCCGGTCAGAAACGTGCTGTGGGGGTCGCACAGCGGTCCCATCGCCGCCACGACGTCATCGACCGTCCCAAACCGGCGGGCGGGCACCGCCTTCACCACACGGGCACTCCGTTCGGGGTCCGCGCGGATGCTCGCGTTGAGGTCGGTCGCGATGAACCCGGGGGCGATGGCGTTGACCTGGACGCCGTAGCGCGCCCATTCGACCGCCATGCTGCGCGTGAACGAGACGACGGCCGCCTTCGACGCGCAGTAGGCGGCGTGCTCGGCGACGCCTTTGAACGCGTAGTTCGAGGCGACGTTGACAACCCGGCCGGAGCCCTGGGCGGTGAGGAAGGCCCCCGCGGCGCGGGTCACCCGTACCGTGCCGAGGACGTTGGTCTCCCACGCCAGAGCCCACGGTTCGTCACCGGCGTCCAGGAGAGAACCCGAGGCGAGCACGCCCGCGCAGTTGACCAAGAGGTCCAACCCGCCCAGGTCATCCACCGATTCTGCGACGAAGCGCTGGATGGAGTCGTGGTCCGAGACATCGACGACATGCGGGTGGGCGGCGCCGCCATCGGCGGCGATGTCATCCGCTACCGCGCTCAACGCCGCGGAGTCCCGGCCGCCGACCGCGACTGTTGCGCCGGCCGCTGCCAGCGCCCGCGCGATCGCTCGACCGATTCCCCTGCTGGCACCTGTGACCATGGCCCTTCGGCCGGCCAGATCCGGGAAACCCGACATGCTGTCGCTCCTCATCGCGCGGGGCGCGTCTCCGACGCCCTCCCTCGGGAACGAGTCGACTACGCCGGCGACGCGGAACCGGTACGCACGCCATAATGTCGAACATTCGCCGGGTGGGCAAGTATGGTCCTCTAGCGACTTCGCCACCCGCCGTACGGGTGGGGACCAGTAGACTTTTGATCTGACGACTGACTGGTGTAGGACACTTGTCGACTCCTGGAAACGAGAGGCCCGCATTGGACACCCTTGGTGAGGCCCGCACTCTCGGGCAAGCGGTCACGCGCCCGCGTGAGCAGGTGGAGGACCGCATCCGTCGGGCAATCCTTGACGGCGAGCTCAAGCGTGGTGAACGCCTTCCTTCGGAGGCCGAACTCGCGCGTCAGTTCAGGGTGAGCAGAACGACGGTGCGCGAAGCACTGCGCTCGCTGTCGACGCAGAACTTCATCGAGAAGGTCCCGGGCGCGGGCGGCGGCAGCTTCGTCCGGGCCGTGGACCACGAAGCACTCGGCGAGATGCTGTCGGAGTCCATGAAGAACCTACTCAGCCTCGGCAGCATCGAAGCCGACGAGGTGCAGTCCGTGCGCGAGTACCTCGAGGTCCCGGCGGTTCGACTGGCCGCCGGTCAGCGTAGCCTGGAGGACCTGGCCCGGCTGCACGAGATCATCGAGCGCCAGAAGTTGGTCCGCGTGACAGACCCGTCAGTGCCCCAGCTCGACGTCGACTTCCATTCGGCGATCGCCCGCGCGTCCGGCAATCGGGTGCTGTGGTCGTTCGTCCAGGCACTGCATGAGCAGACGATGCCGGTGCGGTTTCTCGATCTCTCGGAGGAGGTCGGCACCGAGACCGTGCTTCAGCACTTGCAGATCGTGAAGGCGATCGAGGCGGGTGACGAGGACGCGGCCCAGAACGCCATGGTGACGCACCTTCGCTACCTCGAGGCGCACCGCGCCACCGCCGCGGAACGTCCTTGAGCCGGGGGCTTCCGCTCCGGCGCCCCACGGTGCGATACACCATGTGCCGACCTTTCCAGACAACCCTATTGCCGCGCCGCAAACTGTCCGACAATAATCTGACAGTCCTCAAGTAGTCGATGCAGGGAGCGCACGGTGGGCGGTTTCGAGGGGCAGGCAGTGGTTGTGACCGGCGCGGCAGGAGGCCTGGGGCGGTCGATCGCAGGCGAGTTCGTCGAATCCGGCGCAAATGTGGTGCTCGTGGACGTGGAAACCGACCGTCTGAGGGAGGTTTCCCAGCAGCTCGGCTTCCCCGACCGCGTCATGGTCTACACCGGAGATCTGACCGACGAGGATGACGTCATCGGCCTCGCAGAGGCGACCGCCGACAGGTTCGGTACCTGCGACGTGCTGGTGAACAACGCCGGCATCCTGGGCGCTCCCGGGCCGTTGGCGTCGCTCTCGACGGCGGCGTGGAATGAGACGATCGCGGTGAATCTGACGGCTGCGATGCTCTGCACTCGCGAATTGGGCCGCCTCATGATCGACAACGGCCACGGTGCCGTTGTGAACATCGCCTCGGTCGGCGCACACTCGCCGAACACCTCCCCCACCTATGGCGTCTCCAAGGCGGGTTTGATCGCGCTGACGCGACACACCGCCGTGGAATGGGGTCCGCTCGGGGTGAGGACCAACGCGGTCAGTCCCGGGTTCGTGCGCACAGAGATGTCGGCAGCCCACTACGCCGACCCCGATCTGCTTGCGTTGCGCACCCAGCTCACCCCCTTGCGTCGCATCGGCGTCGCGTCCGACATCGCGAAGGTGGTGGCCTATCTGGCGAGTGACGCCGCCGCGTTCGTCAATGGCCAGGAATTGGTGGTCGACGGTGGGTTCCTGTCCGCCTCGCTGATGCATGTGCAGCGTCACGCGGATCAGTACGGTGGCCATTCGGCTCCCCAGCCCGCACTTTTCGCGGATCGCCTGCGTTCCGCCGAGGCCGGCCGATAGCGCTATCGCGCCTTGCGAGGGGGTCGGTAAGTGGCTCATGTCCAGACCGATCTCCGGCAGGATCGCCAAGGCCGGCGACGTCATCGGCCTCCCTCTGGCGGAGGAGGGAGGCCATGCCGGATCTGCCTCATAAGAGGCTCGTACGCAGACGGCAGGCGGCCTGGTGCGGGTCTACCGAGTGTCACCGGCCCCGAACGTGGACAACAGGCGGTCAAGCTGGTGCGGTGCCGCCGGGCGGACCAGTGGCAAGGTGACGCCTGCCTGCCGATATGCCTCGATCCTGGCCCGGACGTCCGCAACGGTACCGGTAGCCGTGAGCGAGGTGACGTAGTGCTCCGGAAGGATCTCCTGGAGCGCTGCCTCCCCGCCCTGTCCGAACGCGGCGGCGAACCGAGGTAGGTCGTCCGGATCGATGGTCGGCTCACCCACCGACATCTTCGCCTTCGGCGTCGAGGCGTGTTTGAACTTGGTCGCCACCTCCCAGCGGATCGCGGCGACCGCGGCGGCGCGATCGTCCTCGATGGAGGTGTTGATGAGCTGTGCCACGGCCAGTTCGTCGGGGTCACGGCCGATCTTCTCGCAGCTCTGGTGGAGGAGCTTGACGGCGTTGGCCGAATACTCGGGAGAGGCGCCGGCATCCAGCAGCACGCCGTCACCGAGCGCCGCCGCGTTGATGAGACCCCGGCGACTCGCCGCCGCGATCCAGATCGGGATATCGGCCCGGATCGGGGTGAAGTTCAGCGCCACGTTTTCGAGGTGCACGACCTCGCCGCGGTAGGTGACCGGTTCTCCGGTGAGCAGCGCACGGATGGATTCGACGTACTCGCGCAGGGTGGTGATCGGGTCGGTCAGCGGACGACCGTTGCGGGCGGCGTGTTTGGCGGTGAACGCCCCGACCACCAGCACGAGACGTCCACCGCTGAGCTCGTCCAGAGTCGCCGCCGTCTGTGCCATCACCAGTGGGCTGCGCAGCCGGACGACCTGGGTGGCACCGAGGGTGACGCGCTCGGTGGCGAGCCCGAAGGCAGCGAGCGCGCTGGCCGAGTCGCGGTTGGTGAACAGCGTCTCGGAGAAGAAGGCGGTGTCGAAACCCGCTCGTTCTGCGGCGGCGGCCGATGCCGCCATCTCGCGTACGGTGACTGACGGGTCATACCCGAGCGCAAGCCCGACACGGGCCGACGACGAGGGCGAGGAGGGTGTTGGCTGGATCACAGCGGCTCCGTGAGGTCGGTGGCAGGTTCGCCATGGTGGGCCGAGACATCGAGAACGATCTTGCCGAGCAAACCTCCGTGTTCGAGGCGGTCCAGCGCGACCGCGACATCGGCCGCCGGATAGGTAGCGGCGATCACCGGCCGGACGCCGTCCGGCCCGGCCCACGGGCCGGCCTGTCGCAGTTCGGCGATGATGGCGGCCTTCTCCGCTGCGGGCAGGCTGCGCAGTGAGCCGCCGGTGATGACGAGTCGGCGCCGGATCACGGCACGCAGGCTGAGCGGGACCTCGTCGCCACCCAGGACGCCCACGCACAGCCAACGCCCGCCCGTTCGAAGGCCGGCGAGCGTGAGTCCGGCGACGGCCGCTCCGACGAGGTCGAGCACGATGTCGAAGCCGTCCGGCACCTGCCTGCGCAGGGTCTCCCCGGCGTCAGGCGAGGTGGAGACGACGACGGGGTCCGCACCGAGGGCACGCACGCGTTCGACCAGAGCAGGAGTTCGCACGGTGCCCGCGACGGTGGCTCCGAGCGACCGTGCCAACTGTACGGCCGTGGTGCCGACGCCGGAGTTCGCCGCGTGCACCAGCACTCGGTCGCCGGGACGGAGGCCGGCGCGTGACCGCAGGTTCCACCACGCTGTGGCCAGCGCCTCGGGGAGCGCCGCGGCCTCGGCCGGGCTCCATCCCTCGGGCACCGGCAGCAGGAGGTCCTGCGCCACGAGCACGTGCGACGCGTAGCCGCCGCTGCCGAGCAGCGCACACACCAGGTCGCCGACCTGCCAGCCGGTGACGCCGGGACCGAGCGCGGCGATCCGGCCGGCGCATTCCAGCCCCGGCACCGCGGACTCGCCTGCGGGCGGCTGATAATCGGCGTCGCGTTGTAGCAGGTCGGCACGGTTGAGTCCGGAAGCGGATACCTCGATCAGCACCTGACCCGCGCCGGGTGTCGGGGTGGGGGCGTCCACCCAGACCGGCGTCGGCGGACCTGCCGGCGATCTGCTTGCCGCGTCGCCTGCCGGAGAGGTGAACAGGACCTGACGCATCAGCGTTCTCCAGCGGCGGACGGAGATTCGGGGCGGAATGGAGTGGGTGTGGTCGCGCGTCCGTCCCGGACGACCTCCACACCGTCCCGGAACACGCGGCGGACCCGCAGATCCATGTCGAGCACGGCGACGTCCGCCGGCACGCCGGGCCGCAGCATTCCGGCCCCGTCGAGTCCCAGGGCGGCGGCCGGGTTGCGGGTCACGAGGGCAAGTGCGTCGGGCAGGTCGAGGATGCCCTCCTCCGTCAAGGACCGTACGGTCGGCAGCAACTCCGTCCGGTAGGCGAAGCGTTCCAGCGAGCCGTCGGGCAGCGTACGCGGCACCGATGCGTTGCCGTCACTGCTGAGCGTGATCCGGTCGGCCGGCACTCCCCGGGCGAGCGACTCGGCCACCGCCGTGGTCGGTGCCACGGCACCGGTGATGCGGGCAGGGTTGATCAGCGGGTTGACGTCGACCCAGGATCCGGCGGCGCCGAGCCGGACGGCCACGTCGAGCGTGGCGGGGCTGTAGTTGGCATGGGTCACCTGGAGCCGTCGCGGATCGGCGCCGGATCCGTCCAGCGCCCGTACCAGCAGATCCGGGTCCCCGACAGCCGTGCCGAGGTGCACGTGGAGCAGACATGCCTTCCCGGTGGCGCCGGCCGCCCATTCCAGTTCCCGGAGCAGACGGGTCAGCTCGGCGAGGTCCGGACAGGTCGCCTTGTGCTCGTACAGGGCGACCTTGACTCCCAGGAGGTGCGGCAGCAGGTACAGGTCGCGTACCAGAGCCCCGGTCACGGTCGGCGGTGGCCAGTGAAAACCACCGGCCATCGCCCAGGCGCGCGGGCCGATGGCCGGAAGCGCGTATGCCCGAGCGAGCAGCGCTTCCGGGCTCTTGCTGATCGGGTCGACGCCGGGCATTCCGACACAGGTGGTCGTACCGGCCTCGACGATCGCGTCAGCGGGCAGCTCCGGAATCCTGCTGTGGTATCCGGAACCACCGCCGCCGCCGAGGATGTGCAGGTGCCCGTCGACGATCCCCGGCACCACGATCAGCCCCGCGCAGTCGTGGACGACCGTGCCCGGCGGTGCGGTGGGAAGCGCCACCGGGCTCTCGGGCATGCCGGCCCGATTCTCATCCATCGGCACGACGGCCAGGATGTCGCGCCCACCGATCACAACGTCGGCGGTGCCTGCGGGCTCCGGGGTGAGCGTGGTGCCGCCATGCAGGATGGTGAGGGTCATGGTCAGCTCGCGGGCTGCCCGTTGATCGTCACGGCGGGACGCAGGATGTCCTGCAGTCCCCACTTCTCACCGATCTTGGCGTAGCCGCCGTCCTCCATGAGCGCCTTCAGTGCCGCCGCCACCGCGTCCCGGAGCTGGTTCTGGTTCTTGCTGACGGCGATGCCGACCGGGATCTCCGCGATCGGCTTGCCGATCAGCGCGTACTTTCCGGGTGACTGCTCGTTGACGACGTACCGGATGGACTCCGCGCCCCTGATGCTCACGTCGGCGCGTCCCTGCTCGAGCTGTAGGAGTGCGTCGGCCGTGCCGTTGGTGGTCACTTCCTCGACCGCCGGCTTTCCGGCCGTCGCGCAGACGTTCTTGCTGAACTCGGTGAGGGCGTTGCGGTATCCGGTGTCACCGCTGTCAACCGCCACCTTCTGCCCGCACACGTCGGCCTCCGTGGGGAACCGGTCGGCCTTGTCCGCCAGGCTGAACAGCTGCGGACCTGTCGTGTAGTAGTCGATGAAGTCGACCGTCTCCCGGCGCGTCTCCAGATCCTGCATGGCCGAATGGACCATGTCGAGCCTTCCGGTCGCGAGCGAGGGAATGTACTGCTCATACTCCTGGGTCACGAATGTGACCTCCACGCCGAGCTTGTCGCCGATGGCCCGGGCCAGATCAACGTCGAAGCCCTGCCGCTTCTCCCTGTCCTCCGTCCCCTCCGGAAGGTAGGACATCGGCGGATAGACCGGACTGTTTCCCACGTTGAGCCGGCCGGACTTGCGGATGGCGTCCGGCAGCATCGCGTTGAGCGGGTTGTCCGAGGACGAACTGTTCGAGGACGAGGGCGCGGCCGGCTCATCAGCGTTGCCACCACAACCGGCGAGCAGCGCGGCGACGACCGCCGTACTCACCCACATGGCTGACTTTCTCACTCTGTCTCCTCCGGGTTCTCGGTGGGCCGCACCGCGGACCCCGCATGGCCGCCGGCGAACTTCGCCCCAGTTTTCAAGCGACGCCGAGCCGTAGGAAGGGGACCTCTTGTCCAGGATGTCCCCGATGGACTGTACTTCAGGTCCAGGTCGCTCCGATCCGGCGATGACCAAGACCTGAGAGGCGGGATATCCGGTGGGAGTCACAATCGAACAGGTTCTCGCGCTGCCCGACCTGAACCTGCGCGTCGTGGCCGGAGCGGCCGCACTCGGCAACGAGGTCCGATGGGTGCACGTCAGCGAGACCGTCGACCCGACACCCTGGCTGCGCGGCGGGGAACTGCTGCTCACCACCGGCCTCCAAATCGAAGATCCGAAACAGTTCGGGCCATACCTGCACCGACTCGCCGACGCGGGGCTGGCCGGCCTCGGATTCGGTGTCGGACTGGGCCACCCGGAGGTGCCCGAGACGCTGCTCGTGGCCGCCGACGAGCGCGGCCTTCCCGTGCTGGAGATTCCGGTCGACGCTCCCTACGTGGCCATCTCGGAGGGAGTGTCCAACCTGCTCGCCGCCGAGAGACGGGACACCATCGCGCGAGCGTTCGACGCCCAGCAGGCGCTCACGGCCGCCGCGCTGGAGTCCGGCCGAGGCGGCATCATCACGGCGATCGCCAACACGCTGGGCGGGTGGGCGATACTCACCGATACCTCGGCGGCAGTCGTACGGGCATGGCCGCCGGAGGCGGCCGAACGGCTGCCGACCCTGCTGCCGGACATCATGCGCACCCGGGAGCGGGGCATCCGGTCCAGCAGTTCGGTGATCGGCCTGCACGAGTCGATCGTGATCCACCCCCTGGAGGCCCGGGGCCGGATGCGTGGATTCCTCGTCACCGCCATACCGGGCGGGGCCGACGACTACAGCCGGATGGTCCTGGCGGGCGGGGTGGCCCTGCTGTCGCTGGAGATGGAGCGTTCGCACGCGGCCGGCCGACAACTGCGCCGGCTCCGCGCCGACACCCTGGCCCATCTGCTGCACGGCGCGGTCGAGCTTCAGGTCGCGCGGCAACATGTCGTCGGCTGGGGCCTGGACCCCGGTGCGCTGCGGGCCGCCGTCTATCTGTGCGACGCCGGCCACGGCAGTCTGCTCTACGAACAGGTCACCGAGCTGATGAGCGAGGCCGACCTCTCCGGTGCCGTCGTCACCCAGACGGCCGGGCGGAACATCCGAGTGGTGGTGCTCACCGACGGCTCCGAGCAGACCGGCGCGACACTGTCCCGGCTGGCGTCGGTGCGTCCGGCAGCGGTGCTCGGGCTCGGCGACGTGGTCTCGACCGAAGGCATCGGGCAGTCATACCGTGCCGCCGCCCACGCGGCCGAGGTCGGCCAGGTGGAGCGGCGGGCGGTGACCCGCTTCGACGACCTGGAGACATTGCAGATGCTGTTGCGGGCCCAGTCGCCGCAGGCTCTGGCGAGCTTCGTTCGCCGGGTCCTGGGGCAGCTCCAGCAGCACGACCGAGGACGTGAGGGAACGCTGAAGGCCACCCTGCGCGCGTTTCTCGCACACAACGGCCACTGGAACGAGACCGCAGCCGAGCTGGGCGTGCATCGGCACACGCTGCGCGCCCGGATGGACAGGATCGAGCGGATCACCGGCCGCAACCTCGACTCCGCGTATGCCCGGATGGAGCTGTGGCTCGCGCTTCTCGCCGACGGCGCGGCAGAGCCGGGGGAGGACGTCGCGGGCGATGTCGCAGCGGCCCCCGAAGCCATCGCCGGCGACGCCGAGGTCATCCAGGCACTGGACAACCAGTAGTGCCCCGGGCCACATAATTCGACCTTCTGTCAGGTATCGCACTTCTTGCCGCAGCGGCAAGACTCAGCCCAACGCAGACGGGAGACAGCGATGACGAGCACAGAGCGGGCCACCGCTGCTGCGCCGGCACCCGGTCCAGGGCAACTTGCCGGACTCGAACGCATGCCGCTTCGGCACTATGGCCGCTGGATCTCAGCGGCGGTGGTGCTCACCCTGATCGCCCTACTGGGTATGGCATTCGCCCGGGGCGGCATCGAATGGTCGGTCGTCGGCCACTACCTCACGGCCGGAGCGATCCTCCACGGTTTGGGCAACACCGTGATGATCACGCTGTGCTCGATGGCTCTCGCCATCGTCCTCGGCGTGGTGGTGGCCTTGATGCGGATGTCGGCCAACCCGGTGACGAGTACCGTCGCCTTCGGCTACATCTGGCTGTTCCGCGGCGTCCCCGTCCTGCTCCAGCTGCTCATCTGGTACAACCTGGCGCTGGTCTTCCCGACCATCGGGTTCGGCGACTTCCAGACACGCACGATCGACGTGATGACACCGTTCATGGCCGCGCTGCTCGGTCTCGGCATCAACATGAGCGCCTACACCGCCGAACTCGTCCGCGCCGGCATCCTCTCGGTCGATCGCGGGCAGATCGAGGCCGCCCAGGCGATCAGCCTGACCCCGGGACAGATCCGCCGCCGGGTGGTGCTGCCGCAGGCCATGCGGGTCATCCTGCCCCCACTGGGCAACGAGTTCATCAGCACGCTGAAGATGTCCTCGCTGGCAGCGGTGATCTCGTACGGAGAGATCCTCGAGAGCGCCGAGTTCATCTACTACGCCAACAACCGGGTCATCGAGCTGCTCATCGTCGCGGCGATCTGGTACCTGGCCGTCGTTTCGGTGCTCAGCGTGGTCCAGCACTTCGTGGAGCGGCGCGTCGGTCGCGGCTTCCAGCACTCGGTGAAACGTACCGGTCGTTCGCTCGGACGCTCTGGTAAGGGAGACGCGGCGTGAACAGGACAACCGTCGTCCGGGCCATCGAGGTGCACAAGTCGTTCGGGCCGGTGCACGTGCTGCGTGGTGTGTCGCTGGAGGTGCACGCCGGGGAGGTGCTATGCCTGATGGGGCCGTCCGGCTCCGGAAAAAGCACGTTCCTGCGCTGCATCAACCAGCTCGAACGCGTCGACGACGGCGAGCTGTGGGTGCGCGACGAACTGGTCGGCTACCGGCTGCACCGCGGCCGGCTACGCGAGCTCACCGAGCGGGAGATCACACGCCAGCGCCGCGGCATCGGCATGGTCTTCCAGCGGTTCAACCTCTTTCCGCACATGACCGCGCTCGGCAACGTGGTCGAGGGGCCGCTGCGCGCGCTGGGGCACAATCGTGCCGACGCCCTCGCCGCGGCCCGCACGCTGCTCGACCGGGTCGGGCTGAGCGACAAGTACGACGCCTACCCGGCCCAGCTCAGCGGCGGGCAGCAGCAGCGGGTCGCGATCGCCCGAGCACTGGCGATGCAGCCCCATCTGATGCTCTTCGACGAGCCCACGTCCGCGCTCGACCCCGAGCTGGTCGGCGAGGTGCTCGACGTGATGAAGGCCCTGGCCGCCGAGGGCATGACCATGGTCGTCGTCACCCATGAGGTCGGCTTCGCCCGAGAGGTCGGCGACACGCTCGTCTTCATGGACGGGGGCGTCGTCGTCGAGAGCGGGCCACCGGCCGAAGTACTCAGCACACCGCAGCATCCGAGGACCCGGGAGTTCCTCTCCCGCGTCCTCGGCTGAACCACACACCAGACGCCTTTAGGCCTAGCGAAAGGTCAGGAATGCCACGTCCTCACGAGGCGCGGAAGTTCGACGTGTGGGGGGTCCCGTTCGATGGGGGCTCGACGTTGGGCTGGCCGGGTTCGCGGTACGCGCCCGCCCGGGTCCGCGATGCGTTGCGTTGGATCACCCAGCGCATCGAGAACGGCGCCATCTACTCCCTGGAGAGCGACTCGGTGCACGAGGTCGGCGACGACCTGCTCCGTGACCGGGGTGACGTCGACGTGATCGGGCACGACATCCTGGCCACCATCGACGCCTGCTCCACCGCGGTCGCCGACTCGCTGCGAGAGGGCCGTACGCCGATCGTCATCGGCGGCGACGACTCCGTCCTCTTCCCCTGTGCACAGGGAGTTCACCGGGCGCTGCCCGGCCGGGTGGGCATCGTGCACTTCGACGCGCACCTCGACCTACTCGACCACAACCGCCACCAGGGCCGGGTCAGCCAGTCCAGCGGCATGCGGCGCAGCCTGGAACTGGAGCGCGTCAACGCCGACGACTGCATCCAGGTCGCCGTACGGCACTTCAACTTCCCGTCCTCGGCCGAGTTCAAGCGAAAGTCCGGTCTGACCCACATAACCGCCCGGGAGTTCCAGGCGCTCGGTCCGGTCGCCGCGGTCGAGCAGATCCTCGATCGGGTCTCCGGCGCGGACCACCTGTTCCTGTCCTTCGATATCGACGCGATCGATCCCGCGTTCGCTCCCGGGGCGGGCGCGCACGAACCAGGCGGTCTCACCTCGGGCGAAGCGCTGGAGGCGGTCCGCCTGCTGGCGCCGCACTGCGACGCGTTCGCCATCACCGAGGTCAACCCGATGACCGACCACACCGTGTCGACGACCGCGACACTCACCGCGTACCTGCTGTTCCACTTCGCCGTCTCAGGTTCGGGGGCGACGCGTCGATGAGCGCCGACCCGAGCCACGCCTCCCAGGGCTTCCGGGCCACCGGCATCAGGCTGACCGAGGAGCAACTGCCGCACCTGCGCAGCCACCGTACGGAACTGCTCGGCGATTCGTTGCCCGCGATCCACGCCTTCGACAAGGCGCACGCGGTGATGCTCACCGAGCAGGGCCTGCTCGACCCCGCCGACGGCCGGGACATCCTCAACGCGCTGCGCGATATGGAGGCCCGTGGCGTCGCGGAGGCCCGGATCGAGGCCGGAGGCGGGATGCACTCCGGCGAACAGTATCTGATCTCCGTGCTCGGCGCCGAGACCGGCGGGAGGATCCATCTCGGGCGCAGCTCCGGAGATCTGATCGAGGTGGCCCGGAGGATGACGATCCGCCGGCACCTGCACGCCCTGCTGCCGGCCCTGGCGGACGTGCGGGCCGCACTCCTTGATCTGGCCGAGGCGCACCGTGAGACGATCATGCCTGGTTACACGCACGGCCAGCACGCCCAGCCGACCACCTTCGCGCACTGGGCCACCATGTTCGAGCAGGCCTTCGCGCGCGACACCGAGCGGTTCCTCGGCTTCCACGGCCGGCTCAACGTCTCACCCGCCGGCGCGGCCATCCTGACCGGCAGCGACCTGCCGATCGACCGGCACCGGATCGCCGACCTGCTCGGGTTCGACGCCCCGCTGCCGCACACCATGGACGCGATCCTCAGCCATGACCTGGAGATGGAGGCGGCGGCGCTGCTCGCCACCACCGGCGCCACGCTGGCCCGGCTGGCCGACGACCTCTACCTCTGGTCGACCTCCGAGTTCGCGTACATCGAACTGCCCGATCGGTACTGCGGCACGAGCAGCATCATGCCCCAGAAGAAGAACCCGGACGCCCTGGAGGACATCAAGTCGGTGGCCACCCAGGCACTCGCCGCGCTGGTGGGCGTGATCACCGCCGAGCGCGGGCCGACCGGCTTCCCCATCCTGGAACGACGCTACTCACAGCAGGCGCTGTGGTCGATGTCGGCGGCGATCACCGGCAAACTGCGGGACGCCGCCGGGATCCTCACCGACCTGCGCGTCGACCGGGACCGGATGGCCGGACAGGCGGGCGCCCACTGGGCACAGGTGACCGATGTCGCCACCGCGCTGGTCAGGCACACCGAGCTCGACTGGCGTCATGCCCACCAGGTCGTCGGCGTCTTCGTACGGCTCGCCATCGAGCGCGGCGTCGACCCGTCAGCGGCGACCCGGGACCTGCTCGACGAGGCGGCAGGACAGGTCATCGGGCGGGGAAGCGGCCTGACCGAACAGCAGTTCACCGAGGCCATGGATCCGTATGCCTTCGTTGTCAGACGAACCATCTACGGCGGCCCGGCACCCGACGCGGTCCAGCGGGAGTCCGTCCTGTTCACCCGGCGTCTGGCCAGCGACCGACACCGGGTCGAAGAGTTTCAGCGGCGGGTGGCCCGTGCCGAGGCGGCGCTGGAGGAGGCCATCGATGCCCTGGTTTCTGAGGGCCACCCCTGATGATCCGTACGGCCACCCGGCGTGACCGGCGGCACCGCGCCGCCGGTCGGTGAAGACCTCGGTGGCGCGAACCTGGTCCGTCTCACCGCGATGGGCAGGCGGCCGGTGACCCGATGCACCGGAAAGGTGCACCCGATCCTGTGCGGATTCGATCCAGGCGATCGCATCCTTGCAGGTCAGGTGCACCTTCTTCATTTCACCGGTCTTGCCCGGCCGCCCGCAGGCGGAGCAGCGGAGGTCAGCGCTGCAGTGTCAGCAGACCCGGCCGGTAGGGCAGGAGGCCGTAGTCGCCGCCGGAGTTGGGGTCACGTCCCTGGTAGAGCAGCTGCAGATTGCAGGGATCGACGGTCTTGGTCTGGTCGGGGTTGCTGCGCACCAGATCGCCGTGGCTGATGTCGTTGGTCCAGGTGGCGCCGCTGTTGGCCTTCCCGGCGAAGGGATTGCTCTCGGTGGCGGCCTGCGGTGTCCACGTGCCGTCCAGGCTGGTGGCCGTGAACGAGCGGAAGTAGCGACCCCGCGAGCCCATCGCCTCGACGAGCATGAGGTATTTGTTCTGGCCCTGGAGCTTGTAGACCTCGACTCCTTCGAACAGGTTGGCCTGCGTGTCGCTCATGATCGTCGTGTAGTTCGAGCCGAAGCTGCCGGGGAAGTTCCCGATGGGCATGCTGGCCCGGTAGATCTTGCCGTTGTCACCGGCGAAGAACAGGTACATGTTGTTGCTGTCACCGATGAGCGTCTGGTCGATGGGTCCTGTTCCGGAGCCGGAGATGCTTCCGGTGAACAGGGTCTGCTGCGATGACCAGCCGTTCGGGTTGGCGGGGTCGGTGGAGGTCCGGTAGGAGAAGGCCGTCCCACCCCACTGGTAGGCCAGCACCCAGATGTTCTTCGGGGCGAAGTAGAAGAGCGTGGGCGCGACGGTGGAGAAGTTCATCGTGTTCTGGGGGGCCGAGGCCATGTCGGACCAGTTCGAGAAGAGGCCGAAGTTCATCGAACCCCACCTCGTTCCCGTGTCGTGCGTCGTCGCGTAGACGAGATGCTTGCCGTTGTAGACGACGTTGGTGAAGTCCTTGAGCGAGACCCACCCCGACTTCGGGTTCGCCAGCGGGCCCGTCGACGTCCAGCGGTACGTCGAGGGGAGATCGCACGTGCCGGGCGTCGGAGTCGGCGTGGGCGTCGGGGTCGGAGTCGGGGTCGGCGTGGGCGTCGGCGTGGGGGTGGGGGTCGGCGTGGGGGTGCCGGAGCCGCCACAGGTCACACCGTTCAGGGCGAACGACGTGGGCACCGGATTGCTGCCGTTCCACGAGCCGTTGAACCCGAAGTTGGTGCTGCCGCCGGAGGGGATGGAGGCGTTGTAGGAGACGTTGGTGGCGGTCACCGACGAGCCGGACTGGGTATGGTCGGCGTTCCAGATCTGAGTGATCTGCTGGCCGGCGCCGAAGGACCAGGTCAGCCGCCAGCCGTTGACCGCGTCACCGAGGTTGTTGATGGTGATGCTGGCGTTGAAGCCGCCCGGCCAGCTCGAAGCGATGGTGTAGTCGACCCGACAGGCGACGGCGGCCTGGGCGGGCTGTGTGGCCAGTATGCCCCCTCCGACCAGCAGGACCGAGGTGGCACCGATCGCGAGGCTGCGGCGCGGGGCCCGCCGGGGCGGTGCCGCGGTCGCGACGGTGGATGCGCGCGGTGACCGCGCTCGCCAGGACAGACGCATCTGTGTTCTCCTCATCATCAGGTCCGACCGCCGTCAGGGGCTGGTGCAGGTGGCGGTCGGGGTGGTCGCGGTGCCGTTGCCGGTGTAGCCGAAGGTCGTGGAGCCGCCGGAGGCGATGGAGCCGTTGTAGGGGGCGTTGCGCACGGTCACGCTGGAACCGGACACGCTCTGTGTGCCGTTCCAAGGCTGCTGATGCTCTGCCCGCTCGGCCAGGTCCACTTCACGGTCCATCCGTTGACCGCGGAGCCGCCCGAGCGGACCGTCCCCGCGGACTCGACGCCGCGCCCCGCCGATTCGGGTGGACGCACACCACCAGGGCGTCGCGGACGCGCGGTCTCCCTGCCCGTGCACCAGCCGCTCCGGGGACCGCTTTGGAGACCAAGTGTGGAAACCGCACCCGAAACTTGTCAAGACCGTTAGAGAAAGTTACGACACGGCCTTTGGTGCGAAAGTGGAAACCGCCGCACTAGGGGGACATCCGTGGAAGTGAAATTTCCCGCGTCCCACGTAGTGATGCGGGAAACGTCGGTGAAAGTTTCACCATCCGATCCGCATCGGTCGGGCGCGCAGACGCGAAGACTCCCAGGTGGGCCGGGATCAGGCCCCGCACGGCCGGCGCGCGACACATCGGACCCTTGACATCTGCTCCGTCCCTCGTGTGTGCTCCACTCCACACCACCTCCACCCGACCGATGGAGAAGGGACTCGACCGATCGACAGAATGTGAGCGCTAACATTTATGGAGTCACGCGTGTCGTTACTCAGACCCGTGCGACCCGGGCGGGCACCGCGTCCCGGGGCCGCTCGATTCCACTGATCAGGAGGTTCTCGCATTCGTCAGGAAAGGTCGGCCGCTTGACCGCGGTCCATCGCGACAGAACCGGAATGGCGATCGGACCCCACTTCGGAGTTCGTCAGACCGATCCAAACATTCGCTCAAGATACTCATGTACAAGAGCTGAAAAATCGGCATTTCCCGCATTAACGTAAACGCCACATCGAGGTTGTACGGCACGCACTCGGCCGGCAGAGGTCGGCCCATGGCCGCCGATGTCAGCCAGGAGGTCTCGATTCCACCCCACCCGCCGAGCCGTTCCGGGAGCAGCCGGATAACGGACGACTCCGGATGGATAACCGCTCCACCGCCGTGATCGAATTTTGTCGGCAGGGATCGCTAGGGTGAGCGCTCCGCTCCCTGCTTGATCTCCTGGATGTGACGCGTGCACCGTTATCGGTCGATGCTCCCCGCCGTGCTCGTGACCGGCGGATATGTGACGGCGCTCGTGATCGCCGCCGTACTCGCGCTGATCGGTGGCGACGTCGGCTTCCTGTGGCGGCTGTCGCTGTTCTCCGAGGCGGACGAGGACGCCGCGGCCACGTGGCCGAACGTGCTCACCCTCATCATGGCGGGCGGGCTGTGGGCCTGGGCGCTGTGGCAGAGCCTGCGGGGCCTGCCGTCCGGGGAGCCCCTCTCGACCGACCCCGAGACGCGCCCGCTGCGAATGGCTCTGTACGCGGCGGTGGCGTCGTGGGCGTTCTATGCGGTCATGCCGATCTGGCCGTGGTGGGCGGTGGTGCTCGACGCGCTCCTGATGTCGGCGGTCGTGGTGCTGTTCCACCCGGTGCTGCGCCGTAACATACGCCACGCCGACCTCGCCCTGGGCGCCGGCCTGCTGACCCAGGCGAGCCTGGCGGCGACCGAGGTGTTCGACGTGCTCAACTGGCACGGGGTGGAGCGGGCGGCGGCGCTCGGCGGGTTCGCCGGCGTCGGAAGTCTGGTGTGGTCCGTGCTGGTGCTCAAGGCGCAGTGGCGCGACGGCCGCTGGGGGCTGACGACCGTGCGGTACGGCATCGCCTCCCTGCTGGTGCCGGTCGCACTCTTCGTCGTGGGCATTCCGCTGAGTGGGGACGGTGGCCTCTACGACGAGGCCACCACGGCCGCCGACGCCCTGTTCGTGATCTGGCTGGCCCGATCCGCCCACGAACTCGGCGGCACACCCGGCGGGCCAGCGCCGTACCTCCCGCCCGCCGATCGGAGGGCCACGCTCACGGTGGCGGCCCGCCTCACCGCGTGCCTGGTCCTGCTACTTCCGCCGCTGACCAACCGCCATCCGGCGTGGATCAGCCCGCACGTGTCGATCGAGCGGCTGCCCAGTGTCGCTGGTGGCTCGGCGGGAGACGCATTCGCGACGCTCTGGCAGGCTTTCGAGCTGTTCGTGGGCATCGGCGGCCTGGCCGTACTCGTGCTCGTCGCCCTGCACCGGCGGGCCGTGTTCTGGGTGGCCATGAGCGGCCTGCTCCTCACCGCGCTCGGCGGGCTCGCCGCCGTGACCCTGGTCGACGCGCAGGGCCTCGACCTCCCCGGCGGTTGGGTTCTCACCCGGCCGGATCCCTCCCATCTGTACGGGATGATCCAGACGTTCTCGAGGTCGACCGTCTCCCCGCTGTGGTTCACCACCGCCTGCCTGGTCTCGGCCGCCCTGCTCTGGTGGTCGAGCAGGCCAGGGCGCGCGCCGTCGCGGATTCGAGTGCCCGCGCCTACGAGCCGGCCGGATGAACACGATCGGCCGCGGCACGCGATGCCCTGAGCCGGCATACCGCCCCCGGCTCGAAAACCGCAGTTCAATCGGCCGGCCGTCCCTTTCCTTCAGCCGTCCCTTTCCTTCAGCGGTACCGCAGGCGGGCCTGGAGGGGGACCTCGCCGAGCCTGCCGGCGTGGAAGTCGCGGAAGGCCTGGGTGATCTCGGCTCGGGCGTTCATCACGAGGGGCCCACCGATGGCGATGGGTTCCCTGATCGACTCTCCGCTGTAGACCATCACCATGCTCTGCGTGTCCCCGTCGCCGGCCTCCAGGGCGATCGATGAGACGAGCGAGCCGGGGACCGGATCGGACCAGGCGATCTGACCCGCTCACCCCGGCCGACGTCCGGCGGTTAAGTCTCCCCGGTGCCCGACGATGCGCAGGGCCAGGGCCGCGTAGAAGTCGCCGATCCCTTCGGGCGAGAGATCGAGGCCCTGCCTGTACCACCGGGCCACGTCGATGCCGAGAGACAGCAGCGCCGCGGTCGTCATACGCGGATCGGAGGTCTCGAAGGCGCCATCCGCGACCCCGCGCTCGACCACCTGCCGCAGCTCCCCGGTGATCGTCCGGCGGATGCCCTCGATCTCCGCCCGATGCTCCGGGGTCAGTGCGGCGAGCTCGTAGTTCACGACACGGGCGATCGTCGGCGAGCGCGCGTGGTCGGTGACGAAGGCGCGGATGACCGCCACCAGCTGGGCCGCCGGGTCTTCGGAGGTGGCGATCGCCTTCCGTACCAGCGCGAGGGAGCCGGCGTGCCCCTCCCGGGAGATCTCGTAGAGCAGTTGCTCCTTCGTTTCGTGGTGGACGTAGACCGCTGCCGGGCTCATGCCCGCGGCAGCCGCGATGTCGCGCGTGGTCGTCGCGTGGAAACCGCGCGCCGCGAACGCCGCCACGGCCGCCTCGAGGAGCCGCGCCCGCCTGTCAGCGTTGCGCGAGCCGCCGTTGTCCATCCCTACCCCTTTTCGGTCTACCCGTTGACGCCTACCCCTGTGGTGGGAAATCGTAGGGCGAGTCTGGTAAGCGACCGCTTAGTATGTTGGAGACGTGGTGCCTGAAGCAGTGATCGTGGCCGCCGCCCGCTCCCCGGTCGGACGGGCGGTCAAGGGCTCCGCACTCCGGCGCCACGACAAGGAGCTCGGCCCGGGGACGATGTGCGTCGGCGGGGGCCAGGGCATGGTCATGGTCATCGAGCGACTCGGCCGAGGGAACGGGACATGACAGAGAGACTGACAGGACGCACGGCCATCGTCACCGGTGCCAGCCGCGGGATCGGCCTCGCCGTGGCACGACGGCTCGTCGCCGAAGGCGCCAGGGTCGTCATCACGGCGCGCAGGCCGGAGGCACTCGCCGAGGCGGTCACGCGGCTGGGCGGGCCGGAGCACGCCCTCGGCGTGGCCGGCCACGCCGACGACGCCGACCACCAGGCCGAGACGATCGAGCGGGCGATCCAGACCTTCGGGAGTGCGGACCTGCTCGTCAACAACGCCGGCATCAACCCGGCCCTCGGGCCGATGGTCGAGCTCGACGTCGCCGCCGCGCGGAAGATTTTCGAGGTCAACTGCCTGGCCGCCCTGTGCTGGACCCAGCGGCTCCACAGGGCATGGACGGGAGCGCACGGCGGCGCCGTCGTCAACGTCGCGTCGGTCGCCGGGCTGACCACGTCGCCGGGGATCGGCTTCTACGGCGCGAGCAAGGCGATGCTCATCCACCTCACCCAGGAGTTGGCGGTCGAGCTGGGGCCGAACGTGCGCGTCAACGCGGTCGCGCCGGCCGTCGTCAAGACCCGTTTCGCCTCGGCCCTGTACGCCGGTCGCGAGGCGGAGGTGGCGGCGACGTACCCGCTCAAGCGGCTGGGCGTTCCGGAGGACGTCAGCGGCGCCGTGGCCTTCCTGCTGTCCGAGGACGCGGCATGGATCACCGGCCACGTCCTGGTCGTCGACGGCGGCCTCACCCTGGTCGGTGGGCAGTGAGGGCGCCGGGCCTCGACCTCGACCGCCTCGGCGCCTGGTTCGCGGCATCGGTTCCCGGTGCCGGCGCCGACCTGACGGCCAGGGTCATCACGGGTGGCAGATCCAATCTGACCTACGAGATCAGCGATGGCTCGCACGTCTGGATTCTCCGCCGGCCGCCGCTCGGACACGTGCTGGCGACGGCGCACGACATGGCCCGGGAGTACCGGGTGATGACGGCTCTCCGCGACACCGACGTGCCCGTCCCGGCCACCTTCGCCCTGTGCCGGGACACCGAGGTCGTCGGCGCCGAGTTCTACGTGATGCAACGGGTCGCCGGGGTGCCGTACCGGCAGGCCGACGAGCTCGAGGCGCTCGGGCCCGACCGCACGCGCGCCATCTCCACGCGGATGGTGGACGTGCTGGCCACCCTCCACGCGGTCGAGCCGGGCGCCGTCGGCCTCACCGGCTTCGGCCGTCCCGACGGGTTCCTCAGGCGTCAGGTCTCGCGCTGGAAGCGCCAGCTCGACGCGTCGTACAGCCGCGAGCTGCCGGCGGCGGACCGGCTGCACGCGGCGCTGGCGGATCGTGTGCCGGCGGAGTCGGCCGCTGCGATCGTCCACGGTGACTACCGCCTCGACAACCTGCTGATCGACGAGCACGACCGCCCGGCCGCCGTGATCGACTGGGAGATGGCCACCCTGGGCGATCCGCTGACGGACCTCGCCCTGCTCGTCACCTACCAGCGGCTCGGCGAGCTGTCCCCCGACAACGCCGTGGTGAACGCCACGACGGCGCCGGGCTTCCTGTCCGAGACCGAGATGGTCGAGCGGTACGTCGCCCACACCGGTGGAGACCTGCCCCGATTCGGGTTCTACCTCGGGTTGGCCGCCTACAAGCTCGCCGGGATCCTCGAGGGCATCCACTTCCGGCACCTCCGGGGGCAGACCGTGGGCGCCGGTTTCGACCGTATCGGCGAGGTGGTCGAGCCGCTGCTCGAGCACGGCCTCGGCTCGTTGAAGGAGGACCACTGATGGACTTCGCGTTCGACCCACGGACAGAGGAGCTCCGGGAGAACCTGCTGGAGTTCCTGGACGAGCACGTCATCCCGGCCGAGCCGGTCTTCCGGCAGGAACTGCGACGGCTTCGGAACCGGTGGGCCTGGGACTCCGTTCCGATCCTCGCGACGCTCCGTGCCGAGGCGCGGCGGCGCGGGCTCTGGAACGCCTTCCTGCCCGGTGAGCACGGGGCAGGACTGACCAACCTGCAGTACGCGCCACTCGCGGAGCTCACGGGCCGGAGCATCCACCTGGCGCCGGCGGCGCTCAACTGCGCGGCGCCGGACACCGGCAACATGGAGGTGCTCACGCTCTTCGGCACCGAGCAGCAGAAGAAGCGGTGGCTCCGGCCGCTGCTCGAGGGCGAGATCCGCTCCTCGTTCGCGATGACGGAGCCGGACGTGGCCTCGTCGGACGCCACCAACATCGCGACCCGGATCGAGCGCGACTCCGACGAGTACGTCATCAACGGCCGCAAGTGGTGGATCACCGGCGCGATGAACCCGAACGCCCAGATCTTCATCGTGATGGGCCAGACCGACCCGTCGGCCGAGCGGCACCGCCGGCAGTCCATGATCCTCGTGCCGCGCGACACCCCGGGCGTGGAGGTCGGCCGCGGCCTGGAGGTCCTCGGGTACGACGACCACGAGCACGGTGGCCACGCCGAGATCACGTTCACCGACGTACGGGTCCCGGCCGGCAACCTGATCGGCGCCGAGGGGAGCGGCTTCGCCATCGCGCAGGCGCGGCTCGGCCCGGGCCGCATCCACCACTGCATGCGCTCCATCGGCCTGGCGGAGCGGGCCATCGAACTCATGTGCGCGCGGGCCTCCGAGCGCGTCGCGTTCGGCAAGCCGCTGTCGGAACAGGGTGTGATCCGCGACTGGATCGCCGAATCGCGGGTCCGGGTCGAGCAGCTGCGGCTGCTCACCCTCAAGACGGCGTGGTTGATGGACACCGTCGGCAACAAGGGCGCCCACACCGAGATCCAGGCGATCAAGATCGCCACGCCGGCGACCGTGCAGTGGATTCTCGACAAGGCGATCCAGGTGCACGGCGCCGGCGGACTGTCGCAGGACTTCCCGCTCGCCAGCGCGTACGCGGGCATCCGCACATTGCGTTTCGCCGACGGGCCGGACGAGGCGCACAAGGACGCCCTGGCGAGAAACGAGCTCCGTCGCCAGGCCGACCGGAGGACGACGAAACGATGAACGACGATCGCGGCCGGTGCCGGACCTCCCGTTCGGAGCACCCGGCGGGTCAGGGCGTCGGTACGGGAACCTCCGCGTACAGCTCGAGATGCCGCTTCGCGCTCGCCGTCCAGGTATATCCGTCCACCAGTGCCAGGCCCGCGGTCCGCAGCCGGTCACGCAGGGCGTGGTCGTCCAGGGCACGTGACAGGGCGTCCGCCAGCGCGTCGGCGTCGCCGACGGGGACCAGCAGGGCGTCGCGACCGGGCACCAGCCACTCGCGGAACACCGGGAGATCGCTGGTGACCACCGGAACGCCGGCCGCCATCGCCTCCAGCGCGGCCAGGCCGAACCCCTCCTTCACCGACGGGAACGCCAGCACGTCGGCCGCCGCGTACCATGCGGCCATCTCCTCCTCGGGCACGGTGCCGAGCTCGACGACGTCCCTGCCCAGGGTCAGGCCGAGGGGGCCGAGGCTCGCCAGGACCCTTTCCCTATAGGCCCGATGGTCCTGGAAGGAGTGGCCGCCGAGCACCGCCAGCACCGGCGGCGGGGTGCGTCTCCCGACCAGTCTGGACAGGGCCGCCACCAGGGTGTCCGATCCCTTGCGCGGCTCGATCCCGCCGACGGCCAGCAGCATCGGGCGGTCGCTCGCGCCGACCCTGGCGCGCAGCCGCGCCACCAGGTCCGGCGGGGCCTGGCGGTATCGGAGCGGGTCCACCCCGTTGGGGACGACGGCCGCGTGCACGCCGTAGTCCTCGCGCAGGATGTGCTGCCAGGTGGTGGTCACCACCAGGATCCGATCCGGTTCGAGGATGGCGCGGGCCTGGCAGTCCATCAGCGACTCGCTGTCGAAGTCGTCGACGTGGTGGACGGTGCGTACGACCCGGCAGGTCGTCCCGGCGTCTCTCACCCGCGCTGCCGCACGCGCCGAGATGCAGTCCTGGGTGTGCAGGATGGGGTGCGTGGGCGCGATGTCGGCCAGGGCGATCTCCAGCGCGTCGATGTTCGCCGCCACCTTCTCCTCGAGTCCCCCGCCGACGGTGGGGGCGGAGACGACGTGGGTGGGCGCGGCGACCGGCCGGAAGAAGCCCTTCTCGGGGTCTCCCAGGCCGACGATCATCACTTGTCGGCCCAGGGCGTGCAGCGCCTCGCCCAGCGCGAGGGTGTGCGCGACTCCGCCACGGGGCTTCGTGCTGTAGGTGACCAGGGCGATGGGCGGCGGTCCGGGGTTCCCGGTCATCGGTTCAGCTCCGTGATCTCGGGGCGGCGGCTCGCTATCGCCGCCGCCGCGTAGGCGGCCCGGGCCGCTGTCTCGGTCACCAGGCAGCCGACCCGTTCGAGCGCGGCCCGCTGCTCGGCGTAGCCCTGTGGATCGGTGTCTGCGCCCAGAACGTAGGCGACCACCCGAGGTCCCCCTTCCGACATGATCTCCTTGAGGACCGGGGCGAGCCGTCCGGCCGGATCCTCGTGCGCGCCGTAACCGAGCACGACGTCGAGCAGCACCACCGCGACCTCCGGATCGCGGGCCTCGTCGAGCATGAGCTCCAGACGTAGGCCGGGGTCGATCATCGGGTGCGGCCGGCCGACGGTGTACTCCTCCGCGCCGAGATCGAGCAGCACGTGCGCGCCCGGAGGGGCCGGGAGCGCCTGCTCGCTCCGGAGCGGCTCGTTGGAGTACACGTTTCCGAGCAGCTCGCCGATGATCAGCTGTGCCTCGTAGCACAGCGTTCCGCCGGAGTAGTATCCGCGGATGACGCGCCGCCGGTCGTCCAGCGCGGCGATCCCGTCCACCACCTGTTCACGCACCCCCGCCGACGTCGCGGGCGGGGTGACGCCCACCAGCTTCGCCGCGGCGAGCGCACCGGTCTCCAGCGTCCGCGCCAGCCGGACGCCCGGAGGTGTCTCCAACTCGTCCAGGCCGAGGAAGGTCGCCACGGCCGGCGTCGACGTGCACTGGCCCAGCACCTCGCGGGCGACCGCCTCGCTGGGCGGCTTGGAGACCAGGAGGATCGCCTCGGTCTCCGGGTCCTGGTCGAGTGCGCGCACCGCCGCCTTCGCCATCCGCCCGCCGATGTCCTCCGACAGGTCGCGGCCGCCGACGCCGATCACGTGCGAGACCCCGACGCCCCAGCGGTCGAGCAGCGCCGAGACCTCCTGGGCCCCGGTGCCGGCGGCGGCCACGACGCCGACCGGCCCGCGGCGTACGGCGTTGGCGAACCCCAGGCCGACACCCGAGATCACGGCGGTGCCTGCGCCGGGCCCCATGACCAGCAGGCCGAGCTCGTCCGCACGCCGCTTGAGCTCGGCCTCCTCCTCGATCGAGACGTTGTCGCTGAAGAGCAGGACGTGCAGTCCCGCGGAGAGCGCGTGGTGCGCCTCCACCGCCGCGTAGTCTCCCGGCACGGAGACGACCGCGACGGTGGCGTCGGGCATCTGCTCCACGGCCCGCTCCATGGACCGGGGCGGGGCGGCCGCGGTGTCCCCCTGCTCGTCGGACGCCTGTGCGTAGACGGCGTCCGCGCCGGAGTCGAGAGCGGCCTGTGCCGCGGTCTCGTCGCTCGCGCGTACGGCGAGCACGAGGTCGTTCGATCCCGCGGTCCCGATGACCTCCTCGCCGAACCCCTCGTCGGCGAGACTCTCGCGGCCCGAGGGGGTCGCCATGACCGCGCCGGCCCAGGAGACGCCCGCTTGCTCGGACATCACCGAGGTGGCCACGAGCAGGCGCAGCGAGTCGCAGTAGGTGTCGCGGACGACACGGGATCGGGCGACGTGCTTGGGTGTGCTCATGCGATGCTCTCGACTGGTTCGGGGATGATACGGGTACCGACGCCGGTCGTCGGGTCGAGCGCGTGGAGCATCAGCTCCGCTGAGGTGATGACGGCCGTTCCGCCGCTGTGCCGTACGAACTCCGACGCGGCGCGCACCTTCGGCCCCATGCTCCCGGCCGGGAACTGGCCCTCCGCCAGGTACTTCTCGGCGAGGGCGAGGGACATCTCGTGTACGACGCGGGCCCGCGGGGTCCCGTAGTCGACGGAGACCGCGTCGACCCCCGTCACCAGGATCATCGCCTTCGCCCCGACGTCCCTGGCGAGGCGGGCGGCCGCCCAGTCCTTGTCGATCACGGCGTCGACGCCCAGGTAGCGGCCGTTCTCGTGGGAGACCGCGACGCCGCCGCCTCCGGCCGCCAGGACGATCTTGTCGGCGGACAGCAGCGCCTCGACGGCGGACGACTCCAGCATCTCGACGGGAAGGGGCGAGGCGACCACCCGCCGATGGCCTCTTCCCGCGTCCTCCCGCATGGTCCATCCGCGTTCGGCGGTCAGGTCGAGCGCCTGATCCTCGGTGAAGAACGGGCCGATCGGCTTGGTCGGCGTCTCGAACGCCGGGTCCGTACGGTCCACGGTCATGTGCGAGATGACGGCGACGGCGGAACCGGCGCCCAGGACCGAGTCGATCGCACGCACCAGGACGCTGCCCAGCTGACCTTCGGACATGGCGTTGAGGATGTGCAACGGCTGGGGCGGGACGAGGTCGATCCCTCCCTCCTGCTGGATGGAGAGGTTGCCGACCTGAGGGCCGTTACCATGAACGACGACCACCCTCCATCCCGCCCGACACAAGCTCGCGATCCCGGCCGCCACCTGGGCGGCGTTGTCCTCGATCTGCTCGGAAGTGCCTTCCTGGTCCGCTCGGGTCAGGGCGTTCCCGCCGACCGCCACCACGGCGACATTGCTCACGAGCCGTCCTCACCTCAGTATCCGATACTAGATGACTCGTTTACGATAGTGAACCCAATGGAAGGAATTGGCAATGACCGAGCCTGATCCGAGACCCGCCGGGGATCTCCGGGCGGTCGCCGAGCAGCTCTCTCGCCTGTGGGTCGCGACCTCGGAGCGGGCATTCGCCGCCGCCCTCCACCAGCCGGACGTCTACGTACGGACGACCCGGCTGGTGAGCGCGATCACGCAGGAGCTCCGCCGGCGGGGGCGGGGCGTCCGCCCCCTGCTGGAGGCGTGGCAGGGGCGTCACGAGCTGGTGCGCGGCGTCGCCGACTCCGACGGAGCCCTGACCGTCGACGGCCTGGATGCGGAGGCGATCGCCGGCGCCGCGTTCGCGATGCGCTATCGGGAGGTCCTCGAAGAGATCACGCTCGACGACCGGCTGGCCGCGCTCGCGGCCGGGCCACGGGACGGCGGCTGGCTGGTGCTGGAGGAGTCCGGCCACGCCCCGGGGGATCCCTTCGTCCCCTACCGCCGACTCGAGGCCGACCCCAGGACCGGGCGGGCGCTGCTGGTGACGACGCGGCCGGACGAGACGTTCACGTCCTGCGTTCACGTGGTCGAGCAGGGGGTCGTCGACCTGGAGACCGGACGGCTGACCGCGGACGCCGCCGGCGAACCCGGGAACGCCGCCCACGAGGTCGGCACCGCCGAGGAGCGGGAGGCGCTCGTCGAGCGGCTCAGGTGCTCGTCGACGGCCGATGCCGACAGCTGACGGTCAGCGGAAACTGTTGCCACTCCCCCAATTCTTCCTATAGAAGTTGAAGATAAGTTTCCTATAGTGGACGGAAGGTCCCAGGGTCGCGCAGGGCTGTCCCCGCCCTGATCGGGCCCGGCAAGGAGCCATCTCATGACCGAGGCGAACCACCGAGTACTGGATGCGACAGAGCTGGCCGAGCTGATCGTCAAGCTGCAGAGCGTAGGGCTGCGGACGGACGTCTCGATCGGCGCGCGCAGCGGAGGCGCCGGCCCCGCCGATGCGGGAATGCTGTGGATCAACGGAGCACCCGCCACGGTCCCGACCACCGCCGACTACGTGAAGGAGTCGCCGTACACACTGCGGCAGGAGGACGACGGGTTCGGCATCTACGAGGGCTCGGTCCGCCTGGCGGACGCGTCGCCGGCGCCGCGCCCGAAGTACTACGACATGGAGACGGCGGACGGCGTTCCCTACTGGAAGATCGCCCTCATGCACCTCGACTCCCTGGCGAGCACGGTCCTGCAGACCTGTGCCTACTGGGGGAACTCCGACCAGTGCACCTTCTGCGGCATCGGCGTCTCCCTCGCCGGCGGGCGGACCATCGCCAAGAAGACGCCCGAGATGCTGGCGGAGGTGTCGGTGGCGGCGCGGGATCTCGACGGCGCCGTCGACGTGACGCTGACGACCGGCAGCACGGCCACCCCGGACCGGGGCGCGCTTTACGTGGGCAGGTGCGCCGAGGCCGTGAAGGAGGCGTCCGGCCTGCCGGTGCAGGTGCAGTTCGAGCCGCCCGCCGACCTCGACGTGATCAACCGCGTCCGCGACATGGGCGTTGACTCCGTCGGCATCCACGTGGAGACCTTCGACGCCCGGGTGCTCGCGAAGATCGCGCCGGGCAAGGCGCGGTGGGGCATCGAGCGCTACTTCGCCGCGTGGGAACGCGCCGTGCAGGTCTTCGGCGCCGGACAGGTGTCCACGTACGTCATCCTCGGCATGGGCGAGGACCCCGAGATCACGGTCGAGATGTGCAAGCGCGCGGTCGACCTCGGCGTCTACCCATTCATCGTCCCGCTGCGTCCGGTCCCCGGCAGCCTGATGGAGGACGCCCTGCCGCCGTCCCCCGAATACGTCGAGAAGATCTACCGGCGGGTCGTCCCGCACATGTTGCGACGGGGGCTCACCGCCGCCGGGACCAAGGCGGGCTGCGCACGGTGTCAGGCATGTTCCGGCATGGCGGCGCTCGAACGCGCCGGTTCGGGTTCGACGAAGGGTCTGGCCGATGGCCGTCCGGTTCTCCCGCTCGTCGTCTGAGCTGAGCGAGCCGACCCTCGTCTGTCGTACGGCGGCCTCGCCGGACGAGTTCGCCGAGTACGCGAAGATCCGGCACGCGGTCTTCGTCGAGGAGCAGGGCCTGTTCGAGCGGACCGACCAGGACGAGTTCGACCACGATCCGGCCACCCGTCATGTGGTCGGATATCTGGACGGCCGTCCGGTCGGGACCGTACGGCTCTACCCGCTGCCCCCGTCCGACGAGGGCGAGGCGCTGTGGAAGGGAGATCGGCTGGCGGTCCTGTCGCGGTACCGGCACCTGATGCTGGGCGGGCCCCTGGTCCGGCACGCGGTGGCGACCGCCGCCGCGGCCGGCGGCAGCCGCATGATCGCCTTCGTTCAGCTCGCCAACGTGACCTTCTTCCGCCGGCTCGGCTGGTCGGCCGTGGGCGAGCCGGTTCCCTATGTGGGCGTGCCTCACCAGCGGATGAGCATCGACCTCACGCGATGATCTCTCACGGCAGGCAGGCACTCACCGCCTCAACGGTCGAGCCGGGTGACCGACTCCCGCTCGAGGTCGAAGACGACGACGGAGCCGGAGGCGTCGGCGACGCGCACCTTCCCGGTGTCGTCCAGCGTGCCGATCCGCCGCGCCGTGAGGCCCCGGGAGGTGAACGCCTCGACGCACTCCGCCTCCTTCTCCGGCGGCGTCGCGAGCAGGAAGGCGAAGCAGGGGAAGCAGGACAGCCAGTCGCCGATCGGCACCCCTGCGGGCACCGGCAGCACGTCGAGGTCCACCTCGACGCCGAGCCGGCGTGCCTCCAGGAGCATGGCCAGCGAGCCGATCATCCCGGCCATGCTGACGTCCTTGGCGGCCACGGCGGCGCCCTGCTCCGCCACGGCGGCGAGGGTGCGTACGTCGCCGGCGAGGCGCTCGCCCCGCTCGTCGAACGACGGGAAGAACGGGAAGTCCGTCCGCATCCTGCCGTCGAGGCAGCAGGCGAGGATCAGCGCCTGGCCGGGCGCGGCGTGGGTGGCCGACAGCACGGACTCGGCGACGCCGAGCCCGAACGCCGACAGGCTGGGCGGGCCGTCGGTCTCGGTGGTGTGCCCGCCGACGATCGGCACGCCGTACACCTCGCCGGCCCACTTCAGGCCCTCCAGGATGCCCTTGACGACGTCGCGTGGTCCGGTCACCGTGTCGACGATCGCGAGCGGCCGGGCGCCCATGGCGGCGAGGTCGTTCACGTTCGCGAGGACGGCCGCGACGCCCGCGCCGTACGGATCCCGCTCCACGAAGGCGGGCAGCATCGCCTCGCCTCCGACGATCAGGTCGCGTCCCCGATCGTGTACGACGGCGCCGTCGTCACCGGGACCGGCCCACCAGTCCCCGCCGCCGAACACCTCGGCGACCACGCCGATGGAGCTCTTGGCCACGACACCCGGGAGGGACCGCAGCCGGTGTGCCAGTTCTTCAAGATCGTGGATGTCGCCGAGGGGCAAGATGAGTTCTCTTCCGTGCGATGCGTATCGGTGAAAGCCGCCGACGGCGTCATCCTAGCCAGTGAGGAAGCCGCTCCCGTGACAGGACAATCCAGCCGAAACCACACCTCCGTCCGGGTCCTGAACCCGGCGGAGCCCGACTTCCTCGTGCTCCCGCAGCGCACGAGGAAGCCTCGCCGGTGCGGCATCTCCCACGTTCTGGACAACGGCATGTCGGTGTCCGAGGTCGAGCGGCGGCTGCAGGCCGCCGCCGCGAACATCGACGTGTGGAAGTTCGGCTGGGGGACGGCCTACGTCGACCCGTCGCTCCGGGAGAAGCTCGAACTGCTGGCCGCGCACCAGGTGCTGGCCTGCACCGGGGGAACGCTGCTGGAGATCTCCTGGCGGCAGGGCGTGCTGGACAGGTTCATGGACTGGGCCGAGGCCGTGGGCTTCCCGTGCGTCGAGGTGTCCTGCGGCTCTGTGGAGATGCCCCGCGCCGACAAGGACAAGATCATCGATGCCGCGGCCGCCCGATTCCTGGTCCTGTCCGAGGTCGGGCTCAAGGATCCCCGGGCGACCCCGTCGGCCGCGCAGTGGGCGGCGGACGCGCGGGCCGACGTCGAAGCGGGCGCCACCTGGGTGCTGACCGAGGGGCGGGAGAGCGGCACGGTCGGCCTGTTCGACGCCGAGGGCGAGGTGCGCGCCGACATCGCGGACGCCGTCGTGGCGGCCGTCGGCCTGGAGGCCACGCTGTTCGAGGCCCCCCGCAGAGCCCAGCAGGCGTGGCTGATCCGGCGTTACGGCGCCGACGTCAACCTCGGCAACATCCAGCCGGCCGAGGCGATGGCCGTCGAGACGCTCCGGCTGGGGCTGCGTTCCGACACCATCGGCGCGGTTCCCACGCACTCCCGGTCGCGCACAGGAGTTGAGACACCATGATCCCCCACCAGTACCGGACCGTGGCGTTCACCGACGTCGCGGTCGATCTCGACGGCGACTCCCTGCGCACGCTCTTCCTCAGCCGGCAGATCTACCGCAGGACGCGCTTCGTCGTGGCCAGGAACCGGGACGCGTACGCCGTGGTCGAGCTGACCCCCGCCCGGGGGGACGGCGGCGCCGGCACCGGGCTGTTCATCGACGTCGGCGACGTACGCGTGCTGGCCGGTCCGGACGAGACGGTGTTCGTCGACCGGCCCGACATCGACACCGCCGTCCCCAGCCAGTTGCTCCGCGCGGCCCGCGACATCCCGGACGCGCCCCGCTGCGTGATCGTGCGCGGGCGCTACGAGCACGTCAACTTCATCCTGGATCCCACGCCGCGCCGGGTGCACGTGCTCGACGTCGCGCCCCCGTGGCCGGCCAAGCTGTACGACCAGGTCCGGCGCGTCGTCGACACCGCCGAGGAGCTTCCCGCGACCGAGTGCGTGCCACAGGTCGTCGACCTGGAGAAGATCGCGGCCGCCGAACCGGCCGAGCACTACCTGCTGCCCTGCCGCGGAGGCGGCATGTCGGTCCCCGGTGCGGAGATCTCCTATCTGGACGAGGTGCCGCCCCAGGCGGACTGGGTCCTGCTCGGCTGCGCCCGCTCCCGTGCGATCCACGACCACTTCTATCCGGACAAGGCGGGTGACGTACGCCAGATCGACATCTGTCCGGCCGCCCTGGCGGCCGAGCTGCCGCTTCCCCCCGGCGAGGCCCGGCTCACCAAGTGCTGTCTGCTCGAGGAGAGCGTGGAGACGCGCGGCGACACCGTCGTGGTCCCCTGGGGGGCGTCGTTCTCGCTGGTGGCGGAGGGGCTCGCCGCCGCGTCCGAGCTGGCTGGAAGGCTGGGCGGATCAGACGGATCGGACAGGGAGCGGAACGGGGAGATGACGTGACCGCACGCATCGCTGACTCATCGGGCTACGCACATCTGTGGGGCACGGACGAGCTGCGGCAGATCTTCGAGGAGCGGGCCCGGCTGCAGGCGTGGCTCGACGTCCTCGCCGCGCTGGCCAGGGCGCAGGCGGCGGAGGGGATCATCCCGGCGGAGGCCGCCGCGATCATCACCGATGAGCTGCGCGTCGACCGGCTCGACCTGGACCGGATCGCGCTGGGCACCAGGCAGACCGGGCACTCGACCCTGGGCCTGATCCACGAGCTGCGCCGCGTGCTGCCGGAGGCCGCGCGGGAGCACGTGTACGTCAGGGCGACCGTACAGGACCTCACCGACACCTGGACCTCGCTGGCGATCCGCGCCGTCGGCGCCATCGCCTGGCGTGATCTGCGCCGCATCGAGAAGGCGCTCGTCGATCTGGCGGCCGAGCATCGCGAGACGCCGATCGCGGGCCGAACCCATGGCCAGCCAGGGGCGCCGGCGACGTTCGGCTGGAAGGCGGCGTCCTGGGCCGACGAGATCAGACGGCATCTCGACCGGTTACGCGAGGGCGCGCCGCGCTGGCTCGTGGCGCAGCTCGGCGACGGCATCGGCACCCTTGTCGCGTACGGCGACCGCGGACTCGCCGTACGCGCCAGGTTCGCCGCCGAGCTGGGGCTGGCCGATCCCGTCATCTCGTGGTTGAGCGCACGCGACAGGATCGCGGAGTTCGGCGGCGTGCTCGCCCTGATCACCGGCACCCTCGCCCGGATCGGCGAGGAGGTGTACGAGCTCCAGCGCCCGGAGATCGGGGAGCTCGGCGAGCCGCGACCGGCCGGGGTGGTCGGCAGCATCACCATGCACCACAAACGCAATCCCGAGGGCAGCGAGCACCTGAGCACGCTCGCCCGCCTGGTCCGCGCGAACGCCGGCGTTCTCCTGGAGTCGGTCGTCAGCCAGCACGAGCGCGACGGGCGGGCCTGGAAGGCGGAGTGGATCGCCCTGCCGGAGATCTGCCTGCTGACGGGCAAGGCCCTCGCGCTCGGCGTCGAGCTGGTCGAGGGGCTGGAGGTCAACGCCGACCGGATGGCCGCCAACGTGCGCGCCTACCTCGGTGACACGCAGAACCCGTCGGATCCCGGTTCCGCCGCCCGAATGGTGGACCTGGTCGTGGCCCGGGCCCGGCGCGCCGCCGCCGAGGAGCCGCCTTCATGGCCGTGACACCGGATCACCGGGGGATCGCCCCCGCCCGTGCCGGCCTGGCCGTACTGCCCACCCCCCTCCAGGAGGCGCCGCGGCTGGCGGAGGCGCTCGGCGTCAGCGGCCCCCTGCTGCTGAAACGCGACGACCTGACCGGCTTCGCGGTCGCGGGCAACAAGGCACGCCAACTGGAGATGCTCGTCGCCGACGCGTCCGCTTCCGGCGCCGACGTCCTGGTGACCGGGGGGACACCCGGTTCGAACTTCTGCCAGGCCGCGGTCGCGGCCGCCGCCTGGGCGGGCATGCGGTGCGTGCTCGTCTACGCCGGCTCGCCCCCACCGGCCAGGCACCCCAACCACGCCGCCGCCGTCCACTGGGGGGCCGACGTCCGATGGACGTACGACGCCGACCGCGGCTCGGTGGACGCCGCGATCGAGGCGACGGCGGCCGAGCTGACCCGGGAGGGGCTGCGGCCCTACGCGGTGCCGCGCGGCGGCGCCACACCCGTCGGATCCGCCGGGTTCCACCTGGCCGCGCTCGAACTCGGCGCCCAGCTCCGCGACAGGTTCGACGGGTCGGCCACGGTCGTGGTGGGCGCCGGCTCCGGAGGGACGCTGGCGGGTCTCGTCTCCGGGGCGGTGGCGCTCGGGCGGCGGCTGCGGATGCGCGGAGCGGCGGTCAGCCGGCCGCCGGAGGAGACCGCCGGGCGCGTCCTCAAGCTCGGCCGGGAGTGCGCCCTGCTGATGGGCACCGAGCCGCCGCGGGAGGCGGACGTCGTCGTGTACGACGCCCGCGGCCCCGGCCACGGGCACCCGTCCGAGGAGGGCGAGCGCGCCGCCCGGCTCGCCCTGCGCGCCTCGGGGATCGTCCTCGATCCGGTGTACTCGGCGAAGGCGCTGGGCGCGCTCGCGCGGATCCTCGGGGATCGGCGCGCCGACCCCGGCCACACGACAGTCTTCTGGCATACCGGCGGCCTGCTCGACGCGGTCGCGGGATGGAGTCACGATGATCGATGACGGACTGCCGTCCGTTCCCTCCGCACACCATCGGAGCGGACCCGACCGGCTGGGGCCGCCCATGGGCGGCCCGGCCCGGGAACTGATCGACAGCGGGTTCGCGCTCGAGAACGCCGACGCGCCGCTGCTGCACGCCGGCCTCAACCTCGCCGACATCGCGCACGTCATCGACCTGCACGAGCGCCGGGTGATCCCCCGGCCTGCGGCGGGCCGCCTCATGGAGGTGCTGCTCAAGGCGGTACGCACCTCCCCCGAGGACTTCCCGTACGACCCGGCGTACGGCGAGCCGTACAACTCGCGGGAGCGCCACTTCACCGAGCAGATCGGGGACGACGCGGGGTGGCTACACGCCGGGCGGCCCCGGCGGGAGGCCGTGCGCATCGCACTCCGCCTCCACGTGCGCGCCGTCCTCGAGGACCTGGTCGAGGACGCGGCCGAGCTCGCCCACGCCATCGCCGTGGTGGCCGGACGGCACAGCAGGACCTGGCTGCCCGACCAGACCTACCTCCAGCACGCGCAGCCCTCCACGTTCGGCCACTACCTGGTGAGCTTCGCCTATCCGATCCTGCGGGACGCGGAACGGCTCATGGACGCGTTCGACTGGGTCAACACGAGCCC
Organism: Sphaerimonospora mesophila; assembly: GCF_001417795.1. Lineage (NCBI taxonomy): Bacteria > Bacillati > Actinomycetota > Actinomycetes > Streptosporangiales > Streptosporangiaceae > Sphaerimonospora > Sphaerimonospora mesophila. The sequence continues at coordinate 62,708 of NZ_BCBX01000032.1, read as the reverse complement.
GGGCGGCGCGGGCTGCGTCAACGGGAGCCGGCTGCTGGCCGACCGGAGCCGGGTCGCCGACCTGATGGGCTTCGACGGCTTCATCGAGCACACCCGCGACGCCATGTGGCAGATCGACGGTCTCATCGCGACGCTCTCGCACGCCTCCAGCCTGCTCACCACCCAGAGCAAGCTGGCCGAGGACCTGGAGATCTGGGCGAGCAACGAGTTCGACTACGTCACCATCGCCGACGGGTACAGCCGCTCCAGCGTGCTCATGCCGCAGAAGCGCAACCCCTACGCGCTGTCGATCATCCGCGGCGCCGCCGGCACCATGATCGGCCGGCTCACCGGGTTCCTCGCGGTCAGCAAGAGCCCGTCCGCCCGGAGCGACAACCTGATCTACGCGTACGGCGAGATCCCGCGCGCGCTGGACCTGGCCGGCCGGACGACCCGGCTGACCGGCGGGGTCATCCGCAGCCTTACGGTCAACGCCGACAAGATGTGGGCCGCCCTGGAGTCCGGGTTCAGCCAGGCGACGGACCTCGCGGAGTTCGTCATGCAGACCTGCCAGGTGGACTACCGGACCGCGTACCAGGTGATCGGCATCGCCGTACGCGAAGCGAGCCGGGAGGGGCTGCGCGGCATCGACCTCGACGGGACGCGGCTGGAGGCGGCGGCCAGGCGGTACGCGGGGATCTCCCTCGGGCTGGAGGGCCGCGACCTCAGCGAGATCCTCGATCCCCGGCGCATCGTCGAGACGCGGACGCTGAGCGGCGGGGCCGCGCCGCCCGTGGTCGAGGAGATGGCGGCGGACTGCGCCGCGAAAGCGGAATCGCTCCGGGAGCGCGCGAAGGCACGGCGGGAGTCGTTCGAACGGGCCGAGGCCGCGCTCGTGGCCGAAGCGGAGAAGTTCGTCACCGATGTCACCGGGGCCACCCCAGTCACGGAAGTCACCGAGTCGCCGAGGTAAGTCCTCGTCGAAGCCCTCGAAAGGGAGAATGATGCCGACAGCTGAGATCGCCACTCCGATCCGCCTTCCCGGGGAGGTCAACGTCGTCAACGTCGGCCTGCCGCTGTTCGCCGAGGCGATCAGGCAGCAGGGACGCCCGGTCGTACAGCTCGACTGGCGCATCCCCGGCAGCGGTGACCGCACCGTGGTAGCCGCGCTCCGGCGCCTGTACGGCCCGCACACGCGCACGATCGACGCGGCCAACGAGGAGGTCTTCCGGCGGCTGGACCGCGGCGCACCCCAACTCGTCGCCGTACGGACCGCCGCCGACGTGATCCCGGTGCTCGCCGACGGCAGGGTGCTGCTGCACTGCGGGCCGCGGATCGCGATCGAGCGCGTCACAGATCCGCTGCGCCGCTCGATGCGCGCCGTCGTCTGCGCCGAGGGCTGGGCGCGAACGCCGGAGGAGGCGGACGTCCTGCTCCGGGACGGCACGGTCCGGCTGGAGCCGGCCAACGAGCACGGCACGGTGGTGCCGATGGCCACGTCGATGGGGCCGAGCACGCCCGTCTGGGAGGTCGAGCTCGCCGAGGCGGGCATCCGGGCCTACGCTCCGATCGGGCAGGGCTCGGGGGACGTCGCGTGGTTCGGCCGGGACACGCCGGGTGCGATCGAACGGCTGGTGCTCCTGCAGGAGGCGGCCGGTCCGGTGCTGGCCGCCGCCGTTCGGGAGCATGGGCCGGTCGACGTGCTGTCCCTGGCCGCTCAGGCGGTCGCGATGGGAGACGACGTCCACGTACGGACCCAGGCCGCGACCAACCTGCTACTGCGCAGCCTGCTGCCCGCGCTGGTGGCGGGCGACCATCCGCGCCGGATCGAGGTGGCGACCTTCCTGTCCGCCAACTATCTGCTGTTCCTGAGCCTGGGAATGGCCGCCGCCCGGGCCCTGACCACATGGGCCGCCCAGGTGGAGAACAGCTCGATCGTGATCGGGATGGCGCGAAACGGCACCGACTTCGCCGCCTGGCTCGCCGGCCCCTCCGCCGAATGGTTCCACGCCCCCGCGCCGATGGTGGGGCGGGCGCTCTACCACCCCGGACGCAACGAGGCCGACGCCTCCCCTGATGTGGGAGACAGCGCGGTGCTGGAGCTGGTCGGGCTCGGGGGCGCGGTCGCGGCCGGGTCGCCGGCGGTGGCGCAGTTCGTCGGCGGCACGATGGCGAACGCCGCCGAGTTGACCGAGGAACTGAACGAGGTGTGCGTCGGCAACTCCAGCCGCTTCATGATCCCTTACTGGGGGATGAAGGGGTCGCCGGTGGGCGTGGACGTACGCAAGGTCGTCGAGCTGGGCATCACCCCGAAGGTGACGACCGGCATCCTGCACAACTCCGACGGCAGCGGCCAGGTGGGCGCCGGGGTGGCCGAGGCGCCCATCGAGGTGTTCGTCCAGACGCTGCTGGCGCTGGACGCGAAGCTCTCCGACGAGGCCTGAGTCGTAAGGCCTGAACCGTAGGACGTGAGCGATGACGCGGGGGCCGGTGGACCGGACGGGTCCGCCGGCCCCCGCGCGTACATGCCGGGTGTTCCCTCAGCCGTCGGCGTCGGCCGTGCTCACCTCGATCCGCGGTGAGCGGGCCAGCGTGTTGGAGACGTAGCAGACCCGGGAGGCCGGCTCGAGCAGCGGCCGCAGCCGCTCCGCCGGGAGGCTGGAGCTCACCCGCAGCCGGATCCCGCTGAAGCTCGGGCCGTCGTACTCCCCGATCGCGGAGACCGACAGATCCGTCATCTCCACGCCGCGCTTGCGCGCACACCAGGCCAGCGCCAGCGCGTAGCAGGACGCGAGGGACCCCAGGAGGTATTCGGTCGGCATGGGACCGGTGAACGTTCCGCCGACGCTTTCGGGCTCGTCGACCTCGAACGAGAACGGCCCGGCCGTGACGGTCGCCCGCCAGCCGCCCTGCCAGTGCGCGACGACCTCGTTCGATTCTCCCGACCTCGCCACAATCCCACCCCTTCCGTGTTCCGGCCCGTCGGCGAAGACACCACGAGTCCCAGGCGGAGCTCCGCCTGGGACTCATGGCACGGCCCGATCAGCCGTAGAGCCGCTCGAAGTTGCCGTGGAAGACCGACTCGGTCAGCTCACCGCCGCCCGTGGCGTCGACCATGCGGGCGTACTCACCGGCGAACTCGCCCCACGGCTGGTCGGAGGCGAACAGCACGCGATCGCCGCCGATGCCGCGACGGTCGATCTCCCGGGCGAGCCACTGCGGCGCGAAGCCCACCGACCAGGTCAGGTCGGTGTAGACCTTCTTGCCGGACTCGATCCAGTCGAAGAACCGCTTGCCGATGAGCTTGATGTGGCCGCTCACCCCGCCACCGAAGTGGACGAGGTGGATCGGCGTCTCATCCGCGTAGCGCTCCACGAGCAGGCCGACCTTGTCGATGTCCGATGCGGCACCCGGTGAGGTGTGCACGTGGACGACGAGGTTGTTGGCCTTGGCGACGGCGAACACCTTGTCGAGCCGGGCCAGACACTCCGGATCCTCGGCCGAGCCGCCGAGCAGGAAGCTGATCTTGAGTGCCTTCACCCCGCTCTCCGAGGCGAGCGACAGCGCCTTGTCGGTGAGCTCGGCGTCCTGCGGTCGAGGCGAGGCCCACAGCGCGGCGCTGAGGCGATCACTCCGGCCGACCGCTTCGAGGACGAGCTCGTTGAGCGCGAACGAGTGGCTCGGGTCGGGGACCCCGTAGTTGGGGATCACCAGGGCTCGCTCGGTGCCCTCCCGGTCCATGTCGGCGATCAGCTCGTCGACCGTGGCGCGTGCGTTCACATCGGGGTTGACCGGCGGCCCGCCGTAGAAGGGGAACGCCGGCAGCACGCCGATGTGACGGTGCGCGTCGATGTGACGTGACGGTGCCTTTGCCATCTACATCGTCCAGGTGTTGAGCTGGAAGTGACGCTCCCGCCACGCCGTCAGGGCGGCGTCGAGCACGTCCAGCGGGTTGAACGCCTTGACGCCCGGGATCAGGTCGTCCTCGCGCATGCCGTACAGCGCGCCCATCGCGAAGCGGCAGGCGTAGATCGTGGCGCCCTCCTCGAGGAGGATCTTGATCTGCCTGTTGACCGCGAGGTTGCCGGGGAAGCCCTCGGTGCCGACCGCGGGATAGCCGCGGCCGGCGGCGGCCAGCAGCACCGCGGGCCCGTAGAGGACGATCGTCAGCTTGAACCCCTTGCGCTGGAGGCGCGTGGAGGTCATCAGGTTGACGAGGGAGACCGATCCCTCGAACGGCACCGAGTGGATGAAGACCGTCGCCTTCTCACCCTCGTTGGCCCTGATGTCCTCGAATACCTTCTCGCTCGTGTCCCACAGGACATCCCCGTCCTGGGGGGTGGCGACGGTCACGGTCTTGGTGGACATGTCACTCCTTTGTGATGTTGTTGGCGGGGAGAGAAGACGGATCCCAGGTCAGACCGCGGGACCCTTGGAGGGTGGCTGGGGAGTCCAGGACTGCCGATGGCTGCCCGGCATGCGCGCGATGATCGCGTTGCGCAGTTTCAGGGGCAGCCGGTGGAAGATCGGGACGTAGACCCGGCGCCAGAAGATCTCGGCTCCGCGCGGCGGGTGGGGACGCCGGGCACCGTGCCGGGCGCCCACCTTGTCCTGCGCGTCGATCATGAGGTGATACTCCGAGCGGGAGCGAACCCAGCGCGTCAGGCCCATGTCAGCTCCTCACCTTCGTGAGCGCGTTCTGGGCCGCGAGCGCGATCGGCTCGTTGAGCGCGCCGATCGGCGGGCTGTAGACGTTCTCCATGGTCGCCAGGTCGTTGATCGTGATCCCGGTGCGTACGGCCATGGCCAGGAAGTCGGCGCGTTCCTTGATGCCCTCGCCGCCGACGAGTTGGGCTCCGATGAGCCGGAGGTGCTCGGGCTCGGCGAGAAGCTTGACCTTGACCGGCTTCACGTCGGGGTAGTAGCGCGCCCGGGAGATGCCCTGCGCCATGCCCGTGATGAACGGGAGGCCGAGAGCGGTGGCCAGCGTCTCACTGAAGGACACCCCGCCGATCATCCACTTGCCGGCGACCATGCCCCAGGGGACGTACACGGCCTGGTACTCCCGGGAACCGCCGGCCGCGTTGGTGCCGGCGACCTTGCCCTGGGCGTAGGCGTGGCTGCCGGACAGCCCCTGGATCGGGACGTTCGAGACGCCGTGCGGGATCTCGGTGCAGTCGCCCGCCGCGTACACACCGGGGGCGGAGGTGCGCATCCGCCCATCGACGATGAGGCCGCCGCTCATGCCGGTCTTGATGCCGGCCGCGACGGCGACCGCGGTGTTGGGCTCCTTCTTCGTCGCCACCACGGCCAGGTCTGCCGGGATGTCCCCCTCCGAAGTGGTGACCTTGGTGAGCTTGCCGCCCTTCCCGACGAATCCGGTGACCTTGGTCTTGAAATGCAGCTTGGCGCCCATCTCGACCCAGGACTCCTCGACCGGCTGCATGATGTCGGGATCGGTGGCCATGGACATGGCCCACGGCGCGGGGTCGACCAGATGGGTCTCGATGCCGCGATGCGCCAGCGCGGTGACCATCTCGGTGCCCAGCGGCGTCGCCTCGTCGACGACCGCGGTCTTGACCGTGTCCAGGACCTTGTCCCACTCCATGGCCTGGCGGATGTTCTTCACGTAGTAGATGCCGCCGAGGTCGCCCCCGGGCACCCCCGGGTCGGCGTAGTTGAACCCGGTCGCGAGCACCAGCGAGTCGTAGCGCTCGACGGTCCCGTCGGACGCGGTCACCGTCTTGGCCTTCACGTCGATGGAGGTGACGGCCGTCTCATAGCGGATGTCGATGCCCTGGTCGACATAGTGCTGCTTGGTCGCCATGAAGAGAGACTCGAAGCTGGCGATCTCCTGGCCGTGGACGTAGGGGATCCCACAGGGGCTGTACGAGGTGTCCTCATACTCGGTGAAGACGATGACCTCGGCGTTGGGGTCGGTACCTTTCGCGGCGCCGGCCGCGCCCATACCTGCTGCTCCGCCACCTACGACTACGATTCGCCTGGGCATCTGACTTCGATTCTCCTCGGGGAGGCCTCGATCGCATTGAGCATGCGCAAATTTCCGTTTACCATACTTGACGTACCTGCTCGGCGGCGTCAAGGTATCGATGGGTGCTTGTTACGGAGTGCGAACCTCGGCACATCTAGCGGAGGCGCGAAGTGAAGGTACGGGTGGCCGAGGTCGTCTCCGGCATAGGCCCGAAAATCAAGGCGCTTCGCAAGGAGAAGGGCTACTCGCTCCAGTCGCTCGCGGAGCGCGCCGACGTGTCCGCCGCCGCGATCCACAAGATCGAGCAGGCCGACATGGTGCCGACGATCACGACGCTCCTCAAGATCGCGGCAGCGCTCGGCCGGCCCGTTTCGTACTTCGTGGAAGAGGAGGACGACGACGAGTACCCGACGGTCTTCACTCCCGCGGGCAGAGGCCGTCCGATCTACACCTCGCACGCGGGGATCGACCTCAGCGGGATCAGCGGCCCCTACGGCGAGTTCCTGGTCGCCGCGGCCGTGGCGACGGTGATCCCCGGGGCCAGCAGCGGCGCCAAACCGATGCAGCACCCCGGCGAGGAACTCGTCTACCTGGTGTCAGGCCAACTGGAGTTCGGGGTCAGCGGGGTGCTGCACGTGCTGAATCCTGGTGACGCCCTCCACTTCCGCACGCATCAGCCGCACTTCTGGCACAACACCGGAGAGGAGGACGCGGTGGCGATCTGGATGGCTCTACGCCCCCAGCAGTGAGCCCTCCCCTCGGCGGCGGTGGTCATCAGACGGATGGGTGATCCGGGTGATCTAGGTGATCACTTCTTGACGCACGGAGCACCGTTGAGCATGAACTTCGCCGGTGCCGCGTTCGTGCCGCTGTAGTCGGCCAGGAAGCCCAGGTCGACCGTACCTCCGTTCGCGCGGATCGTACGGTTCCAGTCGGCGTTCTTCACGGTGACCTGTGTGCCGGACTGGGTGACCGTGCCGTTCCACAGGGTGCTGATCTTCTGGTCGCCCGAGAAGGAGAATTCGAGGGTCCAGCCGTTGATCGGCGTGACTCCGCCGTTCGCGACGGTGACACTCGCGACGAACCCGCTTCCCCAGTCGTTGGTCCGATAGGCGACCGAGCACCCACCGGGGGTCGGCGACGGACTCGGACTCGGCGACGGACTCGGCGACGGGCTGGGGGAAGGACTCGGGCTCGGGCTCGGCGACGGACTCGGCGACGGGCTGGGGGAAGGACTCGGGCTCGGGCTCGGCGACGGACTCGGCGACGGGCTGGGGGAAGGACTCGGGCTCGGGCTCGGCGACGGACTCGGCGACGGGCTGGGGGAAGGACTCGGGCTCGGGCTGGGCGATGGGCTGGGCGACGGCGACGGGGACGGTGAAGGGTCGGAGCCGCCGTGCTTGAAGTCGCCGAGTTCATCGCGGGTGATGACGTGCGGGTCGTCGTAGAACTTCCGCAGGAACTCCAGGGAGTTGCTGTCCCCGTCCTGCGGAGAGCCGTCCCAGGGGACGACGTAACTCCAGTCCGCGTGGTAGGCCCGCATCAGCTCGGGGTCCGGCAGGGTCCCGACCTCGCTCAGCGTCACGAGCTTCCGGTCACCGCCGAGCGCCACCAGCTTCTCGTACTGCGTGCTCACCGGGCCGTGGTCGCCCTTGGGCGGGTAGGAGTCATAGCCGAGGACGTCCACGACGTCGTCACCCGGATACCAGTCCGGCGAGACCGAGTTCCACACCCAGATGAGGTTGTGCAGCCCGTGGTGGCCGGTGAGCCGGTCGTACATGATCCGCCACAGTTCCTTGGCGGGGCCGGGCCCCTTGGCTCCCCACCAGAACCAGCCGCCCTCGGCCTCGTGCAATGGCCGCCACAGCACGGGGATGCCCGCGTCCCGCAGCCGCTTGAGCTGTACGGCGATGGCGTCGATGTCGCGGATCAGCAGCCCGTAGTCGGCCGAGTCCTTGTCGGCCAGGGCGGCGGCGACGTCGAAGGTGGTCGCCTCGGTGTAGAAGCCGCGCCACCATTCCTTGCCCGGCTGGTCGATGAGGCCGCTCGGTGCGTTCCAGTGCCAGACGAAGGTGACGATGCCGCCCTTGGCGTCCCAGTCGATCGCGTTCTCGACCTCCTGGGAGGAGGTCCCGCGTTCGACGCGGCTGGGCGAGTAGTCCATCATGTCGAGACCCGCGATGGCCGGGGACTTCCCGATGTTCTGCTCGATCCGCTGGATGCTGGGCATGGCCTGCTGGCCGGAGATGATGTCGGTGCCGTAATGCGCGGTCAGGTAGCGCATCAGGCCCTTGGCCTCGGGCGTCGCTTCTGGATCGGACAGCTCGCCGGTCACCTCGTGCGGCGGCGGAGGCGGCGCCGGCGTGAGGGTGATGGCGTCGATGAGGTACCAGCCCCAGTTGTTCACCACGGTGACGGTGTTCTCGCCGGCCTTCAGCAACACCTTGCCCGCCGACACCGAGGTGAACGTGTCGCTCGGGGTCAGCGTGACCTCGCCGAGCCCGGCGCCGTTGAGCTGGAGGGTCGCGTTCTTCTGGCCGTACGGCGCGGCGTAGCGGATGCCGAGCGAGTAGAGACCGGCATCGGCGTCGGGGATCGTGATCGTGACGCTGTCGGTCGAGGTGTCGAAACCGCCGACATATCCGGTGCCGGAGAAACCGGAGAGCGAGGTCTCCACCTGCACTCCGTTCAGCACCCCGTCCTCGGCCTCGTAGGTCAGCACGCCGTCGTCCGCCGACGCCGGGAGCGCCCCGCCCGATAATGGGACCACCGCGAGCAGGGCGCACAGCCCGGCCGCCAGCCGTACCCGCAGACGCTTCATGGGACCGCCTTTCCGTTGATCGGGGAGAAGCGCCCACACGATATAGACGGCCCAACGGGTGGAGAACGCCCCCGGCCCGTACGGATGGAGTCCCCCGTCACGACCTGCCGGGACAGGTCGGCGCGGCCAGGTGCCCACGCGGATCCTCCGAAAGTTTCAACGTCGTGGGCCGCGGCGACATCGTCACCGCCGCCGTGACGGCTAGGCAGTGCCATATCGCGGCGACCGCGCGAACGCGGCCTGCGGAGCCACCCGCGCTCTTGCCGCCGAGAGGTGCCACGAGGAGGCGGATCGCCCCCTGCCGATCACCCCTTGCCGATCACCCCTTGCCGATCACCCCCTGCCGATCACCCCCTGCCGTCAACTGACACACCGCCTTTCAGAGGAGCGGTCGAGCAGGGCGGCGATCGCGCCGGTCGTGGCCGGATGGCGGGCGAGCAGCTCCCGGACCTCGACCCCGGCATCGGCCTGGGCATCGACCCGGGCTTGGGCTTGGACCTCGTCCGGTGCCGGCCATTCCGCCGGGCAGCCGAGCAGAGCCGCCACGGCGTCGCACGCCTGCGGGTGCCGGACCAGCAGGGCGGCCACCGGCCCGCTCCGCACGGGTGCCGTCCGGGTCTGCCGGGTCGGTGGTGCGGCAGGCCGTTCCCACGGCGGGGTCCACGCGTCCAGCTCGGCGAGCCCGCCGGGGAAGGTGCGGCCCGCCTCCCGGACGAGCACGGGCACCAGCTCCGGCACGTGCTTGCGCAGCGTCGTGATCAACGTCGGCAGCCACGGCAGCAGCACGGAGTCGGGCAGCCGCGCGAACGCCTTCGACAGCGCCTCGACCACGAACGGCGCGAGAGCCGGGACGGGTTCGAGTGCCTGGACGAACCCGCTCAGGTAGAGCGGGAAGGCGGGGACGACGAGCGGGTTGGCCAGCAGTTCGTCGCACCTGGCCCGCAGCTCGTCCCGCGACAGCAGGCCCAGCTGCGTCTTGGCCGCCCACAGCAGCGCGACCTTGGCGGGGTCCTCCGGGTGCGACTGCCGTACGGCGAGTTCGAGTTGGGCCCGGTCGCAGCCCAGCGACAGCGCGAGGCTCTCCAGCGTGAAAAGGAAGCCGAGCATGGCGCCGACCTGGCGTACGCCCGTGTCGTCCTCGGTGAACGCGGTCGGCAGCAAGGTGCAGTAGTGCGCGTATCCGGCCGTGACGAACGCCTCGCACCAGGCCGGCAGCTCCGGCTCAGTGGCCCGGTAGTGGGCCAGCAGCCGCCTGATCCGGCGCAGCACCTCGGGGGCGTCATCGACCGTACGCTCGGCGGCCAGCAGCTCGACCGCCCGATTGCCGAGTTCGTCGGCGAACCGGCGACTGCCCAGGTAGAGGATCGCGTCCGCCACGGCCGCGAGCGCTACCCCCGCGGTGGCCTGCGGCTCCCACACCTTGCGGCGCAGCCGCTGCTCCAGCACCTGCTCGACGCTGACGCCCTCGTAGCCCAGCTCGATGATCGACCGCTGGTGCCGGCCGATCGCCAGGTCCCAGCTCTCCTGAATCGGCCGCTCGCCGAGGCGGCGCACCCCCATGATCGGACGGACCGCGTCGTCGGGCAGCAGGTAGCGCAGCTTCCACAGCACGTCAGAGCATGGTTCCAGCTCCGGGTTCGCCTTCAGGTCGAGCAGCACCCGCTGCTGGGTGCGCCGGCTCAGGTCCAGGCCCAGCGGCGCCAACCGGTCGTACACGTCGCGGGCGAGTGGCGGGAGCGCGTCGTAGCCGACCACGCCGACCCGATCGCCGCCGAGCAGGATCTCGCACAGGCGGCGGACGTCCCGGCGGCCCGGCACGACGTCCTTCTCGATGCAGGTCACCGCCGCGTCCGCGAAGTCGTACGGCGTGGGCCTGGCCCGGCCGCGCAGGCCGGCGAGCAGGATCGACGTCTCGAACACGGCGATGGCGTCGGCCGTGCTGGCCAGGTAGCCGTTGCGGCGGGCCAGCCGCACGATGTCGACGCACCAGCCGCGCAGTTCGTCTTCGTCCAGGCCGTCGAGCACGGGCGGGGCGGCCAGGAAGCCCGACAGGCGGTCGCCGGCCGGTCCGTCCGACGCGGGCGGCCCGGGCTTGGCCCCTTGGACAACCTTGGCCCCTTGGACAACCTTGGCGGCCTTGGTCGCCTTGCCGGCCTTGGCGCTGGTGCCGCCGCCCTGCCGCCCCTCCAGTCGGTACGGCGTCACGCCCCCGCGTCTGACCGCTTTGGCCCAGGTCGCCGCCGCGATCGACACCGATCCCTGGGCGAGGCCGAACTGGGCCTCGATGGCCGAATGGCTGGACGGGATGAGCCCGTACAACCAGTTGGTTCCGGTGCGCGGCGTGATCGTGTACGGAGGCGCGTCGGCCGCCAGGCCGAACTCGGCCACCCTGCTGACGGCGTGGAAGGCCCCGCATACGTACAGGCAGTCGGCGGGGACGGCACCGGAGGCGGCGAGGTGCTCGCGGATCCGCGTCCACATGTAGCGTTCGCGTTCCTCGTCGATCGCGAGCCGGTCGTCCTCGGTGGGGCGCAGCCGCCGGAACAGGCTGCCGATCAGCGCCATGGCCTGCCGGTAGGTGTCGTAGTCCGCTCCGGTCAGCGGCTGCTCGACGTACTGGTCCCACCACTCCGACCAGTGCCGCACCTTGCCGTGGTGCAGCAGGTGCGCCTCCAGTTCGGCGAAGCGGGGCCGCAGGTCGCCGATCTCGACGCCGACGGCGTCCCCGTGCAGGGCCTCCTCCTCACCGGAGGGCGCGGTCTCACCCGAGGAGGCGGTCTCGCCGGAGAGCGCCGAGCCGTCCGGCTCCCCGGGCTGCCACTGGAAGACGTGGTCGACCGAGCGGTCGACCAGGACCAGCTCGACGCCGGGGGTGTCGAGCGCGTACGCGATCGCCTGGTATTCGGCCGACACCTCGGTGACCGGCGCCACGACGCTGAGCGGACCGGAGCCGGGCGGGAAGCCGTCGAGCTGGGTGGCGAACGCCTGCAGCGCCACCGGCAGCCGGCAGTTGCGCAGCTCGTCCAGGAGCGGCCGCAGGTCCTCGCACAGCTCCAGGTAGACGACCTTGGGCCGCTTGGTGCGCAGCCGCCGGGTCATGGCCAGGGCCGAGGCCGGCGAGTGGTGGCACACCGGGAAGATCTCGAGTTCCTCACGCAGCATCCGGTCGACGTCGTCGACCATGCCGGACAGGATGCCGGACAGGGCGTCCCCGCCACCGGAGAACGTCTCGGCGGCGTCGAGGAGTTGCCCGCGCAGGGCGTCGAACGTGCTCATGACAGCGTCGAGATCGTCTGACGGCCGCCCTCGAGGAAGCTCGTCCACTCACCGCCGTCCTTCTTGCTGCGGGGTTCGACGACCCCGTGCCAGTACTTGTTGAGGATCGCCAGATCCTCCGGGGCACGTCTGGCCAGCGAACCCACCAGCGAGCCGCCGAGGGTCTCGGCGCGCAGCGTCCGGTCGCCGAAGAAGTGGCTGTGCAGGATGGCGTCCTCCAGCACGCCGATCTGCTCGGCGGTGGACAGTGCCGACTCCAGCTTCTCGTCCTCGCTGGTGGCCGAGGCCGCTGCGGCGCGCAGGTCGGCGAAGCTCTGCAGCAGGATGTCCAGCAGCGTGGGCGGCACGTCCAGCTCGATGCGGTGCCGGCGCAGCAGTTCCGTGGTGCGGAAGCGGACGATCTCCGCCTCGCTGGTCTTGCTGGTCACCACCGGGATGCGGACGAAGTTGAACCGCCGCTTCAGTGCCGAGGACAGGTCGTTCACGCCCCGGTCACGACTGTTGGCGGTGGCGATGATCGAGAAGCCGGGCTTGGCGAACACGGTGTTGTCGGTGTCCAGCTCCGGGATGGACACGTACTTCTCGGACAGGATCGAGATCAGCGCGTCCTGCACGTCGCTGGTCGAGCGGGTCAGCTCCTCGAAACGGCCGATCACGCCCTGCTCCATCGCCGTCATGATGGGTGAGGGGATCATCGACTCGCGCGACTGGCCCTTGGCGATCACCATCGAGACGTTCCACGAATACTTGATGTGATCCTCGGTCGTACCTGCCGTACCCTGCACGACCAGGGTGGAGTTACGGCAGATCGCCGCGGCGAGCAACTCGGCCAGCCAGCTCTTCCCGGTTCCTGGATCACCGATCAGCAGCAGGCCGCGGTCGGACGCGAGCGTCACGATGCTGCGCTCGACGAAACCGCGGTCGCCGAACCACTTCTGCGAAATCTCCCGGTCCAGGCCGTCGGAGCGCTCGGAGCCGAGCACGAACAGCCGCACCATGCGAGGGCTGAGCCGCCAGGAGAACGGCTTGGGGCCGTCGTCGATCGACTCCAGCCAGTCGAGCTCCTCCGCGTACTTCACCTCGGCGGGCGCACGCAGCATCTCATTGGTCATCAAAGTCTCCTAAGCGAGGAAGTTCTTCAGTTCGAACACGAGTTTCCGGATGTGGCCGGAGATGACCGGCGTGCCCAGGTCCTTGAGCTTCTGCCGGAACCACGGGTTCACGCTCTGCTGCCCGCCACTGCTCACCGAGCCCACCGGGATGAGCCGTACGCCGGAGCGGTGCAGCGCCTCCATGCCGGCGTAGACGCCGTCGCAGTCCCACTCGTAGAAGTCCGAGATCCACACGACCACGGTGTTGCGCGGGTCGGCGACCTTCGGCTGCGCGAGGGCCAGGGCGGCCGTGCCGTCGGTGCCGCCGCCGAGCTGGGTGCGCAGCAGCACCTCGAACGGGTCGTGCACCCACGGGGTGAGGTCGAGCGCCCGGGTGTCGTACGCGACGAGGTGCACATCGACCTTGGGCAGCCCGGCGAAGATCGACGCCAGGATGGTGCAGTTCACCATCGCGTCGACCATGGAGCCCGACTGGTCGACGACCACGATCATGCGCGCCGGGGTGGTACGCCGCGCGGTGCGCCGGTAATAGAGCCTGTCGACGTAAAGTCGCTGGTCCTCGGGGCTGTAATTGGTGAGGTTCTTCCAGATCGTCCGTTCCAGGTCAAGGTTGCGGAACACCCGCTTGGGCGGCACCGACCGGTCGATCTCCCCCACACTGGCCTTCTCGACCTGGGTACGGAGCACCTCGGCTACCTCGTCGACGAACCTGCGGATCAGCGCCTTGGCGTTGGCCAGGGCCACCCCGGACAGGTTGGACTTGTCGCGCAGCAGTTGCTCCACGAGCGACATGCTCGGCGTGAGCCGCTTGGCCAGGTCCGGGTCCGCCAGGACCTCGCGCAGCCGCATCCGGTGGACCAGGTCGCCCTCCAGCTCGGCCAGCGCGCGGGCCAGCTCGGGGTCGATGCCGTCGCCCGGACCGGAGCCAGCGCCGGGTCCCACGCCGGCTCCCGCCCCGGAACCCACACCGGGTCCCACGCCGGCTCCCACACCGGGTCCCAGACCGACTCCCGCTCCGGGTCCCGCATCGGCTCCGGGCCCGGCGGCGGCGGATCCCGCACCCTGCCCGGTTCCCGCACCCGTTCCCGACCCGCCGCACATGGACAGCTTGAACCAGGCGGCGTCCTGCTGCCAGGTCGCGAGCTGCGTGGCGGTGACGTCGCCCGTGCCGGTGGCGAAGACGTTGAGCAGCAGCTTCGAGATCAGCGCGGCCCTGCGCACCTCGTCACCTGGAGCACCCGGCGCGAGCAGGTCACGGAACTCGGCGGCCAGCTCGGGGAAGCGCTGCACCAGCGAATCGACCGAGACGGAGGGGTCGAGCACCGCGGCCGGCAGGCCGAGGTCGCCGACGACCGCCATGCTCGCGGTCTCCAGCGCGGGCTGCTCCTCGTGGTCGAAGAGCCGGGCGAGCAGCCGCCAGTACAGCACCTGACGCCGGTTCCGCTCCCCGCCGACGTGGTCACCGATCGAGATGTGATCACTCATCTCCGCAGCAACCGTCCGGCTCGTTCGCGCAGCACGGCGACCGCGTCTCCGGCCCTGGCCTCGGCCTTCACCACCTTGGGATCGGTGGGGCCCTGGGCCCAGTCACCGGTGCCGATCTCGACCGTCTCCCGCTTGACCTTCGCCTGTACGGCGAGAGGCTGCAGCAGCCAGCGTCCGCCGTCCCAGCGGACCAGCCCGACACAGGCCGAGGAGCCGGCGACCAGCTTCGGAGTGAGCGGGCCGCAGGAGGGCAGCCGCCCGATGTCCACAGTGATCTCCGCTCCGCCGAGATCGAACGAGCCGTCCTCGGTCACCTTGTAGCCCTCCACCAGCACGGGTTCCGCGATCCGCACCGGGACCCGCTCCAGAGGCGGCACCGCCGGGGCGAGCGCGCCCGCGAGGTGCAGCCGGGCCGTGGTGAACGAGTCGGCCGGCTTGCCCAGGAACGCCCGGTCGTCGTGCCAGACCAGGTCGCCGCTGTCGAGCAGGGGCAGATCGGTGACCTCCAGCGATCGCCGGTCGGCCAGCGCGGCCAGCAACACCTTGTGTTCGTGCGCCAGCGTCCACAGCGCGGGCCCGACGATGGTGTCGACCTTGGCCACGGTGACTCCGGTCCGCACCAGCCGGGCCGGGCCGCCGTCGGCGGGCTCCAGGACGGCGTGGACCTGGAACTGGACCGCGGTGCCGTGCTCGTGCACGTCCACACCGAGGACCAGCAGCCGCCCCGACACCAGGCCGACCGGCCGCGGCTCCGCGGGCAGCACGCCGTCCTGCGCCAGCAGCACGGCACGAGTCCACAGGTCGGCCCAGCGCCGTACCGGCAGGTGCTCCATCGTGGCGATCGGGCAGGAGGCCCGCAGCTCGGCCGCGAAACCGTCCAGCAGCACGGCGAGCCTGCGCTGTCCGGGCGCGGCCGTGAGCGCCTCGACGATCTGGTCGACGGCGGAGACGAGGTCGTGGTCTACGCCGCGCCAACCGGTGATGGCCAGCTCGCGCAGCCAGGAGCGGACCCCGCCGAGCATGTTGGCGACTCCGTACGGCTCGGACTCCGGCGCGGGGCTCCAGGGTTCGCGCTCGCGTCCCAGCGCCGCGTCCAGCCTGGCGAGCAGGGCGTCGTGCACCGCGCCGAACAGCGCGGCCCGGCCGCCCGCCAGCGCGGTCAGGTGCTCCGCTGCGATCGAGCCGGAGGCGACCTCGGCCGCCGCCTCCGCGAGCCGCTCGCCGATCGGGGTCGCCGTGAACGCCCCGGCCAGGGCCGCCAGCGCGGCGGTCCGCTCGTCGGCGAGCCGGGCGAGGCCGTGCACCAGGGCGTCGTCGAACCCGTCGACCAGGGCGAGCGCCTCCCCCGTGCCCTCCGGATCGCCGTCGAGCAGGTCGGCCAGCTGTACGGCGAGCATCAGCGCACCGCCCCCTCTGCGGGGAACCAGTGCATCTCGGGGATCGGCATCGTGGTCTCCGGCACCTCCAGGTAGGCCAGGTGGCGCAGGAAACGGCTGAACACCATGGCGGCGGGTGCGGGCTCGTGCGCACCGGTCAGGCGGTCGACCAGTTCGGTGCCATCCGGCACGTCCACCCGCAGGTAACGGGCCACGCGGTCGAGGCCGTACTGCAGGACGGCCTCGGCGGCGAGTGCCCGAAGGTGCTTGCACGGCGAGCCGTACAGTCCACCGCAGGGGCGATTGTTGTTGGTGCTGCAGTTGTAGTCGTGGGTGCCGGCGGCGATGGAGGAGACGTAGACCCGGCTGATGTCCGAGCCGCTCGACACCACGCCCTGCAGCCGGCCATCCGCCAGTTCGACGAAGGGGACCTTCGCCAGCTTGCGCGGCTTGACCGGGGGCACCACACGCAGCCTGCTGTGCTGCGCCCACACGGTTTCGCCGTCGGGGGAACGGTCGTTCATGGCCTCGGAACGTAGCCGATCACTCCGACAAAACCGGGTCGTCCTACCCGCCGGTCGGGTCCCTCCCGATCAGAGTCCCAGGTCCGCCTTCCTGGCCTCAGCGATCATGATCTCCGCCGTGCGGCCGTCGCTCACGGAACCTCCCCGTCCCGACGATCACAGGATCACCCGGGAAAGATACCGCCGACGGCCGCCCCCGGCCAGGTTTCGCCACCTCCCGTGGTCACCGCAGTCACCTTCCGGTGATGAGCGGATCACCTCCGAGACCTAATTGGATAGCGTCACTATCCATAATTGGATAGTCTAACTATCTAAAGAAGGGAGAGTCCCATGACCTTGATCGTTCTCGTGGTGGCCACCGTGTGCTTCCGCCTGCTGGGCGCGCTGTTCGACGTGGCTCGCTTCGCCACCTGGCGGGTCAGCGCCGCGCACGGCCTGGCCGTCATGCTCGTGATGACGGCCAGTGCCCACTTCGTCCCGTCAGACGTGACCTTCATGCCGAACCACGCCGACATGGTCGCCATGGTTCCGCCGTTCGTCCCGTTCCCCGCCTTCGTGGTCCACCTGACCGGCGTCCTGGAACTGGCCGGGGCGGTGGGCCTCGTGCTCCCGGCCACCCGCAAGGCGGCCGGGATCTGCCTGGCACTGCTGTTCGTACTGATGCTTCCGGCGAACATCCACGCCGCGCTGGACGGCGTGACCCTGGCGGGCGAGGCGGCGACCCCGCTGTGGCAGCGCATCCCCGAGCAGATCCTCTACATCGGCATAGCGCTCTGGGCCGCGGGCGTCATGGCGAGGCCCTCAAGCCGTACGGCATCCGCACCGGTCGCGCGAGGTACTCACCACCCATAGGGCACGGATGCGCCCATCGGCCTCCACCCCCTCGGGCCGGCCGTAGTCGTCCCGCACCCGGGAGACCCGCAGCGGGTTTTGTCTGCTCTGCCGCGGAGAGTCCGGGTGCATGAACGGCGACGTGAAGCCACGCGGCGGGACCCAGCCGAAAGCCTGAGCGCCGCGACCATTCCCCTCACCTATCGGGGACCCGGCGACGCGACCGCGAATTCATGCCCTGCTGAGGCCGTCTCTCGGTTTTCATCGGCGGCGTCTCCGGCGCCCGGGTGGGGAGATCACCGGACTATTCCGCACGGAATTCGGCCCCCGGTTAAGCACCATCAAGGATGTCCTAAATGGCATGATTAATCCGGTATTGACGGGTATTGATCGGCAACACTACTGTGCTGAATATGTTCACTGAACGCGTTCACCGATTGCCGGTAGAGGAAGCGCAGGCGCTGCCGCGACGTCGGCGCGACAGGCGGGCGGCAAGCGCCATCATGCGGGGACGACACCTTCTTTCCATTCCGGCCGGTAAGGCGCTCACGTGCGGACAGTGGTGGACCACGGGCGTTTCCGGTGCGATCAACGCGGTGTGAGTGCGATGGCGTCGTCAACGATGCTCGACGTGATGAATCGCAGTGCGCGACAGGCGGGCGGAGCCGGCGCACGCTTTCACCAGTCGCCTAAGGACTCCACATTCCTCTCGTACGCCGACCTCGACCGGCAGGGGCGGCATGAAGCGGTGCTGCTACGGCTGGCGGGGCTCGAGCCCGGGGACCGGATCGTATTGGCCTTCCGCCCCGGCCTGGACTTCCTTCGCGCGGTGTACGCGGCGATGTACGCCGGAGTCGTTCTGATACCCGCCCCCATGACGGTGTCGCACAGCATCGAGACCGTACGCCAACGCATTCTTTCGATCGCCGCGGATTCCGGCGCCAGACATGTTCTCAGTACCGGCGACCTGGCGGACGGCCTGGGCGATCTCGGGCCGGACATCTCTACGGTGATCCTCTCCGACTCGGGCGGGAGTTCACTGGCGGACGATTGGCGGCATCCGGGGACCCGCGCCGACGACATCGCGTTGATCCAATACACCTCCGGTTCGACCCGGGCGCCGAAGGGCGTGGCGATCACCCACGAGAATCTGGTGGTCAACCATCAATGCATTTACACCGTGATGGACTACCACCCCGATTCGATACTGCTCGGCTGGCTGCCCCACTACCACGACATGGGCTTCAGCCTCTACATGCAGCCGATCTTCGGCGGCTTCGACCTGGTCGCCACGACTCCGGCCCAGTTCCTCCGGCGACCGGTTCTCTGGCTGCAACTGATAACGCGCTACGGGGCCACGTCGACCGTCGCTCCTGATTTCGCCTACAACCTGTGCGCCCGGCTGGTGACGGACGCGCAACTGGCGACGCTCGACCTGTCTTCCCTGAGAACGGTCATCACGGGCGCCGAGCCGGTACGAGCGCGGACCCTGAACGATTTCGCCGCCCGCTTCGCCTCGGCCGGCTTCGACCCGGGTGCCTTCGTGCCCGCCTACGGAATGGCGGAGGCGACGGTGTTCATCAGCGCCAAGCGGTCGCGGCTTCCGGTCGTCCCGTTGGCGGTGGACGCCGATGCGCTCGAACAGGGGGCGGTGCGACCCGCCGGCGAGGGCAGATCTCTCGACGTCGTGCCGTGCGGGCCGCCTGCCCCGGGACACGATGTCGTGATCATCGATCCGAATACCGGCACGCCCTCGCCGGGTGACCGCGTGGGCGAGATCTGGGTGCGGGGTCCGAGCGTGGCGCGGGGGTACTGGGAACAGCCCGAGGAGACCGCCAAGAAGTTCAGGGCCGAGCTCGCGGAGGACCGGCGTGAATACCTGCGAACGGGCGACCTCGGCTTCTTGTCGGCGGGAGAGGTGGTCATCACCGGCCGGATGAGCGACGTCATCAATGTCCGCGGACGCAACGTCTACCCGAGCGACCTGGAAAATGCCGTATCCAACGAGATCGCTTCCCACATCGACCCCGTGAGCGCCGCCTTCGAATGGGCCGATGACGTGGTGGTGGTCGTCGTCGAGGCCGGGCCGCGAACGGCGGACGCGGTGGCGGTCGCCGAAGACGTTCGCCGCAGGCTCGCCGAGAAGTTCTCCCTCGAACCACTCGGTCTGGTCATCGTGCGACGAGGGAGCATTCCGCGCACGTCCAGTGGCAAGGTGAGACGCAAGGCGACGCGCGATCTGCTCGCGGCCGGCGAGCTCCCTGTCGTCTTCTCCACCGGCCTGCGCCTGGAAGCCGGCGAGTCGTGAGCAAAACGTTCCTCCGCGCGGCCGTTATCGACGAATATCTCGGGGACCCCGAAGATCCGCGGGCACATATCCGCGGCAAGGACGTGGTGTCGGCCGATGAAGCGGCGGTCTTTCCAGCGGAGACCGTCGACGCGCTCAACGAGTGGGGCCTGCAACGCGCCTATGTCCCGACCCTGTTCGGCGGCGAGCTGCACGATCTGCTGCTGACAATGTTGCTGACAAGGCATGTGGCCAGGCGCGACCTCACCGCCGCCGTGGCACACGGCAAGACCTTCCTCGGTGCGCTCTGCGCCTGGTTGGCGGGAGGGGACATCGCCCACCGCATGGCGTCCATCGTCGACTCCGGGGCCGCCGTGTCCTGGGGGTTGACGGAATCCGGGCGCGGATCCGATCTGCTCCGTACGCGGACCCACTGCACGACCGACGGCCCGACGCGGTTGCACGGTGGGAAGTGGCCCGTGAACAACGCCACACGCGGGCGCGCCATGTGCGTCCTCGTCCGTACCCGGACAGAGCTGAGCCCGCGTTCGCTCTCCCTCGTTCTCGCGGACAAGGAGGAGATCGATCTCCGGCGGGTGAGCTACCGGCCGAAGGTTCACACGCACGGCATCAAGGGTGCTGACATCAGCGGAATCGACTGGGACGGGGTGCCGCTCCCGGCCGACAGGTTCATCGGCGAGCCGGGGCAGGGCCTCGAACTGGTGTTGAAAGCCCTTCAGATCACCAGACCGGTCTGCACGGCACTGTCGATGGGTGGCGCTGACACCGCGGTCGCGACCGTGCTCACGTTCCTGTCCGACCGGCGACTGTACGGACGCAGGCTCGTGAATCTGCCCGGAGCGACCGCGGACGCCGGTGCGATCGTCGCCGACGCGCTCATCGCCGAGGCCACCGCCATGGTGGGGGCACGGCATGTGACCGCGTACCCCGAGGAAATGGGGCTCGTCAGCGCCCTCGTCAAGTACATCGTGCCCGCGACGGTCGATGCGCTCTTCCGCAACGCGACCCGGTTCCTCGGCGCCCGATCACAGCTCATCGGACCGGCACACGCCGGGGTTTTCCAGAAGGCGGCGCGCGACAACCGCGTGGTGGGCATCTTCGACGGGAACTCAGTCGTCAATCTGAACGCGATCATCAATGAGTTCGGCGCGATCGCGAGAGGGGCGCGGCGGGAGATCGGCGATCTTCCACCGCTCGCGGCGCTCGATCCCGGCGTCGAGTCCCCCGGGCTGGACTTCGGGCGCCTCCGGTTGCACACGAAGGCGGGATCGACCCTGCTCCGTGCGATCCCGTCGCTCGCATCGACCGCGCGGCGGAACGCATCGCCGGAACTGGCCCGTGCGATCGAGGTGTTCCGGGACGCCGCCGCCGAGGTGTCGGGAGAGGTTTCCGGAGCCGGTACGACGGCGAAGCCCGGGGCCGCGCACTTCGAGCTGGCCCAACTCGTGGCCGAGACGTTCGCGGGCGCGTGCTGCCTGCTCGTTCGTACCGGAAACACCGCCTCCTCATCCCTCGCACGGGACGACACCTGGGCCGTCGCCGCGCTGGGAAGGGTATGCGAGCGGCTCGGGCGTCCCCTCCCGGACACGACCTCCGCATGCCGGGCCCTGGCCGGGCAGGCGCTCGAGAGTAACCGGCGTGGCGAGCCCACCACACTATTCGAAGGTTGGTACGCCGCATGAGCCGGACAACGGCCGAACCGCCCGCGGGGCTGGAGGAACTGTTCGGAGATCCCCTCTCGCCGGACGGCGCATTCACTTACGAGTCCATCTTGGCGGCGGACGCCCAGCGGCGATTGGTGGAGCCCGCCGAGACGCTCCTGAACCAGTGGGGCTTCGGGGCCGAGCTCGTGCCCGTGCATCTCGGTGGGCGGTGGAGATCCACCGAAGACCTTGTGCGACGCCTGCTGCCGATATTCCGGCGCGACCTCGCCCTTGGTCTGGGGCACGGCATCACCACGTTCATGGCCGCGGTCAACGTGTGGCTTCGCGGCGATGAGCGGAGCCGGCACGACCTCGCGGCCCGGCTGCTGAGGGGTGAGCGGGTCGCGGTGTGCTTCCATGAACTGGCGCACGGCAACGACCTGCTGCAAAACGATTGCACCGCGACACTCGTGGAAGACGGGCCGGTCCGCGGCTGGCGGGTCGACGGCGCGAAAGAGGTCATCAACAACGTCGAACGCGCCGAGTCGGCGCTGATATTCGCGCGCACGTCGGATGAGCCGGGTCCCCGATCCTTCAGTCTGCTGCTGTGGAACAAGGACGCCTCTCTGGCCGGCGGCGCGGACACCGGCCGCCGCGTTCTGACGGCAGGCGTACGAGGCTGCCGGCTCGGAGTGATCGAGTTCGACCGGCTCGTCGTTCCGGAGGATGCGCTGATCGGCGACGTCGGCGACGGCGCCGCCACCGCTCTGCGCGCTTTTCAGATCACGCGGCCGGTCGTCTCCGCGCTCGCCGTGGGAACCCTCGATGCCGCGACGAGGTTGGCGGTGCCGTACATGCGCGGCCGCGCTCTGTACGGGGACAGGGTGTGGGACCTTCCACACGCCCGGCTGCTCCTGACCCGGGCCTGGGCGGCGCTGCTCGTCGCGGACGCGTTCGCGAGGACGGCGGTGCGGGCCTTACATGTCCGTCCAGACGAGTCCTATCTGCTGAGCGCCGCCGCGAAGTACCTCGTACCGAAGCTGTTGAACGACGCGATGTACGACCTCAGTGTTCTCTTCGGCTCCAGCTTCTACACGGTGACGTCCCCGTACGGCATCTTCGAAAAATGGTTCCGGGATCTCGAGATCCTGCCGATCGGCCACGCCGGCTCGACGTCATGCCTGCTCAGCCTGATTCCGTACCTGCCGACCTGGGCACGCCGTTCCAGGAAATCGGCGCCCTATGAGGCCGCGCTGTTCGCGGCTTCGGCCGACCTGGGTGAACTTCCGTTCGCCGAACTGCGCCTCGGTGCGGGCCGCTTCGATTCGGTCACCGCGCCGCTCCGCGATGAGGCGATCACGTCGGCCCTGTGCTCGGCGCATCCGTCCGTCGCCCGTCTGGTCGACCGGTGGGTCGACGAGCTCACGGCACTGCAGGACGCCGCGGCCGCACTCAGCCCCGCTTCGCTCCGGTCGGATGCCTCGCCGGAGGCGTTCGACCTGGCACGACGTCTGACCGGCGTCATGGCCGTCGGCGCGCTCCTCGGCAGTTGGCACGAGGGCCGGGTGCGGGAGACCAGCCCGTTCAGCCGATCCCCCGTGGCCGTCGAGACGGCGCTACTCAGAATCTCCGAGTTGCTCAGGCCGGCCGCGTCCGACTCCAGCGTGCCCGTTCCCCGATCGGCTCCGTCACGGGTGCGCTGGCCTCAACACCTGGCCGACGCCGCAGCGGCTCACATAGCTTCCGCGACCGACGCAGGTCTCAGCCTCGGCGTCGAAGAGCTCGTGACGACCCGTCCCTCCCACAGTTCGCACGAGAGGAACCCATGACCATAGAAGCGCTGACAGTCGTCACCCTGGAAAGGTGGCTCAGGGACCGGGTCGCGGCATACGGAGAGCTCGCCCCCGACGCCTTCACCGTGGACACGCCCCTGACCGAGCTGGGATTCAACTCGGTTTACGCCCTGACCATATGCGGCGACATCGAGGACACGTTCGACATCGACGTCGACCCCACCGTCGTCTGGGACAACCCGACCATTCGCCGGCTTGCCGCCGCGTTGTACGCGGTCATCAAGAAGGAGTGATCGTGTTCGTGTCACACGGTGACTGGCGTGTTTCCCTTAC
Organism: Sphaerimonospora mesophila; assembly: GCF_001417795.1. Lineage (NCBI taxonomy): Bacteria > Bacillati > Actinomycetota > Actinomycetes > Streptosporangiales > Streptosporangiaceae > Sphaerimonospora > Sphaerimonospora mesophila. Next base: position 39,235 of record NZ_BCBX01000032.1, on the reverse strand, counting down.
GCCCATGAGTTTTGCGGATTCGACCTGTCCGGGCATCCATCCTGGCCCCCGCTCTCGATTAGAACGCTCCCTGATGGATTATTGGGGGCACCGGGCCGTCCGAAAAGGCAGCCGACGGCGTCCATATGCGGGCGGAAAAGCATGCGACCACCGCGGCTTGACTCGGATCCAGCGCCCCACTAGCGTGATGAAAATGTTCAGTGAACACGTTCACCATGCTTCGGGGTGGCCTTAATGGCATCACGTGACGAACTCCGCCGAGCCACGCAGGCGAAGATTTCGCTCGCCGCCGAGCGACTCTTCTGTGAACGAGGCTACAAAGGCACCACCATCCGTGACATCGCCGCCGCCGCGGGCGTGAGCACCGGGTCGGTGATGATGCTGGGAGACAAGCGCACCCTGTTGATCGCGATGTTCGACAGATCTATCGCGGAAATCCATCGACGCCGGATGCCCCAAGCCCCATCACAGGAACCACCCGAAGGTACGGCTACGAGCACCGTCGACCGGCTGACCGAGCTTTTGAAGCCCTTTCTGGAAATCTTCGCGACTCAATCGGAGCTGTCCCGTGAGTACGCGTCCGCACTTGTCAGCGGGAATCACACGTCGGTGGTGTTCAAAGACCTGGGGGCCGCCCTCAGAGCGGAGATCGAAACTGTGCTGACCGAGGAGGGAATGGACTCGACCAGCGCTTCCCTAGCCACACAGACCATCTATCTGTCCTATCTCGGGACCCTTTTCGCATGGGCCGGAAAAAGCGGATCCGACATTTCCGAGCCACTCCGGAAACTACGCATGATCATCTCTTTCGTAACCGCACCAAAGGAGGCATAAGTTGAGCGAGACCCCAGACCCGTCCTGGTTGGTTTTAATACTGGCGGGCTTGCTGTTCATGGACGCGGCGATGTCGGTGCGTCCGCCGAAGTTCATTCGAGACTGCCTCAACGGCGTCCACTTCCCACGCGAGTGGTGGTGGATCCTCATCGTGATCAAGCTGCTGGCGACCGCCGGTCTGATCGTCGGGATATGGGTACCCGGGGTCGCGTTCGCCGCCAACGTCGGGGTGATCGCGTACTTCCTCTGCGCGTCCGTGGCGCATATCCGGGCACGCTTTCTCCGGCAAGAGTTCTGGGTCAACTGCCTCGGCTTCCTGGCCGTGTCGGTCCTGGTTCTCGTCTTCGCATTCTTCGTGTGACGAGTCGCTGTTCAGGCACAGACAGGAGGGTGGAGGGCAGTGTCCGTGCTTCCTCCCCGGAATATCGGTCTGCTCTTTGACTGGCATGCGGCCAAGTCTCGGACGACCGAGCTTCACCTCGACCGGCCGTTCGACATCGACCCGGACGGCGGCTTGATCTACGATGCGGCCGCCCTCGCGCGTCTGGTCGGGGAGATGTCGGCCTGCTGGTATGCGGCCGGTGTCCGCCGCGGAGATCGCGTCGTGGTCATCAAGCGGAATCACTTCGACGTGATCGTCCTGTCCGCCGCGGCGGCGCGGATAGGGGCGGTAGCGGCGACGATCGCCGAGGCCAACCCTCCTGCGCACCTCTTCGAGATGCTGCGGAGGCTGCGCCCGATGGCGACCGTGATCTCATCGAAGGCGATGCGGGAAGCCCGGCGCCAAGGTATCGATCTCGGGGCGTTCGGGCGAACCATCCTCCTCGACGAGGATCACGGGGCTCGCGCCGGACGGGTGACTCTGGACGAGCTACGCGGAGCATCCGTACCGGCACCCGACATCCGGCCGGACGGCGAGCCGATGATGATCACCCACACCTCCGGGACGACGAGTACGCCGAAGCTCGTCGTGCATACGGCCGACTCCAATCGAGCGGGGACCAGGCTGGAGCTCCTTCCCCTGCCGTTCGCGGTCAGCCGCCGCGACGACGTGTGCCTCAGCTCGATAGCGTTCGCTCATTCGCGCGCGTACACCTGGGCCGCCGCGCAGTTTCGGTGGGCGCCACGCCGCCTCGTGATCGCCAGCAGTCACGCGGTCGCCGATGTCGAGCGCGTCTTCGAGTCACAGCGGCCGACGACGGTCGAGGCGATGCCGAACGTGTTCCAGCATTGGCTTCCCCTCATCCGGCGCCGGCCGCACCTGTTCGCGCAGGTGCGGTACTACATGAACACGTTCGACATCATGCACCCTTCGATCGCGCGTCCGTTCATGCAGGCGTCGAAGCGGCGTAACGTGCTCTGGGCGCACAGCTGGGGACAGAGCGAGGTCGGCCCCATCGCCGGGCTCCCGTACTCCCGCAGAAAACTCAACCGGCTCGCCGGTTCCACCCGGGACAACATGAACCTCATGGGCTGGGTGTGGCCAGGGCTGATGCGGGCCAAGGTGGTCGATCCCGACACCGGCCGCCGCCTGCGCGCCGGTGAGGTCGGTGTCGTGATGGTCAAGACCAAGTCCCTGTGCGTCGACTACCTCGGCGAGACGGATCGCTATCGGGCCGAACGGTCGGGCGAGTGGTGGAACACCGGGGACATCGGCTTCAAGGACGCGCTGGGCAGGATCCACTTTCTGGACCGGGCGGTCGACGCGGTGCCGGGAGGAAGCGCCACCGAGATCGAGAGCGTCCTTCTGCAGCGCATAGACAACGCGCTCGAGGTCATCGTTCTCACGCGAGGAGAGCTTCCCCCGCTGCCTGTCATCAGCACGGAAGACAACAAGCTCGCCGCCGAGGACTGGTCACGCGCCACACGTGGGCTGCCTCAACTGGGCAAGCCCGTTCTCGTCCCCTGGGAGGAGCTACCGCTGACGTCGACCTGGAAGGTCCGCCGCAAGGAACTCCGCGAGAAGGTGTTCGCCGAGACGGCCGACCGGACGGTACTTGAGGAGAGATCGGCGTGACCGCGGTCATGGACATCTGGCACGACTGAGGCGTTCAACAATGGATATTTACGCACGCGCTCTGGAGCAGACTCTGCTCCGCGTCCCTTACAACAGCGCAACCCAATATCATCGGTATTTCGGCGATGGCCCGGCGGATCCCAGGTTCGGCGCCGCATGCATCATCCAGACGACCGATGTGGCGGAGCGAGCCGTGGCCCTCGGCGCTCCGGATCCGGTGTTTATCCAGGATATGCGACATGTGGGAGCGGTCTTCCACCACGACGGGGAGATCGTGGTCCTGGATCCGTACCTCCTGCACCGCGAACCCATCCGATTCACAAGGGAAGAAGTCGAGTCCGGGGAAGCCACCATAAACGTGCCGGCCGCACCCCTTCGCCGCGATCGCACCGGAGCACCGCGGGACGGGCGGCTGCACGCCAGGTACAAGAAGAACCACAACGGCTATGTGATCAGGCTCGACTACTCCAAGTACAGTCCGGCGAAAGACCGGTACGTCGTCAGCAGGCACTTCTCGCTCCGCTCGGGCGAGGTCTTCAATCTGCGGGAATTCACCGAGGACCTGCGTGCGCTGATGACTCATCCGGAGCAGACCAGCGTGTCGATACGGGCCGTGCTGTCGGGGATGACACGCACCGCCGAGGCGATCATTCCCTTACGTGGCTTCGCGAAGCGAACCTTCACCGCCGACGACATCTGGCTGCGCACCGGCGAGGGGGTCGTGTCGCGTAACTCGGAGCCCGCCTCACCGGCCGTCTGGGCCGACCTCGAAGACTCGCTCGGTCTGCCCCGGGCGGACATCGTGGACCACCTGGTCTCCGCCGCGGTGATATATCAGCGCATCGCAGATCCCGAACAAGAACTCGAACCATACCATCTGGAGAATTAGCAGTGCGGTTTGACCGGATCTTCATCGCAGGAACGATTCAGGGCTCGAATCGCGGGACGGACATCGAGGACCAGAGTTATCGCATCACGATCCCCGCGATGGTGGCCCGGTTCTTTCCCGGAGCGGAGTGCTTCGACCCGAGTGCCGACGTGGCCGAAAAGCTGGCGAACGCGTCGGTCGCGGCCCAGATCCGGTCTCTGCTCAGCGACACTCCTCCCGCCCTCGAGACGGCCTCACTCCCCGCCCAGCTCACCGAACTCAGGACGACCTTCCATGAAATGACCCGTGAGGTGGCGAAGTGCGACCTCTGCATCGCGTACCTTCCCGGTCACACACCGAGCATGGGAACGGCGATGGAAATGTACGCCGCCTACCTCAGCGATGTGCCGATCGTGACCGTGACCGACATGGTCGCGAACCTCGCCGTGGTCTCGGTGTCGACGTGGATCCTGCGCGACCTCGAAGTCCTCGAAGAATGGCTGGCCCAGCGGTCCCCGTCGAAGGGCGGAATCCCGGCATGACACGTCGCGTTCGACAGTCGGTCTTCCCGCTCATCCGCTCCGCCCAAGAGCCGGGCAGCGCCGATCAGTGGGCACGAGGGTCCACATGATCACCGCCAGGCCGGCCCGGGAGAGATCCTCATGGAGCCAGCGGTGCGCACGGCGTGGAGACGGTGCCCCGGCATCAGGTGATGGTGAGCGTCGTCGCCCCGGTCGCGTTCGTGAAGCCGGTGGTGAGGCACTGCAGCAGCCCTGGTTGCGGAAGCGGGATGACCTCTAGCGCGCTCCTGCCTTGGAACCGGCCCTGGATGACCTTGCCGGTGACCACGGTGACGATCTGGCCGGCCACGGCGGTGGTGCTGCCTTTCCCCTCGATCACACTGGTGTCGCCCGTGTTCCACGTAAAGGTCCGCTGGCCCTGGAATCCGTCGAGGAGGTCGTTGCAACTGATGGAGATGGTGAGCTGATTCCCGTAGGAGCCGCTCGTCACCTCACCCGCGCCGTCGATGCACGAGCTGAACCGCCCGTTGACGGTCATGTCGACATCCCGCGTCTCGAAGATGATCCCCGGGTTGTAGGTGACGGTCTCGGTGCCCTGGCACTGCAGCAGCGTGAGTGGCTGCGCATGGGCGGTGCCCGTCGACAGCACACTCCCGCCGAGTACGGCAACGGCTGCCAGGGCCAGGGAACGCACGATTGATCTGCTGCCGGTCATGAGCGGTCTCCTCTGTGTGAGCGTGCTGAACCTGCCTGAACCGCTCATGAGACGCACAGCCGGAGCCACGCGATTACCGAACGTGAGGTTGTGGCCAAGAACGGCCAACGCGACGTCTATCGCCTCCGATGGCCCAAGGTCAGCCCCGTTGGCCCGATCAGAGCGGTCGAGGCAGCCTGATTAATAGAACCGGAGAGCTAACCAAAAGCCGTTCCTCTCAGTCTTGGACGGGCGATCTGCAGGAGCGGAACCAGTCGCCGGTTGTCGGAATCCGGTATTGGACCAGGCAGTGGTGAGAGAATATGGAGCCTGGTCAGACCCCTAGATCGGCCCGCATAGCCCGGCTCAACGCCCGGGACTTGCCAGCCCCGTCTAGCAATGATCCCCGCACGGCGGCGCTTATCCGCTTCTCGGTGACTAAGACATGCGCGATTCCGGCTTGCAACACCTCGGGGCTGCAGGTGATGAATAGCGGGTCAATCGTCTGGCGCCATTCCGCCTCTGCAGGGGTGATCACCTCTCGCGCACTGCTAGTGTCACGGCTGGCCTGCTCCAGGATGCGGATCAGCGTGTTCCACGCCGTCCAATAGGTGGCGTACGTTTCGCGGCGTTCCTGCCGCAGTTGCTGCTCAAGCTTGAACCGCCGCTCCTGCTCCGCGTTATGCATCTGCCATCTATGGCTGAGAGCGGTGGTGACGACTCCGATCGCTCCACCGCCGAGAGCCCCGGCCAGAGCGAACCACCCGCTCGTGTCTGCCATGCATCCTCCTGGTTCGGTTCCACAATGCGTCGAACGGAACTTCACCACAGGAAAACTTGTAACGGAATGGAAACGATCCGTGACCAGGTCTCCGTGCCGCTCAGAGAGCCGGAACAGACGGCAAGCCGACAACTTCCTGTCGGAATACGACCTGTGGATGCACGATCGCTACAGGCACCTGCTCACGGAGATCGTTCCGTCGTACGTCTACGCCTCGGAGGAGGCCGATCCCCAGGTCATCGGAGACGATCCGGATCCGGACCTGTGCGTCCTGGTCGATCCGCTCGACACGAGCGAGCTCGCCGTCCGAACCCTGTACGGCTACACCCACGTGCTGGTCTACTCATACGCCGTGACGATTCAGGTGATCGTGCTCAACGGCGGATCCAGCGCGGGCAAGTCCGAGATCGTCCGGCAACTGCAGGCTGTGCTGCCGCAACCCTGGCTTGCCTTTGGGGTCGACTCCCTCATTGAGGCGATGCCCCAATCCATGCAGGAATCGGACGCAGGAATCGAGTTCGCCCCTGATGGCGGAGTGTCTGTCGGGCCGGAGTTCATAGCGCTGCAAGCAGCATGGATGGAGGGCATTGCCGCGATGGTCCGTGCCGGAGCTCGGGTCATCATCGACGATCTCTTCCTCGGCGGAGCGGCTACCCAGCAGCGGTGGCAGCGTGTTCTCGACGGGCTGGACGTCCTATGGGTCGGCGTCATGTGTGACAGCGCGATCGCCGCCGAGCGCGAGAGATCTCGGGGAGACCGGATCGAGGGCATGGCCGTGGCGCAGGCGAAGGTGGTTCACGAAGGTGTGGTCTATGACCTGCGAGTGGACACCACGCGGACCGAGTCCCTGGACTGCGCGAAGATCATCGCCGATCACGTACGGCCATCCGGCGAACGCGCGGATGGCGCGTCAGCCACACCTTGATCGCCGCCGTCCTGTGAGTGCCCGTAGTTGCCGCAGATCAGGTGGACGTCCAGCTCAACGAGAACGGAATCAAAGGGGGTGCCACCTGCGGGCGCGGTCTCCTGTCATGAGGGAGGACAGCCGGTTGGACAACTCGGCGCGGGCGGCAGGGTTGTGCTCGGCACCGCGGATGAAGGCGCTCAGAGTGCGGACCTCACGGATCTCGGCCAGCAGGTCGAGGTTGGAATTGCCATTCGGGTGGATTCCATAGCCCGTACGGAACTTCCGCCATAAGGAGTGCGGGTAGCCGAAGCGGCGGGGGCGCAGGTAGATGGGCATGAAGTCGTACTCGGGCGGGCCGATGCCAACGGAGTCCCAGTCGATGAGCACCCACCCGTGATCGCGGTGTGGGAGCAGGTTGTTGGTGTGCGCGTCACCGTGCACGATCCCCTGCGACAACGTGGTGGCGAGCCGTACGAAGCCCTCCTCCAGTTCGGCACAGCGCGCGATCAACCAATTCCGCTCGCCTTCAGACAGGACGGTGGACGCGCTCGCGTCGGCAACCGTGTTCCCAACCGGGCGGATTGGGGGCAACGGGAACGGCGGCAGCGGATGACGGTGCAGCGCACGCAGCAGGCCGGCGAGGTGCTCGACGTTGGCCTGTCTGCCGTGGAGAGGCGGCAGGTACTCCCAGAAGGTCACGAGGTGGGCGCCGATGACGACGGGCTGGGCCACTTCAAGCGGCCGAAGCGCGGGGAAACCCTGATCCGCGAGCCAGGCGGCGGTCCGTACGGCAACGCGCATGCGTTCCAGCGCTGAGGCGTTGCGGACACGGGCGACCACGTTCTCCCGTAGCAGGTGATAGATCGCGTTGGCGTGGACGCGAAGCAGCCGGGCACCGTCGCAGGCGAGCCCGGCCTGCCGGCAGGCACCAGCCAACGCCGTCCTGTAGGGGGCGTCGACCGGCTCGGCACCACGACCTCCCCCATTGGGCAGGGTCATTGCGTTGTCGGGTAGGTGCTGGTCACGGCGGTGATGAGGTCGTGGGGGCGGCGGTTGGCGCGTCGGGTGGCGCGGGCGATGTTGGTGGCGCAGTTGGTGCGGTGGTAGCCGATCGCGGTGTTACGTAGCGTGGCGATGACGGCGGGTCCGGTGCCGGTCCGGGCCTGGTGGAGGTCTTCACGGAACGTCACGTCCCGGACGTGATGCACCATGTTCTCGATGTGCCAGTGGCGGCGGATCCAGTTCTGCAGGTCGGCGGGTTGGGCGTCGGCGGCGGGCAGTGACACGGTGAGGTAGCAGGTTTCGCGGCTGGTCTTGCCGTTGGTGATGCGGGTACGGGTGACCCGCATGGCCTGCTGGGCGTGCGGGAAGGCGATCCCGCCGGGGGTGGCGAGGGTGACGGCTTTGACGGTGCGGGTCTCGCGGCGGCCGTGCCCGCGGTCGCGGGTGCGGTCCCCGGCCGGGATCTGCGGCCAGGGCAGGGCTTTGAGCTGGGCGTGCAGGGTGGGCTGGTTGCCCTTGACCTGGATGAGCAGATGGGCGCCGCGTTCGGCGATCTCATGGGCGTGGCCGGTTTGTGTGTGCAGCGCGTCGGCGACGAACAGCACCCCGGTCAGGCCGCCCAGGACGGTTTCGACGGCGTCGAGCAGCGGCGCGAACGCCGGGATCTCATTGGACTTGGCGTCCACGGTGACCTGGGCCAGCACGATGCCGGTGCTGGTGTCCAGCGCGGACAGCAGGTGGATCTGACCGCCGCCGGGGCAGCGCGCGCCGCGTAGCGTCTTGCCGTCGACGGCGATCACCTTGCGGTAGCGGCGTGGCCGGGACGCGGCAGGCCGGGCGCGGGCACGCAGCCGGCCGGCCAGGGCGGTCACGAGCAGGCTGGTGTCCAGGCGGGTCAGCAGCCGCCACACCGTCTGCCCGCCGGTATGCCTCGGTGGAATCCCAGCCGGGTCTTGGCGTGTTCGTCCAGGTCGTGCAGCCAGTCGCTGATCGCGGCGAACGACGAGGCCCCGGCCAGTACCGCGCATACGGCGGCGGCCAGCAGAGCGCACAGCGGGTAGCGCACCCCACGCGGGTCACGCGGATCGGGGACCGCGGCCAAGGCGCGCAGCAGGTCGCCGTGTTCACCGTCGGTGACCGGAGTCGGCGGGGTGCCGCTGACGGCTGCCGTAACGGCGAGTGCGGGAATGAGGGACGATGTCATCGGCGGGTGAGGTCCTCACGGTGTCATGAAGCGTCGAGAACTCCATGATCACCGGTGTGATCTCACCCGCTTTGCTTGCTCCTACAGAGGCCGCTCACCCCACGGATCTCCAGCTCGGCGGCAGCGCCAACCGACTACGCAATCGCCCTGCCCCATTGGGGAGCACGATCACGTTCGAACGCGTCGCTGTTAGGGAGCGTCGAAGTCGGTCAGATACGTGGGGCGTGAACATTTCCCTGGTCGCCTGTACAAACGCCCGTATCAATTAGATACTCGTACAACCTGCCTGCAATGGCCCTTGCCAATCCAACAGGAACTGCGTTTCCGATCTGCCGGGCGATCTGAACCTTAGAGCCGCACCATAGAAAATCCTCAGGGAAGCCTTGCAGCAGTGCGGCTTCAAGGTGGGTGATCGGACGATCCTCAAAAGGGTGGAGGTAACGACCTTTCTCCGGTTTGTAGAACTCGGTACGGATGGTCACCGAAGGCTCGTCCCAATACATCCGCCCCATCACGTCGCCAGAGCCGCTGTGGTGATTCCACCAGCTTTCAGTGGACAAGTGTCGAGGAAGATCATGCCGGTTGCCCCCTGGAGGAATCGCCGAATAGCGGGCCAGCGATAACGGGGTCGGGTTACGCCCAATGTGCAGTTCCGTCGTCCGGAAAGCGCCTGGAAGCCGACGGCCCAGGGGATGGCATTCCCTATTCGGTAGCTCACTGGTGCTCGTGGTCTTCGGAGTCCGTTCGAAAACTGTGCGCGCGGGCACCCAGCTCTTACTCACTTCGTCGAGTCGGAGCAGGCTGTCGTGGTCCTCGATCTTCTCCTGCTTACGGTGGGTCGCCTTCGGGTGATCGAGAGTCCTGCGCTTCGGATGCGATGCAATCAGGTCGCGATGGGTCGCCAGGGCGATAACGCGCTTACGCGCCTGTGGCACACCGTAATCCGCGGCGTTGAGAATCTTGGTCTCCAAGGCGTAATCACTCAACGCGCCGCCCAGATCGGTGGCCGCACGCAACAGAGCGAACTCCGGTGACCGGAGGAACCGATCGACGTTTTCGATCACGAAGATCTTCGGGTGAACGGCCTTGACGACACGGACGTACTCGCGCCACAGCTTGTTCCGTGGATCATCGGGGTCCTCTTTTCCAAGCCCGGAGAAGCCCTGACAGGGAGGACCCCCGAGGATCACGTCAACGTCGGCGAAGCCTACATCGGGAGCCCAGTCCTTGATGTCCCCTGGGAAGATATGAGCCGTACCGCCGGCCTCATCGGCGAAGTTCGCAGCATATGTTGAAGCCGCTGCGATATCCCACTCAACCGCTCCGACCGTGCGAAAAGGTGAGCTTTCACACCCCGCCGGCCGGAAGTCATGAAATCCCTGCGTGAAGCCCCCGCAACCCGCGAAAAGATCAATGATATTTATGGGGCGGGTGATGCGGAAGTTCATGTACATTACCTTATCGAGGCTTGGGGGATGGAGTACAACGGACAGTGCAATCAACACGAGCGGCTAGCCGACCAAGGCGAGCGCGATCTGACGTCCCAACGCGGTTGCCACCGGTGGGGGAAACGACTGGGCGACCTGCCGGTAGCTCGATGTCTTGCGTCCTGTAATGATCCATTCCGGAGGAAAGCCTTGGATCCTGGCCACCTGTGGGACAGTAAGCTTCGGCAGGCCTTGACGCCCGAGTTCGGGCTTGAACGGAAAGTCCGGTCCAGGGACATTATCGGCCAGACCGCTGCCGTCCACGCCCAACTCCATCCAGGAACGCTTGGTGCGGCTAGGACCGAGGTCGGCCCCGCCGTGCTTCTTGGAACCGCCCACGATCGTGGGAGCCACGCGATTCGCGATCTCCGCCCACTCATCGGCCGCCACCCATCCTCTGCTCGCCATCGAGTCCCGTAGGACCTGCCCCACGGTCGGCGCGTTACCGTCACCTTCCGGCCATGTGAAGCGGGCGAAGTCGGCGGGGCGCATGGCGACGATGATGCTGCTGCGGCGGGTCTGAGGTACGCCGAAGTCTTGGGCCTCGAGTATCTGCCAGTCCAGCCTGTAGCCCAGATGTCGCAGCTCCTCCTCCACGAAGTTGCGAGTCCCGATGAACTTCGAGCTCGTCAGCAAGGTCGGTATGTTCTCGATCATGATCGCGCGGGGGCGGACGTCCATAGCGAGAAAGATCGAGGCTCTGAGCAGATCACGGTCGTCTGCGGTGCCTTGCTGCTTGCCAGCGACAGAGTACGGTGCCGAAGGCACACCACCGGAAAGGAGATCGACGTCCGGGACTCCGTCGTGCTCGGAACCCACGAAATCCTTCAGGTCGGCCTGTAGAACTCGCCAGTTCGGGCGATTCACTCGAAGCGTGGCGCAGGCCTGAGCATCATCGTCGATGAGCATGACAGGGCTGAATCCGGCACGCTCCAGTCCGAGGGCCTGCCCACCCGCTCCAGCGCAGATCTCCAGGCTTCGGAAGTCCCCTTCACGCGGCGGACTCATGCGATCGCCCGCTGATCTGATTCAGCCCGACCTCGCACGGGCGCCTCCATGAAGAGTTGTTTGAATATTTCAGTGAGCGTCTCCACGGATCGTGCCGGGACATGGCCATCATCAGGACCGTCGGGCAACGAGTCGTACGGTACGAGCACATCCGTCAGGTTCTCGATCCAATCCCAGTAAGAATCGGTGTCCAGTTGCACATCGGGTGCCAGAGCCTCGTAGGCGAGAGTGCTACCCGCAGTGTTCACGGCCTGCGCCAGAGCATTGACCTCACGGCCGGTCCGGACTATCCCGGACGACAACAGCCGGAGGATCGCTTGAGCCGTCGGCCGGTGCAGGATCACCTCCAAACGCAGCACGGTGTTGAGCACGTCCTGATTACCGCAGGCGATCACGACGGGCCCATAATCGGGGCCGTCACGGAAGAGCTCGGCAGCCCACCAGAGCCTGGCGAACGCTTGGGAGTAGAACGGGCCGGAGAACCGTCCGCGGTTGACAGCCCGGGCCGGCTGCCGTCCGGGATGACGCCGGAACACATAATCTGGCGCCACGCGCAGCGCTAGGTGGTTCCAGAGTCGGGAGTCCGCAGCCTCCTGGCGCGTCAGGCGCAGAGTCGCATGCAGTACCGGTGCCAGCCAGGCATCCGCCGCTGTTCGGGACTCCGACTCGAACCGCTTCAGTGCCTCGTCCACGAGTTGTCGCACCGGCTCCACAGCCCACCGAGTCGGGAGGGATGCTCGGTCGATGGCGGCAAAAGGCAGCGGTTCACGCTGTTCCAGCACGGCCGTTGTGAGGAACTTGGCCGCCGCCGCGTCGGGCAGGCAGGCGAGCCACTCGGGGATGTTGTTCACTCGTCCTCCTGACCCGCACGACGCAATGTACGAATGAAGCCGCCCAGGTTCTTGGGCATTCGCGCTTGCTTGGCGGCGGCGTGCAGGATCCGGGTCTGCAGATCGCCGCCGCCGTCGCCCGTCCTTCGGCGGTTGATCACTTCGGCAAGAGCATCACCGGGAGAACGGTCCGGGAAAAGGTCCGGAAGCATCCGGCGAAGGACCGATTCACGCCAACCGCCCGGCCATTCCGGGACATCGCCGTCGTCCTGATATGTCGCGGCATTGAACAGGGCGGTCCACGTATCCATTGCGATCTGCGCAGCGAGAGCGTCACGCGCCGGTCGGTGAGCGGCTTGTGCGCTGTCCAGCACAGCCCTCAGCCCTTCGAAGCCGCTGTTCAGGTAGAGAACGGGTTTATCGCCAGCCGCTTCCACAGTCCAAGGATCATTCTTGAAGGGGTGCAGGTAGGGATTGCGCTCGTCACCGAAGTCGACCCATCGAGCCCGAATCTCGTCACGCCGCGTCGGCGTGCGAGCCCGAAGGTCCACAGTCCAGAAATCATCTGTGGCCGCGATCACGCGTCCGGGCACTCCATCGACGGTAGCGACCAGATATCCGATCAGCTCGGCACGGACGAGGTGATGGTCATGCTGTAGATCGACATCCCCGGACCACTCACCGGGGCGATCCATGCGGAGGGGCGTCGAAGTGCGAGTATTGGTACGGCGCTCTGACAGTACGACCAGGCAATCGATGGCCGTCCAGGGGCCCGAGTCCAGTTCGTGCTCCGGCGCACGCATCCTCACCGACAGTCGAGCGGTCCGCCAGTCACTGCGACTGGCCTGATGAAGCGCGACCATCCTGTGCGGCTGCGAAATCATGCTGTACGGCAGGGCGATGTCGTCCAACCGGGCCTCGTGGACTTCCAGGGACACGTCCCCGACGACGACCGGGTACGGAAGGACTCGCTTCATTGCGCGCTCTCCTTCCCTCGAGCGAGGTCCACCTCGGCCACGGCCATCCGTGCGGTCACAGGGTGGCTCGCCACATCACTGATACCGGTGAACACAGCCGTACGGGCGCCCGCCGCACATCGCAGATCGCCGTCCTCGGTCACCTCACAGTGCGACTCGGCAGTGAGGTGCGCCCAGCGGGCCTCAGGCCGGGGCCCCGAACGCGTGGCGAAGCGTAGCAAGGGACGTACCAACCAAGGATCATCCCGTTCGGGAAGCTTGATCTCTACCCTGAGGCACCAGGCACCGTCCGCGTCGACCGCACCGGTCGCACTTCTGATCGTCGGGTATCCGGGGCTGCGCGGTGCTGGAGGCGGGTCGAGCTTCAGCAGTTCGCGCAGGGAGGCGGGAGTTTCGATATCGGTGATATTTTCCATCGGGCGAACTGCTTCGCGGACGCGGTCGACCATGGCCTTGCGGAACTCTTTGAGTCGCGTGGCCGCTCCCCGGGCATAGGTGGAGGTCAGGTCCTCGGTTTGTTTCCAGTCGTTGTGCTCTGGAGGCTCGGCGGCTCGGAGGAATGCCTCGGCCAGGTCGGCTTCCGCCCCGTTCCTTCTGGAGGCACGGCCGGCGAGCAGTACGGCCTGGAATCGGATCGCGCCAAGGGGAACGTCACTGACGGTGCGCTCCAGTACGACCATTCGGGTACCGCGCGTACAGACCAAGCGATTCGGCCGCTCGTCATCATCGGTGGTCGGAGTGACCAGCAGTACGGCCTGATGCTCAACGGTCTCAGTGTTGGTGTCGTCCTTGCGCGGTGGCACGGTCAACGGGACGGGCAACGCGATGACGTCCTCGGCCGCGGTGATCTGCGAAACGGTGGTGCCGTCGAGAAACGCTCGCACAGCACGGGAGCGAGCAGGTTCGTAGCGGTGCGGGTCGACACGTTCTTCCGCCATGACGACTTGGCCGTCTCTGAAGGCTTCGACTGAAGCCTCCAGCAAGGGGGCGGAGTCTCGGCCAACGACCATGGAGGCCCAGAAACCCGTAGCCAGAGCTCGGACGAGAGCACCGTGCATCTGCTCGAGATCCACCGCCTCTCCGGAGGGATCATAGGCTCCGACGATCAGGAAACTGGTGCCGGGGTCACTGCTACCACGAGTGAGGTAGAACTCTTCGACCGTGCGGTCGCCGGCCCACCAGGACCGCGCGGCCCCATGACGGAGCGGATCACTTTCTCCGAGCCAGGCGGGACCCGCATACTGGACGCCGTTGACCTCACGCCAGGGAAGATCGAGACGACCGACCATTCGGCACTCACGCCGACCCTCGTACGTCTCTGAGAGGGTGCTGTTCATGATGACCAAGCCGAATTGGCTGGTGGCCCAGATGGTGGCCTTGCCCAGGCCATAAGATCCGCCCGCCGTGCCGGTCTTATGGCTGTCAAGCAGCCGTCGCACCACGGCAGCGAATCGACCGGTGTCGTATTCGGGGCCGGTCAACCCGTGCGCGTTGTAGTCGTCGATGCGTAGCAGCAGCAGGCTGCCCCGTTCTCGTAACTCTTGCAGACCGTTGGCGAGCACCCTGCCTACCTTCTGACGAGGGTCGGCGGCGGCTTCGAAGTGCGGCACCAGATCGTCCCAACGCAGCGCCTCCTGCAGGCGGCGTAGGCGTTCGCCTGTCAGTTCGTGGAGTGTGAATCGCACGCGGACGGGCCTGTTGCCGTCCAACCGTTCGTCGATGCTGTTCTGCGTGGCTTCACGAGCGAGGACGGTGAGGTCGGGATCGAACGCGAAGGCAGCGGCATTGCCCAATTCCCGACCACCGTCGGCATGTGCAGGTCGGTGATGCCAACTGATCGATCCGGTGGAATCAGGGGCCTCGTCCCGAGTCACCGATGAACCGGCGGCCAGCCCGAGAATCTCCTCAATGGCCTGGATCTTCTCGATCCGCGGTGCGGCCCGGCCGGTGATCCAGGCGGAGACTGCAGCTCGAGTCACGTCGAGTTCGGTGGCGAGGTCGGACTGGCTCATGTTCTTGCGTCGCAGTTGCCGGCCGAGCCAAGCGCCAAAGGCTTCCGGTTCCTGAGGGACGTTGCCGTCGTCCTGCGTCATCCATCGACCTTCCAGGCGAAACGAGCACTTTTGACGCCGAGGTTACCGTCAAACGGCATTTGACACTACCTGGCGACGGTTCCCCTATGTCTTGGTGGGGTGAGTGCTGTGATACCGGGCGCCGAGAGCCCTCCGCCTCACTGGACGTGTCTCGAGAAGAAGGCGTTACATGCATCTTTGATGCTATATGTCGTATTGGTCGGAATGGGGCGCTCGGTCCATACTCAACTCGTCTTGCGCATCTATCCGTACATGTGCGACCATGTCTCCACTCCGAAAGGCGGACAGAGGGAATGATCCGCCCAAGGGGCGAGTTGTACCCCCACGTAATTGAAGGCCTCATAATTCGCGTGCGACCTAAGGTCGTGTCCGAATCGTGCCCTCATTGATTCACTTCCATCGTTTCGTCGTGATTGCCATCGGGTATTGCTTTTCGTTGACGAAACCGGCCCCATCCTCAGAAAAGCTCCGTCTTCCCCCGAGGAGTTGACCGCGCAATGAGCAGCGTCGCGTCATCCGTTCTTCAACTAGTCCTCGATCAGTCGGCCCGTGTCCTGGGAACCTATCGCATTGATCCGGGCCTCATTCAGGAGCACGCGAACGGTGAGCGGAGTATCACGCAAGGCGGCTACGGCGACCGTCAGATCTACGAGCTCGTTCAGAATGGCGCCGACGAACTGCAGCGTGAGCCTGGCGGGAAGATCAGTGTGGTCCTGACCGGGGCTTATCTCTACTGTGCGAACCAGGGCACCGCGATGACCCCTGAGGGCGCGGACACCATTCTCCGAATGGGCGTGTCCCGCAAGCGTGGTGGTCAGATCGGGCGCTTCGGCGTGGGCGTCAAGTCCGTCCTCAGCGTCACCGATTCCCCGCAGTTCTTCAGCCGAGACAACGACAAGAGCTTCGGTTTCGACCGGGAGTGGGCGGAAGAACAGATCAGAGCTGTTTGGCCCGAGGCCGACGAGGTTCCGGTGCTGCGGATGGCCCAGCCGCTCGACCGCGAGAAGGCCGTGGAGGCCGATCCAGTGCTCGCGGATCTGCTGGCATGGGCGACGACCGTTGTCCGGCTCCCACTCAAGCCGTCTCATGTGAGCAGGCTCGGTGAGGACCTGAAGAACTTCCCGAGCGAATTCCTGCTCTTCTCTCCGCATGTCGGCACCGTGGTTCTCGAAGACCGGCGAGACACGAAGGTGATCAAGCAAGAGATATCTCAGAAGATCGACGGGGATCGCCGTACAGTTACCGTGAGCAGGACGCCTGGCGGCACCACCACCGAAGAGTGGAGGGTCTTCACCAGGACGCACCGGCCCTCCGCGAAAGCCCTCGGTGAAGCCGGCGAGCTTCACGATCGGCCGGAGATCGACATCTCGTGGGCGGTTCCGGTACGGAGCGGTCGAGAAACCAGACTCGGCGAGTTTTGGGCCTACTTCCCGACGAACTTCAAGACGACCCTTCGGGGCATCATCAACGCCCCTTGGAAGACCAGTACCGACAGACAGAACCTCTACGACGCCAACGCGTTCAACAAGGAGCTGATCCGGGTGGCCGCCGAGTTGGTGGTCGACTCTCTGCCGCTCCTCGCGCGCGCGGACGACCCTTGCGCCTACCTTGACCATGTTCCGGCTCGAGGGCGGGAAGAGCCGCAGTTCGCGGCGGCCGAACTCGTCAACACGATCTGGAAGGTTGCTGCGGTTCGACCGACCTTGCCCGACCAGGACGGCCGTTTCGACATCCCGTCACAGGTCGCTCTCCACCCTGCCGATCTCCGACCCGAGTGGCGCGAGCTGTGGGCCGGATATACAGGCCGGCCGAAGAACTGGTGCCACCACACGGTGGAGCAGACTCCTCACCGCAGGCAGAGCGTGGAGCGGATCCTCAGAGAGGCGAAGGATGTTTCGCCCAAGTCGATTCGCCAGTGGTTGGAAGCACTCGTCCAAGGCAAGTCTCCCGAGGCGTCCGCCCGGGCGATCCTGATTGCGGCGGACATGAAGCGATGGAGCCATACCCTCGCGGAAGAGGCATGCAAGGCCAAGATCGTCCTGACCGAGTCGCATGGTCTCGCGGCGCCCTCCCCCAAGGTTTTTCGGCGCGCGTCCTTAGACCAGTTGTCCGATCAGATGATCTACGTGGATGAGCGGGTCCTGAGCGACGAGTCGGTTCGGCGGGCACTGGATGAGTTGGGCGTGTACGAAGCCGACGCGGCAGGGCGGTTCGCCTCTGTTCTGGAGCAGGGCTTCTTTACCTATGGGGACACTCAATGGACCGCCTTCTGGGAGTTGTCACGGCAGGCGGGACCTGCCGACACCCTCGCCGTCATCAGGGCCGGAAAGATCGACACCGTTGAACAACTCAAGGTGAGGACAGTCGCAGGCGAGTTTCGGCGGATCTTCGATTGCCTGCTGCCCGGCAAGGTGGTACCGGGCGACGGTTCCCGGGACGCGCAAGTCGCGGTGGACATGGAATTCCATGGTCCTGACCGTCCCATTCTCCGTGATCTGGGGCTTCGAGAGGGGCCGGACACGAGGGTCGACCCCAGCGGAGAGCCCTGGTATAAGGCGTACGTCGAAAGCAGGTGGAAGCTCTATTGCAAGAAGCTTCCCGCATCGGACCGCCGACCGCAGATGAGCACAATGCGGTTCGACGGGGCGGCCCCGGCGGGACCTCTCCACTTCCTGATGGAGCTGTCCCCCGAGGGGAAGGCCGCCTTCATCCGGGAACTCCCCGATCTCGGCCTCGTGGCGAACTGGACGATGCAGGTCGGCAGACAGGCGGAGACTCGGCAGACGGTGATGTCTCCACTTCAGTGGATGGCGCGTTCTTACGGTTACCTGGACACCTCACGGGGCCTCCGGCGCGTTTCCCAGTGCGTGAGCCCGCAACTCCATCGACACGCTGACGTGCTCCCCGTGGCCAAGGTCTCCGCCAACGTGGCATCCATGCTGAAGCTTCCGGCCGGCCTGGGGGACCTCAGGCCGACTCATTGGGCCAAGCTCATGTCAGAGGTGGCGGTGTCCGAGGACGACGCCTTCCCCGGCAAGGTCTACGCCCTGTTGTTCGAAGCAGAAGCGGCGTGGCCCGAAGGAGCGACCACCCGTTGTCGGGTCGGTGACGAATGGCGCAGCGACATCGAGGATGCCGACATCGTCGTGACGGCGAGCCACGCCGACTACGAGGCGCTCATCAGAGAGCGGGTGCCCGCGCTGCTCGCGCCGTCCGAGGATGCGGCGGAGCAGATGCGGGAGACCTGGGGGATGCTGTCCCCGTCGGACGTGATCCAGAAGGAGCTCCGCTGGGTCGAGCAGGCGGAAGCCGTACCGTTGATCGAAGAGTTTCCGCACTTGAAAATCATTAAGCGCAACCAGGTGGACGGATGGTCGTTGGTGCGGTGCAGCGAGTTGGAGGAGATCACTCGCACCCCCAACGGGATGCGGTCCGCGTCGATCCCCGCCGCCGCCCAAGTCCAGGACCGCGTGGTGTTCGTTCTGCGGCCCGTCGACGACACGGAGGTTTTGACGCAGATCGATCGGGTGCTCAAGCTCGGCTTGGGTCCGGCCGGATGCCGAGGCGTACTCGACCGGCGCGAGCAGCAGCGCAACGACGAACGGCTGCGGCGTGCCCGCAAGGCCGAGAGCACTGCGCAGAAGATGCTGGAGCTGGTCGGTGCGGAGGCACTCAAGAAAGGGCTGCCGCAGGGGCTGCTGGAGAGCGAGGAAGCGGAGAAGGGGAAGCCCGCTGATGACCGGCGGATCGCGGAGCTCGCACACAACGCGTACGGCCCGGAAACCCTCCGCGTCTATCGCAAGGAGATCGAAACCAACTTTCCCGAGGCGGCGGTGAGCTTCCGCGGTGACACTCGCTCGTTGCAGCTGGTGAACGACCTGGGCCTGTCGGAGTCCTATGCCGGCACCAAGAGCGAGACGCTTCGCCCGATGGAGGTCGTCAGTGGACCTACCGCCTACCCCCGGCTCCACGACTACCAGGAGAAGCTCGCCGGGAAGATGGTCGACCTGCTCATGAAATGGAAGGCACCGAGGGCGATGCTCTGTCTGCCCACCGGCGCCGGCAAGACTCGCGTGGCGGCCGAGGCCGTGATCCGCGTGATCAAGGAGCGTGGCTTCGACGGCCGTCCGGTGCTGTGGATCGCGCAGACCGAGGAGCTATGCGAGCAGGCGGTGCAGAGCTGGTCCTTCGTCTGGTCGAAAGTCGGTCCGGAGGAGCGACTCACGATCAACCGCCTTTGGGGCGGCCGTGAGGCCACCGCGATCAAAGAGACGCCCCACCTCGTCGTCGCCACCGATGCCAAGCTCGAAGTCTGCCTGGACAAGGACGAGTATGCCTGGCTCCGGGACGCGGCCATGGTCATCGTGGATGAGGCCCATGTCTCGATCGCTCCCAGGTACACCAGGCTGCTCGCCTCCCTCGGACTCACCCATCGCGAGTCCGCCAGGCCGCTGATCGGCCTTACCGCGACGCCGTACCGCGGGTTCAACAAGGAGGAGACCCGGAGGTTGGTGGATCGGTACGGCGCTACTCGGCTGGACGAAGGGGTTTTCGAGGACAGCCCGCACGCTGAGCTCCAGAGACTGGGCGTGCTGGCACGAGTCGAACACCGTCAGCTCAAGGGCGCGACCTTCAAGCTGACTGCCGACGAGTTGCTGAGGACCGCGGATTTCCAGGGCGGGAGACTGCCCTCTACGGCAGAGGAGCGGCTCGGCCGGGACATCGATCGCAACCACATGCTGATCAAGGAGATCGAGAGCCTGCCCACTGACAGCCCGATACTGCTGTTCGCCACGTCAGTGGGACACGCGAAGCTGATGGCGGCCAAGCTCAACGATCGCGGGATCAGGGCCGCCGCCATCGATTCCGCCACCCCGGACGCCGACCGGCGGAGCCGCATCGAGGACTTCCGCAAGAAGAAGATCCGGGTCCTCACCAACTACGGGGTACTGGCTCAGGGCTTTGACGCACCCGCCACCGAGGTCGTCATCGTGGCCCGCCCTACCTACAGCCCGAACGTCTATCAGCAGATGATCGGCCGTGGCCTGCGCGGTCTCAAGAACGGTGGTAAGGAGACCTGCCTGATCCTCGACGTGGCCGACAACATCGTGAACTACGACAAAAAGCTTGCCTTCACCGAGTTCGAGGAAATGTGGGGGCTGCTGTGAGCGATATCTACACGGGCGCGCCTCCCCTCACTGCCGAACAGCAGGCCGTGATGGATCAGCCAGCGGACGCGCTTCTCCTGGTCACGGCAGGGGCGGGGGCGGGCAAGACCCACACGCTGGTTCGACGGCTGGACCGGCTGATCGCGGACGAAGGCCTGAGCGCGGGGGAGATCCTGGTTCTCACCTTCTCTCGGGCCGCGGTACGAGAGCTACAAAATCGGCTCGTCAGGCATGGGGATGCGGCCCGTCACGTGCGGGCGCGGACCTTCGACTCGTGGGCGCTCGATGTGCTGTCACAGGTCGATGCCGACGGCGACTGGCCGAGCAGGTCCTTCGACGCCAGGATCCACGGTGCCCGACAGGCCATTGAGGACGGGCTCGCCGACGCGCTGTACGAGGACCTGCTCCACGTGGTCATCGACGAGGTCCAAGACCTGGTCGGTACCCGACGTGAGCTAGTCGAGGCACTGCTGGACCGGTTCGACTGCGGCTTCACCGTCGTCGGCGACCCGGCACAGGCGATTTACGGCTTCACCATTGAAGACCCGGCGGAACGGGCCAGCGAGACCAACCGGTTCTTCGACTGGCTGCGCGCCACCTTCGGTGAGGACCTCGTGGAGTTGAGCCTCACCGAGAACTTTCGAGCCCGCAGCGAGGCGGCCGAAATCGCTCTCGGACATGGCGCTAGGCTCCGGTCGCTCTCGGAGAACGGCGGCGATGGCGCCAAGTCGTGTTACGACGATTTGCGTGACACCCTTCGGGGTGACAGGAACAGTTTGACCTTCGGTGAGCTCGACCAGTTCGCCGCAGAGGCCCTTGTCTGCTACGAGGGCACGACCGCTGTGCTGTGCCGTACAAATGGGCAGGCGTTGATCGTCTCGGAGGCGTTGCACGGGCTCGGCGTTCCGCATCGGCTTCAACGATCGGCACAGGACCGAGTGGTCCCGGCTTGGATCGGGTCGCTTGTCCGGCAGTGCGATGGCTCCATGCTTAGCCGGTCCCGTTTCGACGAGCTGGCCGCTGACCTGTCGCTGGCGGAGAGCCTGCTCCTCGACCAGCTGTGGCGGCTTCTGCTGCGGACGGACTCGAGACGCGGTGGGGACCGCAGCCTCGACCTCGGACGGTTACGCACTGCGATTGCAAAGGGACGACTCGCGGACGAGCTCACCGCGCAGCCGCCCGCCCGGCTGGTGGTGTCGTCGTTCCATCGGGCGAAGGGGCTGGAGTTCGACAGGGTCCTGGTCGTTGATCCGGGCCCGCTCCGTACGGAGACACCGCCGAAGAAAGGGAAAGTCGTTCACCAGGTGGACTCGGCGGAGGAGGCCAGGCTGCTCTACGTGGCCATGACGAGGCCTCGCGACGAGGTCTACTGGCTTGACCCTCTGGACATGCAGTGCATCCGCATCGACGATGCGACCGGTCGATGGGCTCGCTTCTTCTTCCAACGGTGGGCTCGTAAAGGTCTGGAGGTCGTCGCAGGAGACGTGCGTTCCGAACAGCCGGCCGGAACGCGGGACTTCGAGATGGATCCAGCAGAGGTGCAGGAGTACCTGACCCGCAAGGTCCGACCTGGAGACGAAATCGCCCTGGAACGACTCTGTTCCGAGGCCATCGGGCTGCAGGAAAGCCCGCCGTACCTCGTCATGCATGATGGCCGACCGATCGGGACCACATCAGACCGGTTCCATGCGCAGCTGCATCGACATCTGAAGCTCGGCCGCGACTACGAGCCGAGGAACTGGCCGCGGACGATCACTGGGATTCGGATCGATGTGGTCGAGACGGTTGCCGGCAGCCAGGCCGCCGGCATCGAAGCAGGCCTCGGTCCGCACGGTGTCTGGCTCGCTCCCCGACTTGTCGGCCTCGGCCATTTCACCTGGGACAGAAAAGATGAAGAGGAGGATACCGGTGTCGCGGCACGCTGAGCACTACCGGTTCAGGGAAGATCTCGTCGAACGGCTGGCGCTCGACATCCTCGGCCCGGTCGGAGGAGAGGAGGAGATCCTCACCGACCCACCGGTCACAACCTACGCCGCGGGCATCCTCTTCCCACATGACGCCGACGACGACCGTGTCCGTAAGGAGCGGTCGGAGCTCGACGATGAGCAGACTTCGGTCTCCTCCATTCTGGACGACGTCCAGGACACGGGGGTCTCCATGGCGAACCGGCAGTTTCCCACCTCGATGGGACTCACCTTTGGTGTCGATCCGAAGGTCGCTCCCGTCGTCCTGGTGACCGTCACAGCGGCAATGTACGATCCGATCGACTCGGCGGGACGCCCCGTCAAAGCACAGCGGGCGGCCCGCCGTGCCACAGATGAGCAGGATCTGCGGTGGCGGCGCCGTGTGCTTAATCTCGATCCGGTCACCGTGGACGTCACCTCGCAGTGTCAGGTCACCAAGGTGTTGGCACCTGGGGTCGAACTCCGGGTCAGGATCAGGGACGCCGACGCGGGGACCGGCGCGGTCGCGGTCACGGCCGCGCTGTTGAACGCGAACCGGGTCGACAAGTACGACCTCAAGGACGCCCACTGTCTGTTCCAGCCGACCATTCACATAGCGGGCCCTAACGGGACGAAGGCGCTGGTGGAACGGCCCGTTCCGGTGGGTGCGGACGAGGAGGAGGTTCACGTCAACCGTCTCCTGTATCGGCACATGCCGACCTTCGCGATCGGTCACGGATGCGCAGCCGACTGGGACTGGACGCCGCCAGCGCCTCGGGACGAGGAACTGCTCAAGGGACGCCCCAGCGCAGTGGCGGCTGTGTGGACCTCGTTCGTTCCCACGAAAGAGGTACTGCTCACCGACTCGAATCCGGAGATCGACGTTCCAGGGTTGGAGATGGCCTATCTCGCCGAGGCCACCACGTCGGATGTGCTAGCCACGCTTCGACGGCTGGTCGAGGGGTATCGCGCCTGGATCGCGGAGCGCGCCGAAGAGGCCAGGTTGCTGCGTCCGACTCCCTTCGGTACGGCCGCGGCGGGGCAGATCGAGCACTGCGAGATCGCTTGTGACCGGATGGCCGCAGGCATCGAGACACTTCGCCGCGACCCGGTCGCCCTTGCCGCCTTTCAGCTTGCCAATCGGGCGATGTCCGAACAACGCGGCCGGACCAGCTGGATCAAGTCGGGCCGTCAGGGCGAGGTGACGTACGACGGTCGGTGGCGACCGTTCCAGCTCGCATTCATGCTGCTGTGCCTGGACGGGATCGTCGATCCCGATCACGACGATCGCCGTGTCGCGGATCTTCTCTGGTTCCCCACAGGCGGCGGAAAGACCGAGGCGTACCTGGGCCTCATCGCGTTCACGGTGTTCTTACGCCGGATGCGCAGGGGCGATGCCGGCGGAGGTGTGACTGCGCTCATGCGCTACACGCTCAGATTGCTCACCCTGCAACAGTTCGAACGGGCCGCCGCTCTCATCTGCGCCATGGAGGTGATCCGGCGGGAGCGGCTGACTGACCTCGGTCACGAGACCATCTCCATCGGCATGTGGGTCGGATCGGCCGCCACCCCCAACAAGCTCAAGGAGGCGGCGGCTGCCATCGATCGGCTGCGCGGTGGTGAGGAGCTTCAGACGGAGAACCCGGTGCAGCTGCGCGGTTGTCCATGGTGTGGAACCGCGATCGACGAATGGCACTACGAGGTCGATGTGGAGACCTCGCACATGCGGATCTTCTGTCCGACGTCCGCCTGTGACTTCCATGAGGAACTGCCGGTTCACGTCGTGGACGAGAGGATTTACGAGGTCCGACCGACCCTCGTTATCGCGACGGTCGACAAGTTCGCCCAGATTGCGTGGAAGGAGGAGGTCGCGTCGCTGTTCAACCGGGACAGGGACGATACGACGCCGGCTCCGGAGCTGATAGTCCAGGACGAACTACACCTGATCTCCGGCCCGCTCGGCAGCCTCACCGGGCTCTACGAGACCGCGATCGACATCGCCGCCGACCTTCCCAAGGTCATCGCGTCCACCGCGACGATCCGCCGGGCCAAGGACCAGGGCAGGCGACTGTTCAACCGGGAAGTTCATCAGTTTCCACCCGCCGGTCTGGACGCGCGCGACTCCTGGTTCGCGGTTGAGACGGCGGCGGCGGACAAGGCCACCCGCCGCTATGTCGGACTGTTCGCGCCCAGCCAGAGCCAGGCCACTCTGTTGGTTCGGGCCTACGCCTCGCTGTTGCATCATGCCGCTGAAATCGAAGGCGACGAGAGGATACGGGACGCCTACTGGACGTTGATCGGTTACTTCAACAGCCTTCGTCTTCTGGCGGCGGCTGAATTGCAGGTTCTCGACGATGTCCAGGACCGCTTGCACCTGCTGGCGAAACGGGATGGGGGGAAGCCGCGCTCCGCAGAACGTCTCGCCGAGCTGACCAGCCGGGTGAAGTCCAGCGACGTGCCCCAGAGACTCAAGGACCTGGAGCGCGGGCTGCCCGATGAAGAGGCCTTCGACGCGGTCCTCGCCACCAACATGATCTCTGTCGGGGTCGACGTGGACCGGCTCGGACTGATGGCCATTATGGGGCAGCCGCAGACCACCGCGGAGTACATCCAGTCGAGCAGCCGGGTTGGGCGGCAACATCCGGGACTGGTGGTCATGCTGTTCAACGCGAGCCGGTCCAGAGACCGGTCGCACTACGAGAGCTTCGTCTCATATCACTCGGCTCTCTACCGCCAGGTCGAATCGACGAGCGTGACCCCGTTCTCCGCCCGTGCCCGGGACCGGGCGCTCCATGCGGTGCTCGTCGGTACAGCACGGCTTGTTTATCCAGAGCTTCGCTCGAATGGGGCAGCCAGACTGGTGCGGGACCACGAGCACCGACTGGAAGAGATGAAGGACCTGATCTTGGCCCGAGTCTCGAAGGTTGCTGAGGAGGAGCTACAGGGCACCGCAGAGGATCTCGACGACGTCATCAATTGGTGGATCAAGTTGGCCGAGAACAATCCGGCACTGGTCTACGCGGCGAAACCCACATACAAGCGCAGCGAGAAGCGACCGAGCGATGCCTCGCTCCTGCGCAGTTACTCCGACGAAGATCTCGATGACGCCTTCGCGACGCTCTGGAGCCTGCGCGACGTCGATGTCGAGTCCGACCTCTATCTGGAGAAGTGACATGGCGTTGCGACAGGGACGCAACCGGCGCAGCGGTGGCCGCCAGCACGGCGAGCAGGAGGTGACGAGCAAGCCCATCGGTGCGGTCCGGCGCGCCCAGTTGATCACCACCTACGGAGTGGGTGGATTGGTGGCCATCGAGGACCAGTCGTACATTGTCAGCGGATTGGACACCTGGAAGGTTCGCCCCTCCGGGGTGATATACGAGCCCCGGCTTCAGAACTGGCTGGCCGTCTCCAAGTTTCATCTGCCTCCAGCCGATAACCCGTCCTCCGGCAATGGAGTGAAGATCAGGCTGTTTCCCGAGATCTATTCCTGCCCGGGGTGCAATGATCTACAGGAGTTCAGGAGGTTCGGCTCGCCAGCGGGCAAGAACCTGTGCGGGGCGTGTGAGAAGCCGCTAGTGCCGTCCCGATTCGTGATCGCGTGCGAGAACGGCCATCTCGATGACTTCCCCTACTTCGCCTGGGTACATAAGAAGAACTCGCCAGGTGAGACCACGGATGGGACCGGACACAAGCTCAGCCTGCACAGCACGGGGCGGACGGCGTCGCTACGGTCGATCCTCGTCAAGTGCAGCTGTGGGGTGCCCCCCGTCTCTCTGGAAGGAGCCTTCGGCCGTAGAGCCATGGAGGCGCTGGGGATCAAGTGCAAAGGGCGTCGTCCCTGGCTCGGACGAGGATCGGAGCAGCCGGGCTGCACTGCCGTGCCTCGGACGCTCCAGCGAGGCTCATCGGCCACCTGGTTTCCGATCAATCGGTCGGCGCTGTCGATCCCACCATGGTCTGAGAGCCTGCAAAAGAAGCTGAACTCCTACTTCGACGGATTCAGCGGACTCATCGACGATGGGGCCTCCGAGACCATGGTCCTGAACAACATCAGGCGCTCGGGCATCCTGGATGACAACCGGTTCACGGCGGAGAGCGTTCTGGAGGCTGTTAAGCGACGCAGGGAGTTGACCACGAGTGCCGGGCCGGATTCTGACGAGTCGGTCGGGTTCGAACCGGCCAACGACCTGCGGCGCAGCGAGTACGAGCAACTGTACGCGGGAACGGGTCGTGTCGAGCGGGGCGAGGACTTCGAATGCGTCCCGCCGGAATCGGACCCCTCCGCAGGCCTGCCGTACGGCATCGCGAGATCGATGCTGGTCAAACGACTACGCGAAGTGCGCGTGCTCGAGTCGTTCGCCCGGGTTGAGATGCCCGATCCTACCCATGCCGACCTCCGCAACGCCGCTCTCTCCAGAGAAAGAGTCGACTGGCTGCCCGCCATCGAGGTCAGCGGTGAGGGTGTGTTCCTCACCATTGATCAGTCCAGGCTCCGTGAGTGGGAGGCGCGACCAGGGCCTGCCGAGCGTGCTGAGCGAATCCAGCGGAACCACACCGCACAGCTGCGGCGACGGGCCGGCTACGGCAAGCCGACCAGTGACGTGCGTTCCCCGGTCACCCCTCGATATGTGCTTCTGCACACTCTGGCTCACATCCTGATCAATGAGTGGACGTTGGAGGCCGGTTACCCGGCGGCGGCGCTTCGTGAGCGTCTCTACGTGTCGGACGACATGGCGGGATTGCTCATCTACACCGCCACCAGCGACTCCGAGGGTAGCCTCGGAGGCGTGGTGGCTCGGGGCGAGCACCGGGAACTCTACCGCTCACTCGAATCGGCTTTGGCCCGGGCCGCCTGGTGTTCGCAGGATCCCCCCTGCATCGAGTCGGAGGCCCGAGGCTTCGAAAGCCTCAACCTGGCCGCCTGCCACGCCTGCGTCCTGTTGGCCGAGACCAGTTGTGAGGCGCAGAACCTCTTCCTGGACCGGGCGCTGATCGTTGGGACTCCCGAAGATCCGTCTACTGGCTTCTTCTTCAACGGAACCGGATTACCGTGATCCACCTGTTCTTGGCCCAAACAGTTATGCCCGGGCCGAGAACCGATCTACGGACGCAGAAGGGGGCTGGCGTGGCCAAATTGGGCCTTCATCGGGACTTCCTGCAGGATCTCGTTCGCTTGGAACGGCCAGTGCAACAGAAGGTCGTCGAGACGATCCGCAAATTCGAGCAGACTTCGAACGCCGGCGCCCATCTGGAGAAGTTGAACCACATCCGAGATCATCGGTTTAAAAGCATTCGGATCGACCGAAAATACCGGGGCATCGTCCTGGTCCCGGAGACCGGCGACGAGTACACCTTGCTCAGAGTGGACAACCACAACGAGGCCTACTCATGGGTACAGAATCGCCGCGTCTCCGTGAACGCCGCCACGGGACACATGGAGGTCCGCGACACCGAGACGATCGACATGGCCATCCAACAGCTCTCCGTGGACAAAGCGCCTGTCGTCCGACCGGTCTTCGCCCATGTCACGGATGCCGATCTTGTACGGTTGGGCATCGACGACCAGATCCGAAAGTTCGCTCGTAAGCTGACCGACATCGGAGTATTGGAAGCACTGGAAGGACGTCTTCCGCAGGTCCAGTACGACGTGCTGATCGGCCTCGCGAGCGGCATGTCACCAGAAGAGGTCTGGAACGAGATCGTCGGATCCGTCATTCATGAACAGTACGACCCGGATGACGTGGCCGCTGCTGTACGCCGCATGCCCGACAAGGTGGCTTTGGTAGAAGGTCCCGAAGAACTCATGGACTTGTTCGAAAAGCCCTTCGCTCGCTGGCGCGTCTACCTTCACCCCGCCCAGCGAGAGGCCGCCTACCGCTCCTACTCCGGATCCGCACAGGTTACGGGCGGGCCGGGAACGGGAAAGACGGTCGTGGCCCTGCACCGCGCCCGCCATCTGGCGCGGCAGGGCGGCAGGGTGCTGCTGACAACCTTCACCGCGACGCTCGCCCGTTCGCTGGCCGAATCCCTGCGATTGCTGGAGACCGACGACGACATTCTGGCTCGTATCGATGTGTTGACGATGGACCAGGTGGCCAGGCGGGTGGTGGACGAGCACGGCGGGAAGTTCGCGCTGCTCCGCGACTCGGAGGAGATGGAGATCTGGCGGCGGATCGTCCGACGTCGCAGTCTGGACTTCAACGAGACGTTTCTCCGCGAAGAGTGGCGTCAGGTGATCCTGGCACAGGGGATCACCACCTCGGGCGACTATCTGTCCGCCCGCCGCGTCGGACGTGGGCGACGACTGGGCGTCCTGCAGAGGGCGCAGATCTGGCGCGCCGTCGCGGAGTTCGAGGACATCTTGACCGAACAGGGGTACCGCACCTTTGAGACGGTTTGTGTGGAGGCTGCCCGGCTCTTGAACGAGACGGATGCCAATCCATACGACCACGTGATCGTGGACGAGGCACAGGACCTCCATCCGGTTCGCTGGCGCGTCCTGCGAGCCGCAGTCGACGAGGGTCCGGATGACCTGTTCATCGCCGCTGACACCCACCAGCGGATCTACGACAACCGGGTATCCCTGGGCGCGCTCGGCATCCAGCTGGGTGGCAGGTCCACCCGGTTGAAGATCAATTATCGAACCACCGCGGAGATCCTCGCGTGGAGCTGCGCCATGCTCACCGGGGAGAAGATCGACGATCTCGATGGGCAACAGACGAGCCTGACCGGCTGCCGCTCGGAGGTCCATGGCGACACACCCGAACTGTTCGCCGCCGCCACGAAGAACGCCGAACTCGCGCACCTCGTGGAGACAGTGCGAGGTTGGCTCGACGCAGGAGTGCAACCCGAGGAGATCGGCATCGCGGCCCGATCTCAGACGTTGGCCCAGGACGCCGTGGCCGCTCTGACTCGGGCGGGCATCGAGACCAGCTATCTATCACGCGACCGCGATGGCGCCGACGACCACGTTCGCGCAACGACCATGCACCGAATGAAGGGGCTGGAGTTCCGCTGTGTGGCCGCGATCGGCGTCGGCGCCAACCAACTGCCCGCTGCGAGTTCGGTCACGCCACTCGAAGAGGACGCCACCACCCACTGGAACGACCTGCAGCGGGAGCGCTGTCTGCTCTTCGTCGCATGCACCCGCGCCCGCGAACGACTGCAGGTCTCCTGGCACGGCGAACCGAGCCCGTTCCTCAACCTCGCCAGTGGCTGACGATCGCCGCGATCTCATCGTCGGAGATCGCGGCGAGTCTGATCCAGTGCGGCACGCGCTGTCGATCGCCGACGAACAGCCCATCGCCTGCGCACAGTGACTCCGCACCCTCCCGGTCGAGCACCCGCATGCTCTCCTCGACCGTGGACACCGACAGGGCCAGTCGGGCCTGGATGTAGCCCTTGATCCGGCTGGTGATCACACGCTCGTTCGGCGAAGCCGTACGGGCAACGACGTGGACGCCGACAGCGCGGCCTTCCCTGGTGAGTTCCCTGATGGCCTCCTCCCCCGGGGCCTGCCGGATGGCTTCGGCCAACTCGTCTATGACCACCAGCACGTCCGGGTGGGCCAGCTCGGTGTCACCGAGGGCGATTGGGGTCGGTACTCGCCCCTCGCGTACCTCCCGGTTGAACTGCTCGGTGGTACGGCAATGGGTCGCCGCCAGATCGGCATAGCGGCGCCCCACCTCGGCGATGGCCCAGCCGAGGGGGTCGTCCTTGGCTTGATCGACCATGTGGGGTAAGTGTCCGAAGGCGGCCAAGCGTTGTTTGCGGGAGTCGATGAGCACGAGACGAAGCCGGCTCGGCTTCTGTCGCATGGCCATCGAGGCGATGATGTTCCGGAGCGGATCGATCCCTTCGGAATCGCCGCCGACAAGTAGGTGCGGCGATTTCACCAGGTCCAGCATGACGGGGGTCCTGTCCTGGGCGCGCCCCAGACCTGCCGTCAACCCGCTGTCTTCCGAAACCTCTCGAAGGATGTCACCCAGACTGATCAGGTCGGGACGGCGGTGGGGCACCTCCAAGCCGATGGCAGCGACGCCCGGAAGGGGGGAGGTCGACCGTTTCAACGGCACGAGCCGTATTGCGGCGTTGCCCACCGCCGCGACGAGAGTGGATGACAGCGAGAACACCGCCTCCTGCGGCGTCGTCGGCCCGAGCCTGATCTCGAAACGGCTCGTGCTGGGGCCTCGGGTGAATCCCGTCACTCTGGCGTCCACATGGGCCTTGCGCAGGACATCATCGATCGCCTTCGACATGGCGTCGTCGGCGTCGGTGTACTTCTGCTCCGGCGCCCCGGACTTCAGGAGCTCGTTGGGCGGGAGCTGAGTAACTGGCCTCTTCTTGATGGGATTGGGCGTTTTCGGGTTGCGGTCCATCCCGGTGCGTATGGCCTCGAGCCGAGCGACGACCTCGCCAGCTGTCTGCGGTCGGTCTTCCGGCTTCTTCTCGAGCAGTTGAAGGATGAGTTCCTCCAAGTCGGCCGGAATTTCGTCGCGGGTCGCACTCGGCGGCTGCGGGGTGACCATGCTGTGCTGATAAAGGAGCTGCAAAGGGCTCCCAAGAAAGGGGCGGTCCCCCGTCAGCATCTCGTAGAGGACGCAACCCAGTGAGTACAGGTCACTTCGCGCGTCCATCTCCCCGTTGTACTGCTCGGGCGCCATATATGCAGCAGTACCGATTCCCGCGGTGCCCTTTCCACCAAACGACTGCACCATCCTTGCAATGCCGAAGTCGCAGATCTTGGGCTGACCGTCAGAAAGGATCATGATGTTGGCGGGCTTGATGTCTCGATGAACTACGCCTCTAGCATGCGCAGCGGCCAGCGCATCGGCGAGCCGCTCGCCCATCCGTACGATCTTCTCGATCGGCAGGCCGTTGCGGGAGCGCGACAGTACCTTGGCCAAATCCTCACCGGCCAAGAGCTCCATGACGAAGAAGAGGCGTCCTTCGTGCTCACCAAAGTCGAATACCACCACGATGCCCGGGTGCTGCATTGCGGCGCCGATCTTGGCTTCGGCAAGGAAGCGCTCAACCTTGCGCTTCTCACCCGATAACTGATCAAGCAGGAGCTTCACCGCTACCTTTCGGTCCAGTCGGAGATCGAACGCCTGCCAGACCTCGCCCATGGCGCCTTCGCCGAGCCGCTCATCCAGTCGATACCGATTGACGAGTCTGACGTCATCCCACAAAGCGTTCCTCCACCCGGCCTGCCGCAGTGAGGGCAGGTGCTCTGGGGTCTATACTGACGGCCCTTCGGTCAAAGCCCTCGATCGGGATCGTAGCGGTCGCATACGGTATGTCCGTGAGAGTCGAGAGACCGACCCGCGCTTCCAGCGAAGGTGTACGCAAGAGCATGCAGGCCAACCGAGGTCGGGACACCAAGCCGGAGCTGGCCCTTAGGCGTGCTGCCCACGCCCTTGGGCTGCGCTATCGAGTCTCGGTTCGACCTCTACCGGCCGTCCGCCGAACGGCGGACCTTGTTTTCACAAGGGCCAAAGTGGCCGTGTTCATGGACGGTTGCTTCTGGCACGGCTGTCCGGAGCACCACACCAAGTCGGCGACTAATGCGGAGTACTGGGCGGAGAAGGTCCGAAAGAACAGGGAGCGTGACGCCGAAACTGATCACCTTCTCGTTGAATCCGGCTGGACTGTTATTCGCGTCTGGGAGCACGAAGATCCGTCTGATGCGGCGAAGAGAATCGCGCACTACGTGCATTCCTTAAGGGACAAGCCTTAATTGCCAATACGGACGCGATTGATCTATCGCATGCCGACTTGACGACTGCGGGCCAGCCGGTTACGAGGAGTTTGACGGGTATTTGATCTCCCTAGTCGAACTTTCCGGATTTGATTCCGTTAAGGAAGGCGGTCCACTCGGTGCTCGTGAATACGAGAACGGGGGAGGCCGGGTCCTTCGAGTCACGTACGGCCCGCCGTCCTCCTGACAGAACGGCGACTTCGACGCACTGGTCGCCGCTACCGCTGTAGGAGGACTTGCGCCACCGCGCTTTGGCGAGTTCGTGCCGGGTATCGTCCATGCTCACTCCCGAGCCAGCTTGCCGATCAGCGCGGCAGACTCCTCGGGCGACAACGCCGCCGCGCCGACCTGATCGAACCTCAACTGGTGCTTTGCTACATCTTCGGCGCTCTCAAGGTAGATGTCACCCATCGTGCCCTCTACATAAGCAATGTCAGGGTCGGCCGGGTCCGGATAGCTCAGGATCGTGAAGCGGCCATCCAGTCCGGCATGCTCGCCCATGTCGTACGGCACGACCTGGATGGTGATGGCGGATTGGGCTGCGTGATCGACCAATGTCCTCAGCTGCTCCCGCATGACGTCCCGGCCTCCGATCTGACGTTGGAGGGCGGCCTGGTCCACGATGACGTGTAGCCGTGGCGGTTGGGGTCGGTCCAGCATGGCTTGCCTGGCCCTGCGGGCAGCAACCCTTCGGTTGATCTCCGTGTCATCGGCGATCATGCGGCCGGCGCGGATGACGGCCCGGGCATAGTCCTCGGTTTGGAGCAGACCGTGAATGAGCTGAGCGTCCCAGGCTCGGATCTCCGATGCCTCGTCTTCGAGAGCCACATAGCTACCGGAGAAAACATCCTGATACGCGGTCCACCAACCACGTTGCCGCACCTGCCTTGCGAGCGCGATGAGGGCATCGCGCTCTGGGCTGCTCACTCCATAGAGGTCGAGCAGGTCGGCAACGTCGCCGTGATGCGGCCTGATCTGCGTCGTCTCGATGCGAGAGACCCGCGCCCGTGACCAACCGAGCCGGTCGGCCACTTCCTGCAAGGTGAGGCCCTGCAGTTCACGTAACCGCCTCAGTTCGCGCGCCAAGCGGCGGGCCCGCACAGTTGGTCGATACACCATGCCGCCAGTTTCGCGGTCTGGCGTACCACCGCGCCGCAAGATCCAAAAAAAATCTTGGCGATCTCAGCAAAGAGAGTTGCAGGAGTGGGATTCTCGATTCACTATTACGTTCAGTGTCTACACGACTCTCCTAGGTAATCGACAAAACGGCTCGGAGACCGCATAGACAAGCAAATCGGACGATCGCCACCTAAGTCCTCATCGTGAAAGGTAGGTCAGCGTGAACGATCGTGTCCCGTCCGTGCTCGCTACAGGAGCGGCTGAACCGCCCGACTTCGGCATGGAGTCCCAGGCCTTTGCCGGTTCGATCCCTCAGACGCATCTCATGATCTCGCGCCGATTCCCCTCTTCGCCCGAGCAGGTGCGGTTGGCTCGGAGGTTCGTGGGAGCAACACTGGGGGACGGCCATCCGCGGGGCGATGACGCCGTGTTGCTCACCAGCGAGCTTGCGGCCAACGCCGTACGCCACGGAGAACCTTTGTCCGGGTTCCTCGTCTCCATCCGGCTCGGCGGTGGGTGCGTCGTGATTACTGTCCGAGACGAAGGTTCCGCCCTGATTCCTCGTACGAAGGACGCCGACCTGGATGCGGCAGGTGGTCGAGGGCTCTGGCTGGTCGATCACATTGCCGATCGTTGGGGCTTCAGCCGTAGCGCGGCGGGCACAGCCATCTCGTTCGAGTTGGCCGCACCGGTCCCGCTTCAGTCCGAAACCGACACCGAGTAGCGGAACCGGACCCGGCCGCAAGACCCAACAGTGCGCGTCTCAGAGCCTGCCGTGGACGGACTCGATTGTTGGTGCCAGCCCATATTCATCGCAGAGCCCGTCAGTAACGATCGCGTAGCACAGGTGGAAGGCATGTAGACCGAGTGAAACCCTGGCGTCATCGGAAGATTGCGAGGCAGGGTCGATGACGGGAATCTGGCTGGACACTCCGGATGGGCTGGTCCCACTGCCCACGCAGCCGTTCGTTCGCGAGCCCTCGCCCGCCGAGCAGCCAAGACGAGCGGTGAGCCCGAACCCTGGCTGGACGACCTCGGCTGGGAGCCGGCGGAGTTCACTCTGATCGCCGAACGGCAACTGGCCTGGGAGGACGCTGCCGCGCGGACGGGCTCTTCCCTGCTCGTGTGCGACACCGACGCGCTGGCCACCTCGCTCTGGCACGAGCGCTACCTCGGCGCCGTCTCCCCCGAGGTCGTCCGGATCCATGAACGTGCCCGGCACGACCTGTGGATCCACACCTCGGTCGCGGACGTACCGTTCGAACAGGACGGCTGGCGCGACGGCGAGCACATCCGTCACCGGATGGACGAGCGTTTCCGCACCGAGCTCGCGTCCAGGGGTCTGCCACACGTGATCGTCACCGGCTCGCCCGAGCAGCGGCTGGCACAGGCCGTACGAGCAGTGGACGGCATGCTCGCCGAGGGCTGGCAATTCTCTCCCCCTCTTTGACCAGCATCAGGAGCGAGCGCGAGCGAGATCCGTTCGGGATGCGACCGTGCTCCGGTTGTTCAGTCCCAAGCTGAGGTACCTAGGTGCTATGGAGGAAAAGAGGGAGACCACAATCATGCCCCACCCGACAAAGCGGCAATCGCCACTGAAGGTCGATCCAGCGACCGACGAACTGATCACCCAGGGGGCTCACTTCCTCGGGATGACCAAGAAAGACCTCGTCACTGCCGCCGTACGTCTTTACGTAGAACAGCAGCGTGAACAGATCCGCCGTGGGATGATCGAGTCGATGAAGGTCCTGGACGGTTCTCTGACCTCCAGTGTGTCCCTGCTCACCGGCCTGTCACCCGAACGCATCAACGAGCTCGGAGGTGTCGGCGATTGGGAGGAATGACATTCCGTGCAACGCGTCCGCCCGACACTACGCGTCCTCCGCGATGACCTGAAGCTGCAAGGGCGGCCCGCGCCCGCTACAACGCCGAACACGACCAGCCCCTGATCACGGACACCTACAGCGAACATCTGAAGCCCAACCGCGACGACCACGACCGCTACCGCCTCGAAGCCGCTACCAGGTTCGCTGTCCGTCTCGACTCCACGATCCGAGACCTCACTCGCGGTTCCCTGCACGATGGACACGAACACGCCACCGACTTCCCCGGTTTCCGGCTCGGTGTCCTGATCCGGGCCGATGACGGCAACGAAACCTACGTGGCCATTCGTATCACCGGTTCGATCCCCGCCAACCTGACCGCGACGATCCTTGGCCGGGTTCCTGGCTGCGAGCCGGACGGATGGTTCCCCGAATACGCGTTGCCTGAACGCGATCTCCTCCCCGCCGAACAGGCATGGTCCAACATCATGGACCCGAAGGCCGCAGCCGAACTCCTCGAAGAACTCTGAACGTTCAGGATTATGCTGTCCCAGAACCCGCGTCCGCGGCAGATTCCCATGCAGGATGTACAGCGTTTGTACAACTGATCAGACCACGCGCTCGAGACCGAGGGCACGCAGACCGCAGCCCAGCGAATCCGAAGCCGGTGTGTAGCGTGTCGTCGCTACGGCAGGTCGGCGTCTCCGTTACCAGGCGATGGCGTGCACGCTGGACTTTCCGCTCCACACGGGGGTCTGCGGCAGGTTGAGCGGGGTGGCCTCACCGGGGTACCGGGCGGCGTGCGGCGTCGGTCTCGGGGCGTCAGCCGCAGGCCGCAGGTCGACGCGGAACACCTGGTACGGCCCGGCGTTCCCGCATACGGGTTCCGGTGAGTCACCCACGAATTGGCCGGCCCTGTTGTCCACCGAGACCAGCAGATAGCGGCCGGACCGGTCGATGGTGAACGCCGCGATGTTTCCGCAGCCCGCGGCGAAGGCCGAGCCGATCGGCTGCTTCCTCGACGGATCGACGACCACGATCTGCTGATCCCACGTCCGTTCCACACCGACCTGGGACAACACCATCCGGGTCTCCCCCGGTACGGTGAGCGCGGTCCCGTCCTCGAGGCCACCCATGGTCAGGAGCGTCCCGGCGGCGGACAGGTCACTGCCTGGGCGGCGAACGTCCAAAGAGGCGAGCCGGGGCGAGCCGGCCTTCGGCGAGGGCCCCCGGAACACGAGGGTGTTCACGTCCCGCCAGTGCAGACCGAGTTCCCCGTCTCCGAACGCGCCGAAGCCCTGGCCGCCCGCCGCCGACCATTCCCGGTGATCGTCCACCAGCCCGACGAACGTCCTGTCGATCTCCAGAGAATCGTCCCGCTTCCCCACGGCACGCGAGTAGGCAATGCGGCCCTGCGGCGAGACGGCCAGGTCCTTGATGATGCCGTCGTAATCACCGCCCACCTGCTCTCCGACCTCCGCGTCGCCGTCCCCGTGCACGCTGATTTGGTAGATCCGCGAGGACCGGTCTCCCCAGGCGCCGTTCCCGGCGGTGGTGACCGCTGCCAGATATCGGCCCGGGGTGGTGTCCCGCACGACCCCGGTGTACTGGTAGAACCTCTCGTCCGGAGCGCCGACCGCATTCGGCTCGCCACCCTCGACCAGGTCCAGTACGGCCAGGCGGTGGCCCTTCAGCACCAGCGCGTGGCGGGGTGTTCCGTCCGCCGCGACCGCGGGCGGCGGCTCCGGCGTGAGCCGTACGATCACCACGGCCACGGCGACCAGCAGGGCCGTGACGGCCGCGACCAGCGCGACGGGCCGCCACGGCAGCGGGCGACGCGCCGACCGCATCGGCGGCCGCATGCCCGTCCAGGCCCCGATCATGACGAAGACCGCGGGGGCGAACATCCAGCCGACATATTCCAACGGAAAAGCATTGAACGTCGCGGGGTCCACCGAGCAGCTGGCCTCCTCCGGCATCGGATTCAGCAGGGCCTGCGCCCGGGTCAACCCATAATCCAGACAGATCAGACTTACACCGGCGAAAGCCGTCCATTTGTGTACGCGAGGACGGTCGGCACCCCGGCGGGCGATCAACCAGATGCACAGCACCATGGCGACGGGGATCGCCGGTGTCACGAACGCGTCGATCTGCCACAGCCGGGCGGTCAACTCCCTCTTCCACTCGGGACCGGCGTCGTAGCCCATCCAGCCGCAGCTGACGATCTCGCTCGCCATCAGCGAGGGAACGAACAGGATCAGCAGATTCAGAACGAATTGCTGGATCGCCAGCAGGGCCGCCATCCACCACCAGAAAAGCGAGTAGGACTGACGAACCGGTAAGACGGATGTATGAGGGGACAAGCCGGTCATCCCATAGTCGGTCGGCGTGGGCATTTGCCCGGCAAATCCTGTCGCGCCATTCTCTCTTGGTCAAACCGCGGAAAAACTCCGGCTGTCCGGCTTCTTATCCCTTCGCGGCAGGGCGGGCCGTACGTGCAGCCGCTCGCCCTGCGGGTCGAACAGGCTGAGGAACTCGACCGGCTGCGGTCCGGCGTTGCCGAACCCGTGCGGCACGCGGATGCCGAACTCGGCGGCCTCCCCGGCGGTGAGGACGAGGTCGTGCTCGCCGAGGGCCAGCCGTAGCCGGCCGGACAGGACGTACGGCCACTCATACCCCTCGTGCGACCGCTGCTCCGGCCGCACGTCGTCCGCATCCTGCCCCGCAGGCCGGTGAGGTTGCGGGTCCTCGTCTCCAGGAGCGGTGCGGCGGCGCGGGATTTTCGGTGGGACCGACCTGCGGGTCTGGCGGCCAGTGTCTAGGCTCTTCCTATGAGCGCCCAGCCCGTACATGATCCGCGCTACGACCCGCAGGCCATTTTGCAGGCACTACCCGACGAGTGGCGGCCCCGGTTCCTCACGGAGTACGAAGCAGCCCTCGACGCGGCGCGCAGGCCGGAGCAGTTCCACCGGCTTCACGAGTTGCTACATGTGTGGTGGCTGAGGTCGGTCGCGTACTCTGACCCGACCTACGGTCAGGGCCTGGAGGACGTCCTGCATGGAACCGGCATGCGGGTTCCGCTGGAGGTCGCCATTCCCGACTGGGAAGAGCGCCTCGCCCGGGCACGACGCCCGTGAGCCATCACGTCGAATTGGCCGGCTCGGCCTTGGCCGAGATGAAGAACCTGCCCGATGAGGCACTGGACGCACTCGTCAAGCGTGCCGCCGACCTGATCGAGGAGCCATGGGACGCCTGGGCGGTCTATCCCGGCCGCAAGGACATCCGCGAGACCACGTTCGGTGACTTCGGCATCTTACGGTTTCACTTTGATGAATCAGCCGAGGTCATCATGATCTACGACCTGGTCTGGGCCGGCTAGCCTCTTCACCCCCAGCATGAAGTGATCCGGCCACCGGGACCGTCCGTGACGGCAGCCTACATGGCGCTGAAGCCCAGAGTTCCGATGTGACGTCAGGGGCCGGATGCTCCTATGGATGTCAAGCGGCGAGTTCATGATCGTTTGCTGTGATGATCTGGTAGAGCTCGCGGACGATATAGCGCTTGAGGCAGCGGATGATCTCTTTCTTGGAGAGGCCTTCCTTTGTGCGTCGTTCCATGTAGGCGCGGGTGCGGGGGTCCCAGCGCAGGCGGCAGAGGACGACGCGGTAGAGGGCGGCGTTGGCCTGCCGGTCGCCGCCTCGGTTAAGCCGGTGCCGGTGGGTCTTGCCCGATGAGGCCGGGATCGGGGCGGCGCCGCAGAGCATGGCGAAGGCGGCCTCGGAGGTGAGCCGGTCGTGGTTTTGGCCGGCGGTGACCAGGAGCTGGCCGGCGACGTCGGTGCCGACGCCGTTGGCCGCGACCAGGTGGGGGTTGATGGCGGCCACGAGTGGGTCCAGGAGTTCGTCGAGCTCGTTGATCTCTTGTGTGAGCTGCTGGTGGCGGCGGGCCAGCGACCGCAGGGCGATCTTCGCGGCGGTGGATGGGCTGGCGGCGTCGGCCGGCTGTGGCCGCAGTCCCGCACACACCTTGATCAATTCCTTGACGGGCAGGCCGCGCAGTCGTTCGCGCAGGTCGTCGGGAGCGGTGACGATCAGTGCTTTGATCTGGCGTTGGGTGTCTGCGCGCTGGTCGACAGCCGAACGGCGGGCCACCCGCAGGTTGCGCAGCGCCTCGATCCGGCCGTCGCGCTGTTTGGGGGG